>NZ_JBIVHS010000013.1:0-230444 GCF_044749365.1 Kitasatospora sp. NPDC089509 | reverse complement strand
CCAAAAACCCCCCACCCCCCGCACCACCCACCCCCGGAACCGCCCCCGGCCACCCACCCTCCCGAAAGCCCCCCGAAAAACCAGAACCCCGCTTTGCCCCCCACCCCCCACAAGCGCAGGCTGGACCCGGAGGAGGCCCTCATGACCACCCTCGAAGAACAGATCGACATCGCCGCCCCCGTCCTCGCCACCTGGCAGCAACTGCACCGGGTCCACGAGTACCCCCGGTTCGTCGACGGCGTCCGCACCGCCCACCCCCACGGCCGCAACCACGCCCACCTCGCCCTGAAGGTCGGCGGCACCGAGCGCTCCGTGGACACCGAGATCACCGACCACGGCCGGGGCCGGGTGATGGCCTGGCGCACCCTGGACTCCGTCCACCTGAGCGGCGCCTTCGCCCTGCTCCCCCTCGACCCCCGGCACACCCGCCTCCAGATCCGCCTGGAGTACGACCCGGAGGCGGTCCACCGCGAGTTCGGCGGCCCCCGCGGCTTCGCCCAGGCCGGCACGATCGAGCGGGCCGTCCGCAGCGACCTGGAACACTTCCGCGACCTGCTGGAGGCCCGCGTGACCGCCGCCGACCACCACCTCGACCACCACCCCGCCCCCGCTCCCCCACCCCCGTAAGATCCGCATAAGCCCAGCTCAGCACGGGTGGTGAGGCTGTTCACAGCCCGCCACCACCGAGACCGTTCCACATTCAACCTGTGGCAGACTCGGATGCCATGGACATCGGCCCGGTCACCAGGACGCTCCGCGCGGCGGTCTTCGCCGCGCTGGTCGTGCTGCTCGCCGGGCTCGGCCAGGTGCTGGTCACCGGCCGTACGCTGCCGGTCGGCACGATGGCCCTGGCCTCCGCCGCCGTCTTCGCGCTCGCCCTCGCCCTGGCCGGCCGCGAACGCGGCTACCCCGCGATCGCCGCGGCCTTCGTGCCGCTGCAGCTGGGCGTCAGCGCCCTGTTCGACCTGGCCCAGCGCTCCTGTCCGTCCCTGCCGCCCGATGCCGCGCACGGCCTCCGGCCGCTGCTCTGCGGCGGCGGCTCGCTCGGCGGCTTCCTCCTGGGCCACGGCGTGTCCGAGCAGACCGGCGTCCTGCTCCTGGTCGTGCTGCACACAGCGATCGCCCTGGCCGGGGCCTTCTGGCTGCGCCGTACCGACGCCGCCCTGGCAGGCCTCTCCGCGGCGCTCCGGATGCTGGGCGAGTTCCTGCACCGGCACCTCCCGGCGGCCGCCCGCTGGCTGCGGCTGCTGGCCGCGCCCGTCCCGGCCCGTCCGGTGCTCCGGGTGCCGTTCCCCCGGGCCAGTCGCGTGCTGGTCCCCGTCGAGGACGTCGTGGTCCGCCCGGCCGTCCGCCGTGGTCCACCGGTGTTCGTCCCGGCCGTCTGAGCGCTTTCCCTCGACGGTCCTCCTCTCCACAACGCGGGCCGGATCCCGGTCGCGTCGCGCACCCGTACGCCCGAGAGCACAGGACGACACCCCATGAGCAACACCCGCAAGACCAGCCAGAAGACCAACGCCACCGAGCGCATGCGCGCCGCCCGCGCCGAGGCCGAGCGTTCCGACCGGATCCGCCGCCGGGTGGTGGTCGGCGGCGCCTCCGTCGCCGTGCTCGCCCTCGCGGCGGGTGTGGCCTTCGCCGTCGGCGGCTCCTCCGGCTCCTCCTCGACCGCCGGCGCGAGCGGCCCGCTGGTCGTCCCCGCCAACGCGGGCGGCAGCAACGGCACCGTGATCACCTACGGCAAGGCCGACGCCCCGCACACCCTGGAGGTCTACGAGGACTTCCGCTGCCCGTTCTGCGAGCAGCTGGAGACCACCACCGGCAAGGCCGTCCAGCAGCTGGCCGACGACGGCACGTACAAGATCGAGTACCACCTGGCCACGTTCCTGGACAACAACCTGGGCGGCAAGGGCTCCCGCACCGCGCTGGCCGCCGCCGGGGCAGCGCTGAACGAGGGCGTGGACAAGTTCAAGGCCTTCCACGACGTCCTCTACGCCAACCAGCCCGACGAGCGCAGCGACGCCTTCGGCGACGTCAACCACATCCTGGACCTGGCCGGCCAGGTGCCCGGGCTGAAGACGGACGCCTTCGTCAAGGCCGTCCAGGACGGCACCTACGCGCCGTGGGCGGCCAAGGTGAACGACGAGTTCAACAAGAGCGACGTCACCGGCACCCCGACCGTCAAGCTCGACGGCAAGAAGCTGGACGTGCTCACCAACGGCAAGGCCGTCTCGCCCGAGCAGTTCACCGCCATGGTCAAGCAGGTGACCGGGTGACGACACCCCTGGCCTCCCCGCGGACCTTCGGCGCGAGCCGTCCGTTCGCCTGGCTGCTGCTGGTCGGCGGCGCGGTCGGCCTGTTCGCCTCGTCGGTCCTCACCCTGGACAAGATCCGCCTGCTGAAGGACCCGTCCTACGTCCCCAGCTGCAACATCAACCCGATCATCAGCTGCGGTTCGATCATGCGCAGCGAGCAGGCGGAGGCCTTCGGCTTCCCCAATTCGCTGATCGGCCTGGCCGCCTTCGGGGTGGTGGTCGCGATCGGCGCCGGGCTGCTCGCCGGGGCGTCGTACCGGCGCTGGTTCTGGCTCGGGCTGCAGGCCGGGACGGTCTTCGGGATCGGCTTCGTGACCTGGCTGATGTACCAGGCGCTGTACCGGATCGGCGCGCTCTGCCCGTACTGCATGGTGGTGTGGGCCGCGATGGTCCCGCTGTTCTGGTACACCACCCTGCACAACCTGCGCTCCGGCGTCATCCCGGTCGGCCCGCGGGCGCGCACGGTCGTGCGGGAGGCGGCGCGCTACCACTGGGTGGTTCCGGTGCTCTGGTACGCGGTGATCGCGCTGCTGGTGCTCAACCGGTTCTGGTACTACTGGAGCACCCTGCTCTGACCCCCGTCCGCCGCCCCCGGCCGACCAACGGCCGGGGGTGGCCGGCTCTCCCCCGGCGAGGCCGCCATGCGACGCAAGATCGTCCTCATCGCCAACATCTCCCTGGACGGCTATTTCGAGGGCCCGGACCACGACCTCGGCTGGAGCCGGGTCGACGACGAGCTGCTCACCCACTTCAACCGCGAACTCGCCCGGATGGGTGGTTTCGTCTCCGGCCGGCGCACCCACGAGCTGATGGCCGCGTTCTGGCCCACCGCCGACCAGGATCCGGGCGCCGACGACGCGGTGCGGGAGTTCTCGGCCCTCTGGCGGGGGATGCCGAAGACGGTCTTCTCCCGCACCCTCGACCGCGCCGACTGGAACACCTCCGTCGTCCGCGAGGTCACCCCGGAGACGGTCGCCGCCCTGACCGCCGGCCCCGGCGGCGACCTCTCGCTCAGCGGGGGCGAGCTGGCCGGGTCCTTCCTGGCCCAGGACCTGGTCGACGGGTTCCGGATCTACGTCCACCCCGTCGTCCTGGGCGGCGGCACCCTGCTGTTCCGCCCCACCGGGCACCCCGTCCCGCTCGACCTGCTGGACACCCACCGCTTCACCAGCGGCGTGACCCTGCTGCACTACGCCCGCAGCGGCCCGTCCCGGCTGGGCTGAGGACCTCAGCCCTCGATCGGCGGGAAGGTGAACTCCGCTACCTCGGCGAGGAGTTCGGCCCGGCGCCGGTCGTCGATGAAGGAGGCCCGGAAGGAGTTGGCGGCGAGCCGGCGCAGGGTCTCCTGGTCGAGGGCCAGGGCCTGCCGGACGGCGCGGAAGTTGTCCTCGACGTAGCCGCCGAAGTAGGCCGGGTCGTCGGAGTTGACGGTGACCAGCAGGCCGGCGTCGAGCATCTCGCGCAGCGGGTGGTCGGCGAGGGTGTCGATGCAGCGCAGCCGGACGTTGGAGAGCGGGCAGAGGGTGAGCGGGACCTGCTCACGGACCAGTCGGGCGACGAGTTCGCCGTCCTCCAGGCAGCGCAGGCCGTGGTCGATCCGCTCGACGCCGAGCACGTCCAGCGCCTCGGTGATGTACGAGGCCGGGCCCTCCTCGCCCGCGTGGGCGACGCGCCGCAGTCCGGCCTCGGCGGCCCGGCGGTAGACCTCGCGGAACTTGGCCGGCGGGTTGCCCACCTCGGCCGAGTCCAGGCCGATGCCCGCGATCCGGTCGAAGTACGGGCGGGCGGCCTCGAAGGTCTCCAGCGCGGACTCGGCGGACTCGTCGCGCAGGAAGCACATGATCAGCTGGGTGCTGATGCCGTACCGCTGCTCGCTGCGGGACAGCGCCCGGGTCAGCCCGTCCACCACCGTGCCGAGCGGGACCCCGCGTGCGGTGTGCGCCTGCGGGTCGAAGAAGATCTCCGCGTGCCGCACGCCCTGCTCGGCGGCCCGGGCCAGGTAGGCGTCGGCGAGGTCGGCGAAGTCCTGCTCGGTGCGCAGCACGGCCATCAGCGCGTAGTAGAGGTCCAGGAAGGACTGCAGGTCGCTGAAGGAGTAGGCCTTCCGCAGTTCCTCGGTGTCGGCGTACGGCAGCGCGACGGAGTTGCGGGCGGCGAGGGCGAAGGCGAGCTCGGGTTCGAGGGTGCCTTCGATGTGCAGGTGGAGTTCGGCCTTGGGAAGCGGCATGTGCGATCTGTCCGAGCTGTCGGGGAATGAGGCTGAAGGTACGGAATTCATCCTACGATCGCCCCGATCTGCGGGGGTGTCGTGGGCAGCTCCCGCAGGGTGCGCAGCGGGGAGAACAGCGGCAGCGTCCCGGTCATCACCAGCAGCCCGGTCATCACCCACATGGTCGCCCGCAGCCCGATCGCCTCGCCCAGCTCGCCGCCGGCCAGGGCGCCGAGCGGGATGGTGGCGTGGACGACGAACATCGACCCGGCCGACACCCGGGTGAGCAGCTCCGGCGGGGTGTAGGACTGCCGGAAGCTGCCGAGCACCACGTTGCAGAGCACCACCGCCGCGACCACGCCGACCGCGCCGACGACGTACAGCGCCGTGCCGAACCCCGGCCCGGCCAGCGGCATCAGCAGCCCGAGCGGTACGGCGGTGAGCAGCACGATCCGCACCGCGCGGGCCGTGCCCAGCCGGCGGCACAGCGGACGGGCCGCCAGCGCGCCGAGCACGCCGCCGACCGCGGCGGCGGAGGCGAGGGCGCCGACCCAGCCGGGGGCGATCCCGGCCGCCCGGACCAGGAACAGCACCAGGATCGCCTGGTACCCCATCAGTGCGAAGTTCGCGGCCGCGCCGAAGCCCAGGAAGGCCCGTAGGTAGGGGTCGCGCAGCAGGAAGGACAGCCCCTCCCGGACCTCCCGGAGCAAGCCGGTCCGGGCCGGGGCCACCGGCCCGGGGCGGGCGCGGATCCGCAGCAGGGTGCCGGCGGCGATCAGGAAGCTCACCGCGTCGATGAGCAACCCGGTTGCCGCGCCCAGTAGTTGGACGGTCAACCCGGCCAGTCCGCGGCCGGCGACCTCGGCCGCCGAGCCGCTGCCCTCCAGTTTGGCGTTGCCCTCGATCAGGTCCTCCGGCGCCACCAGTTCGGGCAGGTAGGCCTGTTCGGCGGCGCCGAAGAACACCGCCGATACCCCGCTGAGGAAGGCCACGGCCAGCAGCTGCGCCAGTGTCAGGACGCCGAACCAACCCGCCAGCGGCACGCTCGCGAACAGCGCGGCGGAGCCGAGGTTGCAGCCGATCATCACCGCCCGCCGGGGCGCCCGGCCGACCCACACCCCGGCGGGCAGGCCGAACAGCAGCCAGGGAAGCCAGACCGCGCCGGTCAGCAGTCCGGTGGCGAGCGGCCCGGCGTCCAGGGTGAGCACCGCGACCAGCGGCAGCGCGACGGTGGTGACGCTGCTGCCCAGGCGGCTGACGGTCTGGCCGGCCCAGAGCAGTCGGAAGTCGTGCTGGGCGAACAGCCCCCGGCGCGACCGGAGTCGGGGATTCTCGGGGGCCGGGGCGAGGGCGGCGGTCACGGCCTGGCCGGGACGCTGTGGGCGAAGGCCAGGACGGTCTCGCGCTCGTGCCCGTCCTCGGGCACCGGCCGGTGCGCCCACTTCTGGATCACCGCGTGCAGGTCGGCGGCCAGCTCCCGGGCCTCCTCGGGGGTGAGCCGCAGCCAGCTCTGGGTGGCCACCGAGCAGCCGTCCCGCCAGTCGGCCGGGTAGCCGCCGCGCCGTACGGACCACTCGCGGACCAGCTCCACCTGGCGTTCCAGCAGGATCGATCCGGCCGCCTCGGCGACCGCCTCGGTGACCGGGTCGCCGTCGAAGTCGGCCCTGGTCCAGCTGAGTTCGCGGTCGGCCAGCCGCCACCACCGCTCGCGCCGGTCCCGGGCGAGCTCGGGCGCCTCCTCGATCAGTCCGCTCTCGGCGAGCACCTTGAGGTGGTGGCTGACGTTGCCGACCGCCTGCTCGGTGCGTTCGGCCAGCTTTCCGACGGTGGCCGGGCCGTCGACCTTGAGCAGGTCGATCAGTCGGCGGCGCAGCGGGTGGGTGAGGGCGGCGAGCACCCGGGAGTCCTGGATCTCCCGGGCGCCGCGCGGTTGCCCGATGGTGTCGTCCATGCCCCGGAGGATATCCACAAGAGCTCTTGTACGACACTCCTTTTACAACTTCTCTTGTCTGTCCCCCGAAGCGCGAACGGGTGCGCCGGCGCCGGGCACCGGACACTGTAGGAGGGGGCTTCGGCCGAGGAGGTACCGAGATGCGGCACGCCAACGACCCGCACATCCGGCCTGCGGGCGTCTCCGCGCACGCCCTGGGCAACGACACCCTGCTGCACGAGCTGGAACAGCTGCACCGCACCCGCCACGAGACCTTCCTGTACGGCTCGGAGGAGGCGCTGAACCGGCACACGCTGCGCACCGGCGAGTTGGAGGCCGAGTACCTGCACCGCTTCCCCGGCCGCCAGGTCACCGCGGCGCGGACCAGGGCCGGCGCCCGGGCCCGGGAGGCGGCCGCCCGGGTGGAGTCGCTGCCGGAGTGACGCCCGCCGGCCCGGCGACACCGTGCCGCGCCCGGCCCGGAGGGGACACGCCGGGGGTCGCGGTGGCGCGCCCGGGGGCGGGCCGTCGGGGAGGGTGTGAGGGCAGACGCACCGGACCCTGACACCCTCTGGGAGCCCCGCATGCCCATCGCCAGCGTCAACCCCGCGACCGGCGAGATCGTCCAGACCTTCGAAGCGCTCGACGCGGCCGGGATCGAGCGGCGGCTGGCCCGCGCCGAGGCCGCCTTCCACGGCTACCGCAGCACCCCCTTCGCCGCCCGCGCCGAGCTGATGCACCGCGCGGCCGACCTGCTGGACCGGGAGCAGGAGGCGGTCGCCCGCACGATGACCGAGGAGATGGGCAAGCCGCTCGCCGCCGCCCGGGCCGAGGCCGCCAAGTGCGCCAAGGCGATGCGCTGGTACGCCGACCACGCCGAGGCGCTGCTGGCCGACGAGCACCCCGACCCGGCCGACGTGGCCGACAGCGGGGCCGCCCGCGCGTACGTCCGCTACCGTCCGCTCGGGCCGGTGCTCGCCGTGATGCCGTGGAACTTCCCGTTCTGGCAGGTGATCCGGTTCGCCGCGCCGGCCCTGATGGCGGGCAACGTCGGCCTGCTCAAGCACGCCTCCAACGTGCCGCGCACCGCGCTCGCCATCGAGGAGCTGTTCCGGCGGGCCGGCTTCCCGGAGGGCTGCTTCCAGACCCTGCTGATCGGTTCGGGCGCGGTCGAGGGGGTGGTCCGGGACCGCCGGGTGGTCGCCGTCACCCTGACCGGCAGCGAGCCGGCCGGGCGGGCGGTCGCCGCCACCGCCGCGGACGAGGTGAAGAAGGCGGTGCTGGAACTGGGCGGCAGCGACCCGTTCGTGGTGCTGCCGAGCGCCGACCTGGCGGCCGCGGTGGCCACCGCGGTCCGGGCCCGGGTGCAGAACAACGGCCAGTCCTGCATCGCCGCCAAGCGCTTCATCGTGCACACCGACGTCTACGACCGCTTCACCGCCGACTTCACCGAGGCGATGCGCGGACTGCGGATCGGCGACCCGATGGACGAGGCCACCGACGTCGGCCCGCTGGCCAGCCGACAGGGCCGGGACGACCTGGAGGAGCTGGTCGAGGACGCCCGCTCGCACGGCGCCCGGGTGGAGTGCGGCGGCAACCGCCCGATGGGCTGGGACACCGGCTACTTCTACGAGCCGACCGTGCTGACCGGGATCACCCCGGCGATGCGGATCCACCAGGAGGAGACCTTCGGCCCGGTCGCCACCGTCTACCGGGTCGCCGACCTGGACGAGGCGGTGGCACTGGCCAACGACACCCCGTTCGGGCTCAGTTCCAACGTCTGGACGACCGTCCCGGACGAGCAGGAGCGCTTCGTCCGGGACGTCCAGGCCGGCGGGGTGTTCTTCAACGGCATGACCGCCTCCCACCCGGCGCTGCCCTTCGGCGGCGTCAAGCGCTCGGGCTTCGGACGGGAGCTGTCCGGGCACGGCATCCGGGAGTTCTGCAACGTGACCACGGTGTGGATCGGCTGAGCCCGCCGAGGGCCCGACCCGCCGTCAGGAGGCCGTCATCCGGTGCCTGCCCCCGCCGGGCGTCGCCCAGCGGGCGACCATGCCGGCCAGCGCGATGAAGGTCAGCAGCCAGAAGAAGGCCATCAGCCCGATCATCGGGGCCCACTCCGTCTGGACCTCGACCATGAGCAGGCCGATCGAGAGCGCGACCATGAAGGTCACCACGGTGGGGCTGAGGCTGAGCAGCCAGTGCCAGGCCCGGTAGCCCAGGCCCGGGTTCTTCGGGGCGTCGGGGCCGCTGTCGAGCTCCTTGTAGGTGAGCAGGTCCATCGGGATCTCCTGCGTTCGTCGGGGGAGGGACTCCCCGGCCCGCGCGGTCAGGAGGCCTTGCGCGGGGTCGGGGACTTGCGGGTGGTGGTCTTCTTCGCCGGGGCGGCCTTTCCGGCCGCCCCGGCGGCGGCGGTCCGCTTCGTCGCGGCGGCGGCGGTCCGCTTCGTCGCGGCGGCGGTGGTCCGCTTCGTCGCGGCGCGCTTGCGGGGCGCGGGCTGCTCCTCCGGCTCCGGGGCCGCCGCGGCCGTCGCCCGCCCGCCCTTGGCCCGTTTGAGGCTGCTGCGCAGCGCCTCCATCAGGTCGATCACGTTGTCCGGCGCCCCGCCGGGCTCCTCCTCGTGCGGGAGCTCGACCCCCTCCAGCCGGGCGGTGATCACCTGCTGCAACGCCTGCTGGTAGTCGTCGTGCAGCTGGGAGAGGTCGAAGTCCTCGGAGAGGGTGTCCATCAGCGAGCGCGCCATCTTGAGCTCCTGCGGCCGCACCGCGACGTCCTCCTCGGGCGCGATCCCGGCCGCCGGGCGGACCTCGTCGGGCCAGATGCAGGTCTGCAGCACCAGCGTCCCATCGTGCACCCGCAGCACGGCGGGCGACTCCCGGGTGCGCAGCGCGATCTTGGTGACCGCGATCTGCCCGGACTCCACCAGCGCGTCGCGCAGCAGGGCGTACGGCTTGGCGGCCGCCTTGTCGGCGACGCCCACGTAGTAGGCCTTGGAGAACATCAGCGGGTCGATCTCGCCGGCGTCCACGAAGGCCAGCACGTCGATGACCTTCTTGCTGGGCAGCGGCAGGTCGGCCAGGTCCTCGTCGCTGAGGGTGACCGTCCGGCCGTCGGGGGACTCGTAGCCCTTGGCGATCTCGGCGTACGGGACCTCCTTCTCCTCCTGCTCGCAGTACCGCTTCATCCGCACCCGGCCGCCGTCCTTGGCGTGCACCTGGTGCAGCGGGACGTCGTGCTCCTGGGTCGCGGAGTAGAGGTGGACGGGGATGCTGACCAGACCGAAGCTGATCGTCCCCTTCCAGGTGGTCTGCATGGTTCCCACTGTGCGCGCGTTCGCCCGGATCGGCCACAGCGCTCGGAGCCGGGTGCGGGCCGGCCCTCGGATCCGGGTGCGGGATCCGGCCCCCGTGGCGCCTGGCGGGTTCCCGCCATGGTGACGATGGGTCAGATTTGAGCCTTTTTCGCCACCATTTCACCCACTCTGACCTGGCCTTTCGTGTCCGGTGAGCGAACAGTTACCGAGGGGCTGTTCCGCTACCCGGGCGGAGAAGTTAGGTTGCACCGCAATGCGCGGGTCTGTCCCCCACCCTCCGGCGCGACGAGCCGGGGGTCATGCCGCGCTGGAAAGCAGAGGACACCCTCCATGAGTGCGGACACCACCAAGCAGGCGGCGGACACCACCCGAATCCCCCACCAGCTCGGCCCGGTCGGTCACGGTGGCGACGGCCACCTGAAGGCCGGGCTCAAGAACCGCCACCTGTCGATGATCGCCATCGGCGGGGTGATCGGGGCCGGCCTGTTCGTCGGCTCCGGCGCGGGCATCGCGACCACCGGCCCCGGCATCCTGCTCTCCTACGCCCTGGCCGGCGTGCTGGTGGTGCTGGTGATGCGGATGCTCGGCGAGATGGCCGCGGCCGACCCGCAGAGCGGCTCCTTCTCGGCGTACGCGGACCGCGCGCTGGGCCGCTGGGCCGGGTTCACCATCGGCTGGCTCTACTGGTTCTTCTGGGTCGTGGTGCTCGCGGTCGAGGCGACCGCCGGGGCCAAGATCCTCAACAACTGGGTGCCGGGCGTGCCCCAGTGGGGCTGGGCACTGATCGTGATGGGGGTGCTGACCGCCACCAACCTGTTCTCGGTCGCCTCCTACGGCGAGTTCGAGTTCTGGTTCGCCGGGATCAAGGTGGTGGCCATCGCCGCCTTCCTGGTGATCGGCGTCCTCGCCGCCTTCGGCCTGCTGCCCGGCACCCACGCGGTCGGCGCCACCAACCTGACCGGCCACGGCGGCTTCCTGCCGAACGGCGTGGGCGCGGTGTTCACCGGCATGCTCACGGTGGTCTTCGCCTTCATGGGCAGCGAGATCGTCACCCTGGCGGCCGGCGAGTCGGAGGACCCGGAGAAGGCGGTCAGCAAGGCCACCAACAGCGTGATCTGGCGGATCGGGATCTTCTACCTGGGCTCGATCCTGCTGGTGGTGACCCTGCTGCCGTGGGACTCCGCCGACGTCAAGGCCAACCCGTACGTGGCGGTGCTGAACCACGTGGGCATCCCGCACGCCGGCCAGGTGATGGACGTGATCGTGCTGACGGCGGTGCTCTCCTGCCTCAACTCCGGGATGTACACCGCCTCCCGGATGGCCTTCTCGCTGGGCCAGCGCGGGGACGCGCCGAAGGCCTTCGCGACCGTGACCAGCCGCGGCGTGCCCCGGGTGGCGATCCTGTCCTCGGTGGTGTTCGGCTTCGTCGCCGTCTTCTTCAACTACACCTCGCCGAACACCGTGTTCTCCTTCCTGCTGAACTCCTCCGGCGCGGTGGCGCTCTTCGTCTGGCTGGTCAT
The DNA here is from genome assembly GCF_044749365.1 of Kitasatospora sp. NPDC089509. Classification (NCBI taxonomy): domain Bacteria; kingdom Bacillati; phylum Actinomycetota; class Actinomycetes; order Kitasatosporales; family Streptomycetaceae; genus Kitasatospora; species Kitasatospora sp. NPDC089509. Next base: position 219,160 of record NZ_JBIVHS010000013.1, on the reverse strand, counting down.
CTGCGCCACCCAGCTGCGGATGCGCAAGATCATCGAGCGCGAGATGCCCGAGCGGCACACCGTCCGGATGTGGCTGTACCCCTATCTCACCTGGGTGGCCATCGGCATGATCGGCTTCGTCGTGGTGTACATGTTCACCGACGCCGACGGACGCAAGCAGATGTACCTGTCGCTGGTCGCCGCGGCGATCGTGCTCGGCGCCGCGGCCGTGGTGGGCCGACGTCGGCGGCGGGCGGCGGCGGTGGCGGGCTCCTGACCCGTCCACGTCGCACCGGTACGCCGGGCCCGGGAGCCGTTGCGGAGGCTCCCGGGCCCGGTGCCGTTCACGGCCGCCGCCGGGCCGAGCGCCGGGGGCGCACCGCCCGGACCGCCCGGCCGCCGTCGGGTGGTCGTCGGGTCGCCACTGATCCGTCACACTGCGTCGACATCGGCGCCGCACGCGTGTGAGCCCGCCCACAGCGGGTTCACCGTCTACTGCCCTGGATAGTTGTCAGGGTCGGCACACCCGCCCCGCGGCGCCGTCCACCGCCGCCCGGCCGCCCGGTCCGGCCTCGGTCCCGGCCTGAAGATCGCAGGCCACCGAGCCTCCCGGCCTCACCTTCCGCCGGTGCCGCCCGTCCGTGACCCGTGGATGACAAAACGGACAAATACTCTCAAAGCATCCGTTCGGCCGGGCTCCGGCCTCCGCGCAGCCACTACCCGCCGTAGTAGCTGGCGCCTTTGCCAGCCGTCTCCGGCCCTGCCAAGAATGGCCCGTCGCCAGGCAGCGCCGGCCGGCCCCGTCCGCCGTGCGCAGCCCGCCCGCCCCAGCCCTTTCCGGCCGGGGCGCCACTGCCGTCCCGGACGGCCGCGCGGGCCCCGCTCACCCGGAGCCCGTGCGATGCGCCGCGCCCGGCACCCCCGGCACGGCCCCCGACGGAAGAGGATCGACCGCTCCATGCAGCTCAGCCATGCCCGCCGCAACTCCCTGATCACCGGCGTCGCCACCCTCGTGGTCGCGTCCGCCGCCACCGCCGCGCTCGCCATCCCGCAGGCCGGGAGCACCGCCGAGGTCGCCGCCCCGGTGGCCGCCGTCACGGTGGACGGCAAGCCGGTGGCCGACCAGGCCCAGGCCGACACCGCTGCCGCTGCCTCCGCCGCCGACGAGCAGGCCGCCCGGGACGCGCAGGACGCCCAGGCGAAGGCCGAGGCGGACGCCGCCGCCCAGGCGCAGGCCCAGGCCGCCGCCCAGGCCGAGGCCAAGGCCCAGGCCGACGCCGCCGCCTCCCGCTCCCAGCAGCGCCAGGCCCTCCCCGCCGCCCCCACCGGCACCCCGCAGCAGATCGCCGCGCAGATCGTCCCGGCCGGCCAACTGCAGTGCTTCAGCAACATCGTGGCCCGCGAGAGCAGCTGGAACCCGCTCGCCGTCAACGCGTCCTCCGGCGCCTACGGCCTGGTCCAGGCGCTGCCCGGCTCCAAGATGGCCTCGGCCGGCTCGGACTGGAAGACCAACCCGGCCACCCAGATCAAGTGGGGCCTGGACTACATGAACTCCCGCTACGGCAGCCCCTGCGGCGCCTGGGCGTTCTGGCAGTCCCACCACTGGTACTGAGTCGACCCGAGCCGAGCCGACCTCCCCGGCTCGCTCCGTGCACGCCCCGCACGCACCCCGTACGCCGCCGGGCCCGTGACGCACTGCGCGTCGCGGGCCCGGCGGCGTCGTCGGTCGTCGTGTGCACGCCCAGCAGGCGGAGTGAAGATATGGCGCACGCTCGTACTATTTGCTGCCAATTGCTCGGAATTACGTACCGTCAGCGCTTTGCCACGGTTCGCGCGCCCTTTTACGCTCCGGCGTCATGCCCTCACCCCTGATCAGCGTCGTGCTCACCGCCTACGACCAGCACGGACAGCTCGCCACCTGCCTGGACTCGCTGCTCGCCCAGTCCCTGGCGGACGTCGAGGTGATCGTGGTCGCCGACCGCTCCCCCGAGAGCGCCGGCGAGCTCGCCGACGCGTACGCCGCACGGCACCCGCGGGTGTCGGTGCTGCACCTCAACGCGGCCGTCGGGGTCGGGGTGAGCCGGAACGCGGGTGCGGCGCGGGCCTCCGGCGAGCACCTGCTGTTCCTCGACGCCGACCACCTGCTCCCCCGCGACGCCCTCCAGGCGCTCGCCGACCGGCTGCGGCAGACCGGCCCGGTGGACGTCCTGCTGTTCGGCCACTCCCGCCGCCACAACGACCGGGACTGGCCGGGCGGCGCCGAGGGCCTGCTCGCCGAAGCCGGGCCCGAACCGTTCGCCCCCTTCGACCGGCCCGAGCTGTTCGGCGCCCCGCCCCTGGTCTGGGACCGGCTGATCCGCCGCGGCCACTGGGAGGAGCTCGGCCTGGCCTTCCCCGACGGCCGCTACGAGGAGGTCCCGGTCGTGCACGCGGCCCTGCTCGGCGCCCGCAAGGCCGCCGTGCTGCCGCGCGAGTGCGTCCAGCTGCGGCGCCGGGAGACCGTCCACCCCTCCGGCGGCCCGGGCAGCAGCGTCTTCGACCTCTTCGACCAGTACGAGCGCAGCTTCGCCCTGCTGGAGGACCAGCCCCACCTGTACGCGGTCCGCGACGCCCTGTTCGTCCGGATGATCCGGCACTACCTGTTCGTCTTCGACCTGGCCGGCTGCGTCACCCGCGCCGAACGCCCCCAGTTCTTCCACCGCGCCGCCGAGCACCACCGCCGCTTCCTGCCGCCCGGCCACCGCAAGCCCGGCGGCCGCGAGGGCATCAAGTTCGCCCTGCTGGCCGGCGGCGCCTACCCCGCCTTCGAGGTCGCCAAGCTCTCCCACATCGCCCGCGGCACCCTCACCGGCCGGAAGTAGCCCCCAGCCGGGTGAGCCCGGCGTCGCGCCCGGTTCCCGGACCGGGGCCCGGCTGCGATCATCGGCGGAGTCCACTGCCTGGGAGGCCCTGGTGAGTCGTCCGTCCGCCGCGCCCGGGGCCGAACTGGCCCGTGAACTGGCCGCCGTACTGCGCGGGGAGGTCCGCTTCGGCGCCGCCGAGCGCACGGTCTACGCCCACGACGCCTCCAACTACCGGCAGTTGCCGCTCGGGGTGGTCAAGCCCGCCGACCCGGACGACGTGCGCACCGCGCTGGCGCTGTGCCGCGAGTACCGGGTGCCGGTGGTGGCGCGCGGAGCCGGGACGAGCATCGGCGGGCAGGCGATCGGCCCGGGCGCGGTGGTGCTGGACTTCCGCCGCCACCTCGGCGCGGTGCTCGCGGTCGACCCGGAGGCCCGCACCGCGCGGGTCCAGCCCGGCACCGTACTGGACGACCTCCAGCGCGCCGCCGAACCGTACGGGCTGCGCTTCGGCCCCGACCCGTCCACCCACAGCCGCTGCACCCTGGGCGGCATGATCGGCAACGACTCCTGCGGCTCCCACTCGCTCGCCTGGGGCCGCACCGCCGACAACGTCGAGCAGTTGGAGCTGCTGCTCGCCGACGGCACCGAACTGACCGTCGGCGGACGGCTCGACCCGGACGGCCGCGCGGCGCTCCGCGCGCTGCCCGGCCGGGTCGGCCAACTGCACCGGGAACTCCAGGAGTTCACCGACCGCAACCTGGCCGTCATCCGGCAGGGCCTGCCCCGGCTGCCCCGCCGCACCTCCGGCTACCCGCTGGACGCGCTGCTGCCCGAGCACGGCCACGACCTGGCCCGGGCGCTGACCGGCACCGAGGGCAGCTGCGCGCTGCTGCTCGGCGCCACCGTCCGGCTGGTCGAGGACCCGCCGGCCCGCGCCCTGGTGGTGGCCGGCTACCCCGACGAGGGCGCCGCCGCCGACGCCGTCCCGGCGCTGCTGCCGTACCGCCCGCTGACCGCCGAGGGCATGGCCGCCGACCTGATCGCCGCCCTGCTCGCCGCCGGCCCTCGCCCGCCCGCGCTGGACCGGCTGCCCGCGGGCGAGTGCTGGCTGTTCCTGGAGACCGGCGGCGCCACCGCGCTGGAGGCCTACCAGGCCGCCCGCGAACTCGCCGACGCGGTGCGCCGCGAGCCCTCCGCCACCGTCGCCCTGGTCACCGACCCGGTGGAGCAGCGCCAGCTGTGGGCCGTCCGGGAGGCCGGCGCCGGGATCGTCACCCGGCTGCCGGGAGGCGGCGAGGCCTGGCCCGGCTGGGAGGACTCCGCCGTCCCGCCCGAACGGCTCGGCGACTACCTGCGGGACCTGCGCGCCCTGCTGCGCCGGCAGGGCCTGCGCGGCGTCCCGTACGGACACTTCGGCGACGGCTGCGTGCACCTGCGGATCGACTTCCCGCTGGCCGAACCCCAAGGAGTGCTGGTCTTCCGGGAGTTCATGGAACAGGCGGCCGATCTGGTGGTCTCGTACGGCGGTTCGCTCTCCGGCGAGCACGGCGACGGACAGGCCCGCGGCGAGCTGCTGCCCCGCATGTACCCGCCCGAAGTGATCGCCCTGTTCGGCGAGTTCAAGCGGATCTGGGACCCGGGGAACCTGCTCAACCCGGGCGCGCTGGTGGACCCGCGCCCGCTCGACGCCGACCTGCGCTTCGTCACCTCCCCGCGCCGCGAGCTGCCGCTGGCCCTGCCGTACGAGCAGGACGGCGGCAGCCTGACCCGGGCGGTGCACCGCTGCGTGGGCGTCGCCAAGTGCGTCGACCCGACCACCGGGGTGATGTGCCCCAGCTACATGGCCACCGGCGAGGAACGGCACTCCACCCGGGGCCGGGCCCGGCTGCTCGCCGAGATGCTGCGCGGCGAGGCGCTCCCGGACGGCTGGCGCTCGGCGGAGGTGCGGGAGGCGCTGGACCTCTGCCTGAGCTGCAAGGGCTGCGCGAGCGACTGCCCGGTGCACGTCGACATGGCGACCTACAAGACCGAGTTCCTGCACCAGCACTACCGGCACCGGCCGCGCCCGCTCGCCCACTACTCGATGGGCTGGCTGCCGCTGTGGCTGCGGGCGGTGGAACGCGCGCCGGGCGCGGCCAACACGCTGCTCCGCTCCCCGGCCGGCCCGCTGCTCAAACGGCTCGGCGGGATCGACCGGCGGCGGGTGCTGCCGGTCTTCCCGCCGGAGACCTTCACCCGCTGGTACCGGCGGCACCGCCCGGACGGCGGCGCCCCGAACCGCCCCACCCCGGCGGGCGCCCGGCCGGTGCTGCTGTGGCCGGACACCTTCTCCAACCACCTCCAGCCGGACGTGCTGCGCTCGGCCGTCGAGGTGCTGGAGCACCTGGGCTTCGACGTCCGACTGCCGCAGGGGCCGGTCTGCTGCGGCCTCACCTGGTACTCCACCGGCCAACTCGGCACCGCCCGCCGGGTGTTGCGGCGCAGCCTGGCCGCGCTGACGGCCGCCGGGCTCCCGGCCGACACCCCCGTGATCGGCCTGGACCCCAGCTGCACCGCCACCCTGCGCGAGGACCTGCCCCGGCTGCTCGGCCCGGACGGCCGCCCGCTCGCCGACCGGACCCGCACCTTCGCCGAGTTCATCGACGAGTACGCCCCGGACGCCCCGCTCCCCCGGATCCGGCTGGACGCCGTCACCCAGACCCACTGCCACCAGCACGCGGTGCTCGGCAGCGCCGCGGACCGCCGGGTCGAGGCCCGACTGGGCCTGGAGAACCGGGTGCTGGACTCCGGCTGCTGCGGTCTGGCCGGCAACTTCGGCTTCGAGCAGGGCCACTTCGAGGTGTCCGAGGCGATCGCCGAACGGGTGCTGCTGCCCGAGGTCCGGGCCGCCGGCCCGGACACCGTGGTGCTGGCGGACGGCTTCAGCTGCCGCACCCAGATCGCCCAACTCGCCGACGGCCGACGGGCTTTGCACCTGGCGGAGCTGATCGCCCGGGAGCTGCGGGACAGGGCTTAGGCGTGCCCCGCGAGGAAGGCCCCGGCGTGCGCCGCGGCCTCCTCCCGGGTCGGGTGACCGCCGGCCGCCTCCCCGGTGCTGCCGTCGGCGCCGACGGCCGTCCAGCGCCAGCCGTCGGCCGCCTCGTCCCGGACCAACTCGGCGCTGCCGCCGAACAGTTCGAGCGAACCGGGCCGGGCCGCCGGGCGACCGACGGCCTCCGGCCACTTCTTCCGGGCGCCCTGTCGGGTGATGCCCCAGGCGGCGCCCAGCTGTTCGTAGCTGGCGCCGTAGGAGCCGGCGGTGGCGGCCGCGACGGCGGTGAGCCGCCGGACCTCGGCGTCCAGCAGCTTCCAGGCGGACAGTACGGAGAGCGCGACCTCGGCCGGCTCACCGTGCCACATCCGCTCCTCGGGCAGCCCGGTCGCCCGGGACCGAACGGCGACGGCGAGCGGGTCGAGTGCGCCGAGGAGGGCCTCGGCCAGTCGGGCCCGTTCCTCGGGGGTGATCTCCACAACGGTCATGCCGACAACCATAGTTACCGAGATTGGCTTCGACAACCAAAGTTACCGCCCGAATCGATCCGGGCCCGAAGCCGGGGTCGAATCCCGCCGCTCCGGCGCGAACGGGGTGCCGGAGGCCAGCGCGCGGTAGCCCACCACCAGCGCCTCCCCCAGGAAGCCCACCCCGATCGACAGCTGCACCGGGCGGGCGTCCGCCGCCAGGCCGCTGTGCTCGGCGATCACGGCGAAGCCCGCCATCGCGGCCAGCGAGACCGCGGCCACCAGGAAGGTCCGACCGGTGTAGCGCTGCCACAGCACCCCGCCGTGCTCGTAGACCCGGATGGTGGCACCGCGCAGGGCCCCGAAGGCGGTGCCGAGCGCGGCGCCCGCGCCTACCCAGACGTAGTCCCCCACCCCGAGGCCGTGCCGCTGCGAGAGCGCCCACAGGCCGAGGCCGGTGAGCACCACCGGCGGCGCGAAGAGGTCCCGCGCGTTGAGCGGTTCACCGCGCAGCCGCCGGACCACCACCACGACCACGACGGCGGCGATCAGCGCCATGTGCACCCAGTCGTTCATCCCTGCCCCACTCCCCGATTTTTATAGCTCAGCCGTGCCAAATAAGCGGCCGGGGTCAATTTAGCCCGCCCGTGCTATAACGGCAACATGCCGAAGATCGTCGACCCCGTCGAACGCCGCCAGGCCGTCGCCGACGCCGTGCTGCGCGTCGCCGCCCGGGAGGGCCTGGAGCACGCCTCGCTGCGCAACGTCGCCGACGAGGCCGGACTCGCCGTCGGCTCGGTGCGGCACTACATCACCGGCAGCTCGGAGCTGATGATCTTCGCGATGCAGGAGCTGGCCCGCCGGATCGACGTCCGGATCCACTCCCACGCCCGGGTCCTGCTCGACCCGGACGCCGCGCCCGACACCGACCGGCGCGACCGCACCGTCCGGCTGCTCGCCGAGACCCTCCCGCTGGACGCCGAGCGCCGGGAGGAGTCCGCGCTCTGGCTCTCCTTCGTCACCGCCGCCCGCACCCGGCCCGAACTACGCCCCCGGGCCGCCGAGTTGCAGGCCGGCCTGGACGAACTGGTCCGCCGCGTGCTGGTCGAGCTGGAGCGCACCGGCGCCCTCACCCCCGGCCTGGACCACGAGCTGGAGACCCGCCGGCTCTCCGCCCTGCTGGACGGCCTCACCCTGCAGGCCGTCCAGCACCCCGACCTGGTCGGACCGGACGAGCTGCACGCGGTGCTCCGCCGCCACCTCGACACCCTCGCCAAGGCCTGACAGCCCACCAACACTCCCGCCACAATGGGACGATGACCCTCACCCCCGCCGAGGCGGACAAGATCCTGGCCGAGAACTTCGCCCCCTGGGTGCTGGAGCTCGGCCTGACCACCACCGAGACCGGCGACCGCCACGCCGTGCTGCGGCTACCCTGGTCGGACCGGCTCGCCCGCGAGGGCGGCACGCTGTCCGGCCAGGCCATGATGGCCGCCGCCGACACCGCCTGCGTGATCGCCGTGTCGGCGGCCCGCGGCAGCCTCGGGCCGATGGCCACCGTCCAGCAGTCCACGTCTTTCCAGCGCGCGGTGACCGGGCAGGACGTCCTGGTCCACGCCCGGGTTACCAAGCTCGGCCGCCGGATCGCCTTCCTCGACGTCACCCTCACCGCCGAGGGCGCCGAGGAACTCGCCGCCCAGGCCACCTCCGTCTACGCCCTCGGCTGACACCCTCCGGCCCCGACCGGCCCGGGCCGGTCGGGCCTCGCCGTCCGGTCAGCCCTGCAGGGCCTCCTTCTTCGGCGGCTCGTCCGCACAGACCGCCGACACGAACTCCGCCACCCGGGACTGCGGCATCCCGCGCGCGATGTCCGCCTCGCTGATCATGCCGACCAGCTTGTGCTCCGGGTGGTTGATCACCGGCAGCCGACGCACCTGGTACTGCTCCATCACCCGCAGCACCTGCTCGCAGTCCTCGTCCGCCTCCACCGTCATCGGCCGCCCCTGGGCCAGTTCGCCCGCCGTCACCGTGGCCGGGTCGCGCCCCTCGGCGACGCAGCGCAGCACGATGTCGCGGTCGGTCACGATGCCCACCAGCTTGTCCTTCTCCCCGCAGATGGGCAGCGCGCCCACGTCCCGTTCCCGCATGATCCGGGCCGCGGCGGCGAGCGTCTCGTGCTCGCGGACGCACTCGGCCCCGGGGTGCATGATGTCGCCGGCTCTGGTCATGGTCCGCCTCCTGACCTGGCTTCCACCCCCCTCGTCCATCCTGGTCCGGCCCGGCGGCCGACGCCACCGGGCACCGCTCAGGACGCCGCCTCCTGCTGTCCGTCCGGTTCCGCCGCCCCACCCTCCGGGTCGGCGCCGTCCATCGGCGACCGGGTCAACACCTCCTCCAAGGGCGGGAGTTCGTGCTTGGGCAGCTCACGGCCGACCTCCACGTCCGGCACCTCACCGCGCTCCACCGCCTGCTCCGCCGACTTCGCGGCCGCGGCGACCGCGGCGGCCGCCAGCAGGTCCCGCTGCTGGGACTCGGTCGCGCTGTCCAGGAACCGCAGCAGCTCCACCGGGAACGGCAGCACCAACGTGGAGTTCTTCTCCGCCGCCACCTCCACCACGGTCTGCAGCAGCCGCAGTTGGAGCGCCGCCGGGGTCGCGCTCATCACCGCGGCCGCCTCCGACAACCGCTCCGAGGCCTGGTACTCGCCGTCCGCCGTGATGATCCGCGCGCGCCGCTCGCGCTCGGCCTCCGCCTGCCGCGCGATCGAGCGCTTCATCGACTCCGGCAGGGCGACGTCCTTGATCTCCACCCGGTCGATCTGGATCCCCCAGCCCAGCGCCGGGCTGTCGATCATCAACTCCAGCCCCTGGTTGATCGGTTCGCGGTTGGCCAGCAGGTCGTCCAGTTCGCTCTTGCCGATGATCGACCGCAGCGAGGTCTGCGCGACCTGGGAGATCGCGAAGTTGTAGTCCTGCACGTTGACGGTCGCCTTCACCGGGTCCTCGACCCGGAAGTAGACCACCGCGTCGACCCGCACGGTCACGTTGTCCCGGGTGATGCCCTCCTGCGCCGGGATCGGCATCGTCACGATCTGCACGTTCACCCGGCGCAGCCGGTCCGCGATCGGCATCAGCGCGACCAGCCCGGGCTCCCGGACCTCCTGCCGCACCCGGCCGAAGCGGAACACCACGCCCTTCTGGAACTGCTGGACCACCCGGATGCTCAGCCCCGCCCAGACCGCCCCCAGCCCGACCAGCCCCCCGAGGGCACCCAGCACCGCATCGACGATCATCGCGGCCTCCTCGCGGCCTCGGCGCACACCGGCGCGTCCGGCCACCGCCGACCCGGCCGGGCCGGGGGCCGCCGGAGCAACTGCTTCAACGCTACGCCTGCGCGAACATCGGTGAAGCGGACGCCCGGGACGCCCTAGGATCGGGGCCATGCAGCCGGCCCCCGCCGATGACCCGGACCACCCGCGCCACCCCGCCGAGGCCGCCGCCCGCGCCACCGGACTCGCCGACCTCGACCGGGTCGTCACCCACTGCCGGGCCTGCCCGCGCCTGGTCGCCTGGCGCGAGGAGACCGCCCGCACCAAGCGCCGCGCCTACCAGGACTGGGACTACTGGGCCCGTCCGATCCCCGGCTTCGGACCGCCCGACGCCCCGCTCGTCCTGGTCGGCCTCGCCCCCGCCGCCCACGGCGCCAACCGCACCGGCCGGATCTTCACCGGCGACCCCTCCGGCGACCTGCTCTACGCGGCCCTCCACGAGCTCGGGCTCACCAACCGCCCGGAGTCCGTCCGGCACGGCGACGGCCTGGAGCTGTACGGCGTCCGGATCACCGACCCGGTCCGCTGCGCCCCGCCCGACAACAAGCCCAGCACCGCCGAACGCGACACCTGCCGTCCCTGGATCACCCGCGAACTCCAGTTGCTGCGGCCCACCGTACGGACCGTGGTCGCCCTCGGCGGCTTCGCCTGGCAGGCGATGCTCCCGGTGATCGCCGACGCCGGCTGGACCGTCCCGCGCCCCCGCCCGGCCTTCGGCCACGCCGCCCGGGTCACCCTCCCGGCCCGCGACGGCGGCCCCGACCTCCAGCTGTACGGCTGCTACCACGTCAGCCCGCGCAACACGAACACCGGCCGACTGACCGTCCCGATGCTCCGCGACCTGCTGCGCGAGGCGGCACGCTCGGCGGGGCTCGACCCGAGCCGAACGTGAGCCGTTCGACCGATCCCGAGCACCCGAGGCCATGCCACAGCACTGCTGCGAAGAGATGACGACCCGCCTGGACCACCGGTGCGACCGGCACGAGGACCCGTTCGACTGCCCGGATGCGGTGATCCACCACTCGGCGAAGTTCCAGGAGTACGGACTCGTCATCCACGACGGCGGCAGATCGACGCTCGGCATCGTGTTCTGCCCGTGGTGCGGCCGTCGACTGCCTGAGTCCCAACGGGACCGCTGGTTCGACGAGCTCGAACGGCGGGGCATCTACCCGTGGGAGGACGAGCTCCCCGCCGAGTTCGAGGACGACCGCTGGCTCCGGCCGCCCGGCGGCTCCACCTCGTAGGTCCTGTCCGGCCGATCTCGCCGGGCAGGACCTAGCCGAACCGCGCCAGCTTCCGCCCCGAGGCCCCCGCCCACGCCTCCGGCAGCCGGCCCCGGGCCGTCTCGGCCGCCGCCAGCTGCCCCGCGTAGAGCACCCCGTACGCGAAGGCCTCGCCGTCCTCGGCCGCCTGTCCCGCCAGGGCCGCGGCGGCGACCACCGCGTCCTGGTGCTCGCCCAGGACCTCCTGGACTGCCTTCATCCGCTCGGCGAAACGTTCCGCCGCCGCGCCCACCGCGGGCGTCGCCGTCTCCCCCGCGTAGCGGGCCCGCTTGGCCGCCTTGCGGGCCTCGTGCAGGGCGCTGTCGCGTTCCGTGGGGCCGGCGGCGAGGGCGGTGTGCACCCGGTCCGCCGTCCGGTGCTGCTCACGGGCGGCGATCCGGGAGAGTTCGGGCGCGGCGGCGCGGGCGGCGCGCGGGCTCAGCGGCGGGTCGGCGAGCAGCGCGGTCAGTCCGGCGGTGAGGGAGCGTCGGCGGGCGCTGTCCAGGGCGGCGACCACCTCGGGCCGGACCCGGCGGTGCTCGGCCTCGCCCCACTGCTCCAGCGCGGCGGCGACCCGCTCCGGCCCGCAGGCGGCGGGCAGCTCGCGGGCCCGGGCGGCCAGCCGTTCGGCGAGCACCTCGCGGTCCCGGGCCCGGCCGAGCGCGGCACCCAGCCAGCGCAGGTCGGCGACCAGGGTGTCGGTGGCGCCGGGGGCGAGCAGCCGACGGAAGGTCCGCAGGGCGCTGCGCAGCCGCCGACAGGCGACCCGCATCCGGTGCACCGCGTCGGGTTCGTCCGCTCGCACGGCGTCGTCCAGGCCGGCCAGCACCACCGCCTGGGCCTCGATCCGGGCGAGCAGGACCTGTCCGACCGTGGTGTCGGGCCGCGCCATGAGCGTCCACCCCCTCGTCGGGGTCAGCGGGAGTGCCTTCCAGGCTAGTCGTGCGGTGGCGGCTGTCGAGCCCGCGCGCGACGTGAGGGGCCCGCACTCGAACGGAGTAGCGCACGCGCTCTCGTGCCCGGTGTAAGGACCATGGCATACTCCGGAGCGTGATGACCTCGACCCACACGACCAGGGCCCTGCGGGCCGCGGTGTTCACCGCGCTCGCCGTGCCGATGGCCGCGTTGGGCCAGGTGGTCATCACCGGTCGTCCGCTGCCGCTGTCGCTGGTGGCCACCGCGAGCGCCGTCGTCTTCCTGGTCGCGGCCGTGCTGGCCGGCGGGGAGCGGCGGATGCTGCACATCTCCGTCGTGATGGTGCCGGTCGAGCTGCTGCTCAACACCACGTTCAACCTGGGCCAGACCGGCTGTGGGCCGGTGCTGTCCGAGCACGTCTCCGCGCGCGGGGTGAACCTGCTGGTCTGCGGCGGCGGCTCGGTGGACGGCTCGCTGCTGGGCGGCCCACTGGGCCACGCCGGGGAGTTGGCGCCCGCCACGACCCAGTTGCTGCTGCTCTTCGTCCATCTGGTGATCGCGCTGGCGGCCTCGGCCTGGCTGCGGCTGGGCGACGCGGCGCTGTCCGGGCTGGCCCGGGCGCTGCGCGCGCTGCGCCAGTCGGTGGCCCGCCCGCTGCGGGCACTGCTCCTCCTGCTGCTGCCCGCCCCGGTCCGTCCGGTGCTGCGGGTGCCGCTGCCGGTGTCGGACCACGAGCGGCCGCGCCGCGAGGACGTGGTGCTGAGCCCGGCCCCCCGGCGTGGTCCGCCGGTCTTCGCGCCTGCCTGCTGAGTCCCCCGCCCCCGGCTCTCCCGAGTACGGTCCGGCGCGCCCGCAGGCAGTGCGCACAACTCCCGCGTAACCCGATCCCCGCCGCACCCCCCGTGCGGCCACCCGCGCGCACCTGCGCGCCGCGTACAGGAGTTGACTTCCCCATGGCTCAGGACAAGCCCACCAAGCGCGAGGCCAAGCTCATCAGCGCCCGCGAGCGGATCCAGGAGGCGCAGCGCCGCGAGCAGCAGGCCGCCAAGCGCCGTCAGCGGATCGTCGTCACCGTGTCGGCCGTCGTCGTGCTCGCCCTCGCGGGCGGTGTCGCGATCGCGATCAACTCGGCCTCGGGCAAGGACGACAAGGCCTCGGCCGCGTCCTCGAACGCCCCGCTGGTCGTCCCGGCGAACGCCACCGGCCCGAACGGCACGGTGATCACCTACGGCAAGGCCGACGCCCCGCACACCATGGAGGTCTACGAGGACTTCCGCTGCCCGGTCTGCAAGCACTTCGAGGCGGCGAACGGCCAGACGGTCAAGGAGCTCACCCAGGACGGCCAGATCAAGGTGGAGTTCCACCTGGCCGCCTTCCTGGACAAGAACCTGGGCGGCAAGGGCTCGCGCACCGCGCTGGCCGCCGCCGGGGCCGCGCTGAACGAGGGCGTGGACAAGTTCAAGGCCTTCCACGACGTGCTGTACGCCAACCAGCCGGACGAGCGCAGCGACGACTTCGGTGACGTCAACCACCTGCTGGACCTGGCCGGCCAGGTGCCCGGGCTGAAGACGGACGCCTTCGTGAAGGCGGTCACCGACAAGACCTACGCGCCGTGGGCGGCGAAGGTCGCCGACGCGTTCAACGACAGCGGCGTGACCGGCACCCCGACGGTCAAGGTGGACGGCAAGTCGATCAACCTGTTCGCGGGCAACACCACGGCGACGCCCGAGCAGTTCACCGCCCAGGTCAAGCAGGCCGCCGGCCTCCAGTAGGCCCCGCCCCGCCCCGCTCCCCTCGCACCGCACGGCACCACCGGTCCGGCCGAACTCCCGGCCGGACCGGCCCCTCCCAGCCAGCCACCGGAGTGTGCTGTCATGACCGCGACTACCGTGCACCCCTCCCGCCCCGCCCCCGACTCCCCCGACGCCGCCGGCCCGGGCCCGATCGGGGCGAGCCGGGCCTTCGCGCTCCTGGTGTTCCTCGCCGGACTCATCGGGCTGACCGCCTCGGCCGTCCTGACCTTCGACAAGCTCCGCCTGCTGGAGAACCCGTCGTACATCCCCAGCTGCAACATCAATCCGATCATCAGCTGCGGTTCGGTGATGCGCACCGAGGAGGCCGCGGTGTTCGGCTTCCCGAACTCGCTGCTCGGCCTGGCCGCCTTCGGCGCGCTGGCGGCGATCGGCGCGGGACTGCTGGCCGGCGCCGGGTACCGGCGCTGGTTCTGGCTGGGCCTGCAGGCCGGGACCACCCTGGGCATCGTGTTCACGCACTGGCTGATCGACCAGTCGCTGTACGGCATCGGCGCGCTCTGCCCGTACTGCATGGTGGTGTGGGCGACGACGGTGGTGCTGTTCTGGTACACCACGCTGCACAACCTGCGCACGGGGGTGATCCCGGTCGGACCGCGGCTGCGGACGGTCGTCCGGGAGGCGGCGCGCTACCACTGGGCGCTGCCGGTGCTGTGGGCGGCGGTGCTCGCCCTGCTGGTGCTCAACCGGTTCTGGTACTACTGGAGCACCCTGCTCTAGGAGCCCACTGGGCGCCCGCTATGAGCCGACGTACCCCGCCGAGTGCAGCAGCGCGGCGGCGCCGGTCCGCCGGGCCTCCAGGGCCCCGGTGAGCCGGTGCACCGCGCAGGGGTGCAGCAGGGCGGCGGCCCGGGCGGGGGTGAAGTAGCCGTGGTCGGCGATCTCCTCCGGCTGGAGCCGGACCACCGCGCCCGGCGCGACCGTGCCGCCGTCGAACGTGAAGTGCACGGCGGGGTGGGCGTGTTCGCCCTGGTCGGGGATCGCGTCCCGCCACTCGACCACCAGCAGCCGCAACTCCTCGACCGACAGCCCGGTCTCCTCCCGGAGTTCCCGGGCCGCGCACTCGGCCGGGCCCTCCCCCGGGTCCATCTCGCCGCCGGGCAACTGCCAGTGGTCGCGGTAACCGGCCTGCAGCAGCAGGACCTTGCCGTCCCGGTCGGTGAGCAGCACGCTGCACCCGATGTAGGCACGCACTATCCGGGAGAGCCACTCCTCCTCCGTGAGGGCCCAGGTCTCCGTCATCGCGCCTCCTCCGCCGGCTGCCGTCCGTCGCGGTCACTCTGCCGCGATCCCCGCCCCGGCAAAGGCGGTTGGTGCCTAATCCACCCGATCGGGTAGTCGGTCGGGCAGGCCTACCCGAAGACCGCCCGCCGGTAGGCGTTGCGCAGGTCGGTGAGCGGCTGGGTGACCCGGCTGTGGTGCACCTGGTTGGTGAGCAGCAGGGCCCAGCGGCCGAGCCGGCGGGAGACCCAGATCCCGGTGCCGGTGAAGCCGTAGTGGACGAAGGTGCCTTCGGCGGGTTCGGTGCCGGCCGCGACCAGCCAGGACAGGCCGCGGGCGGGGGCCAGGCCGCCGGTCTGCTCGCGCAGCGATTCGGTGATCCACGGTCCGCCCCAGGGCAGTCGGGCCGGCGGGTCGAGCAGGGCGGTGAGGAAGCGGGCGAGGTCGTGGGCGGTGGAGAAGGCGCCGGCGTTGCCGGAGACGCCGCCGAGCATCCGGGCGGAGGGGTCGTGCACGATGCCGCGCAGATGGGCGTCGATCGGCTCGTGGTACTCGGTGGGCGCGGTCCGGGCGGTCTCGGCGGCGCCCAGCGGACCGTAGCGGGTGTCGGTCATGCCGAGCGGCGACCAGGCCCAGCGTGCGGCGAGGGCGTCCAGCCGCGCCCCGCCGAGGTCCTCCACCAGGTAGCCGAGCAGCACGGCGGCGCGGTCGGTGTACTCGACGGCGGTGCCCGGCGCGCGGTGCAGCGGGGCGGCGATCACCCCGGCCCGGATCGCCGCGCGGTCCGGGCCGTAGAGCCGCTCGAAGCGGGTGTACGGGAGCAATCCAGCGGTGTGGGAGAGGAGTTGACGAACCGTCACGACACCCATCGGACGCCCGGCGGCGGGCGGCCACCAGCTGCCGAGGGGTTCGTCCAGCGGCAGTCGCCCGGACTGCCACAGCACTCCGGCGCACGGCCAGAGCGCCGTGACCTTGGTGAGGCTGGCGAGGTCGTAGAGGGTGTCCGGCCCGGCGGCGAGCCGCGCGTACGGGCCCTGCCCGAGGGTGCCGTGGCCACCGCCGCCGAGCGCGCCCCGGGCGTCGCCGACGGCCCAGACGGCGCCCGCGCCGACGGTGCGCACGCCCTCCGCGACCAGGCGGTCCAGTTCCCCGCCCGGCGCGGCCAGGGCGGGAAGGCGTTCGGCTTCGGGCGGTCGAGGGCTCACCAGGGCTGTCTACCCGGCGGGTGTGGCGCTCAGACCGCGGCGGTGAGTTCCTTGCCGAGGCAGATGCTCTGCGGGTGGTCCTTGTAGATCCCGAACTTGCGGATCGCCGCGTAGCCCTCGGAGCCGTACAGCGCGACGGCCTCGGGCTGCTCGGTGCCGGTCTCCAGGACCACCCGGGTGCGCCCGGCCTCGACGGCGGTGTCCTCCAGCCGGCGCAGCACCGCCCGGGCCAGGCCCCGGCCGCGGGCCTCGGGTATCACGAACATCCGCTTGAGCTCGGCGTCGCCGTCCCGCAGACCGTCCGGGCTGGTCCGCTTGGCCCGCCAGCCGCCGCAGGCGACCGGACGGCCGTCCAGGTAGGCGATCAGGAACAGGCCGGCCGGTGCCTCGAAGTCCGCGGGGTGCATGACGGTCTCGTCCGGGCTGCCGTAGCGGCGGACGTACTCCTGCTGCACCTCCGCCGCCAGGGCCTGGGCGTCGGGGTGGGCGTACCCGGTGATGCGGAACTCGACGGTACCGGTGGCCTGGGCGGCGGTGCTCTCCATGGGGGAAGAGCCTACGGCGTCATATCAACGACCCTCGAACCGGGCGAGCAGCTCGGTCTTGCCGAACATCGCGGCGGCGTCGACGGCGGACGGGACGCCGGCCTTCGGGTCGGCGCCGCCGGCCAGCAGGGCGTCGACGACGTCCACTCCGCCCTTGAACACGGCGCCGGCCAGCGGGGTCTGGCCCTTGTCGTTGGCGCGGTTCGGGTCGGCGCCGCGCTGGAGCAGAGCCTCGACCGTGGCGGCGTGGCCGTGGTAGGCGGCGAGCATCACCAGGGTGTCGCCGCTGCCGTTGGTGAGGTCGGCGGAGACGCCCGCGTCGAGGGCGGTGGCCAGGGTGGCGGTGTCGCCGGCCCGGGCGGCGTCGAAGAGCTTCCCGGCGAGCGCGATCACCTCGGCGTCGGGGGCATCGGTCATGGCGGGCTGCCTTTCCTGAGGACGGGCGGGGCTGGTGCGTACCGCACCGTAGCGGCCGGCGCCGGCCCGGGCCAGCGGGCGTCCGGATTCCGGACGCCCACCGCGCCGGTCCGGCCCGCGGCCCGCGGGCGGTGCGGAGGGTACGACGTGCGGCCACGCGGGTTGCGCCGCCATTCGAGCGAACTTCCGGGACCCCCCGGAAACTTCCCACCCACCCCCCGGGAATGCCTCGCGGCACCGAATCCACGCGCCATCCCTGCGGGACGAGGCCCCCACCCGGGCCGGTTCGCATACCTCCACCCGGCTTCCGGGGCGGCATTGAACGGCAGAACCACCCATTTGCGCCGTTCCATCATCTATTACTTTTTGTCACGATTAGGGCACTTTAAGTAACACTGTCCCCCGTCCCCCTCCCCGAGGAGCAGAAGTGATCCTCTCGATTTCCGGCATCGTCCTGTTCGGCACCATCGCCTTTCTGTTCTTCCGCAGGGACGGACTGAAGGTCTCCCACGCCATCGTCTGCGCCCTCTTCGGTTTCTACGTCGCCGGTTCCTCGATCGCCCCGAGCATCACCGCCGGCGGTGCCAGCCTGGCGAGCCTGCTCGGCGGCATTCGGTTCTAGCCGCCACTCCCCCACCGGCCCGGGCGCGGATCCCACCGCCCCGGGCCCCGTCGTACCGCCGAGCAGTCCCCCCTCACCCCACCCGTCCCACTCGTCCGGGGAGTCATGGAATGCCGCTCCACCGCCATCTCGGCAAGGGCCGCGAGTTCGCCCGAACCGCCGGGGACCACGCCACCGACATGTTCGCCCCGCTCGCCGTGATCGGCCGCGGGCTGCGCCACCACGCCGGCTGGGCCAAGGGCCGCTGGCAGGCCACCCCCAAGGAGCGCCGCGGCCCGACGCTGTTCCTGTCCGCCGCGATGCTGGTCGGCATCTACCTGCTGCCGCACGGCCTGCTGTTCGCGCTGGTCGCCCTGATGGCCAGCGCCGCCTGGGCCGGCCGGGCCCCCAAGGCGGCGCCCGCCCCGCCCGCGCCCGACGTGGCCGACGTCAAGCTCGGCGCCCTCTACTCGGCCCTCACGCCCTACCTGTGCGGCCCCGAGGACGCCAACCCGCTGTACCACTTCGAGGGCAGCTACAAGAACGCCTTCAGCTCCTGGGAGTTCGACGGCGAGGGCCGGCTCTCCCGGCTGGAGCTGGGCTACCCCGCATACTTCACCGACACCGAGCCGACCGCCCGGGCCCGGATCGAGCAGGTCGTCCAGGGCAAGGCCGGCCGGGCCCGGGAGTACCGCTTCGACTGGGACGAGGAGTCCAACCGGCTGCGGATCACCGCGCTGGCCCCGCTGCCCACCGACATCGCCGCCCAGCGCTTCGTGGCCGCCCCCGGCGAGATCGTGCTCGGCTTCACCGACGAGGACGGCACCGCCCGCACCATCCCGGTCCACCAGGGCGGCACCACCGCCCAGCAGCCGCCGGTGATCTGGCGCACCGGCCCGCGCTCCTCCGAACCGCACCTGCTGGCGCTCGGCGTCGCCGGGTACGGCACCTCCAGCCTGGTCCGCTCGATCGCGCTCCAGGTGCTCCCGTACGCCGACCTGATGGTGATCGACGGCGCCGGGACCGGCGAGCACGCCTGCCTGGTGAACCGGCCCGGCGTGCACACCGTGGAGACCAGCCTGCACGGCGCGCTGGCCGCGCTGGACTGGGCCGCGCAGGAGACCGAGCGCCGACTCGCCGCGCTCAACACCGCCCGGCACACCGGCGCGACCCTGCCGGAGGACGTCACCCGGCCGCTGTGGCTGCTGCTGGACCACCCCACCGAGCTGGGCGAGCTGGCCCACGCCGAGGGCCGTCCGGACCCGCAGGAGCTGCTGGAGCTGCCGCTGCGGCACGGCCGGGCCGCCCGGGTCACCGTGGTGATCGCCGACGACGTCGAGGCCGCCGACCGGATCACCCCGACCGTCCGGGCCACCACCCGGGCCCGGGTGCTGCTCGGCCCGGCCACCCCCGAGGACGGCCACGCCGTGCTCGGCGCACCGCTGGACATCGTGCCCGCCGCGCACGCCCCGGTCGGCCGCGGCTACGCCCGGATCGGCAACGGCTCCCCGGTCCGGCTCCAGGTCCCGGCCACCGTCGACCCGCTGGACGAGGACGCCCCGGCCCCGCTGCGGGACGCGGTGATCGCCCTGCTGCCGCACCGCGACAGCCGGACCGAGCCCGCCTCCGACGCCCCGCCGCGCCCGGACCGCCCACCGGTCGTCCCCGCCGACACCGTCCCGCCCGTACACTCGATCGACCTCGGCAAGACGGAGCCGATGATCCGGTCCCGACCGATCTCCTGACCGCCCGCTCCCCCGGGGGCGACGGAGGCCGCGGAATCCCGTCCCGGTACGCTCGTCACAGAAAGTCCGCACGATCACCAGATGTGAAATAGGTGACACCCGGGGTGATATCACCGTCCAGATGTGACAAATCGGGCGTTGATGGGTACAAACAGGGGCGGCACAACAGACGACGCATGTCCCGGGACGGGAATCTTCGTCGGAAGCCGAGCGTTGACCGAACGACGAAGAACAGCGACCACTAGTCCTGTGGGCCATAAGCCCGGGAGGCACGATTCATGAGCGAGCGAGCTCTCCGCGGCACGCGACTCGGGGCCACTAGCTACGAGACCGACCGTGGTATCGATCTGGCTCCCCGCCAGACCGTCGAGTACGCATGTCAGAACGGACACCGATTCGAGGTTCCTTTCTCGGTCGAGGCGGAGATCCCCCAGACCTGGGAATGCCGCTTCTGCGGCCAGGAGGCGATGCTCCTCGACGGTGACGAGCCGGAGGAGAAGAAGGTCAAGCCCACGCGCACCCATTGGGACATGCTGATGGAGCGCCGGACGCGCGAGGAGCTGGAGGAGGTGCTGGCCGAGCGGCTGGCCGTGCTCCGCTCCGGTGGGATGAACCTCGCGGTGCACCCGCGGGACACCCGCAAGAGCGCCTGACAACCTCGCTCCCGCCACGCGCGGGAGGACGCGAAAAGGGACCCTGGTCACCAGGGTCCCTTTCGCGTTGCCGGGCCTCGTCCCGCCCGGGCGGGACGCTCAGCCGGTGATCGGCGGGCGGTAACCGGTGTCCGGGCCCTGCGGACCGCGCGGGCCGGCGTCCGGATCGACCACCTCGCCCTGGACCACCTTGCCGTCCGGGCGGTGGATCCGCAGCTGCTCCTGCAGCCGCATCGCGTCCGCGAACGGATCGGTGCCCGCGCCGGCCGTGCTGCGGATCGCCTTGTCCGCGACCCGGCGGCCGACGGACCGCCACAGCGCCCGGGTCGGCGGGAACAGCAGGGTCAGGGCGACCAGGTCGGACAGGAAGCCCGGGATGATCAGCAGCAGCCCGGCCAGCACCGTCATGCTGGTCCCGGTCTGCGGCTGCTCGGACTGCGGGTTCTTGCTCTGCTCGATCGCCGCCGACAGCGCCTTCAGGCCCGCCCGCTTGATCAGCGAGCCGCCGATCAGGCCGCCGCCGATGAGCAGCAGCAGGACGGCGAAGCCGCCCAGCCACGAGCCCACCAGGACCAGCAGCCAGATCTCCAGCACCAGCCAGGCGGTGATCAGCAGCGGCAGCACCCGGCGCAGCCTGCTACGCGGGGCCGGACGGGTCGGGGTAGCTTGCTGGGTCACGGTACGAATCCACTCCAGGCGGTGCTCTGCGCGCCGCACGGGAGGTCCGGGCCGGCTACGGCACCACCTGGTCCAACGATTCCCCGGCGGCCGGTGTTCCGTCCACGGCCTTCCGGCGGCGGCCGACCAGCACGGCCGCGGCGCAGGCCAGCAGGCCGCCGATCGCCAGCGTCCACTCCGGGACGGCGCCGATCCGGTCGGCCACCGTGGTGCCGTCGCGCAGCGGGACGGTGGCCGACAGCTCGGCCGGGGTCAGCTCCGCGGTGCGCTGCTCGACGGTGCCGTCCGGGGCGATCACCGCGCTGATCCCGCTGGTGGCGGCGATCAGCACGGCCCGACCGTGCTCGACGGCGCGCAGCCGGCTCATCGCGAGCTGCTGCTCGGGCTGGCCGGTCTTCGCGTAGGTCGCGTTGTTGGTCTGCACCACCAGCACCCGGGCGCCGCTGTCCACGGTGTCCCGGACGATCTCGTCGTAGGCCACCTCGAAGCAGATCACGTCGCCGATCCTGGCCGGGCCGAGCTGCATCACGCCGTTGTGGTCGCCGGGGTAGAAGTCGCGGGCGACCCGCTGGAGGCGGGTGATCACCTTCATCAGCTGGGCGCGGAACGGCACGTACTCGCCGAACGGGACGGGGTGCTGCTTGGTGTAGGAGGCGCCGGGGCCGGTGACCGGGTCCCAGACGATGCCCTCGTTCTGGACGTGCTGGGCGTCCGGGCCGTCCACCAGGGTGCCGACCAGGGTGGGCACGCCGACGGCCTTGACCGCCTCGTCGATCCGCTGGCGGGCCAGCGGGTCGCTGAACGGGTCGAGGTCGGAGGAGTTCTCCGGCCAGATCACCACGTCGGGCTTCGGCACCTTGCCGGCCTGGACGTCGGCGGCGAGGCGCTCGGTGGCCGAGGCGTGGTTGTTGAGCACCATCATCGGGCGGCCGAGGAAGTCCATCCCCGGGTTGGGCACGTTGCCCTGGACGATGGCGACCTTCACGGTGTCGGCCGCGGCGGTCGGCACCGGGACGAGGTAGCCGGCCAGCAGGGCGGCCACCGCGCCGAGCGCCGCCAGCGCGGCCGCCTTCGGCGCCCGACCCGGTCCGCGCAGGCGCAGCGTCGCCCAGGCGAGCAGGGTGCCGGAGAGCGCGACGGCGAAGGTCACCAGCGGCGCGCCGCCGAGCGCGGCCAGCGGGGTGTACGGGGTCGCGGTGTTGGCGAAGGCCAACCGGCCCCAGGGGAAGCCGCCGAGCGGCAGCCGGTCGCGCGCCCACTCCTGGGTGACCCACAGCGCGGCCGCCCAGAGCGCCCAGCCGGGCAGCCTGGAGGTGAGCGCCAGCGCGCCGCCGAGCAGGGCCAGGAACAGCGCCTCGATGACCGACAGGCCGACCGTGGCGTCCCAGCCGACCACCCGCAGCCAGCTGAGCAGCATCAGGAAGAACGGGAAGCCGAAGGCGAAGCCCGTCCAGGCGCCCTGACGGAAGGTGCGGCCCCGGGTGAGCAGCGACAGCGCGGCGACGCCGAGCAGCGACAGCGGCCACAGGTCGTACGGCGGGAAGGCGAGCGCGAGCAGCAGGCCGGCCAGCGCGGCGAGGCCGGTGCGCGGCAGCCCGGCGCGGACCTTGGCGAGTACGCGGGCGACGAGGCCGGGTTTCGGGGCCGGTTCCGGCTGCTCGGGAGCGGTCCCGGACCGCTCCTGGGTGACGGGCATGGCCACCGGCGCACCATCTTCCTGGGGCTTGCTGTTCGGACGCTGTGCGAAGAAGGTACCCCGGAAGGTCGGAATCGCGTGAGGTCAGGGTGCTGGGGCCGGCCCGTCAGCGCTCCGCGTAGTGGAACCGCGCCAGCGGCCAGTGGTCGGTGAGCCAGTCGTGGACGGCCCGGTGGAGCGGGGCGTCGAGTTCGGCGCGGTCGGCGCGGACCCAGGAGCTGACCGAGACCGTGGCCGGGTCCTCCCGGTCCGGGTAGACGTAGACGCAGCCGATCACCTCGTCGCGGTCCGGCTCCAGGACGGTGTAGGTGAAGCCCCGGCGGGCCTCGAAGTCGGCGGCGTGCCGGCGCAGATCGGCGAGGTTCTCCTCGGCGGACATGCCGTCGGCGGGCGGCCAGCCGCGGCCGGCCCAGCCGGGAGTGGCGCGGATGTGCTCCACGCTGCCCGTCCAGGCGGCGTGGTCGGAGGCGTTGTGCCGCTCGCCCAGGGGCTCCAGGCGGAACCCCGGGGCGAGCAGCTCGCGCGGGACGGTGAAGTCGGCGGGCACCAGTGCGGTCATGGCGGTCAACCTACGGGGCCGCGGCCCACCGGCTCACCCGGTTCTACCGCTGGTGGACGGTGCGGCCGCGGACCACCGTGCGCAGGCAGACCGGCAGTTCGCGGCCCGGGGTGAGGTCGGGCAGGCCCGGGGTGCCGGAGCGCGGGTCGGTGGACCAGCCGGCCACCCGGGAGTCGGGCGCCTGGACGACGAGCTCCTCGGCGGCCCAGATCGCGTAGTTGGCGATCGCGCCGGGCACCAGCACGCCGTCGTGGTCGCGGCCGATCGCGCGCCAGCCGCCGCGGGTGTGGGCGGTGAAGGCGGCGCGGACCGAGATCCGGTGCTCCAGGGTCCGGTGGAAGGCCGCGGCGCGCACGGTGCCCCAGGGGTCGAGCGGGGTGACCGGGGCGTCCGAGCCGAAGGCCAGCGGGACGCCGGCCCGCAGCAGCGCGGCGTACGGGTTGAGGCCGGCGGCCCGCTCGGCGCCCAGGCGCTGCACGTACATGCCGTCCGGGCCGCCCCAGGCGGCGTCGAAGGCGGGCTGCACGGAGGCGGTCAGGCCGAGCTCGGCGAAGGCGGCGATGGCCTTGTCGTCCATCGCCTCGGCGTGCTCGACCCGGTGGCGCAGCGCCCTGACCCGGTCCGCGCCGACCCGCTCGCCGGCCGCCCGGACGCCCTCGACGACGGCGCTGATGGCCGCATCGCCGATGGCGTGGAAGCCGGCCTGCAGCCCGGCCTCGGTGCAGGCGGCGACGTGGTCGGCGACCTGTTCGGCGGTCAGGTAGGCGGTGCCGGTGTGCTCGGCGTCCACGTAGGGGGCGTGCAGGCAGGCGGTGTGCGAGCCCAGCGCGCCGTCCACGAAGAGGTCGCCGCCGACGCCGGTCGCGCCGATCCGTCGGGCCGTCTCCACGCCGCCCAACTCGCCCCAGTAGCCGATGACTTCGGGGCCCTCACCGTCGGCGGCCAGGGCCAGCAGGGCGGCCAGGTCCTGCTCCGAGGAGATCTCCGGGCCGGCGCACTCGTGCAGGGCGCCGATGCCGAGTTCGGCGGCCCGGGCCAGGGTGGCGCGCTGGGCGCGGCGGCGCTGCTCGGGGGTGAGGCGGGCCAGCGCGGTCTGCCGGACGGCGTGGTGGGCGTCCTTGGTGAGCGGGCCGTCGGCGTCGAAGCCGGGCCGCTCGGCGAGGCCCTCGGTGAGGGTGCGCAGCGCGGTGGTGGCGAGCGCGGAGTGCACGTCGGTGCGGGAGAGGTAGAGCGCGGCACCGCGGGCGGCGTCGTCCAGTTCGGCGCGCGTGGGCGGGCGGCCCTCGGGCCAGCCGGTCTCGTCCCAGCCGTGGCCGATCAGCACACCGCCGGGCTCGGGCCGCGCCTCGACGAAGGCGGTGACGGCGGCCAGGGTGGCGGCCAGCGAGGGGCTGCCGGTGAGGTCGAGGCCGGTGAGCGCCAGTCCGGTGGCGGTGGCGTGCACATGGGCGTCGACGAAGGCGGGGGTGACCAGGGCGCCGTCCAGCTCGACGATCTCGTCGGCGGTCGCGGCGTAGGCCTCGGCGGCGCCGTCGCTGCCGACCCAGGCGATGTGCCCGCCCTCCACGAGCATCGCGGTGGCGAAGGGGTCGGCGGGGCTGTAGACGGCGCCGCCGCGCAGCAGGACGGTCCGGGAGGTGCTTTCGGTCATGCGGCTAAGTCTGCACCTCACCGGGTCCGACTCAGAGCTTCGGGGGTCGGGCCTCGTAGGGAGTGGAGAGCACCACGGTGGTGCGGGTGGAGACTCCGGCGGCGCTGCGGATGCGGGCGAGCAGGTCCTCCAGGTCGCCGGGGGCACCGACGCGCACCTTGAGGATGTAGTTCTCGTCGCCGGCGACGCTGTGACAGGCCTCGATCTCGGGCAGCCCGGCCAGTCGCTCCGGGGTGTCGTCCGGAGCGCTGGGGTCGAAGGGCTTGACCGAGATGAACGCGGTCAGCGCCAGGTCGACGGCGTCGGGGTCGATGATCGCGGTGTAGCCGCGGATCACCCCGCGCTGTTCCAGGCGGCGCACCCGTTGGTGCACCGCCGAGGTGGACAGGCCGGTGGCCTTGCCCAGGTCCGTGTAGCTCATCCGGCCGTCTTCCAGAAGCAGCTGGACGATGCGTTGGTCGAGATCCTCCACAGTGCGCAAACCTACCCGGTCGGGAGCACGGGGGGCGCACGCGGTGGCACGCGGTGGGATTGCAGGTGTCAGAAGGGCAAGTGCCGGGTGAATGTGGCGGGCGGTGTGGCCAAGGACACACCCGGTGCATCGCGGTGCACAACTCCGCAGGGTTATGAGCGCGAATGGCAGGGAAGTGCTGGTTGTGGCCCCAGAGCGACCACGCCGGGCCCGATCCTAGGGGGATCCTCATGCCTGCTACTGACCAGCGCGTGCTGGCCGCCGACGAGACCGACGAACTGACCGGCCGCGACGACCTCGCGGTCGACCACGTGCCGGGCGTCGACCCCGGCGAGGCCGAGTACTGGGACATCTTCCGAGTCCACTGCCCCGAGTGCCGTCGTCCGATCGCCCTGGTGGCGGACGAGGAGCGGCTGCCGCAGCACGCCCTGCTGCCCACCGCCTGGGACCCCTTCGCCCCCGCGATCTGCCCGGGTTCGGGCATCCCGACCGACGACCTGGCCGAGGTGGAGGCCCCGGAGGACGCCGAACCGACCGGGTTCGCCGCGCTGTTGCTCAAGCTGCCGAGCGGACTCGACTGGCGCACCCAGCCGTTCTCGCACGCGCTGGTGCACCGGCCGCTGCGCGACGCGGCGGCCGCCGTCGCCGCGGCCGTGCCGCTGGCCACCATCCCGGAGCAGCGCCGGCGGCTCGCGCGGCGCTGACTGCCGCCGGGTGTCGGCGAGTTGACGCAGCGTCGGACGACATGGAATCGCCCCCGGCCGTCACTCCGCACCCTGGAGTGACGGCCGGGGGCCGTTTCGGGGAGGGCTGCTCGGCCCTCGGGCTTTGGGTCGGGCCTTGCTCCGGCCCTCGGTTCGGGCCTTGCTCCGGCCCTTGGTTCAGCCCTCGGTTCGGGCCTCGGTTCAGCCCTTGGTGAGGTGGCGGCCGATCACCAGGCGCTGGATCTGGTTGGTGCCCTCGACGATCTGCAGCACCTTGGCCTCGCGCATGTAGCGCTCGGCCGGGAAGTCCTGGGTGTAGCCGTAGCCGCCGAGCACCTGCACGGCGTCGGTGGTCACCCGCATCGCCGTGTCGGTGCAGAACAGCTTGGCCATCGCCGCCTCCTTGGAGAACGGCCGGCCCGCGTCCCGCAGCCGGGCCGCGGTGAGGTACAGCGAACGCCCGGCCTCGATCTGGGTGGCCATGTCGGCGAGCATGAAGGACAGGCCCTGGAACTCGGCGATCGGGCGGCCGAACTGGCGGCGGGTGCGGGCGTAGTCGACCGCGAGGTCGAGCGCGGCCTGGGCGACGCCGATCGCGCAGGCGGCGATGCCGAGGCGGCCGGAGTCCAGCGCGGCGAGCGCGATCTGGAAGCCCTGGCCCTCCTCGCCGATCAGCCGCTCGGCGGGCACCCGGGCGCCGTCGAAGTGCAGTTGGGCGGTCGGCGAGGAACGCATGCCCATCTTGTGCTCCGGCGGCGCGGCCGACAGGCCCTGCTGGGTACCGGGGACGAGCAGGCAGCTGATGCCCTTGGGGCCGTCCACGCCGGTGCGCACCAGGGCGCTGTAGAAGTCGGCCTGGCCACCGTGGGTGATCCACGCCTTGGTGCCGTTGACCACGTACTCGCCGCCGTCGAGGTCGGCGCGGGTGCGCAGGGCCGCCGCGTCCGAGCCGGACTGCGGCTCGGAGAGGCAGTAGGCCCCGAGCTGGTCGCCGGAGAGCATGCCGGGCAGCCACTGCTCGCGCTGCTCGTCGCTGCCGAAGGTGGCCAGCGCGTGGCAGGACAGGGTGTGCACGCTGACGCCGAGGCCGACGGCCAGCCAGCCCGACGCGAGCTCCTCCAGTACCTGGAGGTAGACCTCGTAGGGCTGCGCGCCGCCGCCGTACCGCTCGTCGTACGGGAGGGAGAGCAGGCCGGCCTCGCCGAGGGTGCGGAAGACCTCCCGGGGGAAGCGGCCCGCGGCCTCGTCCTCCGCCGCGCGCGGCTGGAGCTCGCGCTGGACCAGGTCGCGGGTGAGGCTCAGCAGCTCGCGGGCCTCCTCGCTGGGCAGCTGGCGCTCCACGGCTTTCACGGGGGAGGGGGTCATGGCGAGGGTCGCCTCCAAGATCGGGCGCCGGCCCGGGGTGGCGGGTGGTCCGGCGCGGGTGTGGCAGGTCGGCCCGACCGGCACCGGGTTGCGGTGAACGGCCGTTCACAGGCGTGGCGAAGGCGAGTATGCCCGAAACCCGCGCTGCCGTCACGACCTGCACCGATGAACTGGACGCAGTGGTGGGCTACGGCACCGTAGGGTTGACGTTGTGGCTGCATCCGGAACCGCCCCCTCCCCCCGTCCGCCCGCTCCCGCCGGCCCGCTGACCGGGCGCGACGCCGTCGACGCCGTCCGTGTCGTCGACCCGCTGGCCGCGCTGGCCGGGGAACTGCGCGCGCTGCCGCCGTCCTGCGGGCCGGTGCGACTGGTCGCGGTGGACGGGCACGCGGGCTCCGGCAAGACCACCTTCGCCGGGCGGCTGGCGGCGGCACTCGGCGGGGCGCCGGTGGTCCACCTCGACGACCTGGCCACCCACGACGAGCTCTTCGGCTGGACCGGCCGGCTGCGCGAACAGGTGCTGGAGCCGCTGGCGGCCGGCCGGGACGCCGACCACCGGGTGTACGACTGGACGCTGCGCCGCTTCGCGGGCACCGCCCGGGTGCCGGTCGCCCCGGTGGTGCTGGTGGAAGGGGTCGGGGCCGGGCGCCGGGAGGTGCGGCCGTGGCTGGCCCGGGTGATCTGGATGGAACTGGAGGCCGCCGCGGCCCGGCGCCGGGGCGAGCAGCGGGACGGACCGGAACTCGCCGGATTCTGGGCGGGTTGGGCCCGCGCGGAGGCGGCGCACTTCGCCGCCGACCCGAGCCGCCCGTACGCCGAGACGCGGGTCGACGGGGTGACCGGACGGATCCTGACGGGCACCGTCGGTGAGCCTTCGATCAGGCCCTTGACCTGCGACATCACCAGGATCTAGGTTCTCCTCAGCCGCCGGAACCCACCGTTCCGGCCGCCTCGGACCCGGCGTCCCCGGCTTGTTCCCCCGTGAGCCGGGGGCGCCGCCCGGTCCCCCCGACTGCCCGTCGGTCAGCGGTGTTTCGGCCATTTCCCTGCTCAACCACCGTGTGCGCGATCGCATTTGACCCCGTTCGGCACCCTTCCGGATCAGCCCCGCGCCGGTACGATTCCCGGTAGGCGCATATGCGCCCCGGGGGCTCGACGACCACCGGCCCGGCTGCGCACAGGCGATCCGCCGGCCGAGCCCCGGGCCACACCGCGGGGGGCGTGAGTGACGACGGTGGACAGTTCCGACAGCACGGCGGGCGGCCCGGACCGGCTCGCCGACCGGGCCTGGCTGCGGGCCATGGACGCCTACACGGCGGGTGCCTACACCCGGGCCGAGGAGGAGTTCCGGGCGGCCGTCCGGCTGGACCCGGGCATGGCCGACGCCTGGCTCGGACTGCACGCGCTGCGCAGCGACACCTCGGCGGCACTGCTGGCCATGTACCGCAACCAGAACCGCTTCGGCGAGCAGCGGCGGCTGCACCGGCGCCCGCTCAGTTCCTGGTACTGGCTGGGCTGGTGGGTGCAGCCGGTGCTGGAGGACGTCCGTGACCTCGCGTTGGCGCACGCCTCGCACTGGCTGGACGGCCGCCACCTGACCGAGCTGGACCGGGCGTTGGAGCAGTGCCCGGCGCCGAGCGAGGACCCGTCCGCGCAGTTCCTGTACGCCTGCCGCTCCTATCTGCTCAAGGACTGGGAGCAGTTGATCCGGGACACCGACCACCTGCTGGACGACCCGCTGTTGGGCATCGAGGCCGGACTGTTCGCCGGGATGGCCCGGGTCCGGCTGGACATGTGCGCCCAGGCGCAGGGGCCGCTGGCCGCCTCGCTGGCGCGCTGCCGCTCCGAGCAGCCCCAGCGCAAGGAGCTGCGCTACTGGCTGGCCCGGGCGTACGAGGGGGCCGGGCGCAGCGCGGCGGCCCTGCCGCTCTACCGCGCGGTGCACCGGGCCGACCCGGCGTTCATGGACACCTCGGCCCGACTGGCGGCGATCTCCGCGGAGGACGCGCTCGCGGACGGGCTGCTCGCCGAGGGGCGCCCGGGCGGGCCGGACGGCACAGGGCTGGAGGGCACCGGGCTGGAGGGCACCGGGCTGGACCCGGCCGGGCTGGACGGGACCGGGCTGGACGGCACCGGTCCGGGCGGTCAGCCGGGCCTCCAGGACGACCCCGGGTACGCCGAAGACCCGCTCTACGACGCCGGGTTCGGCACCGTCCCGGCCGGCGGCCCCTCGGTGGACGCGACACTGGTGGACGGCCCGCTCGCCGGGCCGGCCCAGGAGCCGGGCACCGCGCCGGCGGACGGCGCCCCGCAGCCGACCGGCGAGCGCTCCGGCTCGGGCGCCCCGACGGTACCCACCGCCCCGACCGCACCGCTGCCGCTGCCCGTGCGCGGCGAGGCCCAGCCCCGCGCCGTCGCCCTTCCGGCGCCCCGCCCGGTGGCCAGCGAAAGGGAGTTGGACGCCGCCCTGGCCGAACTCTCGCTGATGGTGGGACTGGAGCCGGTCAAGCGCCAAGTGCGGGCGCTCTCAGCCCAGTTGAGGATGTCCCGACTGCGGGCCGAGCAGGGCCTGCCGGTCCAGCCGCCGAAGCGGCACTTCGTCTTCTCCGGCCCCTCCGGCACCGGCAAGACCACCGTGGCCCGGATCCTCGGCCGGGTCTTCCACGCCCTCGGCCTGCTCTCCGGCGACCACCTGGTGGAGGCCCAACGCGCCGACCTGGTGGGCGAGTTCCTCGGCCAGACCGCGGTCAAGGCGAACGAGCTGATCGACTCCGCGCTGGACGGCGTGCTGTTCATCGACGAGGCCTACAGCCTCTCCAACTCCGGCTACACCAAGGGCGACGCGTACGGCGACGAGGCGCTCCAGGTGCTGCTCAAGCGGGCCGAGGACAACCGGGACCGGCTGGTGGTGATCCTGGCCGGCTACCCCGAGGGGATGAACCGGCTGCTCGCCACCAACCCCGGCCTCAACTCCCGCTTCACCACCCGGGTCGACTTCCCCAGCTACCGGCCGAACGAGCTGACCGCGATCGGCGCGGCGCTGGCCGGCCGGGACGGCGACGGCTGGGACGAGGACGCCGCCGAGGAGCTGGCCAGCATCTGCGTCCACGTGGTGCGCGAGGGCTGGATCGACGAACTGGGCAACGGCCGGTTCATCCGCACCCTGTACGAGAAGTCCTGCGCCTACCGGGACCTGCGGCTGTCGCTGCTGCGCGAGCCGCCCGGCCGGGAGGACCTGGCCACCCTGCGACTGCCGGACCTGGTGCAGGCGTACGGGGAGCTGATCGACGGCCGGGGCTGAGGCCCACGGAGCAGGCTGAGGGCCGGGAGCCGGGGCCGGAGCCGGGCCGCGGGGCCGAAGCCCACGGCCCGCCCGCCCCCGGTCAGCCGTCCAGCAGCCGCGCCTCGCGCTCGGGGTCGAGCCCGACGGCCGGCCGGTCGGCGCGCTGCGGGGCCTCGCCGCCGATCGACCGCAGCCAGGCCCAGGTGTCCGCGACGGTCTCGGTGACCGGGCGGCAGCGCAGCCCGGCCCCGACGGCGCGGGCCACCGAGGCGCCGTGCAGGAAGTCGTACAGCTCGCCGGGCGGCAGCCAGACCGGCAGCTCCGTCCAGGGCTGCACGCCCGCCGCCAGGATCCGCTCCGGCTCGGTCCAGCGCAGCTCGGCGTCCGAGCCGGTGGTCCGGACGCAGGCCTCCAGCAGCCCGCCCATGGTGGTGTGGCCGGCCGGGCTGACCACGTTGTACGGGCCGCCCAGCCGGGCCGTCACCGCGTCCAGGGTCCACTGCGCGAGGTCACGGACGTCGATGTACTGCAGCGCCGTGTCGCGCGGGCCGGGGGCGAGCACCGGGCCGCCCCGGGCGATCCGGTTCAGCCACCAGGGCAGCCGGCCGATGTCCTCGTGCGGGCCGAGGATCAGCCCGGCCCGGACCAGCAGGGCGCTTCCGCCGAACTCCGCCTCCAGGGCCAGTTCGGCGCCGCGCTTGGTCTCGGCGTAGGGCACCTCGCCGGTGAGGTCCGGGGAGGAGGCCACCACCGGGGCGGTCTCGTCCGCCCCGGCGCGCAGCGGGTGGTCGTAGACCGAGCGGCTGGAGACGTACGCGTAGTGGCCGATCCGGCCGTGGAGCAGCCGGGCGCTGTCGCGCACCGCCGCCGGGGCCCAGGACCAGGTGTCCACCACCGCGTCCCACTCCCCCGTGCCGAGCGCCGCGAGGCCGTCCTCGGCGGTGCGGTCCCCGCGCAGCACCCGCACGCCCTCGGGGGCGGGCTGCGTGCCGCGGTTGAGGGCGGTCACCTCCCAGCCCCTGGCCAGCGCCTGCTCGGCGACGGCGCGTCCGACGAACTTGGTCCCACCCAGCAGCAGAAGTCTCATGCCGACCACCCTGCTCCGAGGGTGGCCGGCATGGGAACCGTTGAACGCTCTGGGCGGAATCGCCGTCGGCAGACACGCTGTCGGCGAACCGGGGCCCGTCGGACCGTCGCTCAGGTCGTGGTGCGGTGGTCCGGGTCGTGCATCTCGCCGACCAGTTCCTCCAGCACGTCCTCCAGCATGACCACGCCGGTGGTCCGGCCGTCCTGGTCCAGCACGGCGGCCAGGTGGCAGGTGGCCCGGCGCATCGCGCCGAGGGCGTCGTCCAGCGGGAGGCTGCCGCGCAGCACCGTCATCGGCCGCCACAGCCGGGCCGGGACGGGCGCCGACGGGTCCTCCACGTCGAGGATGTCCTTGAGGTGGAGGTAGCCCAGGTAGCCGTGGCCGGCCGGGTCGCCGTCGGTGACCGGGAAGCGCGAGAAGCCGGTGCGCAGGGCGAGCTCCTCGACCTCGGCGGCGGTCGCCTTCGGGTCGACGGTGACCAGTTGCTCGGGCCGCAGCAGCACGTCGGTGACCGGGCGGCGGCCCAGCTCCAGGGCGTCCTCCAGGCGTTCCTGGCGGTCCTCGTCGAGCAGACCGGCGTCCCGGGAGTCGACCAGCAGGTACATCAGCTGCTCGGTGGTGAAGACCGACTCGACCTCGTCCTTGGCCTCGACCCGGAACAGCCGGAGCACGCCGTTGGCGGCGGCGTTCAGCAGCCGGATCACCGGGGCGAGCCAGCGGGCCAGCCGGTCCAGCGGCGGGCCGAGCCAGAGCGCGGCCCGCTCCGGGCCGGCCATGGCCATGTTCTTCGGCACCATCTCGCCGATCACCATGTGCAGGAAGACCACGACGGCCAGCGAGATCCCGTACGAGAGCGGGTGCATCAGCGCGGACGGGACACCGATCGCGTGGAACGGGCCCTCCAGCAGCGAGGCGATGGTCGGCTCGGCGAGCGCACCGAGGCCCAGCGAGCAGACGGTGATGCCGAGTTGGGCGGCGGCCAGCATCGCGGAGACGTTGGACAGCGCGTGCAGCACGGTGCGGGCGCGCTTGTGCCCGGCCTCGGCGAGCGGCTCGATCTGGCTGCGGCGCACCGAGACGACGGCGAACTCGGCGCCGACGAAGAAGGCGTTGCCGAGCAGGAGCAGCACGGCGACGGCGAGTTGGAGCACGGTCATCGGACCTTCTCCCCACCCTCGCCGAACAGGCCGGGCGCGCTGGTGCGCTCCACCCGGACCTGACTGGTGCGGTGCCGGTCGACGCCGGTCACGGTGAACCGCCAACCGGGCAGTTCGGCCTGCTCGCCCACTTCGGGCAGCTTGCCGAGCAGGTCGGAGACCAGGCCGGCCAGGGTCTCGTACGGACCGTCCGGGGCGTTCAGGCCGATCGTCTCCAACTGGTCGAGCCGGGCCCGGCCGTCGGCCTCCCAGACCGGCAGGCCGTCGACGGGCGGCAGCGCGAGCAGGTCGGGGTGGTCGGCCGGGTCGTGCTCGTCCTGCACCTCGCCGACGATCTCCTCGACGATGTCCTCGACGGTGACGACGCCGGCGGTGCCGCCGTACTCGTCGACCACGATGGCCATCGGCTGGAGCCGGCGCAGCTGGTCGAGCAGCCGCTCGGCGGGCAGGGTCTCGGGCACCAGCAGCGGCGGCGAGGCCAGCTCGGAGACCCGGACCAGGCCGCGGCGGGCGGCCGGGACGGCGAGCGCGTCCTTGAGCGTCACGATGCCGGTGACCTCGTCCACGGTGTCGGCGTAGACCGGGAAGCGGGACAGGCCGGTGGCCCGGGTCAGGTTGACGACGTCGGAGGCGGTGGCGTCACGCTGGAGCGCGGCGACGTCGATCCGCGGGGTCATCACCGACTCGGCGGTGAGGTCGCCGAGGCCGAGGGTGCGGACGAACAGGGTCGCCGACTCCTCGTCTATCGCGCCGGCCCTGGCCGAGTGCCGGGCCAGCGAGACCAGCTCGGCGGGGGTGCGGGCGTGGTCCAGCTCCTCCTGCGGCTCGATGCCGAAGGCCCGGACCGTCCGGTCGGCCGCGCCGTTCAGGAAGCTGATCAGCGGGCGGCAGACGAAGGAGAAGGCCATGTGCGGGGCGGCGACCGCGCGGGCCACCTGGAGCGGGCGGGAGATCGCCCAGTTCTTCGGGACCAGCTCGCCGATCACCATCTGGACGACGGTGGCCAGCACCATGCCGACCACCACGGCGACGCCGCGGGCGGCCGAGTCGGGCACTCCGAGGCCCGACATCACGGGCTGGAGCAGGGTCGACAGGGCCGGCTCGGCGAGCATGCCGACCACCAGTGAGGTGACGGTGATGCCCAGCTGGGCGCCGGAGAGTTCGAAGGAGAGGTGGCGCAGGGCCCGGGAGACCCGGGCGGACTTGGCGTCGCCGGTCTTGGCGGAACGTTCCACCTCGCCGCGGTCGGCGGTCACGAAGGCGAACTCGGCGGCCACGAAGAGGCCGTTCGCGAGGATCAGGAGCAGGGCTGCGAGCAGCAGCAGCCAGGCGGTGAT
Organism: Kitasatospora sp. NPDC089509; assembly: GCF_044749365.1. NCBI lineage: Bacteria > Bacillati > Actinomycetota > Actinomycetes > Kitasatosporales > Streptomycetaceae > Kitasatospora > Kitasatospora sp. NPDC089509. The sequence continues at coordinate 185,148 of NZ_JBIVHS010000013.1, read as the reverse complement.
CACAGTGCCGCCTGCCTTCCGGGGGCCGGAAGCGAGACGGCGTAGGTACTACCGGACGGATCGTCCATCGAGGGGGAGAGTCACTCCTCAGGTCGGCTCGGACCGGGTTGGTCCGGGTCGGTCGGTTCGGTTCGGGTCGTGCTGGGGCGGGGCCGAAGTTTTGCCCCGCTTTTACCAGCGTAGACCATAGCGGCGCGACCGTAGCAGGCGTGTTCGGACCCGCCGGGCCTCCGAATCGCAGGTCGGGGTCCGGTTGCCGGGCCGCTTGCCCTGCCGCTCGCCGGCCCTGACCGGGCCGCCGGCCGGGCCCGTGGCCGTCGCTGCGACCGTCAGACCTGGGTGTGGTGTTCGACCAGGTCGCGCAGCGCGCGGGCGTCCGCGATCGCCTGGTCCTTGCCGACGCCGGACTGGATGCCCACCACGGCCAGCGAGGTGCCGTCCGCGAGGTCCAGGGAGGCCCAAGGGTCGCCCTGGCGGAAGTTGACCCGGACGATCTCGGCCCAGGACAGTCGACGGCTGCGGACGAAGTTGACCACCGTCACACCCTCCGCGTCGGCGCGCACCCGCGGGCGGGCCAGCATCAGGCCCACGCAGGCGAACAGCACACCGCTGGCGATCATCATGATCCGGTCGTTGAGCTGCCAGTTCTCCGGGAGCAACACGGCCAGCACGACGAACAGCACCACCAGCACGGCGCAGACCGGCAGCAGCACCACGCGGGTGCGGCGGGGCGCCCAGGTGACGGGGAACTCGACGGGCGGCGTGGACACGTGGGGTCTCCGATGGGTCTGGATCGCGACGACGGGTCCGGGTCGCGACGGTGGATCCGGGCCGCGACGGTCGTTCGGGTCGCGACAGCACGAGGGCGGGGACGCCCGGTGGCGTCCCCGCCCTATTGAACCGTTCTTTACTCTCGGACGTGCGAGCAGGTCAGAGGCGGCAGGCGTGGATGTTGGTGACCAGGATCGCCCGGGCGCCGATGCTCCACAGGTCGTCCATGATCTGCTGGGCCTCCTTGCGGAGCACCATCGAGCGGACGGCCACCCAGCCCTCGGTGTGCAGCGGGGAGACAGTCGGCGACTCCAGGCCGGGGGTGAGCGCGACGGCGGCGCTGACCTTCTCGGCGCGGATGTCGTAGTCCATCAGCACGTAGCGGCGGGCCACCAGCACGCCCTGCAGACGGCGCAGGAACTGCTCGACCCGCGCGTCCTCGCCGGCGCCCTTGGGGCGGATCACCACGGAGTCCGAGACCAGGATCGGCTCGCCGAAGACCTCCAGGCCGGCGTTGCGCAGGCTGGTGCCGGTCTCCACCACGTCGGCGATCACGTCGGCGACGCCCAGCTGCACCGCGGTCTCCACCGCGCCGTCCAGCTTGGTGACCGTCGCGCTCACGCCGTGGTCGGCCAGGTGCTGCTCGACCAGCCCGGTGTAGGAGGTCGCGATCCGCAGGCCCTCCAGGCCCTGCACGTCCTTGACGTCCACGCCCTCGGGGCGGGCGAAGCGGAAGGTCGACCCGGCGAAGCCGAGGGCGAGCACCTCCTCCGCGTTGGAGTGCGAGTCCAGCAGCAGGTCGCGGCCGGTGATGCCGACGTCCAGGCGGCCGGAGCCGACGTACACGGCGATGTCGCGCGGGCGGAGGAAGAAGAACTCGACCTCGTTGGTCGGGTCGACGAGCACGAGCTCCTTGGGGTCCTTGCGCTGGCGGTAGCCGGCCTCATGGAGCATCTCCGCCGCGGGACCCGAGAGCGAACCCTTGTTGGGGACGGCGATGCGCAGCATGGGAGGTTGCTTCCTTACCTGTTGGACCTGCGGGACCTGTTGGACCTGCGGAAGGGGGTTGGTGTCTGGGGGTTCTAGAGGTACTTGTAGACGTCGTCGAGCGTCAGTCCGCGGGCGATCATCATCACCTGAACGTGGTAGAGGAGCTGCGAGACCTCCTCCGCCGTCTGCTCGTCCGACTGGAACTCGGCGGCCATCCAGACCTCGGCGGCCTCCTCGACGACCTTCTTGCCGATCGCATGGACGCCCTGCTGGACGAGCTGCGCGGTACGGGAGGACGAGGGGTCGCCGGTGGCGGCCTTCTGCTGGAGCTCGGCGAAGAGCTCCTCGAATGTCTTCGAAGCCATGATGGGACTCACCATACGGCGTGCGGGCGGACGGGCGGTAAACGGTCCCGGACCGTGGACGGTCGGGTGGACCGCCCCGGGCCGGGACCGTGCGGACTCTCCCGTCAGCGGGCGTCGCGCAGCGTCACCGCGGTGGCGACGGCGGCGGTGACGGCCTCGTGGCCCTTGTCCTCGGCGGAGCCCGGCAGACCGGCGCGGTCGAGCGCCTGCTCCTCGTTGTCGCAGGTCAGCACGCCGAAGCCGACCGGGACGCCGGTGTCCACGCTGACCTGGGTGAGGCCGGCGGTGGCCGCCTGGCAGACGTAGTCGAAGTGCGGGGTGCCGCCGCGGATGACCACGCCGAGGGCGATCACCGCGTCGTAGCCGCGGTCGGCCAGGCGCTTGGCGGCGACCGGCAGTTCGAAGGTGCCGGGGACGCGCAGCACGGTCGGCTCGGCGACGCCCAGCTCCTTGAGCGCGCGGTGGGCGCCGTCCAGCAGGCCGTTCATCACCTGGTCGTGCCACTGGGCGGCGATGACCGCGACCTTGAGGTCGGCGGCGCCGTCGATGGTCAGCTCGGGGGCTCCGTGGCCGCTCATGTTCTCCTACTTCCTGTGGTGGGTGGGGCGGGTCAGGAGCCGAGACCGGGCAGGTCGTGGCCCATCCGGTCGCGCTTCGTGCGCAGGTAGCGCAGGTTGTGCTCGCCGGGCGCGATCTCGACCGCCTCGCGCCCCTTGACCTTGAGGCCGTGCTCGGTGAGCGCGGTCAGCTTCTGCGGGTTGTTGGTCAGCAGGGTGAGCGAGCGGACGCCGAGGTCCACCAGCATCTGCGCGGCGATGCTGTAGTCGCGGGCGTCGGCGGGCAGCCCGAGGTCCAGGTTGGCGTCGACGGTGTCGCGGCCCTGCTCCTGGAGCTCGTAGGCGCGCAGCTTGTGGGCCAGGCCGATCCCCCGGCCCTCGTGGCCGCGCAGGTAGAGCACCACGCCCCGGCCGGCCTCGGTGACCCGCCGGAGCGAGGCCTCCAGCTGCGGTCCGCAGTCGCAGCGCAGCGAGCCGAACACGTCCCCGGTCAGGCACTCGGAGTGGACCCGCACCAGCACGTCCTCGCCGTCCGGCAGCCGTCCGTCCGCCCCGAGGCCGCCGGCCACCAGCGCGATGTGCTCGACGCCGTCGATGGTGCCCTGGTAGCCGACGGCGGTGAACTGGCCGTGCACGGTGGGCAGGGCGGTGACGGCGGCCCGGTCGACGTGCAGTTCGGTGCGGCGGCGGTAGGCGATCAGGTCCTCGATGGAGATGACCGCCAGGCCGTGCTCCCGGGCGAAGGCGACCAGCTCGGGCAGCCGGGCCATGGTGCCGTCGTCGTTGACCACCTCGGCGATCGCACCGGCCGGCGTCAGCCCGGCGAGCCGGGCCAGGTCGACGGCCGCCTCGGTGTGCCCGGGGCGGACCAGCACCCCGCCCTCGACGGCGCGCAGCGGGAAGACGTGCCCGGGGCGGGTGAGGTCGCCGGGCTCGGTGCCGGGCGAGGAGAGCAGCCGTACGGTGCGGGCGCGGTCGGCGGCGGAGATGCCGGTGTCCACCCCCTCGCGGGCGTCCACCGAGACGGTGTACGCGGTGCCCTTGCGGTCCTCGTTGACCTGGGTCATCGGTGGCAGCTTGAGCCGGTCCAGCTCCTCGCCGGTCATCGGGGCGCAGATCACGCCGGAGCTGTAGCGGATGGTGAAGGCCATCAGCTCCGGGGTGGCGGCGGAGGCGGCGAAGACGATGTCGCCCTCGTTCTCGCGGTCCTCGTCGTCGACCACGATCACCGCGCGGCCGAGCGCGATGTCGGCGATCGCCCGCTCGACGGGGTCGAGGACCAGCTCGATGTCGGCGGCGGCGGTGGTGTTGTTGGTGGTGGTGTCGGGGTCCGGCGTGGTGCCGGCGGCGGGGGTCTGGTTCTCGGTCATGCCGTGGCTCCCTGCGGGACGTTGGCGGACGTGGCTCGCGGATCACGGCTGCTCAGCCACCAGGACCGCAGGCCGAGCAGCACCAGGACGAAGTAGACGGAGTAGGTGAGACCGGAGAAGGTGTAGCCGCTGTTGAAGGCGAACGGGACGCCGACCGCGTCGACCGCTATCCAGGCGAACCAGAACTCCAGCCAGCCGCGCGCCTGGGCGATCATCGCAGCGAGCGTGCCGACGAAGATGTAGGCGTCCGACCACGGGCTCCAGGACAGGCTGGGGTACGCGGTGAACAGCAGCGCCAGGGCGACGGTGCCGACGGCCGTACCCGCCACCAGGGCGACCCGCTCGGGCCAACTGGCGAACCGCACCGCGATGGTGCCGCTGTCGCGGCGGCCGCGCCGCCACTGCGCCCAGCCCCAGGCGGCGGTGACGATGACGATCAGCTGCTTGCCGATCAGGCCGGGCACGTGGCCCCCGAGGTAGGCGGCGATCAGCACGACGCCGGACAGGAGTTGGACCGGCCAGCTCCACACCGAGCGGCGCCAGCCGAGCGCCAGACCGCCGAAACCGAGCAGGTTGCCGATCATGTCGGCCCATCTCACGTGTTCACCGAGGACGGTGAACGCCTCTCCGCTGAGCCAGCTCATTCGTTCTCCCCCGAGGTGTCACCGACGGCCCGGTCCGGCACGTGCGGCAGGTTGGGCAGGTTGGGCAGCGTGCGCGATTCGAGCAGCCGCTCCACGTACTTGGCGAGCACGTCCACCTCCAGGTTGACGCTCTCGCCGGCGGCCTTGGCGCCGAGCGTGGTCAGCGCGAGGGTGGCCGGGATGAGACTGACGGTGAAGCTGTCGCGGGCGGCCTCCACCACGGTGAGGCTGACGCCGTCGACCGTGATCGAGCCCTTCTCCACCAGGTAGCGGGAGATGGACTCCGGCAGCGAGAAGCGCAGCACCTCCCAGCGCAGGTTCCCGTCCTTGTCGCGCTCGCCAGGCTCGCGGCCCAACAGCCGCCCGGTGGCGTCGACATGGCCTTGGACGAGGTGCCCGCCGAGCCGTGCGCCGAGCGCCATCGCGCGCTCCAGGTTGACCCGGGAGCCGGGCTCCAGCTCGCCCAGGCTGGAGCGGTGCAGCGTCTCGGCCATCACGTCGGCGCTGAACTCGCCGGTGTCGGCCGCCAGTTGCTCGGGACTGTCGACGACGGTCAGACAGACGCCGTTGACCGCGATGGAGTCACCGTGCCGCGCGCCGTCCCGAACGACCGGGCCGCGCAGGCGGATCCGCGAGGAGTCGCCGATCTCCTCGATCGACACGACCTCGCCGAGCTCTTCGATGATGCCGGTGAACACCCGGGTCTCCTCGCGCTTGGGGCGCGGACTCCGGGGCGGCAGAGGGAGATGACACGGACGGGCACCGGTGCGCAGGGCCGTCGACACGACCCGTCGCCGGGGTGCCGGAGCCGCCGGGAGATCGCTCGCCCGGCTCGGGAGACACTGCTCCCGCTGTTCACCTGACCGTGGTCCGGTCCGATAGGTGTCGGACCACGGGTACTGCTCTTCGTCCGCCCGCGCACGCCTCCCATCCGGACTTTAACCGTCGGTCCAGGAATTTCACCTGGTCAACCGGCCGCTGGCTGCGGACGGGTCGCGGACTGTAACCGCCGGTTCGGATTTTCACCGACCCCGGAGTGCGCTGAACGTCACTGCTGATGACGTCATTGTGCCACGCGGGGCGCAAGCCCAGGGAGACCGTTCCGCTGTGGCCTGTTTCACGGCCTTGCGGGGAATGCGCGGCGGGGTCGGTCGCGGCGGGCGCGGGCGCGGGCGCGGGTGCAGGTGCGGGCGTGGGTGCAGGTGCGGCGGGGGCGGGGGCGGCACCCGAGGCCGCTCACCGGCCTCAGAGCGTGGCGGGCATGGCGATCGGCATGAAGTGGGTGACCTCCGGGGGGTGCTTCAGGTAGTGCAGCTCCCCCTCCGACCAGACCGGCCTGATCCGCCACATCGGCCCCGCGTACCCGCGCAGCGCCTCCTCGTCGCGCCAGCGGCTCACCACGAGCACCCGGTGCCCGCCCTCGCTCACCGAGCGCAGCAGCTCACCGCCCAGACAGCCGTCCGTCCGCCCCAGCTGCGGGATCACCTGGCTGACCAGGTGCGCGCAGAACTCCTCGATGCGATCCGCCGTGACCTGCCCGGCCCAGATTCTGACGATCACGGCCACCACCTCCGGCTGACTGCTGACTGCTGACTGGGGTCCCTGGCCCCATTATCAGCGGAAAACCGCTGGTGGGGAGGGGTGAGCCGACTCTTTCACGGAGAGTGGAGGATTCCCGGACGGACGACGGCCCGCTAGGTTCCCGGTATGACCATCGCCCCGGAAGCCCCCACACCGTCAACCGCCGTCCCGGCGCCGTCGAACCGCCTGTTCGCCGCCCTCAGCGTGGGCGCCCTCAGCGACCCGGCCCAGCTGCGCGAGGTCTACGAGCAGCCCGGCGATCACGCGCGCCGCAAGCAGGTGGACCGTCTGCACGACGTCGCCCAGCGGCTCATCGCCTGCTCCTCGCTGGTGTTCGTGGCCAGCTCCGACGCCGCCGGCCGGTGCGACGTCTCCCCGCGCGGCGGCCCGGCCGGGCTGGTCTCGGTGCTCGACGAGTACACCCTGGCCATACCGGACGCCACCGGCAACAAGCGCCTGGACACCATGCACAACATCCTGGAGAACGGCCGGGTCGGGCTGCTCTTCGTCGTCCCGGGCCGGGACACCACGCTGCGGGTCAACGGGCGGGCCTGCATCTCCACCGACCCCGAGCTGCTGCGACAGCTGACCGCCGTCGGCAAGCCGCCGCGCAGCGCCATCGTGGTGGCCGTGGAGGAGGTGTACGCGCACTGCCCGAAGTCGCTGATGCGCGGCTCGGCGTGGAAGCCGGAGAACTGGCTGCCCGCGGACGCCCAGCCGACCTCGGCGGAGGTCACGCTGTCGCACCTGCGGGACGACTCGCTGACCGTCGAAATGATCGAGCAGACGGAGCGGGAGGCGCTGCGGTACCGGTACGAGTAGCGGGTGCGAGTGCCGGTGCGGGCTCGTGCGGGTGGCGCGGGCGGGTCGAGGTGCCCCGCCGGCGGCCCGGGCGGGCCGACGACGGGGCACGCGCGTGTCGCCCCAGGTCAGGCCGCCTTCGGCAGGTCGACCACCGCCGCCCCTTCGGCCGCCCGCTGGACGGCCTCGACGCCCTTGTGGGCCGCCTCCTTGCTGCCGTAGCCCTGGCCGCTGGCGACGATCTCGCCGTTGCCCGCCTTGAGCCGGAACCGGTACTTGCCGCCGGCGTCCTCGTAGACCTCGAACTTGCCCGCCATCCGGGCCACCTCCTCGTGCGGCGCGGGACGCGCCGTGTCGGTCCGTAGTCCCCCCGCCCTTCCCGTCCCTCCCCTGCTAGCACCGTGCGTCCGGCGCCCGGGCACCCGCACCCGGTCGGCCGCCGGACGGGTGACGTCGGGCGGAGCCGGGTTTGCGGAGGTGCCGGGGACGTCGGCGGTGGCTTGAATGGACGGATGGACTGCGCGTTCTGTGCGGTGGTGGCGGGCGAGGAACCCGCGCACCGGGTGCTGGACGACGAGGCGGCGGTGGCCTTCCTGGACCGCCGGCCGCTGTTCCCCGGCCACGTGCTGGTCGTGCCGCGCGCCCACCACCGGACCCTGGCGGACCTGCCGGCCGAGGAGGTCGGGCCGTTCTTCCTGCGGGTGCAGCGGGTCGCGGCGGCGGTCGAACGGGGGCTGGGTGCGGCGGGCACCTTCGTGGCGGCGAACAACCGGATCAGCCAGTCGGTGCCGCACCTGCACGTCCACGTGGTGCCGCGGAATCCGAAGGACGGGCTGCGCGGGTTCTTCTGGCCGCGCGGGACGTACCCGGACGAGGCGGGGGCGGCGGAGGTCGCGGCGCGGCTGCGGGCGGCGCTCGGGGAGCGATAGGCGGCGTTGGGGAGCGGTGGGGGGCGCTGAGGGCCGGGGCTGGTAGGGGGCGTCGGGGGCGGGGGTTGGATTCAGGAGGCTCGCGCGGGTTCCGCGCGCCCGGTTCGCGTCCGCGGACGCTGGGGCATTTCCACCACACCTCTTGACAGGTATAGACCACTCCGCTTGAGTCGGTGTCGGCCCCGTACCGGCCCGCGCCCCGGTCGGCCGTCCCCCACGACGCGCCCCCGCACGGGGCCCGGCTCCCCTGCCCCGATCAGGTCCCTGTCTCGACGACGTGCGGCCCCCACCGCACAAGGGGTGATGACGTGTCAACCAAACGCCTGCTCGCGCTGCTGTCCGCCGTGGTCACGGCGCTCGCGCTCGCGGTGCTCCTCCCGGCCTCCGCCAGCGCCGCCGCCTGCGGCACCGCGTGGAGCGCCACCGCCGTGTACACCGGCGGCGCCGCCGTCTCGTACGGCGGCCACAACTGGACCGCCAAGTGGTGGACCCAGAACGAGCCGCCGAGCACCGGCGGCTCCGGGGTCTGGAGCGACCAGGGCCCCTGCGGCGGCCCCAGCGACCCCGGCCCGACCCCGACCCCCACCTCGACCCCCAACCCGGGCGGATTCCCGGTCAGCCAGGCCCAGTTCGACCGGATGTTCCCGAACCGGAACCCCTTCTACACCTACCAGGGCCTGCTCGACGCGACCGCCGCCTACCCCGGTTTCGCGGCCACCGGCAGCGACACGGTACGACTGCAGGAGGCCGCGGCCTTCCTCGCCAACGTCAGCCACGAGACCGGCGGGCTGGTCTACGTGGTCGAGCAGGACACCTCCAACTACCCCCACTACTGCGACACTTCGCAGCCGTACGGATGCCCGGCCGGGCAGGCCGCGTACTACGGGCGCGGACCGATCCAGCTCAGCTGGAACTTCAACTACAAGGCGGCGGGCGACGCCCTCGGCCTCGACCTGCTGAACAACCCGAGCCTGGTGGAGACCGATCCGGCGGTCGCCTGGAAGACCGGCCTCTGGTACTGGAACACCCAGAACGGGCCGGGCACCATGACCCCGCACGACGCGATGGTCAACGGGCGGGGCTTCGGCGAGACGATCCGCAGCATCAACGGCACGCTGGAGTGCAACGGCAACAACACCGCTCAGATGCAGCACCGGGTCAGCCTGTACCAGGGCTTCGTCCAGATCCTCGGCACGGTACCGGGGGACAATCTGACCTGCTGAGCTGCTGAGCTGCTGAGCTGCTCGACCTGCCGACACTGCGAACCGGCGGGCGGGTCGACGGGTCCGTCGGCCCGCCCGCTCCTCGCCCCGGGGCGGTCTGCTCCGGGGGGAGGAGCGCGCGCAGCCGTCCGTTCCTCGTGCGGCGCAGCCGGGCGTACACCCGGGGGAGCATCCGGAGCGGTCGAGATCATTATCCGGGCGGACGACTTCGCAGGTCGCGGGCGCCTAGGCTCACACACATGAACGAACTCGCCCGCCTGGTGCAGGAGACCACCGACCGGCTCGCGGTCCGGCACGTCGGCGTGGTGGTCGCCGGGCTGGCCGGTGACGCCGTCGAGATCCACGGCGCCGGACGGACGGGGCCGGACGGCCAACGGCCCGGGGCGGACACCCTGTTCGAGATCGGCTCCGTCACCAAGGTGTTCACCTCGCTCGTCCTCGCACGGCTGGCGCTGGACGGCACGGTGCGGCTCGACGAACCACTGGCGGAGCTGCTCCCCGACGCGGCGGCCGTCCCGGTCCGGGGCGCGGAGGCGATCACCCTGCGGCACCTCGCCACCCACACCTCGGGGCTGCCCCGGCTGCCCCGGGGCATGGTGCTGCGGTCCCTGCTCCGGCCCAACCGGCCCGACCCGTACGCCCATTGCACCGGCGACCGAATACTCTCCGGGCTGTCCCGCACACGGCTGCACTCCGTCCCCGGACGCAGCTTCCGCTACTCCAACCTCGGCGCCGGGCTGCTCGGGCTGGCCCTCGCCCGCCGGGCCGACACCGGGTACGGGGAACTGGTGGAGCGCGAGGTCTGCGCACCGCTGGGGCTGACCGACACCTGCCTGCGGCCGGACGGCGAGCGGGCGGCACGACTGGCGTGCGGCCATTCGGCGAGCGGGCGGCCGGTGCCGTCCTGGGACCTGGCGGCCCTCCCCGGCATGGGCGGGCTGCACTCCACGGCGACCGACCTCACGGCCTTCCTGCGGGCCCAGTTGGCCGCCGAACGCGCGCCGGAGGCACCGCTGGCACCCGCGATCCTGCTCACCCGGGAGACCCGGCACCGGGTCAACCCGTTCGCCTGGACGCACCTCGGCTGGCTCGGCCACCGACTGCACGCCCAGCAGGGCAGGCACCTGCAGCTGTGGCACAACGGGGGGACGGGCGGGTTCAGCTCCTTCGTCGCGTTCGACCCGGAGCAGCGGGTCGGGGTGGTGGTGCTGGCCAACAGCCGGCGGTCGGTGGACCCGGCGGGCACGGCGCTGCTGCGGAGGCTGCAGACCGGGTTCGGCGCGTCGGGGCGCTGACGGGGGCGGTGGCCTCCTGCCCTGCCTTGCCCTCTCCTGCTCGGCCTTCTCGGCCTTCTCGGCCTGTACGGTCGCCCCTCGCGCTCTCCCCCGCCACCGGTAGCCACCGGTAACCGCCGGCGGTCACTGTCGCTCCTGGGCCGAACGGCACATCAGCTCCGGACACACTTCGGTTGTTTCGGGCCAAAGGGTGCTGATTGGCACTGTTCGCCGGGGTGGCGGGCGATCGATCCTGGTGATCCAACAGTCGCAGTTCCGGTTGGGGAGACCGGCGAGAGCAAGGAGGCCGAGATGGCGATGGTGTGGTCGCCGGCGTGGGCGCGGTCGGTCGTGGAGAACGGCCAGGGCCGGCGCGGGCCGGTCGGTCCGCTCGGGCGGGTGGTGCGGGTGCACCGGGGGTTCCGGCCCGTCCCGTGGCGGGCGCGGACGTGGTTGGACGCCACTGCCGCGGTCCTCGCGGTGGTGGCCTGTCTGGCGCTCGGCGAGTGGTGGCCCGCGCCCGTGGTGGCGGCCGTCGCGCTGGTGGTCGTGAGCGGGTACGCGCTGCTGCGGCCCGCGCCCGGGCTGCACTCCGTGCGGGTCCACGAGGGCGGGCTGGCGCTGGTCGGAGCGGACGGCGGGGAGCGACTGCTGCCGTGGGCGGGCATCGAGGCCGCCGAGTACTCGCCCGGCGGGCGTCGCGGGGTCCCCGAGCAGGGCCGAATATGGCCCGTCGGGGCGGACGAGCCGCTGGTGCTGGCCCAGCTGCACGGGTTGGACGTACTGCTCCGGGAGATGGACGAGCGCCTCTCCCCCGGCCTCCGGGCGGCCCTCAACGAGACGCTGCGGACCGACGGGAGCGTCCGGTTCGCCCGGGGGCGGCTGACGGTGACGGCCGACGGCCTGGTCCACCGGCCGCCGCATTCGCTGGGCGCGGCGGAGGCCTACCGCTGGGCCGAGGTGCACTCGGCCCGGGCGTCCGGCCTCGGGGAGCTGGAGATCCGAACGCGGTCGGCCGGGCTGCCGCTCGCCCTTCCGGTGCCCAATGCCCGTGCGGCGGCGGAGTTCCTGGAGGAGGTCCGGTCCCGGAGCACCACGACGCCCACGACGCCCCGCTAGACCCTGTCCGACCGATGTCCTTGAAGGGTTGGATTCCCAAACCTACAGACCTATAGTGAGTTTGCTTTTCCACTCCACTCCATCGCAGGAGAGGCGGCCAGCCATGCGCGATGCCGTGATCGTCGAAGCCGTCCGCACACCCGTCGGCAAGGGCAAGCCGGGCGGCGCCCTCTCGGCCGTCCACCCGGTCGAGCTGCTCGCCCACACCCTCCAGGCCCTGATCGGGCGCAGCGGCATCGACCCGGCCCTGGTCGACGACGTGATCGGCGGCTGCGTGGACCAGGTCGCGGAGCAGGCGATGAACACCACCCGCTACGCCTGGCTGGCCGCCGGGTTCCCGGACTCCGTGCCGGCGACCACCATCGACCGACAGTGCGGCTCCTCCCAGCAGGCCGTGCACTTCGCGGCCCAGGGGGTGATCGCCGGGGCCTACGACCTGGTGGTCGCCTGCGGGATCGAGTCGATGAGCCGGGTGCCGATGTGGTCCAACGTGCCGCCGGGGGCGGACCCGTTCGGCGCCTCGGTCGCGGCCCGCTACCCCGGCGGGCTGGTCCCCCAGGGCGTCAGCGCCGAGCTGATCGCCGCCAAGTGGTCGATCACCCGGGAGGCGATGGACGAGTTCGCGGCCGGCTCGCACGCCAAGGCCGCCCGGGCCCACGCCGAGGGCCGGTTCACGGACGAGCTGGTCCCGGTGCCGACGCCCGGCGGACCGGTGACGACGGACGAGTCGGTGCGCCCGGGCAGCACGCCCGAGGTGCTGGCGGGCCTGCGCCCGGCCTTCGCGGACCCGGCCTACGCCGAGCGCTTCCCGCAGATCTCCTGGTCGGTGACGGCGGGCAACAGCAGCCCGATCAACGACGGCGCCTCGGCCGTCCTGATCACCAGCAGCGAGACCGCCGCCCGGCTCGGCCTGCGTCCGCTGGCCCGGTTGCACTCCTTCGCGGTCACCGGCTCGGATCCGCTGCTGATGCTCACCGGCGTGCTGCCCGCCACCGAGAAGGTGCTGCGCCGCGCGGGCCTCTCGCTCGCCGACATCGACCTGTTCGAGGTCAACGAGGCGTTCGCGAGCGTCGTCCTGGCCTGGCTCCAGGAGACCGGCGTCGACCCGGCCCGGCTCAACGTCAACGGCGGCGCGATCGCCCTCGGCCACCCGCTGGGCGCCAGCGGCACCCGGCTGATGACCACGCTGGTGCACGAACTGCGCCGCAGTGGCGGGCGGTTCGCGCTGCAGACCATGTGTGAGGCGGGCGGCCTGGCCAACGCGACGGTCCTGGAGGCGATCCACTGATCCCACTCATCCCCTAGGGGTCTCCACCGGCGCCTCCCGGAAGGGATCTATACGCCGCTGAGCCGACGTCAGTTCCCTTGCGGGCGACCTACCGTCGCCCTCATGAGCCGACACACGAACCGACGCACGAGCCGAGTTCGCACCACCGCCGCCGCGGCGGCACTGCTGCTCGCCCTGCCGCTGTCCGTCGCCGCCGCGGCCCCGGCGCTGGCCGCCCCCGCGGTACCGGTCGCCACCACGGCCGGTACCGCCACCGGCACCGCGAGCACCGTCCACCTCGAACTCCCGCGCCCGACCGGGCCGTACGCGGTCGGGCAGGAGATCCTGCACATGGTCGACCACGACCGCACGGACCCCTGGGTCCCCTCCGCCGGGCCGCGCCAGCTGATGGTCACGATGTACTACCCCGCACACGCGGGAACCGGCACTGCGGCCCCGTACATGACCGCCGCGGCCGCCCGAATGCTGCTGGACGCCAAGATCCCGGGCAACACCGTCCCGACCGAGACGGTGACCGACACCCGGACCTGGTCCAGGACCGATGCCCGCCCCCAGGGCGGGCACTACCCGCTGGTGGTCCTCTCCCCCGGCTTCACCATGCCGCGCACCTCGCTCAGCAGCCTCGCCGAGGAACTGGGCAGCCGCGGGTACGTGGTCGCACTGGTCGACCACACCTACGAGAACACCGGGACGACCTTCCCCGACGGGCAGACACTGCCCTGCGTGGAGTGCGGCCAACTCAAGACCCCCGAGGCCTGGAAGGGCCTGGACGAGAGCCGGGCGAAGGACGCCTCCTTCGTCATCGACCAGCTCACTGCCCGCCCCCACCCCATCTGGCGCTACGCCCGCATGATCGACCGCGACCGGATCGGCATGGCCGGGCACTCGGCCGGCGGCGCGGCCAGCGTCCCCGCGCTGGTGACGGACGACCGGATCCGGGCCGGGGTCGACCTGGACGGCAGCATGGACTACGAGGTGCCCGAGTCCGGCATCGGCGGCAAGCCGTACCTGATGATCGGTCACCCGCTGCCCGGCGCCGAGGACACCAGCTGGACCGACAGCTGGCCCCGACTGGACGGCTGGAAGCGCTGGTTGACCTTCGACGGCACCGACCACGGCAGCTTCACCGACTACTCGCTCTTCCTCGACGCACTCGGCGTCCCCCAGCCCCCCGGCACCACCATGTCGGGACAGCGCGCCACCGAGCTCACCCGGCGGTACGTCGGGGCGTTCTTCGACCTCCAGCTGAAGGGCATCGACCAGCCGCTGTTCGACGGGCCGACCGCCGCTGACCCGGAGGTCCGGTTCCACTCCTGATTCCGCTCCTCCTTCCACTCCTGATTCCGCTCCTGATCCGGGACGTCGTCGCCGCACCCGCGGCTCCACCCCGGTGACCCGCGAGGCCGTCGGCGAGCTGCCGGCGGCCTCGTCGGCCTGCCCGCCCCCGGACGGCGTCGCGTCACGCGGCCGCCGAGGCGATCGGCTCCAGCAGCAGGTGCGGGCGGACCAGGGCGCGGGAGACCGGGTCCTCCCGGTGGTGGTCGTCGGTGCGGGCGGGGTTGGGCCGCATCGCGACCTCGGTCGGCGGTACCGGCCCGCCGCCGCACGCGGGACAGGCTCCGACGAAGTCCAGGTCGGTGCCGCAGGGGACGTGCGCGAACAGGTGGTGCGGTCCGCCCGGGGTCGCGTGCCGGCCACCCCAGCGGCTCAACTGATAGAGCGGGCCCCAGAGTTCGAGACCTGCCCCGGTGAGCAGGTAGCCGTGGCGCAGCGGCGCCTGCTGATACGGCTCCTTGCGCAGCACCCCGGCCGCGACCAGGGCGTTGAGGCGCGCGGTGAGGACGGCGCGCGGGATGCCGAGGTGGGCGAGGAAGTCGTTGAAGCGCTGCACTCCGTAGAACGTGTCGCGGACGATCAGCAGGCTCCAACGCTCGCCGACCACCTCCAGGGCGCGGGCCAGCGCGCAGTCCTGCAGTTCGTAGTCGGTTCCCAGGGCCATGTGCGTCAGGGTAGTCCACTTAGGGAGTGGGTTCAATGAACAGACTTTCGGTGGTAGCGTGCTGCGCGAGACGAAGGTTCATTCACCAGACCTAGCGGTCCGGCCTCGGTCCTCCGGGTTCGGCCCGGTCCTCCGGGTCCGCCAGGTCCGCCCTCCGGAGGGAACACCATGTCCCCCGCACCATCCGACTCCGCCGCCCCCGTCCGCCCCCGCGCCACGCTGGCCGTCACGGCGGCCGCGACCGCCCTGGTCACCGTCGCCTACACGGCCCCCACCGCCTCGCTCGCCGCCACCGCCCAGGCCGCCCACCTCGGCGCCACCGGCCGCACCTGGATCCTCACCGGCACCCTGGTCGGCATCTCGGCCCTTCTGCTCACCGCCGGCAGCGCCGCCGACGACCACGGCCGCAAGCGGGTCTTCACCTCCGGCGTCCTGCTGTTCGCCGCCGCCGAGGCCCTGGCCGCGCTCGCCCCCGGCGGCACCGTCTACCTGGCCGCCCGAATACTGCTCGGCATCGCCTCGGCCGCCGTCCTGGCACCCGCGCTCGGCCTGATCAGCCACGCCCACCCGGCCGGGCCCGAGCGGATCCGGGCGCTCGGGATCTGGGGCGCCTCCGTCGGCCTCGGCATCGCGGTCGGACCGGTCTACGGCGCCCTCGTCCAACAGTGGGCCGACTGGCGCGCGGTCAGTGGCGGACTCGCCCTCGTCTCGGCCGCCGTGGCCGCCTGCGCGGCCGTCGGTCTCACCGAATCCCGGGCCGAACGACCCCGCCCGCTCGACCCGTACGGCGTGCTCACCCTGGCCGCCGGGACGACCCTGCTCATCGCCGGACTCGCCGAGGGCCGCAGCGGCTGGGCACGGCCCGCGGTGGTGGCGCTGCTCGCGGGCGGGGTGGTGTTGCTGGCCGCCTTCGCCGTGGTCGAGGCGACGGTCCGCGAGCCGATGCTCGACCTCTCTCTCTTCCGCAACCCCGGCTTCATCGCCGCAACGGGCGGTGCCCTGTTCACCGGGCTCTCGCTGGTCGGCTTCATGAGCTACCTGCCCACCCTGCTCCAAGGCGTACTCGGCCTCTCCGGCCTCGCCGCAGGCGGCGTGCTCGCCCTCTGGTCCGGCCTGTCCGTGATCGCCGCCCTCCAGGCCCGCCGACTGGCCGCCCGCCTGTCGGCCACCGCCCAGGTCGCCCTCGGCCTGCTGATCTGCGGCCTCGGCGAAGCCGGACTGTACGGACTCACACCCGGCTCCTCCTGGCTGCGGCTGGCCCCCGGACTCGCGGTCGCCGGCGTCGGCAGCGGAGTCCTCAACGCGGCCCTCGCCCGGCTCGCCGTCAGCAGCGTCCCCGCGCACCGCGCGGCCATGGGCTCGGGAGCCAACAACACCTCCCGCTACATCGGCTCCGCCCTGGGCGTCGCCGTAACGGTCGCCGTCGCCGGCACCCCCGGGCCCGCCACCACCGCCGACACCCTGGCCACGGGCACCGACCACGCCGTCCTGGTCGCCGCCGCCCTCTGCCTCCTCGGCGCCACCCTCACCCTCACCACCCGCACCGCACCCGCCCCACACCCTGCACGCACCCGCTGACGCCACAGAGAGCCGAGCCCTCCGACTCCTGGCACACACGCGGGAAATCGACCCGCACCAACCCGAGCCAGCCCCCGAACGCCAGAAGCCCACCCCTCCAACTCCCGGCACGACACACAAGAAGTCGACCCGGCCGACTTCCTGTGCGCGACCAACAGCCCACCCCCGGCCACCACTCCCGTACGCCGGAAGCCCACCCCTCCGGCCCCTGGCGCACACGCGGGAAGTCGACCCGGCCGACTTCCTGTGCGCGGCCACCAGCCAAGCGGCCCCGCCGGTCCCGACTGCACAACACTGGGCACGCCCCCTGGGCACCGCCGCTGGCCCACGGAGTCCAGCCCAACCCGCCATCTGCCGGGTCGGGCTGCTGAGGAGTACGGTCACCTCCCGGCCGGCCGAACGCAGGGGTCACGGCCTGCGGTGCCATCGGACGCCAGACCCACCGGCGGGGCGTGCCCGGCCAACATCGGAAGTCGGGTCGGCCGCTCGGAAAGGCGCAACGGCCAACAGCGCCGTTCGCTGCCCGCCCGACCGCTGCACGAGAAGTCGGGCCGGCCGACTTTCCGCGCGCGGCCGAGCAGCGTGGCATGCGACGCCGACCGACAGGGCCGAAACCGCCCACCTGGCCAACGCAGGAAGTCCGGCGCGGCCGAGCTGCTCGCTCGGCACGCCGGACCGACCTGCAGCGTTCGCCGCCCACCCGGCCGTTGCACGCGCGGGTGGGGTGGGGGTGGTCATGAGGCGGTCTCGTCGGGGCGTGGCTTCAAGGAGCCGGGCATCCGTCCTGCAGCCCGCAGCCCGGCTGCCGGTGGCCGTAGGGGCAAGGGCCGTGAACCGGGGCCGGGGGCCGGACGCGGAGCCGGGAGCACAACTTGTGGCGGGTGTGGGAGTGTTGGCGCATGAGGGCGGGGAGTGTGGGGGACTTTGTCTTCCGGGGTGCGGTGTGGGTCGGGGCCGTGGTGGCGGCGCCGGTGTTGCTGGTTGCCGGGGGGCCGTTGTACCGGTGGTACGTCGCGTACCTCTACCGGGACGGTGCGCCGCCGGTGGTCGACAGGTCCCGGTTGTGGGTGACGCCGGGGTACCGGGTGCTGCACAACCGGTTGGTGCGGGTCCTGGTGGCGCCCACGCTGCGGTGGGTGGGCCGGTAGCCACGAGGGGCGGGGCTCGGGGGCCGCGTGCGAGGATGGCAGGGCTGGGGGGAACGAGCTCCGGGCGGTTCTCTGGCCATGGTGGACGACGACGCGCAGCGCCGGGGGGAGCCTCGGCGGGACGCCCTGCTGATGGTGCCGATCGCCACGGCGCTGATCGAGGCCGACGGGCGGATCCTGCACTGGAGCGGCGACGCGGAGGCGTTGCTCGGTTACCGTGCGGACGAGGCGGTGGGGGCGAAGGCGGCACGGCTGCTGACCTCCGACGAGCAGCGGCCCGAGGTGCTGGAGCTGTTCCGGGAGATCCTGGCGGGCCGGGAGTGGTCCGGGGTGTTCCCGGTGCGGCACCGGGACGGGCACCTGGTGAACCTGGAGTTCCGGACCCATCCGGTGAGCGGGCCCGGCGGGGTGCCGCTGGTGCTGGCGGTGGCGTCCGAGGTGACGACGCTGCGCCGGATCCAGGCGGATCTGGCCGTGCTGGACGGTTTCTTCACCCAGTCCCCGGTCGGGATGGCCGTGTTCGACACCCAGTTGCGGTACGTGCGGCTGAACGAGGCGCTGGCCCAGAGCAACGGTGTGGCCGCCGCCGAGCACCTGGGGCGGCGGCTGACCGAGGTGCTGCCGGGGATCAACGCCGTCGAGTCCGAGGCGGTGATGCGGGAGGTGCTGGCGAGCGGCCGGTCGGTGGTGGACTTCCGGGCGCACGGCCGGACGCCGGACGATCCGCGCCGGGACCGGGCCTGGTCGGCCTCGTACTTCCGGCTGGCGGACCGGGTCGGACGGGTGCTGGGGGTGAGCGCGACCATCGTCGACGTCACCGAGCGTTACCGGTCCGACGCCCGGGCGGCCCGGGCCCAGGAGCGGCTGGCGCTGCTGGTCGACGCCACGGCCTCGATCGGCACCACCCTCGACCTGCGGCAGACCGCCCGGGAGCTGGCGGACGCGATGGTGCCCCGGGTCGCCGACATCAGCGGGGTGTTCGCGCTGGAGGCGTTGATCGCCGGGCGCAACGTCGAGGCGCCCGTCCCGGACACCCCGCAGCTGGTGCGCCGGCTGGCGATCGCCACCGCCGACCCGCTGTACCCTGCCGACGCGCTGCCGTTGGACTCGGTGTACGAGTTGCCGGCCGACTCCCCGTACGCCCGGGCGCTGATCACCGGGCGGACGGTGGTGGTGCCGTCCTGGGAGCTGCCGCCGCTGAGCGACGGCATCGACGAGAGCGGCCGCCGGGCGTTCCTGGGCGACCGGCCGCGCTCGGTGCGGATCACCCCGCTGGTGGCGCGCGGCACCACGCTCGGCATGGTGGTGTACTCGCGGCGCGGTGAGCGGGAGTCCTTCGCGGCGGCCGACATCACGCTCGGTGACGAGCTGGCCTCGCGGGCGGCCGTCGCGATCGACAACGCCCGGCTGTACCTGCGCCAGCACCAGACCGTGCTGGCGCGGCAGCAGGCGCTGCGCGAGGCGAAGGCCGCCCAGGAGCGGCTCGCGCTGGTCAACGCGGCCTCCGCCCGGATCGGCACCACGCTCGATCTGGACCGCACCGCGCACGAGTTGGCCGAGGTGGCGACGCCCCGGCTGGCCGACACGGTGGTGGTGGAGGTGCTGGAGGAGCTGGTCCGCGGCGAGCGCGAGGCCCGGGCCCCCGCGGACGGTTCGGCGCTGCTGCGCCGGATGGCGTTCCACTCGGTGCACGGCTCGACCCTGGCGCCGATCGCCCGGCTGGGCGGGGTGCACCGGTTCACGCCCGGTTCGCCGTACGCGTGGAGCCTGGCGCACCGCAAGCCGGTGCTGGTGCCGCGAATGGACGAGGAGGGCATGGCCTGGTTCGCCGACGATCCGGTGCGCACCGCCGCCGTACGGGAGCAGAACGTGCTGTCGTTCATGGTCGTGCCGTTGATCGCGCGCGGCAATCCGATCGGCGTCGCGGGCTTCTACCGCACCTTGGTCGAGCGCCCGTACGAGGACGAGGACCTGGCGCTGGCCGGGGAGTTGGCGGTGCGGGCGGCGGTGTCGATCGACAACGCGCTGCTGTTCACCCGCGAGCGCGACGCGGCCACCGCCCGGCAGCGCGCGCTGGACGAGGCCTGGGCCGCCCAGCAGCGGCTCGGTCTGCTGAACGAGGCCAGCAACCGGATCGGCACCACGCTCGATCTGCACCGCACCGCACGGGAATTGGTGGACGTGGTGATCCCGCGCTTCGCCGACTTCGTCACGGTGGACCTGCGCGACGCGGTGCTCGGCGGCGAGGAGCCGGGCGCGGTGCCGCGGGTCGGGCCGGTGCTGATGCGGGCGGTGGCGGTCGGCGATTCGGCGTCGGACAACGTCATGACGGCGGCCGCGGACCAGGTCGGCGAGACCTCCCAGTCCGCGGCGGTGTACGCGCAGAGCCTGCGCACCCGGCGCTCGATCCTGGTCTCCGAGGTGACCGAGGAGGAGCTGCGGCGGATCGTCGCCTCCCCCGATCGGGTGCAGCCGGCACTGGCCTCCGGGGTGCACTCGTACCTGATGGTGCCGCTGGTGGCGCGCGGACTGGTGCTGGGCGGCGCCGAGTTCGTCCGCAGCCGCAATCCGGTGCCGTTCGGTCCGGCGGACCGTTCGCTGGCCGAGGAACTGGCCGCCCGCACCGCGCTGGCGATCGACAACGGCCGGCTCTACCGGCGGGAGCGGGACACCGCGCTCACCCTCCAACGCAGCCTGCTGCCACAGGAGATCCACCGCACCCTCGGCCTGGAACTGGCCTACCGCTACCTGCCCAGCAGCGTGGTCAGCGAGGTCGGCGGCGACTGGTTCGACGTGGTGCCGCTGTCCTCCGGGCGAGTCGCCCTGATCGTCGGCGACGTGATGGGCCACGGCATCCGGGCCGCCGCCACCATGGGCCAACTCCGGACGGTGGCAAGGACGTTGATCACCCTGGAGTTGCGGCCTACCCGGGTCCTGCACCGGCTGGACGAGGCCACCGCGGCGCTCGGCGAGGGCCAGTTCGCCACCTGCGTCTGCGTGGTCTACGACCCGGCCGACCGCAGCTGCACCGCCGCGTGCGCCGGCCACCTGCCGCCCGTGGTCGCCGACACCGCGGGCCACGCCCGGCTGGTCGAGCTACCGCCGGGCGCACCGCTCGGTGTGGGCGGAGTCCCGTTCGAGGGCGTCGAGTTCACCCTGCCGGAGGAGGCGATCCTGACCCTCTACACCGACGGGCTGGTCGAGCGCCGGGGCCACGACCTGGACGAGGGGCTGGAGTTGCTCTGCCGCACGGTCGCCGACCGGCGCCAGTCGTTGGAACAGACCTGCGACGCCGTCCTGACCCGGCTCACCGGACCCACCGCCGAGGACGACATCGCCGTCATCATGGCGCAGGTCCGCCCGCAGGGCGCCGACCGGATCGCCGCCCTGCCGCTCACCGGCGACCACGCGATGGTCGCCCACTCCCGCCGGTTCACCCGCGAGACGCTCGCCGCCTGGGGCCTGGACGCGCTCAGCGACGGCGCCGAACTGCTCACCAGCGAGCTGATCACCAACGCCCTGGTGCACGCCGGATCGCCCACCCAGCTGCGGCTGTTCTGCGACCGGGTGCTCACCGTCGAGGTCGCCGACCGGGACGACGAGACGCCCCGGATCCGCCGGGCCCGCAACGAGGACGAGGGCGGGCGCGGCATCCACCTGGTCAACGAGCTGGCGCACCGCTGGGGCAGCCGACGGACCGGCGAGGGCAAGGTGGTCTGGTTCGAGCTGGAGCTGCCGCCGGACGCCCCGCCTGGATGAACAACCGGCGGTTGTCGGCAGGCACCCGGGGTTGTTGGCCGCCCCGGCGGCCCCCGGGCTTTGCTGGTGCCACGGCCGGAGAGCCCGACCGGACGGACCACAGCAGCCAGGAGCCCACCATGTCGCAGACCGACGCCCGCACCGTCGTCACCGAGTACGTCACCCGGATCGCCGCCGGCGAACGGGACGCCGCCGTCGCCCTGTTCGCCGAGGACGCCACCTGGACCTACCCGGGCGACCTCGCGCTCTCCCGCACCTGGCACGGCAAGCAGGAGATCTTCGGCGACTTCCTCGGCCAGGTCGGCACCCTGTTCGCCCCCGACGGCCTGCCGGCCATCACCCTCACCGGGGTCCTCGCCGACGGCCCGCAGGCCGTGGCCGAGTGGACCACCGTCGGGACGGCCGCCAACGGCACCGCGTACCGGAACCACTGCCTGGGCGTGTTCACCGTGGAGAACGGCCTGATCACCGCCGTCCGCGAGTACCTGGACACCCACCACGTGGCGCAGACCCTGCTGGCCTGAACGCCGCCGCCGCACGGCCCGTCGGTCAGTTCGGCAGCAGCAGGTTGACGTCCCCGAACTCGTGCCACAGGTAACGCCGTCGGACGGCCTCGCGGTAGCAGGCGGCCAGCAGCGGGCGGCCCGCGACGGCGGCCAGCATCAGCAGGTGGGAGGCCCGCGGCTCGTGCCAGCCGGTGAGCAGACCGTCCACGGCGCGCACGCCGCGCTCCGGGGTGATCACCAACTCCGTCCAGCCGTCCGCCTCCTGGAGCGTGCCGTCCGACCCGACGGCCGACTCCAGGGCGCGCACGACGGTGGTGCCGACCGCGATCACCCGGCCGCCCCCGGCCCGGACGTGGCCGACCAGTCGGGCGGTGGCCGCCGGTACGTGGAAGCGCTCGGCGTACGGGGCCTCGTGCGCCTCCGGCGAGGCCACCCCGGTGTGCAGGGTGACCGGTGCGACCAGCACCCCGCGGCCCGCCAGCCGGGCCACCGTCCCGGCCGTGAACGGCCTTGCCGCGCTGGGCATTTCACTGCTACCGGGGACGGTCGCGAAGACCGTCTGGTAGTCCTCGATCGGCCACTCGCGGTCCACGTAGCCGTACCGGATCGGCCGGCCGTGCAACTCCAGGTAGCGCAACAGGGGTGCCGGCAGGGTGAGTTCGGCGTACCAGAGGCGCGGCGTGAAGGCCTGCACCAGCTCGGCCGCGCCGCCGGCCGGGAGCGAGACGCGCAGGCCCGGGCGGGCCGGGGACTCCTCCGGCGGATAGTAGGCCGCCGCCGCGCCGGGCACCGACCGGCGCAACTCGACCAGATGGGCGCCCTGTCGGTCCGGCTGGGCGGAGGAGAGGTGCAGCACGACCGGGGTGCCGTCGGGCAGTCGGCCCGGCAGGGCGGCCGGGAGGGTGGCCGAGTTGTTGACCACCAGGAGGTCCCCCGGGCGCAGCACCTCGGGCAGGTCGGTGAAGCGGCGGTGCTCCACGGCGCCGGTGGCCCGCCGGCCGACCAGCATCCGCACGCCGTCCCGGGCCCCGCCGCGCGCCTCCGCCGGTGCGCGGGCGGAGAGTTCGGGCGGGACGGTGACGTCGGGGTCGAGCCCGGCCGGGGTCGTCATCGCCCGCCACCGCCGGCCGCCGCGGTGACTTCCGGGGCCCCGGTGGCCAGGTCCTCGGCGCGGTAGCGGCCGGAGGGGGTGCGGTCGCGCAGCAGGCCCAGCAGCAGCGGGGCGATCTGCTCGGGCAGCGGTTCGCCGGAGAGGTCCTGGTCGGGCTCGGCCTGCTGCAGCATCCGGGTGCGCATGCCGCCCGGGTCGACCGCCCAGACGCTCAACTCCTCTTCCTCGCGGGCGAGTACGGCGGTGGCCAGGTCCAGCGCGGCCTTGCTGGCGCCGTACCCTCCCCAGCCGAGGTAGGGCACCACGGCGGCGTCCGAGCTGATGTTGAGGACGGCACCGGAGTGGGCGCGCAGTTGCGGCAGGACGAGCTGGGTGAGGGCGATCGGGGCGAGCGCGTTGACCTCGAAGACCTCCAGCAGGTCGGGCAGCGGGAAGTCGGCCAGCCGGGGCAGCGGTTCGGCGCCGGGGTCGGCGGCTCCGTTGAGCGTTCCGGCGTTGTTGACCAGCAGGCTCGCGCCGCCGAGGCCCTCGGCGGCCTCGGCCAGGTGGGCGCGGTGGTCGTCGTCGACGATCGAGCCCGGGAGCGCGACGACCTCGGTGACGGCCGCCAGCCCGGCGGCGGCCTCCGCGAGTTCGGCCGCGCCGCGGGCGGTGATCACCAGGTGCCAGCCGTCGGCGGCGAGGACGTGGGCGAGCGCCAGCCCGAGGCCGCGAGAGGCACCGGTGACCAGGGCGACGGGGGCGGGGGCGGTGTGCGGTGCTGCGTTCATGACTCAACGATCCCGCCGCCGGGGCGGGCGACGGATCGGGCGACGGAACCGGGACCGGGTCCTCCGTTCGCCCTAGACCGCAGGCCGGACCCAGGACTTCGCCGGGCCGGCCGGGTCCCACGAACCCGGCTACGCGCCGGTCAGGCCCCGGGCAGGTGCCGGTCCGGCCCCGGGCGGGTGCCGGTCCGGCCCCGGGCGGGTGCCGGTCAGGCCCCCGACTCCCAGCCGGGCCGGTCGGCCCAGGCGGCGAGCGTGCGCCGGCTCTCGAAGCGGCGCTCCCGGCCAGACAGCGGGTCGGTGAACTCGACCGTCGAGGCCAGCAGTTGGAGCGGTCGGCGGAAGTCGTCCGGGGCCGGTTCGGGCAGCACCACCGGATACACCGGGTCGCCGAGGATCGGCAGCCCGAGGCCGCTCATGTGCAGCCGCAGCTGGTGGGTGCGCCCGCTGAGCGGCCGCAGCCGGTAGCGGCCGAGGCCGTCGCGGTGCTCCAGCAGGTCGACCCGGCTCTCGCTGTTCGGCGGCGCGTCGACGACCTCCCGGGCGGCGATCACCCCGCGCTCCTTGACGATGTGGCTGCGCACCGTGCACGGGAGGCTCAGCTCCGGGTCGTACCCGGCGATCGCCTGGTACTCCTTGCGCACCAGCCGGTCCCGGAACAGCGTCTGGTAGGCGCCGCGGTCCTCGGGCCGGACCACGAACATGGCCAGACCCGCGGTGAGCCGGTCGAGCCGGTGGGCGGGGCTGAGCGCGGGCAGGTCGAGGGAGTGCCGCAGCCGGGACAGCGCCGTCTCGACGACGTGCCGGCCGCGCGGGGTGGTGGCCAGGAAGTGCGGCTTGTCGACCACCACGAGGTGATCGTCGCGGTGCAGCACCACCAGGTCGAAGGGGACGGGCACCTCCGCCGGGTGGTCCCGGTAGAACCAGAGGTGCGCACCGGGGCGAAACGGTTCGTCGAAGCCGATCGGGCCCTGCTCGCCGACGATCTCGCCGTCCCGCAGCGCCGCCTCGACCCGGGCCGCCGCCACTGCGGGCAGCCGCTCGACCAGGTGCTCCCGGACCGTCGGCCAGTCGCCCTCCAACGGCAGCCGCAGGTGGACCGGGTCCACGCCGTGGCGCTGCGGAAGGGGGGAGGCCGGGCGGCGGCTCTTGCGTCTCATCTCCCGGCCCAGCCTAGTGCGCGCCGCACCGGAGCCCGCGCCGAGGTACCGGGGCACCGGGGGCAGGGGCACCGGGGTGTCGCGACCCCGGTGCGCCGGGGTGCCGAGGTGCTGACCCGGGGCGGTACGGGGAAAGTGGTTCGAAGGCCCTCGGGCCCGGAGCACCATTGCCCCCCTGAAGGAGGACGCGTGACCGCCGCCGGCCCGGACGGGCTCCCGCCGCTGCACCTGCCACGGCGGACCCGGCTGCTGCTGTACGGCGCCCTCCTGCTGCTGGTCTCCGCCGTCGCGGCGGCCCTGGCCATCGGTCCCGGGGCGACCCTGTCGCCGCTGCTCGCGGTGGCCCCGGTGCTCGCCGGGGCCACCACCCGTAAAGCCCGGGTGCCGCTGCTGGTCGGCGCGGCGGCCCTGGTCGCGGTCGGCGCGCTGGAGTCGGAGAACACCCAGCTGCCCGCCTCGGTCCGGATCACCGTCTCGGTCACCGTGCTGGCCTCGACGCTGGCCAGCGCCGCCAGCGTGGTGCTGGTGGCGGCCCGGGAGCGGGAGCTCTACCAGGTCCGGACAGTGGCCGAGGCGGCCCAGCGGGCCCTGCTGCGACCGCCCGCCGAGCGGATCGGCCCGCTGCGGCTGGCCGTCCGGTACGTCGCGGCGACGGCCGAGGCCCGGATCGGCGGGGACCTGTACGCCGTGGTGGAGACCCGCTTCGGGGTGCGGGTCCTGCTCGGGGACGTGCAGGGCCACGGGCTGTCGGCGGTGGAGACGGCGGCGGACGTGCTGGGGGTGTTCCGCGAGGCGGCACGGACCGAGCCGGACCCCGCGCGGCTCGCGGAGCGGCTGGACGCGGCGCTCACCGCCCGGCCGGGCGACGACGGGCGGTTCGCCACCGCGCTGCTGCTGGACGTCCCGGTCGGCCGGGAGCCGGTCCGGGTGGTGAACTGCGGCCATCCGCCCCCGCTGCTGCGCCGCGCGGGCCGGGTCGCCGAGCTGGCGCCGCCCGTCCCCGCGCCGCCGCTGGGCCTGCGCGAGCTGACCGGGGAGGACTACGCGGCGAGCCGCTTCGACCCGGGCCCGGGCGATCTGCTCCTGCTGCACACCGACGGGGTGTCCGAGGCCCGGGACGCCCGGGGCTGCTTCTACCCGCTGGCGGAACGGCTGCCCGGACTGCACGGCGGCAGCCCGGCGGACCTGCTGGACGCGGTGCTGGCGGACGTCCGGGGCTGGGTCGGCGAGCCCGGGCTGGCCGACGACGCGGCACTGCTGGCGCTGCGCTGGGACCACTGACGGGACTGCCGGGCCTGCCGGGGCGGCTGCGCCGGAGGACGCGGGCGCGATTGTCAGTGCCGTGTGCAACGCTTCACACACGGTCGACGAACGGTCGGCCGGGGGTGCGGACTACGAGGGGAGCGTGCCATGACTGCCGAGGTGAGCGGGTCGTTCGAGGTGACGGCGTTCGAGCCGGGCGAGACGGAGGAGCACGAGGGCGGCACCGCCTTCGGGCGGGTCCGGATCACCAAGACGTTCACGGGTGGGCTGAGCGGCCGCAGCGAGGTGCGGATGCTGTCCGTCGGCGGCACGTCGGGCGGGCCGGCCTCGTACGTCGCGGTGGAGCACGTGACCGGCGAACTGGCCGGGAAGGCGGGCTCGTTCGTCCTCCAGCACGCGGCCTGGGACACCAGCGGGGTGACGATACGCGTGGTGCCAGGCACGGGGGCGGGCGAACTGGCCGGGATCACCGGCGAGTTCCGGCTGGCCGTCGACGAGTCCGGCGCCCACACCTACGTGCTGGCCTACCAGCTGGGCTGACGCCCGCTGCGCCCCCGACGACGGGCGCGGCGCAGCGGGCGGGGTCCGGTCGCCCCTTCGGTCGGTCAGTCGGTCAGTCAGTCAGTCCGTCACAGGATGGGCTGGGTCGCCTCCAGGCGCTGGACGGCGGTCCGGACGGCCGCCGTGAAGCTCCAGAAGAGCGGCAGGGTGTTGGCCGCCCGGTCGGCCCGGGTGTTCTTGCCCGGGGCGAACATCGCGGCCCGCAGCTCGGTGGTCATCTCCAGCTGGGCGCCCATGCCGAGCATGCTGCGGTTGCAGATGTTCTCCGGGGAGATGCCGGCGATCTCCTCCTCACCGGAGGCGGTCACGGCCCGGATGCCCGCCGCGGCGAACTCCTCCATCAGGTACTGGCGGAGGGTGGAGTTCAGGCCGCCGACCAGCACGGCCTGGGCGCCCGCCTCCAGGCCGGCCTGAGCGGTGGTGCAGCCGTGCAGCGACAGCACGTTGAGGCTGCCGGCGCACATCGCCCGGGCCACGGTGTCGTCGCAGTGGGTCGAGGTGACGTGCAGCGCACTGTTGTTGGAGGACCGCAGGCCCTCGAACATCCAGAAGTCGCGCACCGGCCCGGCGGCCGGGGTCGGGGCGAGGTCCGCGGGGTGGTAGCCGGCGATGGCGAGGCACAGTTCGGAGGTGCCGCCCTCGATGCCGCCGCCGTGCGGGGCGATGACGGTGGTCCGGATGAACGCCGTGCGGTCCTGCGGGCTCTGGTCGTCGATCAGGTGGCGGCGGTAGCGGCGGCCGTAGTCGACGCCCTCGACCAGGGCCGGGTTGGCGTACAGCGCGGTGTTGGAGGGGTAGAGGTCGGCGGCGCTCGCGGGGGTGCTGCCCACGGCGGCGCCGAGGGTGCCGAGGGCAGGGGCCGCGGCGAGCGCGGCAAGCAGGGTACGACGGTTGATCACGGTCGGGATCATGGCAGGAGGTGAGCCATAGGTAAAGTCGAGGCAAAGCAAAGACCAAGTCGGCACCCTCGCACGGCGGGGTCGGCCTGATCGTGTGACACCGGCCGGACGGACGCGCGCCGCACCGGCCGAGCGCGGCGACGCGCTGCCACGATGATGCGATCAGTGCACGATCGGTCTCGGAGGGTGGCGCATGCCCGGTCCAGCGACGACCCGCACGATTGCGGCTCACACGCCAGCGGCTCACACGGTCACGACTCGCACGGTGACGGCCCCTTGGGCGACGGCCCGTGCGACGGCGGCCCGAACGCCGGTGACGGTCGAGGAGGTGGTCGGCCGACTGCGGGAGATCGGGGCGGCCCTGCCACTGTCCGACGGGGTGGCGGTGTTCAACCGGCTCTACCTCACCGTGACCGAGGCGGTCCGCGACCGGCTCGCGGACGGGTACTCGACCGACGACAGCCACTCCACCGACGGCGGGTACTTCGCCGACCCGCCGGCGATGGCCGAGCTGGACGCGGTGTTCGCCGGACGGTACCTGCTGGCCGTGGCCGCCGACGCGGCCGGGCAGCAGCCGCCCGCCTGCTGGCGACCGCTGTTCGCGCTGCGCGCCCACCCCGGCGTGCACCCGCTGCAGTTCGCGCTGGCCGGGATGAACGCCCACATCCAGCACGACCTGCCGTTGGCGGTGGTCGACCTCTGCCTCCGCCGGGGCTGCGGGCCGGCCGAGGTCGAGCAGGACTACCACCGGATCAACGGGGTGCTGGCCGAGGTGGAGTCGGTCGTACGGGAGCAGTTGCTGCCCGGGCCCGAACTGCCGGAGTGCGCCGGGCCGCTCACCCACCTGCTCGGTACCTGGTCGGTCGAGACCGCCCGGGAGGGCGCCTGGTCGGCCGTCCAGGCGCTCTGGGAGCTGCGCGGGCTCCCGGCCGCCGCCCGGGCCTTCACCGCAGCCCTGGACGGCTCGGTCGGGCTGCTCGGCCACGCCCTGCTGCTCCCGCTGCTGCCGTACGACGGCTGCGCGGACGACCCCGGAACGGGCGCGGCCGCCCGACTCCCCGAAGCGAGGAGCCGGACGGCCGACGAGCAGGCTTGACGGGAGGCACCGGGCCCGGGGGCCCGGGGCGGGGGCGGGGGGGGGGCCGGGGGCCGGGGCCCGGGGGGGGGGGGGGGGCCGGCCGGGGGCCCGGGCCCCGCCGACGCCGCCGCTACCGCGATCAGGCCCAGCTGGAGTGCAGCGGCTTGCCCTCGGCGTAGCCGGCCGCGCTCTGGATGCCCACGATCGCCTTCTCCTGGAACTCCTCCAGGCTGTTGGCGCCCGCGTAGGTGCAGGAGCTGCGCACGCCGGCCACGATCGAGTCGATCAGGTCCTCGACGCCCGGGCGGGCCGGGTCGACGAACATCCGGGAGTGCGAGATGCCCTCCTCGAACAGCGCCTTGCGGGCCCGGTCGTAGGAGGAGTCCTGGGCGGTGCGGTTGCTCACCGCACGGGCCGAGGCCATGCCGAAGCTCTCCTTGTACTGGCGGCCGTCGGCGGCGGTCTGCAGGTCGCCCGGGGACTCGTAGGTGCCGGCGAACCAGGAGCCGATCATCACGTTGGAGGCGCCGGCGGCGAGCGCCATGGCGACGTCGCGCGGGTGGCGCACGCCGCCGTCGGCCCAGACGTGCTTGCCGAGCCGGCGGGCCTCGGCGGCGCACTCCAGCACGGCGGAGAACTGCGGGCGGCCGACGCCGGTCATCATCCGGGTGGTGCACATGGCGCCCGGGCCGACACCGACCTTGAGGATGTCCGCGCCGGCCTCGACCAGGTCGCGGACACCGGCGGCGGAGACCACGTTGCCGGCCACGATCGGGATCTGCGGGTCCAGGCCGCGCACCGCGCGCAGCGCGCTGATCATGCTCTCCTGGTGGCCGTGCGCGGTGTCGACCACGAGCACGTCCGCCCCGGCATCGATCAGCGCCTTGGCCTTGCCCGCGACGTCGCCGTTGATGCCGACGGTGGCGGCGATCCGCAGCTTGCCGTTCGCGTCCACGGCCGGGGTGTAGAGGGTGGCGCGCAGCGCGCCCTTGCGGGTGAGCAGGCCGACCAGCTTGCCCTCGCGGTCGACGACCGGGGCGAGCTTGCGGTGCGCCTCGGTAAGCTTGTCGAAGGCCTCGCGCGGGGCGATGTCCTCGTCCAGCAGCAGCAGGTCGCGGGACATGATGTCGGCGAGGCTGGTGAAGCGGTCCACGCCCTGGCAGTCGGACTCGGTGACGACGCCGACCGGCTTGCCGTCCTCGACCACGACGAGGGCGCCGTGGGCGCGCTTGGGCAGCAGCGAGAGCGCCTCGGCGACGGTGGCGCCGGGGGCCAGGGTGATCGGGGTGTCGACCACCAGGTGGCGCTGCTTGACCCAGGAGATGACCTCGGCGATGACCTCGGTGGGGATGTCCTGCGGGATGGCCACCAGGCCGCCGCGGCGGGCGACGGTCTCGGCCATCCGGCGGCCGGCGATGGCGGTCATGTTGGCGACCACCAGCGGGATGGTGGTGCCGGTGCCGTCGTTCGAGGAGAGGTCGACACCCTGCCGGGAGCCCACGGCGGAACGGCTGGGGACCATGAAGACGTCGTCGTACGTCAGGTCGTACGAGGGCTTGAGGTCGTTCAGGAAACGCATGAATGGGCTCTCTGGCTGGGAGAAATTACACCTCGGGTGCGGTTGCGGCGATGCCGCCGGAGCGCACTCGGGCGCCCGGCACCCAGCATTCGATTCTCCGTGAGGGCGGGGGCAAATGCCAGTTCGAGCGGCATTGCTGGGGATGTGCACAAACCATGATCAGTGCTCCGCGCGTAGACATGGACGATCCTCCAAAGACGTCCCCCGCCGGCTCCGGGCCCGGCCCCGCCTCCCGGGTCCGCCCCGGCCCCCACCTCCGGCTTTCGCCCCGGCCCCCGCCGCTCCCGTAGCATTCACGCGGTACGCGGTAACAGCGGGGCGAGCGGGAAAGCGGCAGCACGGGTGAGCATCGAGCAGACGGACATCGAGCGGGGCCGAGACGTGGAGGAGGGCGAGCAGGAGATCGACTACGGCCCTGGCCTCGACCCCGAGCGCCTGAAGCTCTGCCTGGACGTGCTCGCCGAGCTCGACCAGTTGCACGTCGACCACCCGGACGCGATCACCGTCCGGCAGGCCGTGGGCGGCATATTCCGCACCCTCAAGCAGCGCCGCCGCCAGGAGACCCGGGCCCGCAAGACGGCCAACGACCGCGAGGTCACCGCCCGCACGGCCACCGGCGCGCCGACCCGGATCGACGACGAGACGGCCGGTGCCTTCGGTCTGACCACCGTCACCACCACCGAGATCGCCGGCATCCTGGAGCGCCCGCGCTCCTGCTACACCTGCAAGACCCGGTACGTCGAGGTCGACGCCTTCTACCACAACCTGTGCCAGAAGTGCGCGGCGCTGAACCGGTCCCGCCGGGACGCCCGGGCCGACCTCACCGGCAAGCGCGCACTGCTGACCGGCGGCCGGGCCAAGATCGGGATGTACATCGCGCTGATGCTGCTGCGCGACGGCGCCCACACCACCATCACCACCCGCTTCCCCAACGACGCGATCCGCCGCTTCACGGCGATGCCGGACAGCGCCGAGTGGATCCACCGCCTCAAGATCATCGGCATCGACCTGCGCGACCCGGCCCAGGTGATGGCCCTGGCCGACGAGGTCGCCGCCGACGGTCCGCTGGACATCCTGATCAACAACGCCGCACAGACCGTGCGCCGGCCGGCCGAGTCCTACCGCGAGCTGGTCAACGCCGAGTCCGCCCCGCTGCCGGCCGGCGAACTGCCCCAGGCCACCACGATCGGCCGGTTCAACAGCGGCAGCGTCGACCTGCCCGCCCTCCCCCACCAGCCGAGCGACGGCGGGCAGCGACTGGCCGCCGAGGACGTCACCTCGCTCGCCCTGGTCACCGGCTCCGCGACCCCGGCCCGGATCGAGGCCGGCACCGCGATCGACGCCGGCGGCCTGGTGCCCGACCTCGCGCCGACCAACAGCTGGGTGCAGACCGTCAGCGAGGTCGGCCCGGTCGAGCTGCTGGAGGTCCAACTCTGCAACTCCACCGCGCCGTTCATCCTGATCAGCCAGCTGCGCCCGGCGATGGCCGCCTCCGCGTCCCGCCGCAAGTACGTGGTCAACGTCTCCGCCATGGAGGGTGTGTTCCAGCGCGGCTACAAGGGCGCCGGCCACCCGCACACCAACATGGCCAAGGCCGCGCTCAACATGCTCACCCGCACCAGCGCGCAGGAGATGTTCGAGTCCGACGGCATCCTGATGACCGCCGTCGACACCGGCTGGATCACCGACGAGCGGCCGCACCCGGACAAGATGCGGCTCGCCGACGAGGGCTTCCACGCCCCGCTCGACCTGGTCGACGGCGCGGCCCGGGTGTACGACCCGATCGTCCGCGGCGAGGCCGGCGAGGACCTGTACGGCTGCTTCCTCAAGGACTACGAGCGCGGCAACTGGTAGCCGTCCGGCCGACCGCCCGGTAACCACCCGAAGGAGAGCCCGAGTTGAGCACCGCACCGACCGCGCCGCTGCTCGGCGCCGGGATCATCGTGCCCACCGGCGACGGCCGGGTGCTGATCGGCCGCCGGATCACCGCCGGCGAGCCGCCGACCTGGAGCCTGCCCGGCGGCAAGGTCGACCCGGGCGAGTCCTTCGAGCGGACCGCGGCCCGCGAACTCGCCGAGGAGACCGGCATCGTGCTGCCGGCCGAGCGGATGCGGGTGCTCGCCCTGCACCTGGACCACGAGCTCGGCCGGCCCCGGCTGACCGCCGCGGTGCTGGCTCCGCCGAGCCTGGCCGAGGCGCTGGTCACCGAGCCGCACACCTGCGCCGGCTGGGAGCGCTTCCCGGTGGACGCGCTGCCCGAGCCGATGTTCTACCCGTCCGGACTGGTGCTCGGCAGCTGGCTGGACGGGCTGGACGTGGCCCGGCGGGACGGGACGCGCAGCTACCCCGTCGCCCGCTGATCCGCAGCACCGACGGATCCACGGGCGACGGGGCCGCCTGCTCCGGCCCGACACCGTCAGCCGTTGCGCGCCGCCTCCGGCCCGGTGATCCGCCGCAGCAGCGGCAGGGTCGAGGCGATGATCCCCAGCGAGGCGGCCAGTCCGAAGCCGGTCAGGCCGTAGTACGTCAGGCCCGGTGAGACCAGGTCGTACTTCATCTGCGACGCGAGGAACATCGCCGCCGCGGCGAAGCCGGTCCCGATCGCGAGCGCCGACACCACCAGCAGCGGCAGCGCGCTCTCCAGCCCGACCACCCGGTGCAGCAGCCGCAGCGGTGCGCCGGTCAGCCGCAGGATCGCGAACGGCCTGCGGCGGTCGGACAGTCCGGCCACCACGCTGACCGCGAGGCTGCACCCGGCGATCGGCAGGGTGGTCAGCAGCACCGCGTCCGCCAGCTGCCGCCAGCCCTGGAGCTTCCGCTGCCCCTCGGAGGACCAGTCCTCGGCCAACCGCGGTTCGTAACTCGGGAATTCCCGCGTGAACAGGGTCCGCAGCT
Organism: Kitasatospora sp. NPDC089509; assembly: GCF_044749365.1. Lineage (NCBI taxonomy): Bacteria > Bacillati > Actinomycetota > Actinomycetes > Kitasatosporales > Streptomycetaceae > Kitasatospora > Kitasatospora sp. NPDC089509. Next base: position 151,933 of record NZ_JBIVHS010000013.1, on the reverse strand, counting down.
GCTCCTTGGCCGCCTCGGAGCCGTCGGTGGTCGCGTAGAGCATCCGCACCGGGAGCCCGGCCACCTCCGCCGCGGAGACCGGTGCGGTGGGCCACTCGTGCTGGGAGGCGTCCAGCAGGTCGACGAACTGGAACTGGTCGACCGCCGCGACGGCCGCCCCCGGGGCGCAGTGGCCGACCACCGGGATCTGCGCGAGTTCCGAGCAGATCACCAGGCTGGGCACCACCGGACGCGGGCCCTGCTGGTACGCCCCGACCTTGGCCGGGTTGTCGTGGATCAGCGCGATCCCCTGGAAGCCGGGCACGGCACGGGCCCCGGTCAGCACCCGGTCGGGCACCGAGGGCAGCGCGGCCGCCTCCTCCCGGTTGCCGAACGGGGTGGCCACGATCGCCTTGCGCACCGAGGGCACGCCCTCCAGCGCGCCCTGGTTGGCGTCGATGGTGCTCATGATGGCGAGGGTCCCGGTGGTCACGAACAGCGCCAGCACCAGGCCGGCGACCGAGCGGAAGCCCGCCCGCGGGTCGTCCGAGAGGCGGCGCATCGCGATCAGCGAGGCCGGCCGGCTGGTCCTCCTGGCGACCGCCCGGGCGGTCGCCAGGGTGAGCCACGGACCGGCGACCACCAGACCGAGCATCACCAGCACGAAGCCGCTCAGGTACGCCAGGGACTGCGCGTTCGTGGTCTTCGGGTGGCTGCCGACGAAGTAGCCGAGTTCGGCCAGGCCCGCCACCAGCGGGGTCAACCGCCAGGGGCTCGGCGGCTTCGGGGTGACCCGGCGGGAGACCCCGAGCGGGGAGACGGTGACCCGGCGCAGCGCGAACCGGGCGGCGAGCGCGGCCGCCAGCGGCACCCCCAGCACCACCCCGGCGACCTGCGGCAGGGTCAGGCCGAGGTCGGCGGCGAAGAACCGGTCGCCGGTGAACGGGACGTCGGCGACCAGCGGCTTCAGCGCGACGTACAGGACGAAGCCGCCGACCGTGCCGATCACCGCGGCCACCGTGGACTCCACCGCCGAGATCACCGACACCTGACCGGGCGTCGCCCCCACCAGGCGCATCGCGGCGTAGCGCTGCTCCCGGGTGGCGGCGGAGAGCCGGGTCGCGGTGCCGATGAAGATCAGCACCGGGAAGATCAGCGCCGCGGCCACCACGGTGAGCACCAGGAGCAGGGCGTCCCCGTGCACGCCCGCGCCGTAGCAGTCGGCCGAGCAGTCGGCGGGCAGTGCGGTGGCGACGCTGGTGACGGTGTGCGCCCTCGGCAGCGCCTCGACCTCGTCGGCGGTGCGCCCGACGACCACCGCGAGGGTGTCCGGGGAGGGCAGCGCGTCGTCGCCGAGGGTGCCGGCCAGTCGGCCCGGGAAGCGGTCGCCGAGTTCGACGGCCGGAGTGTCGCGCAGCAGCTTCTCCAGCGCGGGCGAGGCGTAGTACTCGCCGGGCGCGGGCAGTCGGCTCAGGCCGGGCACCGACGGCGCGGCGGGGCCGGTCGGGGCGAGGTCGACCCGGAAGATCCGCTTGCCCCGGTAGTAGTCGCCCCGGGCGCCCCACCAGAGCGGGTCCGCCGAGGTGGCGGCCGTCGCGCCCTGGACGCCGGTGTTCATCCAGTTCTGCCGCTCATTGGCGCGGTCGATCGCGTTCATGCCGGAGAAGGTGGACAGCAGCAGCCCGACCCCGATGGCGACCGCCGCCGCGATCATCAGCAGCCGGGCCACCGCCTCCCGGCCGCCGCTGACGGCCAGTCGGAGCGAGAAGGCGATCACGGGGCCACCGATCCGGTGGAGAGGGTACGGGCCAGGCCGTCGCGGACGATCGCCTCGCGGTCGGCGTAGGCGGCGACCCTCGGCTCGTGGGTGACCAGGATGACGGTGGTGCCCTGTTCCCGGGCCGAACCGACCATCAGCTCCATCACCTGCTCGCCGGTCAGCGAGTCCAGCGCGCCGGTCGGCTCGTCGGCGAACAGCACCCGCGGCCGGGCCACCAACCCCCGTGCCAGTGCCACCCGTTGGGCCTGGCCGCCGGACAACTCGCCGGAGCGGCGCTGCTCCAGGCCGTCCAGGCCGAGCCGGGCGAACCAGGGCCGGGCCTGGGCCAGTGCGGCTCCCCGGCGCACGCCGTTCAGCAGCAGCGGCAGGGCCACGTTCTCCTCGGCGGTCAACTCCGGTACCAGCTGGCCGAACTGGAACACGAAGCCGAAGCTGTCGCGGCGCAGAGCGCTGCGCCGGGCCTCGCTCATGGTGTCCAGGCGCTGCCCGTCGAACACCACCTCGCCCGCGTCGGGCACCAGGATGCCGGCCAGGCAGTGGAGTAACGTCGACTTGCCCGAACCGCTGGGGCCCATCACGGCGAGCACCTCGCCGGCCCGGACGGACAGGCTCGCCCCGCGCAGCGCGGGCGTCTCGCCGAAGGCGAGCGCGAGGTCCCGGGCCTCGATCACGGCGGTCATGCGCGCACCTCCGCGGCCAGCGCGTCGAGCCGGGCGACGGTCAGGTCGATCCAGCGCAGGTCGGCCTCCAGGTGGAACAGGCCGTGGTCGGCGAGCAGGGCGTCCACCAGCGGTCCGGAGCGGCGCAGCTCGGTGAGTTCGCGCATCCGGCGCAGGTGGGCGGAGCGCTGGGTGTCGAGGTAGAGCTCGGCGTCGCGGCCGAGCATCAGGGCCAGCACCACCTTGCTGAACAGCACGGACTGCAGGTTGGGTTCGGGGGCGACCGGCTCCTGGAGCCAGGTCTCGAACTCGGTGGCCCCGGTCTCGGTGATGACGTAGCGCTTGCGCTCGGGCCCGTCCCCCGGCTCGGCCTCACCGGCCATCACCTTGCCGTCGCGGGCCAGTCGGCCGAGGGTCGCGTAGACCTGGCCGTACGGGAGGGGCTTGCCCCGGCCGAAGTAGGAGTCGTAGTCGCGCTTGAGGTCGTAGCCGTGGCTCGGCTCCCGCTCCAGCAGTCCGAGGAGGGTCAAAGGAACACTCATGGGGAGGACCATACACCAGGGATATACACCGAGTGTATAGCTGGGAAGAATACCTCTCTGACCTGGTGAAACGTCAACTTCCGGCGGTGGACGGGCAGGAGACGGCCCCACGACCGCCCCCTGCGCCGCACCGCGGCCCGGCACCCCCACGGTCAACCGGGCCGGAGCCGCGCCCGGGCACGGGGGACGCGGCCGGGCCCCAGCCTGCCGGAGCCGGGGCCCGCCGCCGAGGGCCGAACGTCCCGGGTGGTCAGGAGCGTCGGCACCACGAGCGCGCACCGCATCTTGTGCGAGGGGGCCGGTCGGGTGGAGATTGGGTGACGAAACCCCGTACGCGCCCGCGTCCTTGAGGAGTCCTCAGCGTGTCCAGCCCACCCCGCCCGGCCCGGCCCGCGTCGCTCCCGCGGCGAACCGGCCGTCAGCTGCGGCGGGCCTTCGGTGCCCGGCACGAACCGTTGGCCCGCCCCCTCGACCGGTCCCGCGCCCGCGCCTGGCTGCTCGCCGTGGTCGGGGGCCTGCTGACCGCCGCCCTCTCGGTCGGCGGCGCGTTGCTGCTCTACCGCGCCACCGCACCCCGGGCCGACGCCGACCGGGCCCGGCTGCACCGGATCGAGGCGGTGGTCACCGACACCACCGACCACTCCGCCGCCGCCGGCCGGCTCGCCTCCGGCGGTTACGGCAACCGGACCGATGTCGCGGCCTCCTGGAGCTACCCCGGGCACACCCGGCACTCCGGCCTGGTGGACGCCCCGCGCTCGGCCGTGGCCGGCGCCGCCGTCCAGATCTGGGTCGACCCGGACGGTAACGCCACCGCTCCCCCGGTCGAGCGCGCGGCCCTCGCCGTGTCGGCCGCCTGCACCGGCACCGGCGCCCTGCTCGTGCTGTCCGCCCTCCTGGTCCTCGCCCTGCGACTGCGGCTGCACGCCCTCGACCGGCGGGCCGAGGCCGACTGGACCTCCGGTTGGGCCCGGCTGGAACCGCACTGGAGCGGCCGCGCCGGGCACCGCCGGGAGGAGTGACCGCGGCAAGATCGGCCGGACAACTCCTAGCGGCGTTGCGTCCAGGCCGGTGCCGGGACGGGCCTGGCGGCGCGGTGGGTGAGGGCGGCGACGGCGATCAGCAGCACCAGGGCCAGCGCCAGCGCGGCCGGCACGTTCGCGTGCAGCACCAGCGCGGCGCCGAGCAGGGCCCCGGCGAACATCCAGCCCGCCGAGGCGAGCCGGCGCGGGCCGGTGCGGTCCGCGGCGAGGGCGGTGAGGGTCATGGTGAGCACGGTGGTGGTGAGGTCGGGGACCTTGAGCGCGCGGACCACCGCGTTCTGCCCGCCCATCGCGAGGGCGAGCAGGCCGATCAGGGTGTAGCGGGCGGGTGCGGAGGTGTGGCCGACCGCCGCCGCCAGCACGGTGCCCGCGGCGACGAGCAGCGCCTGGGCGGCGACGGCGGCGGTCAGCAGGTGCCCCCGGTGCCCGGGCAGGTGCCGGACGAGGTGGCCGCCGGCCAGCGCGCCGAGCAGGAAGGCCGCGAGGGCGGACAGTGAGGCGGTGGCGGACAGGCCGGGGGCGCCGGCCAGGGCGAAGCCGAGGAACACCACGTTGCCGGTCATGTTGGCGACGAAGACGTGCCCGAGCTCCAGGTAGCTGACCGCGTCCACCACCCCGGTGACCAGGGTCAGCACCAGCAGCATCGGGACCAGCGGTCCGTGGTCCGGATCGACTTTCGGCATCGGGCCTCCCGGAGGTTCGTGTGACGGTCCCTCCGTTCTACCTCCTCAGGTCCTCGGGACCCCGCCGACAGCAGCGCTCGCCGGCAGGAGTACGCCTACGCCATCGCCGGGTTGCCGTGGTCGTCGTCCTCCGCGTCCAGGTGCCAGTGCAGGTCCCGGACGCCCGGTTCCAGCGACAGCCGGGTGACGACCTGCTCCAGCGCCGGGGTCACCTGGCCGCTGATGGCGACGGTGGCCCGCAGGCTGGTGGCGTCGCCCTGCTCGGTGCGGCGGGCGCGCAGGCCGGTGGGCGAGAGGCCGGAGCCGGCCAGGGCCTGGAGCAGCAGGGCGCGGATGTGGGTCTCGGACTTGCGGTCGCACTCCAGGTGGACGGTGGCCCGGCTGGTGGAGTCCGGGTCACTGCCGGCCTGCGGGGCCCGGTCGAGCAGTCGGCCGGCCGGGCGCAGCACGACGTGGACGGCGAGCACGGCGAGCGTGCCCATGGCCGCCAGTTCCAGCTTGCCGGAGGCGGCGAGCACTCCGACGGCGGCCGAACACCACAGCGTGGCGGCGGTGTTGAGGCCGCGGACGCCGGCGCCGTCGCGCAGGATGACGCCACCGCCGAGGAAGCCGATGCCGGAGACGACGTAGGAGGCGACCCGGGTGGGGCTGCCGGTGTCGCCGACCGCCTCGCTGTACAGCACGAACAGGGTGGCGCCGGCCGCCACCAGGGCGTTGGTGCGCAGGCCGGCCATCCGGGCCCGCCACTGGCGCTCGACGCCGATCAGCGCGCCGCAGGCGACGCCGGTGGCGAGCCGGACCAGGAACTCGACGGTGGTCAGGGTGTGCACGACGGCACCTCCTTCACGGGGAAACGGACACGGAACAGGAACGGACGGGCGGTGAGCCGCTGCCCACCGCCCGTCCGTACGGGAGTCGCTCGGGGACTCAGTGGTTCAGCGCGGTCTGGACGACCTTGATGATGACCATGATCATCGCGATCAGCAGGTAGGCGCGCAGGGCGCCCATGCCGACCTTGCGGGCGGTGGACATGACCGGCCGCTCCAGGGTCTCCAGCGGGGGCATCCGCCACTCCTCGCGACCGGCGCGGTCGATCGGGTCCTCCTTGGTGCCGGTGCGGCCGGCCACGAAGAAGTACCCGGCGACCAGCACGCCCGCCACACCGCAGCCGGCCATGATCCACAGGATCGCGTCCGAGCTGATGTCCGGCCAGACCACGGCGGCGGTCAGGATCAGCGACAGCATCACCAGCACACCGACCACCGCGGAGGTGAAGGCGTTGGTCTTGGGACCGTTGCGCCACGGGCCGAGCACGGCCTTGTCGTTGCAGAGCAGCAGCAGGAAGACGGTGGCGGAGGGCAGCAGCACCCCGGCCAGCACCTGGACGAACTGGGTCATCAGACCCTGCAGGTAGTCGGTGGACAGCAGGGTGATCGCCGCGGCGACCACCACCAGGCCCGCGTAGACCGCGTAGAAGCCCTTGGCGCCCTTGACCCCGCGGTGCAGCGAGTGCTTGATGCCGAAGACGTCGCCGATGGCGTAGGCGGTGGAGAGCGAGACGGCGAAGGCGCCGATGATCGAGGCGTCCAGCAGGGCGATCGCGAACAGCACGCCCACCAGGTGGCCGGCCTTGTCCTCCAGGCCCTTGGCCACGGCGGCCGCGTCGGAGAACTGGCCGAAGCCGTCGGTGCCCGCGAAGGCCGCGGCGGTGAAGCCGATCATCGCGGCGGCGCCGATGATCACGATGGCGATGCCGATCCACAGGTCGACCTTCTCGTACTTCATGAAACGCGGGGTGATCCGCTTGTCGATGACGTACGACTGCTGGAAGAACAGCTGCCAGGGGGCGACGGTGGTGCCGACGATGGAGACGATGACCAGCATCACGGCGGCGAGCTGGCCGGAGCCGCCCGGCATCTGCGGGACCACGAAGTCGTGGGCCATCTGCGAGGTCTTCGGGTGGACCATGAAGTAGATCGGGACCAGCAGCAGTGAGCCGACGCAGAGCGCAATGGCGACCCGCTCGAAGCGCTGGAAGGAGCCGGTGAAGGCCGAGGCGATGATGATCGCCGCCGCCAGGATGACGGAGGCGACCTTCGGCAGGCCGAGGTATCCGGCCGCGAGTGTCACGCCGATGAACTCGGTGACCAGGGTGAGGGCGTTCAGCAGGAAGAGGTCGATGACGCTGAAGGCGCCCCAGAACTTGCCGAAGCGCTCCAGGATCAGCCGGGCGTGGCCGACGCCGGTGACGGCGCCCAGGCGCAGCACCATCTCCTGGTTGACGTACAGCACCGGGATCAGCAGGGCCAGCGTCCACAGCAGCTGGGTGCCGTAGTTCTGGCCGGCCTGGCCGTAGGTGGAGAAGGCGCCGGCGTCGTTGTCGCCGACCATGACGATCAGGCCGGGGCCGACGATCGCCAGCAGGGTCTTGAGCCGGGCGGAGAGTCCGCGGGGGGCGGCGTCGTCGAGCTTGATGGTGCCGAGCGCGCCCTTGATGTCGCCCACGTGGGCGTCGTCGAGGACGGCGGAGCGGGTCGCGGCGGGAGCGGCGGGAACCTTCGGGTCCAGCATCACGTTGGTCATGGCGGGGCCTCCCTGCCCCCTTCCTGGAGGGGGCGACAGGGGGCACGCAGCAGCGATCCTCCCTGCGGGCGCATGTGGACGCACACGACGTCCGGTCCGTACGGCGACGCTGAGCGGCGGCGGCCGTGCGGGCATGACGGTGCGTCAGGCGGCTTGCGTCGGGGCATGGTTGAGCGCACGACGAAGGCCTGGGTGAACGCGCAGGGAAGGTTGTTACCGCGTGCCGGAGGTGTTCGAGAGCATGCGGGGGTAGGGGCTACTGTGGCCCGGACTATCACAGTCCATGTCTCTCGCCTCCTCCCGGTCGGGGGCGCACCGTCTGTGCGCCGCATCACGACACGGCAAGGAGCACACCGGTCACAAGAGACCGGTCCACCCCAACTCGTCAGAGCTTTGGCACTCCACGGCGTGTCCAGCCGGATCGGCCGGAAGCCACTTGGGGTCAACCCTTAACTCGGGAAGACCTGTCCTGAACCTGGGCGTCTCTCGACGTCGTCGGGTCAGTGGCCTGTGTCCGTGAAGACGCCTCACCGAACGAGGTGCCTTTTCAAACCTCGAAAAGCATAGCCCCGGCGCGGCCGCCCCATGTCACCTTTTCGGCTGATCGTCGACACCTTTGTAGAACCTTGACCGAATCCGGGACGGCTTGTGCATCCCCCGGCGGCATATATAGTTCACCGACATATGCAGCTGAACAGCTCACGAGGGGGAACTGTGTCCCACATCGATCCGAGCCGGCCCGCGCCCGTCCTGCAGCTGGCCGGGGTCTCCCGGGTGCACGGCCGCGGCGCCGCCGAGGTGAACGCCCTGCGCGGGGTCGACCTGACCGTCCACGCGGGCGAGTTCGTCGCCGTGATGGGCCCGTCCGGCTCCGGCAAGTCGACCCTGCTCACCCTGGCCGGCGGGCTGGACCTGCCCAGCGAGGGCCAGGTGCTGGTCGAGGGCGTCGCGCTCGGCGGCCTCGGCAAGGGCAAGCTCGCCGACCTGCGGCGACGCTCCGTCGGGTACGTCTTCCAGGACTACAACCTGATCCCGGCGCTCACCGCCGCCGAGAACATCGCCCTGCCGCGCGAGCTCGACGGCGTCTCCGGCCGCACCGCCCGCCGCGAGGCCCTCGCCGCCCTGGAGGAGCTCGGCATCGGTGAGCTCGCCGACCGCTTCCCCGACGACATGTCCGGCGGCCAGCAGCAGCGCGTCGCCATCGCCCGTGCCCTGATCGGCGAGCGCCGCCTCGTCCTCGCCGACGAGCCGACCGGAGCGCTCGACTCCGCCACCGGCGACGCCGTGCTCGCCGTCCTGCGCGCCCGCTGCGACGCCGGGGCGGCCGCGATGATGGTCACCCACGAGGCCGCGCACGCCAGTTGGGCGGACCGGGTGATCCACCTGCGGGACGGCGCGGTCGCCTCGGAGAGCGTCGGACGCCGCTCCGGCGGCTGCGCGGCCGCCGTCCACCGGCCCAACCACCTGGACGGGGCGGCCCGATGAGAATCGGAGCATGGAAGGTCGCGCTGCGGATCGCCCGGCGCGACGCGCTGCGGGCCAAGGGGCGCAGCGCCCTGATCCTGGCCATGATCGCGCTGCCCGTGCTCGGGGTCACCGGCGCCGACGTGGTCCACCGCAGCGGGCAGCTGACCCCGGGCGAACGGGTCGAGCGGGTGGTCGGCCGCGCGGACGCCCTGGTCACCGCGCTCAGCCCGGGCCAGAGCGTCGAACAGGCCCCGGTCGCCGAGGACGGTGCCTTCGTCGCCCAGCCCCGGCCCGGACAGCAGCCCACGCCCGAGCAGCTGAAGGGCGCGAGCACCGATCCGGCCACCCTGATCGGCTCGCTGCTGCCGCCCGGCAGCACGCTCACCCCGGTCCGGAGCGGACCGGAGACCGGCGCGACCTCGCCCGAGGGACTGGTCCGCACCCTCACCACCGAGGCCGACCTCGGCGACCCGGTCTGGCACGGCCGGCTGAACCTGGTCAAGGGCCGCGCGCCCGGCGCCCCGCACGAACTGGCCGCCACCCAGGCCTTCCTGGACCACTCCGGGCTCCCGCTCGGCGGCACCACCACCGTCCAGGGGCTGGAGCGGACCACCTTCACCATCACCGGTGTGGTGGAGCACCCGGACGACCTCGGCAAGGTCGAACTCGTCGCCAGGCCCGGCGAGTTGCTCGACCAGCTGGCCGCCGCCGCGGACCCCGCGGACCCCGGCGCCAAGCAGGCCCAGGGCGGGCACGGCTCCTGGCTGGTGCACCTGCCGGGCGGGGTCGCCCTCGACTGGGACCGGGTCCAGCTGTTCAACGCCCACGGCTACACCCTCACCGCGCGCTCGGTCGCGCTCGACCCGCCGTCGGAGCGGGCCGTCCCCTACTACCGGGACTCCGCCGTCTACCACGACCCCGCCGGCGGCAACAGCACCAAGGTCGTGGTCGCCACCGTGACCGGGATGGGCCTGCTGGAGGTCGCCCTGCTCGCCGGGCCCGCCTTCGCGGTCGGTGCCCGCCGCTCCCGCCGCCAGCTCGCCCTGCTCGGCGCCGCGGGCGGCCGGCGCGGCCACATCGGCGCGGTGGTGCTCGGCGGCGGGCTGGTGCTCGGCCTGGCCGGGGCGGCCGTCGGCGTGGTCGTCGGCACCGCCGTGGTCGCCGTGCTCCAGCCGGTGATCGAGGAGGTCGGCGGCGCGCGCTTCGGGCACTTCGCCCTTCCCCCGCTGGACCTGCTGGCCATCGCCGGGGTCGGCCTGTGCACCGCCCTGCTCGCCGCCGCGCTGCCGGCCTGGCAGGCCGCCCGGCGCAGCGTCACCGCCGGGCTCACCGGGCGGGACACCGTCCGGGCGCCCAGCCGCCTGGTCACCGTGGTCGGCGTGGCGCTGATCCTCGGTGGCGGCGCGATCGCGATGTACGGCGCCGGCGCGGTGAGCCACGGGCGCACCGTGGTCAGCACCTACGACGCCCGCACGCTGATCGTGCTCGGCGGCTCGGTCGCCGCCGAACTCGGGCTGCTGGCCTGCACCCCGGTGCTGGTCGCGCTGTTCGGCCGGTTCGCCGGACGGCTGCCGCTCGGCCCCCGGCTGGCGCTGCGGGACTCCGCCCGCAACCGCTCGCGCACCGCGCCCGCCGTCGCCGCGGTGATGGCCGCGGTCGCCGGGGCGGTCGCCATCGGGGTGTACAGCACCAGCACCGACGCCGAGAACCGGCGTGACTACCGGCCGCAAGCTCCGTACGGCGCGGTGCAGTTGACCAGCCACCGGGACGGGCCGCAAGCCGCCAAGCTGCCGGCCGCGGTGGAGCAGGAGCTGACCGGGCTCGGCCAGCGCGCCGACATCGGCCAGGTGGTCTACAAGTTCTGCGACAACTGCTCCAGCGCCGTCCAGCTCAAGGGTCCGGTCGACTGGCACACGCTCAGCGCACCGCCGCACCTGGCCACCGGCGACGCCACCCTGCTGCACAACCTGTTCGACCTCCGCGATCCGGCGGCCGAACAGGCCCTGGCCGCCGGGAAGTTGCTGGTCTTCGACCGCACCCTGGTCGGCGCCGACGGCAAGGCCGTGCTGATGCTGCGCGGGGGCGGCGGCGCGCCGCTGCAGCCCGGGCAGATCCCCAAGCCCGACCTCCAGGAGGTCCCGGTGGACGCGGTGCTGGTCGACAACCCGAACGCCGCCCGCTTCGCCCAGGGGATGATGCCGACAGCGGCCCTGGCCAAGCTCGGCCTCGCCTCGGCGCCCCAGGGCGCGGTCTGGCGCCCGGCCACCCCGCCCGACCGCAAGGCACAGCAGCGGGCCGCGGCCGTCGCCGCCCAACTGGACCACTACTCCGAGCTGGACGTCGAGCGCGGCTACCAGTCCAAGGGCGACGCGCTCACCCTCGCGCTCAGCGGCTTCGCCGGGCTGGTGGTGCTCGGCGCCGCCGGGATCGCCACCGGACTCGCCGCCGCCGACTCCCGGCAGGACCAGGCCACCCTGGCCGCCGTCGGCGCCCCGCCGCGGATCCGCCGGACCATGGCGGGCCTGCAGTGCGCGCTGATCGCCCTGCTCGGGGCGCTGCTGGGGGCGGCCAACGGCTTCGTCCCGGCGGTCGGGCTGCTGAAGTCCCGGGCCAGCGGGTTCGGGTCGAAGCCGATGATCCTCAGCGCGCCGTGGGGGGAACTGCTGCTGGTGGTGCTGGTGCTGCCAGTGGTCGCGGGGCTGCTCGCGGCGCTGTTCACCCGCTCCAGGGTGCCGCTCGCACGACGGCTGTCCTGAGCACCCGCTCCGACCCGAGCACCGGCTTCGGTCACCGGGCGAGCACCTTCGACACCTGCTGAGCACGACCCGAGCACCACCCGGGCACCTCCCGGATCCCGTGGGCGCCCGTCTCCGTCACCCGGAGGCGGGCGCCCGGCGCTCGCCGTACCATGGGCCGCGTTCCAGCGGGCGAAGGGCGCCGGCGACCGGTTCGGCGAGGGAGACGAGGGCGGTGCTACGGGGTTTCGGCGATCTCGAAGCCGAGATCATGGACCGGCTCTGGTCCTGGGGCCGGCCGGCCACCGTGCGCGAGGTGGTCGACGACCTCCAGCGGCAGCGGGCGGTCGCGTACACCACCGTGACCACCGTCGCCGACATCCTGCACACCAAGGGCTGGCTGCGCCGGGACAAGGTCGGCCGCGCCTGGGTGTACGAGCCGACCTGCACCCGGGAGGCGTACACCGCCGAGCTGATGCACCAGGCGCTGGAGACCACCCCCGACCGGGCCGGCGCGCTGCTCCGGTTCGTCGACCGGATCAGCGGGGACGAGGCGTCCGCGCTGCTCGCCGCCCTCGAACAGGTGAAGGCCCGGGACGCCGAGTGACGCTCGTCCTGCTCGGCCTCCACCTGGCCGTGACCGGCGTGCTGCTGCCCCGCCGACTGGTCGGCTCCGCCCGCCTCCGGGCCCGGCTGCAGGCCCGGCCCGCGCTCGGCGCGGCGCTCTGGCTGGCCCTGATGGCCTCCTTCACCGTCGCCCTGGTACTCGCGGCGCACCACGCGTTCGACCCCGCCGCGCACGAGCCGGCCGGGCTGCTCGGCCTGCTCCCCCACACCGACCGGCTCGGGCCGGTCGTGCCGCACACCCACGACTGGTGGCTGCTGGCCGCCGTCGGCGCGGCGCTCACCGCCGTGCTGGCCGCGGTCGGCGCCCGGGCCGGACGGGCCCGGCGGCGGCACCGGGCGGTGCTGGACCTGGTCGCGGTACGGGACCGGCGCTGGGGCGCGCTGGTGCTGGAGCACGCCCGGCCGACCGTCTACTGCCTGCCCGGGCGGCGCTCCCGGGTGGTGCTGTCGCGCGGGGCGCTGCGGCTGCTGGACGAACGGCAGTTGGCCGCGGCCGTCGCCCACGAGCACGGGCACCTGCGCGGCCGCCACCACCTGTTCCGGCTGCCCGCCGACACCTTCGCGCTGCTGCTGGGCCCGCTGCCGCTGGCCCGGCTGGGGCGCTCGGAGGTGGCGCTGCTGTTGGAGATGGCGGCGGACGACGCGGCGCTGCGGTCGGTGTCCCGGAGTGAACTGGCCTCGGCGCTCTGCGCGTTGGCGACCTCCGGGGCTGCTCCCGGGACTGCTCCCGGGGACGCGTTCGGAGTCGCCTCCACCGGGGTGCTGGACCGGGTGCGCCGACTGGCCCGGCCGGGCGGCGACCGGCGGCGTCGACTGGCCTGGGGCCTGGTGGTGTCGACGCTGCCGGCGCTGCCGTACCTGCTGGCCTGCGCGCCGTACCCGTAACGGCGGGGTGGCGGTCGGCGGTCGGCGTCTAGCGGTGCCGCAGGTACGCCGCCGCGCTCTCGCGCAGCCGGTCGTGCAGGCCGTCGTAGGCGCGGGTCCGGCCCAGCACGCGCTTGGGCAGCTTGGCGACCATCGTGTAGTTGGTGTCGCAGACGTTCGCGGCCGGGGCCAGGCCGGCCTGGCTGACCAGCTGGTAGGCGTCCAGCTGGTCCAGGCCGAGCAGGCCGCCGGTCCAGCCGACCAGGTCGTGCTGGCTGATCCGGAAGGCGTCCTCCAGGGGGCGGGCGGAGCCGGTGCTGATCAGGAAGTCGTCGTTCTCCAGCCGGGGCCAGGCCGGTCCGCCGCCCTTGACCAGGTCGACGATCACGGTGGTGCGCATCGCCGCCTCCACCGCCGTCCCGCAGACCTCCCCCTCGCCCTGGCGGGCGTGGCCGTCGCCGATGGCGAGCAGGCCGCCCTCGACGTTGACGCCGAAGTACGCCGTGGTGCCGGCCCGCAGCTCCGGGGTGTCCAGGTTGCCGCCGTGGGCGCCCGGGGTGATCGAGGCCAGCACCTCGCCGGCCGCCGGGGCGACGCCGACCGTGCCGTGCATCGGGTCCAGCGGCAGGTCGACCGTGAACCCGCCGTGCCGGGCCCGGAACCGGCAGAGGCCGGCCTCGACGTCCAGGTCGTAGACCCAGACCCGTTCCTCCAGCGGCTGGTGCAGCATCGCCGTGTTGTGGGTCGCGGTCAGTGCGCCGAAGTGCGGGAAGGTGCTGGAGATGCCGTGGTCGCGGGCCGGGGTGATCTCCACGAAGTGCACCGCGAGCAGGTCGCCGGGCTCGGCGCCGGCCACCGCGATCGGGCCGGTGACCGGGTTGAGGTAGGGGAAGACGCACACCTGGCTGGGCAGGTCGCCGGTGCCGCGCACCTTGCCGCCGAAGCAGTCCTCGGTGCTCAACTCGACGACGGTGCCGGGCCTGACGGTCAGCAGCGGGGCGCGGCCGCCGAAGGTGTAGGCGTAGTCCTCGGGGGTCGGGAACAGCTGGACGACGGTTTCGGGCAGGCTCACTTGCTCTCCTCCGGAGTGGTTTCCACGGTGGGCACGGTGTCGGTGTCGGTGCCGATGCCGGTCTCGATCTCGGTCGCGTTCGCGGTGCCGGCCTCGGTGACGGCGAGTCGGGGTCGGCGGCCGGTCGCCATCAGCCCGGTCAGCACGACCGCGCCGATCAGCAGCCAGACGAAGCCCAGCCGCTGGGCCGCGATGTTGGCGTTGACGACGACGTACCCGAGGATCCCGAAGCCGATCGCGGGGGCGATCAGGTGCCGCCAGTAGTCCCTGCTGCGCTGCCGGACCAGGTAGTGGACGACCACCGCGACGTGCAGGACCAGGAAGGTGGTCAGCGCCCCGAAGTTGACCAGGGTGCTGAGCAGGGTGATGCCGTCCTTGCGCGAGGCCGTGTAGAGCCCGAGCACCAGGGAGATCCCGGCGGTCAGCAGGGTGGCGTTGACCGGCACCCGGCGGGTGGGGTGGATCCTGGCCAGGAAGGCGGGCAGTTGGCGGTCCCGGGCCATCGCGTACAGCAGCCGCGAGGTGGCCGCCTGGGCGACCAGGGAGTTGGCGAAGCCCCAGGCCACGGCGGTGGAGGCGGCGGTGAGCGTGGCGAGCCAGCCGCCGGCGGCGGTCCGGGCCGCGTCGTAGAAGGCGGTGCCGTTCGGATCGCCGTCCCGGATCAGGGCGTCCGGGTCGGACACCAGCAGCGAGGCCACCCAGGTCTGCACGATGAACAGCGTGCCCGCCAGCAGCAGCGCGGCCACCATCGACCGGCCGATCGCCTTGGTGGAATCCCGGTTCTCCTCGGAGAGGGTGGAGATCCCGTCGAAGCCGAGGAAGCTGAGCACCGCGACCGAGACCGCCCCGAAGACCAGGCTCCAGGAGAAGGTGTGGGCGTTGTAGAGCGGGGTGAGGTCGAAGCCCCGGCCCTTGCCGGCGGCGAGGGCGATCACCCCGACCACCACGAACAGGGCCAGCACGACGAGTTCGCCGATCAGCATCGCCTTGTTGACCTTGGAGGTGGTCTCGATGCCCAGGTAGTTGACCGCGGTGTTGAGCAGCACGAAGCCGATCAGCCAGAGCCAGACCGGGACGGACGGCACCAGCGAGTTCATCGCGACGCCTGCGATCAGGTACAGCAGGCCCGGCACCAGCACGTAGTCGAGCAGGATCATCCAGCCGGACAGGAAGCCGACCGGGGCCGCGATGCCGCGCCCGGCGTAGGTGTAGACCGAGCCGGCCATCGGGAAGGCCCGCGACATCTGGGCGTACGACAGGGCGGTGAACATCATCGCCACCATGCCGAGGACGTAGGCCAGGGCGACCATGCCGCCGGAGCCCTGGAAGACGCCGCCGAAGATGCCGAAGGGCGCGATCGGCACCATGAAGACCAGCCCGTAGACGAGCAGGTCGGTGAAGGTCAGGGAACGGCGGAGTTCCTGTCGGTAGCCGTAGCTCTCGATGCCGTCGGGCTGGGGCAAGGGTGTGTCGGCCATGGTGCTCTCTCTCCGGGACGACCCTGCGGGTGTGTGGGGAGACCGTAGGGGAAAGTATTTCCAGATGGAAGGGTTTTGTCGCGGCGTTCCGACAGCCGAGAGGCGCGTGGCGAGCGGGGCGAGCGGGGCGTGCCCGGCGCGGGACGACCGCTCAGCCCGGAACGACCGCTCAGCGCAGGACGGCGAAACCGAGGCCCTCGGCCCGGGCGAGGTGGACCGGGCGGCCCTCGGCGGGCAGCAGCCCCCGCGCGGCCCGCGCCAGCCCGTCCGGGGCCAGCGAGCGGCGGGCGGCCAGGTCGGCGAGCAGGCGCAGCCCGTCGTACAGGCCCACCGCGTACGCGTCCAGGACGGGCGCCCACGGCCCGCACAGTGCCCGGTGCCGTTCGGCGAGGCCCTGCCGGCGCTCCTCGTCCAGGGTGGCGAAGGAGGGCATCGCGGCGTACAGCAGGCCGGTGTCGTCACCGCCGAGTGCCAGCAGGCCGTTCTCCTCCAGCGCGCCGGAGAGCCGGACCAGCCGGTGGTCCAGTCCGCTGCGGCGCAGCGCCCGGTTGAAGTGCACCTGGTCGCGCCCGATCAGGCTGAACAGCAGGGCGTCCGCCCGGCTGGCGCGCAGCGCGTCCAGCAGCGGCTCGACCGCTCCCTCGACCGCCCCGAAGGGGATCCGCCGTTCCAGCACCACCCGGGCGCCGGTGCGGACGACCAGGGCGGTGGCGGCGCGGTGGACGGAGCGCGGCCAGATGTAGTCGTTGCCGATGAAGGCCCACCGCCGGAGGTGGTGATGTTCCGTCAGTTCGCTGACGGAGAGCGAGAGTTGGGCCAGCGGGTCGACGCCGGTGCAGAGCACCCCGGGGAGTCGGGACCCGCCCTCGTGCGGCGGGGTGTAGACGTAGGCGACCCGGCCGGCCGCGACCGTCTCGACCGCCCGGTGCACATCACTGGTGTGGCAGCCGGCCAGCGCGTCCACCGCCCCCGCGGCCAGCAGCGGCCGCACCTCGGCGGCGACCCGTTCCGGGGTGCCGCCGCCGTCCACCAGCACCAGTTCCAGCGGCCGGCCGAGCACGCCGCCGGCCGCGTTCACCTCGTGCGCGGCGAGCAGGGCGCCGTCCAGCGCGGAGGGGCCGGTCAGGCCCAGCGGACCGGACTGCGGCACGACGAGGCCCACCCGGAACACCGCCCGCTCCCGGCCGTCCCGCGCGGAGTGCAGCGCTTCGAGCGGATCGATCAGCACGGCCTCGACGCTCACCAGTGCGAGTATCGTCGTGATGTCGGCCTCGGGAAAGACCGGAAGGGGAGGAACGGATGGCTTCGAGCGACGCCGCACCGACCGGAGAGGCGACCGGAGAGGCGACCGGAGTGGCGACCGGAGCGCTGCGGGCCACCGGCGCCGCCCCCGGGCCGCTGCTGGTCGAACTGGTCGCCCTGGCGCACCGCCGGCTCTCCTCCGGCCTGGCCGCCGCCCTGGCCGAGGAGGACTGCACCGTCGACCAGTGGCGGGTACTGCGCGCCCTCGCCGACGGGGAGGGCCGTCTGATGGGCGAGCTGGCCCAGACCCTGCTGATCCCGCAGGCGAGCCTGAGTCGACTGGTCGACCAACTGGCCGACCACGGCTGGGTCTACCGGCGCCAGGACGACCAGGACCGCCGCCGGATCAGCGCCCACCTCTCCCGCCAGGGCCGTACCCGGCTGCGTCGGCTGGACGCCCTGGCCGCCGCCCACGACGCCGCCGTCCGGAGGGCCGGCGGCCTCGCCGACCCGGCGCAGGCGCTCGCCCTGGAGCGGCTGGCCGGGCTCTGAGCCCGACTCCCCTTCGGCCGGGGTGGGTTGACCGCCGCGCGGACCCCGGCCGACTCTCCTGCCGCTGCCGGCATCCGACGGACGGGCCGGGCCAGGGCGCCGTACGGTGGCCGGATGGAACTCATCGGCTTCCCCTTCACCGCGACCGACTGGAGCACCGTCCCCGAGCGGCGCATGCCGGGTGAGCACGGCGAAGTGACCAGCCGGGTGCGGGAGTTCGGCGGGGTACGGGTCCGTCGGGTGGACTACAGCGCCGGGTACGTCGCGGACCACTGGTGCCGCAAGGGGCACGTGCTCTACGTCCTGGCGGGCGAGCTGGTCACCACGCTGGACGACGGCCGGGTCGTGGTCACCGGCCCGGGCTGCAGCTACCAGGTCGCCGACGGGGCCGAGGCGCACCGCTCCAGCGCGCCGAAGGGGGCCAGCCTGCTGATCGTCGACTGACCGGCGGCCGGGCGGGTCGTCGGCGACGACCCGCCCGGGGGCGGCGCTACGGACAGCTACGGCGCTACGGACGGCTACCGGCGGACTGCTACAGCCAGACCGCTACGGGCGGACGGCGCCCATGTACGGCATCGCGGAGATCGGCAGGACCTCGACGTTCTTGCCGGTGCGCGGGGCGTGGATCATCTTCCCGTCGCCGATGTAGAGGCCGACGTGGTGGATGTCGTTGTAGAAGAACACCAGGTCACCGGGCTGGAGGGCGTCGCGGGAGACGCGCGGGCCGTCGTTCCACTGGTCCTGCGACATCCGGGAGAGCTTGACCCCGGCCGCGCGGTAGGCCGCGCCGGTGAGGCCGGAGCAGTCGAAGCTGTTCGGGCCGGTGGCGCCCCAGCCGTAGGGCTTGCCGAGCTGGGCCTGGGCGAACGCGATGATGGCGGCGGCGCGGCCGCTGGCCGGCGGGGCCGGGGTGTTGAGGTCCGGGCGCGCGGAGGAGCGGGAGGCACGGTCGGCATCGGCCGCCTGTCGGGCCTCGGCCTTGGCCTTCTCGGCGGACTGCTGGGCGTTGACCTTGGCGCGGTCCTCGGCGCTCAGCTTGTTGAGCATGGCCTGGGCCTGGGCGAGCTTGGCCTGGATCTGCTGCTTCTTCCCGGCCAGCTCGGTCCCCACCGAGTCGAGCTGGGCGAGCGTGGCGGTGGCCTCGACCCGGTCCTGGTCCAGCTTGCGCTGCTCCTCCTGGGCCTGCTTGAGCAGGGCCGACTGGCTGTCCGCGACCTGGTTCTGCGCCGCGGCGCGCTCCAGGTAGCCGGCCGGGTCGGAGTCGAGCATCAGCCGGACGGACGGGTCGATGCCGCCGTTGCGGTACTGGTCGGCGGCGACCGCCCCGAGCCGGGTGCGCAGCTCGTTCATCGCCTCCTGGCCGCGGGCGACCTTCTCCTGGATCCGGTTGGCCTCGCCCTGCAGCTTCTGCTGCTTGTCCTGGAAGCCGTTGTACTGCTCGACGGACTGCTCGGCCTCCTCGTTGAGCTTGTCCACCTGCTCCTTCACCGAGGCCAGGTTCGGGGTCGGCTCGGCGTGGGCGGTGCCGGAGGCGAGCACCGCGCCGCCGGCCATCGCCGTGGTGAGGACCGCCATGCGGGCCCGGCTCGGGGGGCTGGGCTTGCGGCGCTTTCCCATCGGGGTGGGATCTCCTTCGGGGGACGGGCGGGGCCCGGAGACACGTGCGGGCACGCGAAAGGTCGGCGAAGACGGGCGGAGCCGTACGGGGGATGCCGTCCCCGCCCGCCTTCTTCGAAGTAACTTAATAGATGAGTGCCGGGGTTCCGCAATCCCCCTGTTCCGGGCATCTTTCCGGGCAGTTCTCCGAGCACGTCTCCGGCACTCCACGACCCCCGCCGGGCCACCCCGCGGCACTCCCCGTCGGACGGAGTGCTCACCGGGCGCTCAGAACGCGCCAAATCGAGAACAAGGTCACACGCGACGCCCCTGCTCCGGCCATGCGAACGGGCGCTAACCTGCGGACATGAAGGTCCCGCCCGAAAGGCTCCCCCTCGCCGCCGAGTTCCCGGCCGCGCACCGTGAGCAGTGGCAGCAGCTCGTCGCGGGCGTGCTGCGCAAGTCCGGTGCCCAGCCCGAGGACGGCGCCGCCGCCGAGCAGGCGCTCACCACCGCGCTCCCGGACGGGCTGCGCGCCCGCCCGCTGTACACCGCCGAGGACACCACGGCCGAGCCCGGGTACCCCGGCTTCCCGCCCTTCGTCCGCGGCGGGCGGCCGCAGGGCTCCGCCGTCTCCGGGTGGGACGTACGCCAGCGGCACACCGCGCCGGACGCCCGGCGCGCCAACGAGGCGGTCCTGGCCGACCTGGAGCACGGCGTGACCTCGCTCTGGCTGGAGCTGGGCGGCGAGGGCCTGCCGGTCGCCGCACTGCCCGGGGCGCTCGCCGGGGTGTACCTGGACCTGGCCGCGGTGGCGCTCGACGCGGGACCCGAATTCACCGACGCCGCCGAGCAGTTGTTCAAGCTGTACGAGGAGCGCGAGGTCTCCCCCGGCTCCGCCGCCGGCAGCCTCGGCGCCGACCCGCTGGGCCTCCAGGCCCGGACCGGCTCCGCCGCCGCGACGGACACCCTGCTCACCGAGGCCGCCGCGCTGGCCGTCCGCTGCGCCGCCGGCTACCCGCAGCTCCGCGCGCTCACCGTGGACGCCCTGCCGTACCACGAGGCCGGCGCCTCCCCCGCCCAGGAGCTGGGCTGCGCGCTCGCCACCGGCGTCGCCTACCTGCGCGCGCTGACCGCCGCCGGACTGTCGGTGGACGCCGCGCTCGGGCAGCTGGAGTTCCGCCACGCCGCGGACGCCGACCAGTTCCTCACCATTGCCAAGTTCCGGGCCGCGCGCCGCCTCTGGGCCCGCGTCGCGGAGGTCTCGGGGGCCTCCGCCGACGCCTCCGCGCAGCGCCAGCACGCCGTCACCTCCCAGGTGATGATGACCGCCCGCGACCCGTGGGTGAACATGCTGCGCACCACCGTGGCCTGTCTGGCCGCCGGAGTCGGCGGCGCCGACGCCGTCACCGTGCTGCCCTTCGACAGCGCGCTCGGCCAGCCCGACGCCTTCGCCCGCCGGATCGCCCGCAACACCCAGGCGATCCTGCTGGAGGAGTCCCACCTGGCCCGGGTGATCGACCCGGCCGGCGGCTCCTGGTACGTCGAGCAGCTGACCGACGAACTGGCGCGGGCCGCCTGGGCCTGGTTCCAGGAGATCGAGCGGGCCGGCGGCCAGTCCGCCGCCCTCGGCTCCGGCCTGGTCGGCGAGCGGATCGCCGCGACCTGGGCGGAGCGCTCGGTCAGGCTCGCCAAGCGGCGCGAACCGATCACCGGCGTCAGCGAGTTCCCGCACCTGGACGAGCAGCCGCTGGTCCGCGAGCCGGCCCCGGCGCACCTCCCGGGCGGGCTGCCGCGGGTGCGCCGCGCCGAGGCGTACGAGGCGCTGCGGGACCGCTCGGACGCCCACCTCGCCACCACCGGCGCCCGGCCGAAGCTGTTCCTGGCCTCGATCGGCACCGCCTCCGCGCACACCGGGCGCAGCACCTTCGCGGCCAACCTGTTCCAGGCCGGCGGCATCGCGACGTCCGCCGTCGAGGGCGTCGACCCGGCGGCGTTCGCCGACGCGTTCCTGGCCTCCGGCGCGACCGTCGCCTGCCTGTGCTCCAGCGACGTGGTGTACGGCGAGCACGCCGGTGCGGTCGCCGAGGCGCTCAAGGCGGCCGGCGCCCGACGGGTGCTGCTGGCCGGACGGCTCGCCGAACCGCCCGCCGGCGTCGACGAGTTCATCTCCGCGGGCGGGGACGCGATCGCCGTCCTCACCTCCCTGCTGGACCTCATTGGAGTGGCGCGATGATCCCCGACTTCACCGGCATCGGGCTGGACGACGACGGCGGTAGCGGTAGCAGCAGCACCGGCGCCCGCCCGGACGTCACCGACGAGCAGTGGCAGGCCGCCTGGCGCCGGTCCACCGGCAAGGACGTCGACGAGCTGGTCTGGGACACCCCCGAGGGCATCGCCGTCAAGCCGCTGTACACCGCGGCCGACCTCTCCGGCCTGGACTTCCTGGAGACGTACCCCGGCATCGCCCCGTACCTGCGCGGGCCGTACCCCACCATGTACGTCAACCAGCCGTGGACCGTCCGCCAGTACGCGGGCTTCTCCACCGCCGAGGAGTCCAACGCCTTCTACCGCCGCAACCTGGCGGCCGGCCAGAAGGGCCTCTCGGTCGCCTTCGACCTGCCGACCCACCGCGGCTACGACAGTGACCACCCGCGGGTCACCGGCGACGTCGGCATGGCGGGCGTCGCCATCGACTCGATCTACGACATGCGCCAGCTGTTCGACGGCATCCCACTGGACAAGATGTCGGTGTCGATGACCATGAACGGCGCCGTGCTCCCGGTGCTGGCGCTGTACATCGTCGCGGCCGAGGAGCAGGGCGTACCGCCGGAGAAGCTCGCGGGGACCATCCAGAACGACATCCTCAAGGAGTTCATGGTCCGCAACACCTACATCTACCCGCCGCAGCCGTCGATGCGGATCATCTCGGACATCTTCGCGTACACCTCGCAGAAGATGCCCCGGTACAACTCGATCTCCATCTCCGGCTACCACATCCAGGAGGCCGGCGCGACGGCCGACCTGGAACTGGCCTACACCCTCGCCGACGGGGTGGAGTACCTGCGCGCGGGCCTGGACGTGGGACTGGACGTGGACGCCTTCGCGCCGCGGCTGTCGTTCTTCTGGGCGATCGGGATGAACTTCTTCATGGAGGTCGCCAAGCTGCGCGCGGCCCGACTGCTGTGGGCCAAGCTGGTCAAGCAGTTCGACCCGAAGAACGCCAAGTCCCTCTCGCTGCGCACCCATTCACAGACCTCCGGTTGGTCGCTGACCGCCCAGGACGTGTTCAACAACGTCGCCCGCACCTGCGTGGAGGCGATGGCCGCCACCCAGGGCCACACCCAGTCGCTGCACACCAACGCCCTCGACGAGGCGCTCGCCCTGCCGACGGACTTCTCCGCCCGGATCGCCCGCAACACCCAGCTGCTGCTGCAGCAGGAGTCCGGCACCTGCCGGGTGATCGACCCCTGGGGCGGCTCGGCGTACGTGGAGAAGCTCACCCAGGACCTCGCCGCCCGGGCCTGGCAGCACATCCAGGAGGTCGAGGCGGCCGGCGGCATGGCCCAGGCGATCGACGCGGGCATCCCCAAGATGCGCGTCGAGGAGGCCGCCGCCCGTACCCAGGCCCGGATCGACTCCGGCCGCCAGCCGGTGATCGGCGTCAACAAGTACCGGGTGGAGAACGACGAGCAGATCGACGTCCTCAAGGTCGACAACTCCTCGGTGCGGACACGGCAGTTGGAGAAGCTGCGGCGACTGCGCGAGGAGCGCGACGAGGCCGCGTGCCAGGACGCGCTGAACGCGCTGACCCGGTCCGCCGAGGCCGGCCCGCAGCGCGGCGGCTCGCTCGACGGCAACCTGCTGCACCTGGCCGTCAACGCGGCCCGCGCCAAGGCCACCGTCGGCGAGATCTCGGACGCCCTGGAGAAGGTGTACGGCCGCCACTCCGGCCAGATCCGTACCATCTCCGGTGTGTACCGAGACGAAGCCGGCCCGTCGGCGCCGCTGCAGCGCACCCGCGACCTGGTCGAGCGGTTCGAGCTGGCCGAGGGCCGCCGACCGCGCATCCTGGTCGCCAAGATGGGCCAGGACGGCCACGACCGCGGCCAGAAGGTGATCGCCACCGCCTTCGCCGACCTGGGCTTCACCGTCGACGTCGGCCCGCTGTTCCAGACCCCGGCCGAGGTGGCCCGCCAGGCCGTCGAGGCGGACGTCCACATCGTCGGCGTCTCCTCGCTGGCCGCCGGGCACCTCACCCTGGTGCCCGCGCTGCGCGCCGAGCTCGCGGCCGCGGGGCGGGAGGACATCACCATCGTGGTGGGCGGGGTGATCCCGCCGCAGGACTTCGACGCCCTGTACGAGGCCGGCGCGGCGGCGGTCTTCCCACCCGGGACGGTCATCCCGGAGGCGGCGTACGACCTGCTGAAGTCGCTGGCGGCCGATCTCGGCCACGAGCTGTGATCGCCTGATCCGATGCCTCCCCGGACGATCGACCTCGACAGCTATGTGACGGGTGTCCTCGACGGCTCGCGCGCCTGGATCGCGCGCGCCGTCACCCTCGTCGAATCCAGCCGCCCCGACCACCGCGCGCTCGCCCAGCAGCTGCTGCAACGGCTGCTGCCGCACGCGGGCGGGGCGGTCCGGGTCGGCATCACCGGCGTGCCCGGTGTCGGCAAGTCGACCTTCATCGACACCTTCGGGACGATGCTCACGGGCTCGGGGCACCAGGTGGCCGTGCTGGCCGTCGACCCGACGTCGACCCGGACCGGCGGCTCCATCCTGGGCGACAAGACCCGGATGGAGCGGCTCGCGGTGGATCCCGCCGCCTTCGTCCGGCCGTCGCCCACCTCCGGGACGCTGGGCGGGGTCGCCAAGGCCACCCGGGAGTCCATGGTGGTCATGGAGGCGGCGGGCTATGACGTGGTGCTGATCGAGACGGTGGGGGTGGGCCAGTCGGAGACGGCCGTCGCCGGGATGGTGGACACCTTCCTGCTGCTCAGCCTCGCCCGCACCGGCGACCAGCTGCAGGGCATCAAGAAGGGCGTGCTGGAGCTGGCGGACGTCATCGCCGTCAACAAGGCGGACGGCCCGCACGAGCGGGACGCCAAGGCAGCGGCGCGTGAACTCGCGGGCGCGCTGCGGCTGCTGCAGCCGCCGGACGCGGCGTGGACACCGCCGGTACTCACCTGCAGCGGGCGCGACGGCGCCGGACTGGACGTCCTGTGGGAGCGGCTGCAGCAGCACCGCAAGGTGCTGGACGCGACGGGCGCACTGGCGGCCAAGCGGCGGGAGCAGCAGGTCGAGTGGACCTGGTCGATGGTCCACGACCAGCTGTACGCGCGGCTGCACGAGGACCCGGAAGTGCGGCGGCTGAGCGGGGAGTTGGAGGCCCAGGTGCGGGCCGGCACGCTGCCGGCGGGGCTGGCCGCGCAACGGATCCTGGACAGCTTCTTCCGTACTGATTGAGGAAGTCGGGGAGCATCGCCACCATCGTCGACGGTGTCGTGATCGAGGCGGGTCGGCCGGGGAGCCCGGGTCATGAAGCAGACCCTGGAAGCTCTCCAGCGGTCACACCCGGTGGCGAACCACGGCCGGGGGGCAGGGGGCGTGGCTGGACGAGCCGGGGGGCCGGATTCGCCCCCGGGGCGGGTCTCAAGGAGACTGGGCAGCGTGACTGATGTGCGAGAGATCCTGGATTACCAGACCTTCGGCCGGGCGGTGCGCGAGCTGGCGCAGACGATCGCCGACGACGGCTACGAGCCCGACCTCGTCCTGAGCATCGCCCGGGGCGGCGTGTTCGTGGCCGGTGGTCTGGCGTATGCGCTGGACTGCAAGAACATCCACCTGGTGAACGTCGAGTTCTACACCGGTGTGGGCACCACCCTCGACATGCCCGTCATGCTGGCGCCCGTGCCCGCCGCGATCGACTTCACCGACAAGAAGGTGCTGATCGCCGACGACGTCGCCGACACCGGCAAGACGCTGAAGCTGGTGCACGACTTCTGCCTCGACCACGTCGCCGAGGTCCGCTCCGCCGTCATCTACGAGAAGTCGCACTCCCTCGTCCAGTGCGAGTACGTGTGGAAGCGGACCGACGACTGGATCGAGTTCCCCTGGTCGGGGGAAGGCCCGGTCGTCAAGCGGCACGGCCAGGTGCTCGACGCCTGAGTGGCGCAGGGGCGCCCGGTCAGGCGTTGAGGTAGGCGAGGACGGCGAGGACGCGGCGGTTGCTGTCGCAGGACTTCGCGCTCGCGGGCGGTGAGGGTGGCGAGCGGCCGGTCGCGGGCGTGGCTGACCATCAGTTGGGAGACCACGGCCGGGTCCATGGCGGTGCCGCCGGCGGCGACCCGGCGGACGGCGGCGCAGCTCGGTCAGCCGCCGCTCGTCCAGGTCCGCGAGGTCGGTGCCGCCGACCAGCACCCGGCCCGACGTGGGCCGGACCAGCCCGGCGGCGCAGTGCAGGAAGGTGCTCTTGCCGGACCCGGAGGGGCCCATCACGGCGGTGAAGCTGCCGGTGTCGAAGCCCAGGTCCAGCCCCCTGAGCGCGGCCACCGCGCCGTCGCCCCTCCCGTAGGTCTTCTCGACCGCTTCCAGTTGGACGGCCACGGCCGGCCGCTCGTTCCCTCGGGTCCGCACTGGGTCTCCCCCCGATCGGTCGCGCCCCTCGCGCGAGCTGCTATCGACCGTAGGAGCCGGGCCGTTCGGGCACATTGGGCTTCCCTGGGGTGTCCGGGGTGGAGGTTTCTCCACCCCGGACCCGGAGGTTCCGTCACCCCGGCGGCGTCAGTGGGTCGCCCCTTCCGGGACCCGGAGGTCGGCGGTGCGGGTCGCGGCGGCGGTGAGCAGGGCGCGGACGGCGTGGGCGACGGTGTCGGCCGGCAGGGAGGGCTTGGTGCCGTCGAGGACCTGCTCGGGCAGGGCCGGGATGTGGACGAACCCGCCGCGCACGGTGGGGTGTTCGGTGGCGAGCAGGTGCATCAGGGCGTAGAAGACGTGGTTGCAGACGAAGGTCCCGGCGGTGTGCGAGAGGGAGGCGGGGACGCCCGCCTCCCGGACGGCGGCCACGCAGGCCTTGACCGGCAGGGTGGCGAAGTACGCGGCGGGGCCGCCGGGGACGACGGGGAGGTCGACCGGCTGCCGGCCGGCGTTGTCGGGGATGCGGGCGTCGTCGACGTTGACGGCGATCCGCTCGACGGTGACGTCCGGTCGCCCGGCCGCCTGACCGAGGCAGACGACCAGGTCCGGGGCGCACTCCGCGATCGCCGTGCGCAGTTCCTCGGCCGCCCGGCCGAAGACGCAGCCCAGCCGGACGGCGGTGACCAGCAGCCCCTCGGGCGGCTGGTCGGCGACCAGCCGGGCGACCTCCCAGGACGGGTTGACGTCGGCGCCGTCGAACGGTTCGAAGCCGGTGAGCAGGACCCTGGTCATGGGGCGGCCTTTCCGAGGTGGGGAGGGGTGCGGGTCAGAACGCGAAGAGCGACATGATGACGATGTTGCAGGCCAACAGTGCGCCAGCGGTCGGGAGTTGGGCCTTGATCGGACCGTACTGGTCCTTGAGTTCGAGCAGGGCGGCCGGGACGAGGTTGAAGTTGGCCGCCATCGGGGTGACCAGCGTGCCGCAGAAGCCGGCCAGCATGCCCACCGCCAGGACCACCGCGGGGCTGCCGTGCAGCTGGGTGATCAGGATCGGCCAGCCGATCGCGGCGGTCATCACCGGGAAGGCCGCGAAGGCGTTGCCCATGATGATCGTGAACAGGGCCATGCCCAGGCAGTAGACGGCCACCGCCGCGTACTTGCTGCCGTCCGGGAGGACGTGGGTGGTGAGCCGGCCGATCTGGGTGCCGACGCCGGCGCTCTGGAAGATCGAGCCCAGCACGGCGAGGAGTTGGGGCAGCAGCAGCGCCCACCCCATCGCCTCCAGCAGCCCGCGACCGGAGCGCAGGGCGGTCACCGGGTTGCGTTCGCGGGTGAGCAGCAGCGCCAGGCCCAGGGCGACGAGCGTCCCGATCCCGAGGCCGAGCAGCGTCTCGCTGCCGGTCTGCAGCAGCGGCAGCCGGGCACCGCCGAGGTGCACGCCCTTGAGCAGCGTGCCGCAGGCCAGCGCGACCAGCGGGAGTGCCAGCGCGGGGATGAACAGCCGGCTGCCCAGGCGGGCGGCGGAGGCGGCCCGCTGCTCCGGGGCGGCGCCGGTGGGGGTGCCGCGGCCGGTGAAGCCGCAGCCGGCCAGACCGATCATCACCAGGACGGCGACGCCCAGCGGTGCGGCGGGCGCGCTCTTGTCGGCGACCCAGCTGCCGTAGACGAAGCTCGCGCCGAGCAGTCCCCAGAAGGCGGCCGTGCCGTACCGTCGGGGGTTGCCCCGGTCCACCGCCATCTGCGCGGCCGACGCCAGGAAGATGGCTCCGACCAGCCAGTACAGCCACTCGACCTTAATCACTTGCTCGGCTCCTCGATGCGAACGGCGGTGGCGGTGGCAGTGGCGCTGGTCGCGGACTGGTCCCGGGCGAGGGTGCGGTCCAGCCGCAGCAGCCGGGCGCCGTGGATGAGGGTGGCGCAGACGGCGGTGGGGACGGCCCAGAGCGCGAGCTGCACCGGCTCCAGGTCGGTGTGGTAGGTCGCGTTGACGAAACCCGTGATCAGCAGGATCGAGCCGACGGCGAGGAAGCAGTCCTCACCGAAGAACAGGCCGATGTTGTCGGCGCTGGCCGCGAAGGAGCGCAGCCGTTCGCGGGCCTTGTCGGTCAGGGTGCCGTGGCGGCGCTCGGCGGCGGCCTCCGCCATCGGCACCACCATCGGGCGCACGGCCTGGGCCGGTCCGCCGAGTCCGGTGAGGCCGAACGCGGCGGTGATCTGGCGCACCACCAGGTAGGACGCGAGGACGCGTCCGGCGCTGGCCCGGGCGAGCTTGTTCATCAGCGTGCGGGCCTGCTCCTGGAGGCCGTGGCGCTCCAGCAGGCCGATCAACGGCAGGGTGACGGCGATGACGGTCACCGAGCGGCTGGAGGCGAAGCCGGTGCCGAAGGCGTCCAGGACCTTCAGCGGGCTCATCCCGCCCAGCAGTCCGGTGAGGACGCCTGCGGTGCCGACGACGAGGAGCGGATTGCGCCGGGTGGCGAACCCGGCCACCACGACGAGGATGCCGACAAGAACGATCATGTTCCTGACCGCCTTTCAGAGGACCTCCGTCCGGCAGGTGGCCGTTCGGGCCGGCACGGGCGGAGGAGGTCGCGGCTGGGTGGGCCGCGACCCTGCGGGGGTTGCCGCGAGGCTAGGGGATTGTGGAACAATCCGACAAGAGTTCAGGAGGTGGAACGTGACCGGGATCTTCGACGCGCTCGCGGCCGACCGGGGTCGGCTCGAACGCGCCAGCGCCGCCCAACGCGTGGCCGAGGTGCTGCGCGAGCACATCACCGAGGGCCGGCTCGCCCCCGGCACCCGGCTCTCCGAGGAGGCACTCGGCGAGGCGCTCACCGTCTCGCGCAACACGCTCCGCGAGGCGTTCCGGCTGCTGGCCGACCAGCGGCTGGTCGTGCACGAGCTCAACCGCGGCGTGTTCGTCCGGATCCTCGATCCCTCCGACGTCGCCGACATCTACACCCTGCGCCTCGCCCTGGAGACGGCCGGGGTGCGCGCCCTGCACAGCGCCCTGCCCGAGCGGCTGGCCGCGGTACGGGCGGCGCTGGACCGGGCGGAGGCCGCCGAGGCGATCGGCGATTGGGTCACCGTCGGCACCGCCGACCTGCACTTCCACCAGGCCGTCGCCGGGATCGCCGGCAGCCCGCGGATCGACGAGTGCATGGCCCGCCTGATGGCCGAACTGCGCCTGGCCTTCGCCGCCGTGCCGTCCGCGCGCGGGCTGCACGCGCCCTTCCTGCGGCGCAACGAGACCCTCACCGGGCTGCTGGAGTCCGGCGCGATCGACGACGCCGAGGTGGAGCTGACCAGCTACCTGAACGACGCCCGCGCGGTGATCGTCCGCGCGATGACGGGCGGCGCGTGATGACGCCGACCGGGCCCGGACGGCCCGATCCGACGCCCGGCGACGACGGATCCCCCGCGAGACCCGCCACCGGGGACGAACCGGCCGCGACGGCACCGGCCACGACGGCACCGCTCACGACGGCACCGGCCGCCTCCGTACCGGTCGTCGACCTCAACGCCGACCTCGGCGAGGGGTTCGGACGCTGGACGCTCACCGACGACGACGCCCTGCTCTCCGCGGTCACCAGCGCCAACGTCGCCTGCGGCTTCCACGCCGGGGACCCGAGCACCATGCGGCGGGTGTGCGAGCTGGCCGCGGAGCGGGGCGTCCGGATCGGGGCCCAGGTCTCCTACCGGGACCTCGCCGGGTTCGGCCGCCGGGCCATGGACCTCCCGCCCGACGAGCTCGCCGACGAAGTCGCCTACCAGATCGGGGCGTTGCAGGCCTTCGCCCGGGCGGCCGGAGCGCACGTGGCGTACGTCAAACCGCACGGCGCTCTGTACAACCGGACGGTGCACGACGAGGAGCAGGCGGCGGCGGTGGTGCGGGGCGTCCGGCTGGCAGCGCCGTCCTCGGACCTGCCCGTCCTCGGACTGCCCGGCTCCCGGCTGCACGAGGCGGCCGGGCGGGCCGGACTGCCGGTGGTGGCCGAGGCGTTCGCCGACCGCGCCTACACCCCGCACGGCACGCTGGTGTCCCGCCGCGAACCCGACGCCGTGGTCCACGACCCCGACACCGTGGTGCACCGCGCGGTCGCCATCGCCCGGGACGGCGAGGTCACCGCCCGCGGCGGCGAGCGGATCCGACTGCGGGCCCGCTCGCTGTGCGTGCACGGCGACACCCCCGGCGCCGCGGAGCTCGCCCGCCGGGTCCGAACCGCCCTGTGGACGGCCGGAGTTCGCGTCGAGGCGTTCGCGTGAGCGCCGGAGCGGACGGCAGAAGGACCGAGCGGGGGGCGGGCCGGCCGCGCCTGCGGGTCCTGCGGGTCGGCCCGGACGCGCTGCTGGTCGAACTCGACGGCGCCGACCAGGCGATCGCCTTCCACGCCGAACTCCAGCGCCGCCGCGGGGTGTCCGGGTTCCCGGCCGTCACCGAGGTGGTGCCCGCCGAACACACCGTCCTGCTCGACGGCGTGGCCGACCCCGACGCCCTGGCCGCCGAACTGCCCGGCTGGCGGGTACCGCCGCTGCGGACGGGCGGCGGCGAACGGGTGACCGTCCCGGTGCGCTACGACGGCGCCGACGTCGCGGAGGTCGCCGCCCTGTGGGGCGTCGCCGAGCGGGAGGTCGCGCGGATCCACTCCGCGACCGAGTTCCGGGTCGCGTTCAGCGGCTTCGCCCCCGGCTTCGGCTACCTGACCGGCCTCCCCGACCGCTACCGGGTGCCCCGGCGGGCCGTGCCGCGCCCCGCCGTACCGCCCGGGGCGATCGCCCTGGCCGGCCGCTACACCGGCGCCTACCCGCGCTCCTCCCCCGGCGGCTGGCAGCTGATCGGACACACCGACGCCGTGCTGTGGGACCCGTCCCGCGAACCCGCCGCGCTGTTCAGCCCGGGAACCCGGGTCCGGTTCGTGATCGAGGAATCATGACCGGGGCGGCGGGACACAGCGCGGCAGGACCCGGGCGAGCGAGCGTGGCGGAGGAAGCATGACCGTGACCGTGATCAGCGCAGGGCTGCTGACGACCGTCCAGGACCTCGGCCGCCCCGGGCACGCGCACCTGGGCGTGCCGCGGTCCGGCGCGCTCGACCAGCCCGCCCACCGGCTGGCCAACCGCCTGGTCGGCAACCCCGCGACGGCGGCCACCCTGGAGACCACCGTGCTCGGCTGCACGCTGCGGGCGGACCGGGCGGTGACGGTCGCCGTGGCCGGCGCGCCGTGCGCCGTACGGGTCGACGGGCGGCCCGCCGCCTGGGGCGCCCCGGTGCGGCTGCCCGCCGGGGCGGTGCTGGAGGTGGGCCCGGCGACCCGGGGCGTGCGCAGCTACCTCGCCTTCGCGGGCGGGGTCGCCGCCGACCCGGTGCTCGGCAGCCGCTCGACCGATCTGCTGTCGGGGCTGGGCCCCGCTCCGCTGGCGCCCGGGGACGCGCTGCCGCTCGGCGAGCCGGTCGGCCCGGCCGCCGGGGTGGACGTGCTGCCGGTGCCCGCGCCGCCCGAACCGCTGCTGCTGCCGGTGCTGTTCGGGCCGCGCGAGGACTGGTTCACGACCCGGTCGCCCGCCGTCCTGACCGGTTCCGACTACCGCGTCTCGCCCACCAGCAACCGGATCGGCCTGCGCCTGGAGGGACCGCCGCTGGAGCGCGCCCGGGACGGTGAACTCCCCAGCGAGGGAATGGTGTTGGGAGCGATTCAGGTCCCGCCGGACGGCCGCCCGGTGGTCTTCCTCGCCGACCACCCCACCACCGGCGGCTACCCCGTCATCGGGGTCGTGCCGGCCGCCGCGCTCCCCGCCGCCGCCCAGGCCGTCCCGGGCACCCCGGTCCGCTTCACCCCGGCGGGGCGCCGGTAGCGGGCCCCAAGCGGCGGGGCCGCCGGGATCAGCCCCGGCGGACCGCCTGCGCCGCCTGGCGGGTGCGCCGGACGGCCCGATGGAGGCGCTGGACGGCGATGAAGCGGTTCATCGCGTCGGTCAGGGTGAGCCGGTACTTGACCCGGAGCTGGGCATTGAGGCCGGCGATGCGGTCGGGACCGATGGCGTGCAGCAGGCGGCTGACGTGCCGCTGGTAGACCTCCCAGTAGTTGCGGTCGCCGTCCGGAACGGACCAGAAGAACATCGGGATCTCCTCGGTCAGGCAGTTCCGGTCGTAGGCGCGCAGGTGCTGCTCGGTGAACAGCGGTTCCGGGCGGGCGAGCAGCCACTCGCGGACGAGTTCCATCGAGCGGACCCGGTCGATCACGCCGCGCGGGTCGGTCTTCTTCTGGGTGATGGAGAGGGCGCCGTCCTCGCGGACCCGCCAGTGGTAGATCGGCTCGGCGAGGACGTCGACGTGCGTGGCGAGGAAGTGGTGGGGGACGCTGACCGGGGCGTCCTCGTAGAGGATGCCCTCCGGGTAGAGGATGCCCGCGGTGTCGAAGAAGGAGCGCCGGTAGACCTTGTTCCAGGCGGTGCGGTCGGTGACCAGGGCGGGGGTCTCGCTGACGTGGGTGCGCAGCCGGGTCTCGCGGAAGGCGCGCCGGTGGGCGTGCGAGGGGGTGAGGCCGGTGGTGCGCAGGCGCATCGCGTTGCCGGTGACGAAGTCGGAGCCGGTCCCGTCCAGCGTGCTGATCATCAGCTGGTAGGCGTGCGGGGGCAGGGTGTCGTCGCTGTCGACGAAGGTCAGGTACTCGGTGCCGGCGGCGAGGTGGCGCCAGCCGGTGTTGCGGGCGGCGCCGAGGCCCTGGTTCTCCTGCTGGACCAGCCGGAAGCGGGGGTCGGCCTCGGCGTAGGACTTGGCGATGACCGGGCCGTCGTCGGTGGAGCCGTCGTCGACCATGACGCACTCGAAGTCCGTGAAGGTCTGCGCCGCGATCGAGTCCAGGCACTCCCCGAGGTAGCGCTCGACGTTGTAGATCGGGACGACGACGGACAGACGCGGGGCCATCGGACGGCCTTTCGCTCAGGAGCGGACGGGCCGGTCGGCCGGGAGGCCGCCGACCGCCGGTGACCGGCGGTGCTCTGAGCGTAGCGATCGCGCGCCGGTCGCGGGCGAACAACGGGTAGCGGTGAGTCTTCCGTTCGGTGTGGCCGGTGTGGCCGCCGTGCCCGGGGTCAACGGCCTTGGCGGGCGGGCCCGGTGGGAGGTGCAGGTGAGGACGGGGGAGGGCCCCGGACCGCCCGACCGGTCCGGGGCCCTCCTGCTCACCCGGGGCTCAGACGCTCTTCGCGTCGGCGAAGCGGGAGGAGACGTCCTGCCAGTTGACGACGTCCCACAGACGGGTGACGTAGTCCGGGCGGACGTTGCGGTACTGCAGGTAGTACGCGTGCTCCCAGGCGTCGAAGGCGAGCAGCGGGGTGGTGCCCTGGCCGACGTTGCCGTGGTGGTCGTAGACCTGCTCGACGATCAGGCGCTTGCCGAGCGGCTCCCAGGAGAGGATGCCCCAGCCGGAGCCCTGGACGCCGGTGGTGGCGTTGGTGAGCTGCTTCTTGAAGGCCTCGAAGCTGCCGAAGTGCTCGGTGATGGCGTCGGCCAGCTCGCCCTCGGGGCGGTCGCCGCCCTCCGGGGAGAGGTTCTGCCAGAACAGCGAGTGCAGCACGTGGCCGGACAGGTGGAACGCGAAGGTCTTCTGCAGGCCGACCAGACCGCCGAACTGCTCCTTGTCGCGCGCCTCGGCGAGCTGCTCCAGGGTGTCGTTCGCGCCCTTGACGTAGGCGGCGTGGTGCTTGGAGTGGTGCAGCTCCAGGATCTCGGCGGACATCGCCCGCTCAAGCGCGGAGTAGTCGTACGGCAGGTCGGGAAGCGAGTAGGCGCCCATGGTGGGACACGGCCCTTTCGACGATGGTGATGATCGTGCCGGGACAACACTATTGCGTATGGGTTGCAGGAACGAAGCATGGGCTCCTGCTTATTCCCGGCCTGACTGCTCGTCGCGCGGCGGCGGAGCGGACGCGGAAGTCCTCGCCGGGGTCTTCCCTTTACCTGAATGAGTGTGCCATTTTACATGTCACACATCAGGTTCCGTCCGTGCGCCCCAACCGCACGGCCCCCTCACGGTCCCGGAGGCCCCACTCCCATGCGTCCCTTCCGGATAGCGAAGGCGCACGCGCGCAGAGTCCCTGCGCTCGGCGTCGCCTTCCTCCTCGCGCTCGGGCTGTTCGCCCCGCAGGCGCACGCGGCCGAGTCGCCGTCGACGCCCGCCGCCCCGAAGGCCCGGACGGCGGCACCGCCGCACGCCCTCCCGGTGCCCAAGTCCCCCGACACCCCCGAGGATCCCCGCCCGCTCGCCTCACAGACCCAGGGCCGGCCCACCGCCCCGACGGCCGGCGGCACCGTCGACACCCCCGCCGCCGCCCGCACCGCCCGCCAACTGGCCGCCTGCGACACCGCCGCGTTCACCGGCAAGACCGGCGCGGCGCTGGTCCAGCAGGTCAGATCGGCCGGACTCGACTGCGTCAACACCCTGTTCACGCTCACCGGCGACAACGCCAAGGCCGCCTTCAACGAGGCCCAGATGGTGACCGTCGCCGACGCCCTGCGCGACAGCGCCGCCGCCTACCCCGGCGACAACTCCACCTCCGCCGGGCAGTTGGTGCTGTTCCTGCGCGCCGGCTACTACGTGCAGTGGTACCACCCCGACGCCACCGGGCCGTACGGCGCCGCCCTGCGGACGTCGATCCGCGGCGCGCTGGACGCCTTCTTCGCCGCCCCGCACAGCAAGGACGTCAGCGAGGCCAACGGCGCCACCCTGGCCGAGGCCGTCACGCTGATCGACAGCGCCCGGGAGAACGCCCGCTACACCGGCGTGGTCAAGCGCCTGCTCGACGGTTACACCGGTGGGTGGACCGGCTCGATGGCCGCCGCCGTCGGCAACACCGCCACCGTCATCGAACGCGGCTTCGAGCTCCCCGAGTTCACCGCCGCCCTGCAGGCCGACCCGTCCTTCGCCACCTCCCTGGCCTCCTTCGTCACCCGCAACGCCGACCGGCTCACCGGCTCCGACCCGGTGACCACCGTCGGGATCCAGATCGGCAACCTGGTCGCCGTCGACGCGCTCCGGGCCCAGGGCCGACCGATCGTCAAGGACCTGGTCAACCGCTACCCGCTGGTCGGCAACACCGGTCCGCTCACCATGAACCTGCTCTGGTTCGCGGAGAAGAAGGACCCGGGCAACTGCTCCTACTACGGCACCTGCGACGTGCCCGCCAAGCTCGTCCCACTGGTGCTCAGGAGCGACCACACCTGCAACCCCAACCTGCGCATCCGCTCGCAGAGCATGACCGCCCAGCAGAACGCCGACACCTGCACCAGCCTGGTCAACCAGGACGCGTTCTTCCACCGGGTGGTCAAGGACAACGGCCCGGTCGCCGACGACCGCAACACCTCCCTGGAGGTCGTCGTCTTCGACGACTACTACAACTACAGCCTCTACGCCTGGGAGATGTACGGCATCGCCGTCGACAACGGCGGCATGTACGAGGAGGGCAAGCCGGCCGAGCCCGGCAACCAGGCCCGCTTCATCGCCCACCAGGCGGACTGGCTGCGCCCGAGCTTCCAGATCTGGAACCTCAACCACGAGTACACCCACTACCTCGACGGCCGCTACGACATGTACGGCGACTTCGATGCGGGCATGACCACCCCGACCATCTGGTGGGTCGAGGGCCTGGCCGAGTACGTCTCCTACGGCTACCGGGGCGTCCACTACGACGACGCCGTCACCCAGGCCGGCCTGGGCACCTACCCGCTGAGCACCCTCTTCGACTCCACCTACGACAACGCCGACTCCACCCGGGTCTACAACTGGGGCTACCTGGCGGTGCGTTACATGCTCCAGTCGCACCCGCAGGACGTCGACGCCCTGCTCGCCAAGTACCGCGTCGGCGACTGGAACGGGGCCCGCACCCTGCTCAAGACCACCATCGGCACCCGCTACGACGCCGACTTCGCGACCTGGCTCAAGGCCTGCGCCGCCGACAACTGCGGCTCCCTGCCCACCGATCAGGCCCCGCTGTGCGCCGCCGCCGACACCCGGCAGTACGACAAGAACTGCCGCCGCGACGGCGTCGCCGCCACCACCGGCAACTACGGGTACAGCTTCCTCTACCTGCCCGCCGGGGTGAAGCAGCTGACCATCACCACCGCCGGCGGCACCGGCAACGCCGACCTGTACTACAACGGGCCGTCCTGGGCCACGAGTTCGTCGTACCAGGCGAAGTCCGCCGGTTCCGGCAACGGCGAGAGCCTGACCATCGCCGACCCGCCGGCCGGCTGGGTCTACTTCAGCCTGTACGCCCAGCAGGGGTTCGACGGCGTGACCGTCACCACCACGTACAACTGATCGCCACCACCGCTCCGCACCGGAGGGTCCCGCGTCCGCGCGGGGCCCTCCCCGCGCGTCCCGGCCTCCGTCCGATGGGGCGGTCGTGGGCGCTCAGGCCGTCGCCGTCCAGGTGACCAGCGGCGGGCGGACGGCGGCGCACAGCGGGTGACCCTTGGCGTCGGTGAGGCCGAGGCGGGCGACCAGCAGGCCGGAGTCGACCGCCTGCTCCAGGACGCCCCGGTCCACTGCGGCCAGCAGCAGCTTCGCCCGGCGGAACAGCCGCCAGGCCTCGCCCTCCGGCGTCACCCAGTTCAGGTAGACGAACCGCCCGCCCGGCCCGCCCTGGACGTACCGCCCGGTGACGTCCGCCCCGCCGTCCGGCAGCCGCTTCACCGCGCACTCCAGTGACCACCGCGCCCGTGGTGCGTCGCCGGGCTGCGGGTCCAGCAACTCGGCCGGGCGGCCTCGGCGTTGGACGGCGACGTGGATGTCCCGGTAGCCCGGGAAGCCCGGCCCGGCGCCGCACGCGCGGCCGGGCAGGTCGATGGCCTCGATCCTCAGCTCCATGCCGCCATCGTCCCCCACCCCGGCCCGCACCGGGCACCGGCCACGCCCGGCCGGTCAGTCGCCCGGCGGCGGGAACACCACGTGGTCACCGGCCCGTTCGAGGCACCGCCAGGACTCCTCGACCTTCGAGCTCGTCGGCAGCACGTCGATCCGGAGCTCGTGCTCCAGCGTGATCCGCAGGTCGCCCTCCGGCGCCCGTTCGACCGCCAGCACCCGTGGCTCCCGCCGCTTCAGGAACTCCCGCAACGCGTCGGCGCCGATGTCGTAGGCGAGGCCCTCACCCTCCCCGACGGGCACCAGGTCGTCCGAGCCGAGGTAGACCTCCCCGCACTGGACGATCCGGAACGGGCACCGGGCGTGCACCGCGAAGCGGGTGCCCGTCGACACCTCCCCCGACTCCCCGAGCGGCCACTCGACCGTCTCCCCGAAGTCGACCACGCCCATCCCGCCGAACCGGTAGACGTTGACCCACACTTCCCCGACCAGCCGCCGCAGCAGCCGGTCCCCCGCGTCCCCGCCCTCGGCGGGCTCCCCGTTGCTCCCCATCAGGCCATCGTCGTCCATCGGGCCGGACGGCTCACCCCGTTTTCGCCGTTCCTTTGCGCTGCGGATCTGCGGCTCTGTGGCTCCGCGGTTTCGCGGTTTCGCGGTTTCGCGGCTCCGCCACCGGATCAGGCCGACGGCGGGGCCATGGTGAGGACGGACGGGACGGTGGCGGGGGCGGCGAGCCGGAGCAGGCCGTGGCCGATGCCGGCGAGGCCGACCAGCAGGGAGGGGCTGTGCACCCCGTGCGGCAGACCGCACCGCCGCCCCCGGGACTCCAGGTCGTCCAGGACGGCGTGGGCCTGCCGTTCGGTGGCGGCCCGCCAGGCTCCGTCGGCCAGGTGGAGGGCCTCCAGGTTGCCGAGGTCGCCGTGGCAGAGCGAGGAGTTGTGGCCGAAGCCCGCCCGCAGGACGGTGCCGAGCGCGGTGTCGCGCTCGGCCAGGAGGGCGTCCCGCCGTTCGGGCAGCAGGTCGGCGAGCGCGGTGCGGGCCAGTGCGATGCCGGCCGCGCCGTGACACCAGAGGGCGGGGAAGCCCGGACCGTCGGGGCCGCCGTCCTCGCGGACGTCGCGCCAGTTGGCGGCGGTGGCGTCGAACAGGGTGTGCTCGTACTCCACGGCGGCGAGGGCGAGTCGGGCCGCGCGCGGGTCGCCGAGCCGGTGGCCGGCCCGGGCCAGCGCCCAGGCGATGCCGGAGCCGCCGTGGGCGAAGCCCGCGAGCGGGCGGTCCACGCTCTCCGCCAGGGCCGCGGGCAGCCAGCCGGTACCGCCCTCGGGGTGCGGGGCGGCGGCCCGGACGAGGCGTTCGACGCAGAGCGCCAGCGCGTCGGTGACGGCGGGCCCGGGGCGGACGGCCTCCCAGGCGAGCAGACCGCCGATGGTCCCGGCGTTCCCGGCGAGGACGTCGTACTGGGTGTCCTCCCCGGCGGTGGCGGCGATGCGGTCGAGGACCAGGGAGCCCAGCGCGTCCAGTTCGGGGTCCGGGTGGTCGGCGGTGAGCTGGGCGAGCGCATGGAGCACGCCGCCGGTGCCGGCCAGGCCGCCGCCGAGCCGGTCGGCGCGGCGACGAATCTGCTGACGCAGCGTCAATTCAGCTGCCCGGGCGGCCTCGCGGTGGTCCCGGTCGCCGGTCACCAGGGCGAGCTGGTGGAGGAAGAGGGCGATGCCCGCGGTGCCGCTGTAGAGGTCGGGGCCCAGCTCGGCGGGGGCCCAGCGGCCGGGCGGGGTCCAGTTGGGGCCGGCCCAGGCGAGGTCGGCGCCGCCCCGGTAGGCCTCGCGGAGCAGCTGTTCGCCGGCGTCCACGGCCTCGGCGAGGGCGCGGGCCGCCAGGTCCGGACCGGGCGCGGTCGGTGCCGACCGTTCCCTCGGCGGGTGGCTCCGGGCGATGGCGGTGGCGGTGGCGGTGGCGGTTCCGCGCGGCTCGTACGCGCCGTCGGCCGTCATCACCGAGAGCCTGAGCAACTGGAGTTGGCAGGCGAGGTCGTCCTCGCCGAGGCCGTCCGCCTTGGCGAGTGCCAGGTCGAGGGCCGGCCGGTCGGTGACGCCCGGGACCAGGGCGCCGGTGGAGGAGCGGGCGTCGACGCCGTCGGGCCGGATGGTGAAGACGGGCACGTCGCCGCGCCACAGGTCGGCGCGCTCGTGCGCGACGAAGGCGAGGGCCTGCTCCTCCCAGCCGACGAGTGCCCAGAGCCGGTCGAGGTGGCGGTCCTGGTCGAGGGCGTCGCGCAGCACGTCGGGGTGGCAGGCGGTGTTGAGCAGGCTGCGGTACTCGAAGGTGTCGCGGCGCAGCAGGCGGGTCTCGTCGGCCGCGAAGGCGCCGAGCAGCGAGCGGAGTTGCGGCCTGTCGGCGGCGAGCAGCCGGTAGGCCTCGGTGAAGCCGGCCTCCAACTCGGCCAGGTGGTCGGCGAGTCGCAGCGACCGGCCGGCCGGAACGGGTCGGCTGCCGGGGGCCTCGACGGGCAACCGCCGGTACTCCAGCCGGAGTTCGTCCGTGCCCTGGCCGACCAGGACGGGCAGCGGGCGGGGCGGGAGGCTGCCCGGGTCCCAGCCGAGGGCGGAGATGTCGGCGCCACCGTTGCCCTCGTCCCACATCCGCTCGGGCAGCAGGCCGGAACGCAGCACCGAGTGCCGGGCCTGGTGGCGGGCGAGCCGCTCGGACTCGGAGAGGTCCTTGGCGGGCTCGCGCAGATCGGGGTGGAGGATCGCCTCCAGGTCGATCAGGACGGGCTGGTCCCGGACGGCGAGCAGGTTCTGGGCGTGGCAGTCGACGGCGTCGAGCGCGTACATCAGCGCGCAGAGCGTGCCGGCGCGGTGGTAGAAGGCACTCAACTCGGCTTCGTCCCGGGCCGGTTCTGCGCTCAGGTGGGCGACCCAGCCGTAGCCGTCACCGGGCAGGTGGGCCACGTCGCGCAGCGGCAGCCGCAGCTGCGGGTTGAGCCAGTGGAGCAGCTGTTGGAAGTGGGTCTCGGCGCCGAGCGGCCGCGGCTTGTAGACGAGCCGGACGCCGTGCTCGAAGCGCAGCGAGCTGACCGTGGCTCCGCCGCGGTGCGGGTCGCCGAGGCCGGTGGCGAGTTCGGTGAGCCGGCCGAGCGGGCGGCCGTCGGCGAAGGTGCGGGCGAGCGCGGGCAGGTCGGCGGCGAGGCGGCGGAA
Organism: Kitasatospora sp. NPDC089509; assembly: GCF_044749365.1. NCBI lineage: Bacteria > Bacillati > Actinomycetota > Actinomycetes > Kitasatosporales > Streptomycetaceae > Kitasatospora > Kitasatospora sp. NPDC089509. The sequence goes on along the minus strand of NZ_JBIVHS010000013.1, from coordinate 112,336 downwards.
CAGGGTGAGGGTGGTGTCCGTCCACTGCTCGGCGAGGGTGGTGAGGCGGAAGGCCAGGACCGGGTACTCGGCGAGCAGGCGCAGCGCCCGCTCGGGGCGGGCCAGCCGGTCGACGAGGTCCCGGTAGCGGAGTTCGGGGGTGTCGCCGACCGACTCGCCGGTGAGGCGGGCGACGTGGAGTTCGGTGATGACGGTCCTGGTCACCATCCCGTGGACGGTGCCGGTCAGCGCGGGGAGGGCCAGCGCGGCCAGCTCCTCGGGAGTGCCGGGCGCGGGAACGTCCAGGGCGGCCAGTCCGGCCCGGAGGCGGTCGCGGGCGTCGGCGAGCAGCGGGGCGGCCAGCCGGGCGAACTCGTGCTTCTCGGGGACGTCCAGCTCGGCCGCCCGGTCGAAGGCGGCGGCGAGCCGCTCGGCCCAGGGCTGGGCCCCGAGGCGGTCGGCGAGCGCGTCCGGGTGCTCGGCGAGGAGGGCGCCCAGGGCCTCGGGGTCGAGGCCGTCGGCGGCGAGGCGGTGCCCGAACCAGCCGGCCCGGTCGAAGGGCGCCTGGGCCTGCCAGCGCTCCAGCTTCCGGGCGGCGCGGTCGGCGCGGTCGGTGTCGCTGACGGACCCGGCGTCGGCGGCGGACCCGTCGGCGGCGGACCCGGCGGGCCGCGGGGCGGACCGCTCCGGCGCCCGGCCGCGGGCGTTCAGCGGAACGGCTCGGGCGGCCGCCCGCAGGAGTTCGGACGCCAGGGGTTCGGACGCGTCGACCACGGGGCGGTGCCGCCTCTCTGCTTGCTCGCGCTACGTGCTACGTGCTACTTGCTGATTGCTGGTCGGCCAGGTCCGGCGCGGACCCCGGGCGGTCGTACGACCGGGCCCGGGATCGGCGCCGGACCCCGGTCTCAGTAGCTGCAGACGCGGCCGCAGCTGGACCAGCCGTCACAGGTGCTGTTCTGCACCGCGGCGGTCACGTAGAGCTCGTCCACCAGCTCGCCGGCCGGGTGGACCGAGTGGCCCTGGCCGAGGGTGATCCGGAAGTCCTCGTCCTTGAGCGCGCGAACCTGATCGGCTGTGGGCTGCATGATGCCTCCTGCGAGCGTTCGGGTGTGGCACGGGTGTGCCGGTCCGGGATCCTGACAGCGCCCCACCCGTCACACCAGGGGCGGGCGGATCGGCGGTACGTATTTCGGCCATGGTCGAAGAATGGGCCCCGGCGCCGCCGCGCCGCCGTTCCACCAGGCCGGACCGGGTCCGCTCCCGCCGTCCGACCGCCCGAGGAGCCCGGTGCGACCCCGGGCGGCCCGGAACGGCCCCGCACCTGGCCGAAAGCGACCGGTCGCGCCCGGGTGGACCCAGGCCGTTGGTTTGAGCCCGGAGCTCCTGTGGCAGCGCCCCGCACCGGGGGCCAGGATGGAGGCCCGAGCGACCCCGGCCCCGATCGGAGTGCGATGAGCGAGCAGCACAACCTGGTCCTGCTGACCTTCCCCGACACCACCACCTGGCGCTACGCCCTCGACGGCGCCCAGCACCTGCCGGGGCTGCGGATGGCGGCGGCGCTGGAGCGCAGCGCCGACGGCGTGCTGGAGATCAAGGACACCTTCACCCGGGGTGCGGGCGTGGCCACCGTCGGCTCGGGGCTGCTGGGCGGGCTGGTGGGGCTGCTCGGCGGGCCGGTCGGGGTGCTGCTGGGGTTCGCGGCGGGGGCGGCGCTGGGCAACGCGGCCGAGGAGCACCTCGCCACCGAGGCCGGTGCCGCGCTGATCGTGCTCTCGCCGCGGGTGCCGGACGGCGGGGCGATGCTCGCCCTGGAGGTGCGGGAGGCCTCGCCCGGGCCGGCCGACGAGCTCGCCGCCCAGTACGGGGCGTCGGTCGAGCGGATCGACGAGCAGACGTTCACCGAGCAGGTCCGGGCGGCGGAGAAGAAGGCCGAGGAGGACAGGACCGGCACCGGGGAGGAGTCCTGAGGCTCGGGGGCCGTCGGGCGGCCGTGGGCGTCATCCTTCCGACGTAGTCGCCCGGTGTACCGGCTGCCGCCGTTCGCGGGGCTGTCCCCGCCGGCGACGGGCCGCCACAATGTCCCGGTGATCGACGTGATCAACCACCCCGCGGCGCAACGCCTGCGCACCGCGGCGGCCCGGCTGGGCGGCGGCCCGGGCGCGGCGCCGCCGCCCCGGCCGACCCGCCGCGGCCAGGCCTTCGACCTGGCCCTGACCCTGCTCCTCTGCGTCACCGTCGCCCGCTACGCCGAGGTCGCGGCGAACCTGGACGGCGTCGGCTGGAACCCGCTGTTACGGCTGGCACCGGCCTTCCCGCTGCCGCTGGTGCTGCGCCGGCGCCACCCGCTGGCGGTGCTGTGGTCGGTGCTGCCGGGCGCGCTGCTGCTCCGGACCCAGCACGGGGACCTCGCCTACTGGGCGGGCGTGGTGGTGATCGTCGCCGCCTACGGCGCGGCCGCGTACGGGCGCCGCCCGGTGGCCGTGCTGTCGAGCCTGGCGGCCGCCACCGTGACCCTGGTGGTGGTGTTCGACGACGCCTATCTGCCGCACCTCCAGCGGTCGGTGGTCGCCGTGCTGGTCCTGGTCCCGGTGTTCGCGGTGGCCTACGAACTGCGGATGTGGCGCGGCCGGGTGGCGGAGGGGCGGGCCCGGGTGTCCGCGCTGGAGCGGGAGCGGTCGGCCGCGCTCCAGCGCGCGGTGGAACTGGAACGCGCGCGCATCGCACGGGAGTTGCACGACGTGGTGACCCACAACGTGAGCATGATGACGATCCAGGCCGGGGCCGCCCGCAAGATCCTGGACACCGCCCCGGACCGGGCCCGCGAGGCGATGGCCGCGGTGGAGGCGGGCGGGCGCGCGGCGATGACCGAACTGCGGCACGTGATGGGCCTGTTGACCATCGACGCGGGCCCGGGCGAGGATCCGGCGGCGGCCGCCGACCTCAGCCCGCAGCCCGGCCTGGACCGACTGGACGCCCTGGTCGAGGGCGTCCGGCGGGCCGGACCGGGCGTGCGGCTGACCGTGCGCGGGGAGCGCCGGCCCGTCCCGCCCGGGGTCGGGCTCGCCGCCTACCGGGTCGTCCAGGAGGCGCTCACCAACACCGTCAAGCACGCGGGCGGCGCCGACGCCGCGGTGACGGTCGACTACGCCCCCGACCACCTGCGGGTGGAGGTCACCGACACCGGCGGCCGCCCCACCGGCGCCGTCGCCACCGGCGCCGTCGCCACCGGCGACGGGCGCGGCCTGCTCGGGCTGCGCGAACGTCTCGCCGTCTACGGCGGGACCCTGCAGACCGGCCCCCGGCCGGGCGGCGGCTACCGCGTCACGGCCTCGATACCGCTGGAGAGTCGGGAGAGTTCGGGGAGTTGGGAGAGTTGATGACCGTGGCCGACGAGCCGCCGATCCGGGTGGTGGTCGCCGACGACCAGGCGCTGGTGCGGATCGGCTTCCGACTGATCCTGGAGTCCGAAGGGATCGAGGTGGTGGCCGAGGCCGAGGACGGCGAGCAGGCCGTCGCCGCCGTCCGCCGGACCAGGCCCGACGTGGTGCTGATGGACATCCGGATGCCCGGCCTGGACGGACTGGAGGCCACCCGACGGATCCTCGCGGACCCGTCGACCCGGCCGCCCCGGATCATCATGCTGACCACCTTCGACCTGGACCACTACGTCTACGCGGCGATGGCCGCCGGGGCCAGCGGCTTCCTGCTCAAGGACGTCACCCCGGAGCACCTGGCCGCCGCCGTCCGGCTGGTCCGCACCGGTGACGCGCTGCTCGCCCCGGCGATCACCCGCCGTCTGGTCGAGCGCTTCGCCCGCCCGGCCGTCCCGGCCGCGGCCGCCCCGCACCGCGAACTGGCCACCCTCACCCCGCGCGAGCTGGAGGTGACGACGCTGCTCGCCCGCGGCCTCAGCAACGCCGAGCTGGCCGCCCGGCTGCAGCTCTCCGAGGCGACGGTGAAGACCCATGTGGCCCGGATCCTGGGCAAGTTGGGGCTGCGGGACCGGGCCCAGGTGGTGGTCGCGGCGTACGAGACCGGACTGGTCAGCGTGGGCGCACCCGTACCTGCACCCGCACCTGCGCCCTCGCCCGCACCCGGTCCGCGCTGACACACGACGGGAGCCCGGGGGCAAAGGCCCCCGGGCTCCCGGCCACCGCAGTGCTACACCAGGTCGAAGCGGTCCGCGTTCATGACCTTGACCCAGGCCGCGACGAAGTCCTCGACGAACTTCTCCTTGGCGTCGTCGGCCGCGTACACCTCGGCGACGGCGCGCAGTTCGGAGTTCGAGCCGAAGACCAGGTCGGCCCGGGTGCCGGTCCACCTGACCTTGCCGGCCGCGTCCCGGCCCTCGAAGGTGTGGGCGTCCTCCGAGGTGGACGTCCAACTGGTGCCCAGGTCCAGCAGGTTGACGAAGAAGTCGTTCGTCAGCACGCCCGGGGTCTCGGTCAGCACACCGTGCGCGGACTGCTGGTGGTTGGCACCCAGCACACGCAACCCACCGACCAGCACGGTCAGTTCGGGCGCGCTGAGGCCCAGCAGGTTCGCCTTGTCGAGCAGCAGGAACTCGGCCGGCAGCCGGTTGCCCTTGCCGACCCAGTTGCGGAAGCCGTCCGCCTTGGGCTCCAGCGCGGCGAAGGACTCGGTGTCGGTCAGCTCCTGCGGCGCGTCCACCCGGCCGGGCGCGAACGGCACCTCGACGGCCAGCCCGGCCGCCTTGGCCGCCTGCTCGACGCCGACGCCGCCGGCCAGCACCACCAGGTCCGCCAGCGAGACCTGCTTGTCACCGGCCTGCGCGTTGAACTCCCGCTGCACGCCCTCCAGCGCCCGCAGCACCCCGGCCAGCCGGTCCGGCTCGTTGACCTCCCAGCCGGCCTGCGGCTGCAGCCGGATCCGGCCGCCGTTGGCACCGCCGCGCTTGTCGCTGCCGCGGAAGGAGGAGGCCGCGGCCCAGGCCGCGGAGACCAGCTCGGAGACCGACAGCCCGGTCGCGGCGATCCGCCGCTTGAGGTCCGCGACGTCCGCGACCCCGACCGGCTGGTACGAGACGGCCGGCAGCGGGTCCTGCCAGAGCAGGTGCTCGCTCGGGACCTCCGGGCCGCGGTAGCGCACCACCGGGCCCATGTCACGGTGGGTGAGCTTGTACCAGGCACGGGCGAAGGCGTCCGCGAACTCCGCCGGGTTCTCCAGGAAGCGGCGGGAGATCGGCTCGTACACCGGGTCGAAGCGCAGCGACAGGTCGGTGGTGAGCATGATCGGGGTGTGCCGCTTGGCCGGGTCGTGGGCGTCCGGCACGGTGCCCTCGCCGGCGCCGTCCTTCGGCTTCCACTGGTGGGCGCCGGCCGGGGACTTCGTGAGCTCCCACTCGTAGCCGAACAGCGTCTCGAAGAAGCTGTTGTCCCAGGTGATCGGGGTGGCGGTCCAGATGCCCTCCAGGCCGCTGGTGATCGCGTCACCGCCGACACCGGTGCCGTAGGCGCTCTTCCAACCGAGGCCCTGCTGCTCCATCGGCGCGTCCTCCGGGTCCGGGCCGACGTTGTCCGCCGGGCCGGCGCCGTGGGTCTTGCCGAAGGTGTGGCCGCCGGCGATCAGCGCGACGGTCTCCTCGTCGTTCATCGCCATCCGGTAGAAGGTCTCGCGGATGTCGCGGGCGGCGGCGATCGGGTCCGGGTTGCCGTTGGGGCCCTCCGGGTTGACGTAGATCAGGCCCATCTGCACGGCGGCCAGCGGGCTCTCCAGCTCGCGGTCGCCGGTGTAGCGCTCGTCGCCGAGCCAGGTGGTCTCCGGGCCCCAGTAGACGTCCTCGTCCGGCTCCCACTCGTCGACCCGGCCGCCGCCGAAGCCGAAGGTCTCGAAGCCCATGCCCTCCAGGGCGACGTTGCCGGTCAGCACGATCAGGTCGGCCCAGGACAGGCTGCGGCCGTACTTCTTCTTGACCGGCCAGAGCAGGCGGCGGGCCTTGTCCAGGCTGGCGTTGTCCGGCCAGCTGTTCAGCGGGGCGAAGCGCTGCTGGCCGCCGCCGGCGCCGCCGCGGCCGTCACTGATCCGGTAGGTGCCGGCGCTGTGCCAGGCCATCCGGATCATGAACGGGCCGTAGTAGCCGAAGTCGGCCGGCCACCAGGGCTGCGAGGTGGTGAGCACCTCCTGGATGTCCCGCTTCACGGCCGCGAGGTCGAGGGCGTCGAAGGCCGCGGCGTAGTCGAAGTCCGCGCCGAGCGGGTTGGCCACGGCGGGGTTCTTGGCGAGGATCTTCAGGTTCAGCCGCTCCGGCCACCACTGGCGGTTCCCGCCGCCCTGGGTGGGGTGAAGCGCGCGCCCGTGGTTGACCGGGCAGCCGCCCGCGCTCGCCTCTACGCCGGTTGCATCGTGGATCTCAGACATGGGAATCCTTCCCTACAAGGCGGATCACGGTGTCTCTACTGCTACCTACGGCATCTACATGCTGTTACTGGTGCCACTGCTGCTGTCTGGAACTACCGCTACCCAGGCTAGCGCCGGAGCCGATCCTACGATGGACGAAATCCAAGTCAAGAAAGACACCAAGTCCATATCCGATCGGGATCCGGAAGCCCCCGGATGTGAATTGCTAAACTCCGGTCTTCCCCTTGACCTGAATAGGTGAACCGTATGAGTGACCTGCTGGAGCGGCTGCGCGAGCGCGGCTGGCGCCTCACCTCCCAGCGGCGCGTCGTGGCCGAGGTCCTGGACGGCGAGCACGTGCACCTGACCGCCGACGAGGTGCACGCCCGCGCGGCCGAGCGCCTCCCGGAGATCTCCCGCGCGACGGTCTACAACACCCTCGGCGAGCTGGTCACCCTCGGCGAGGTTATCGAGGTCTCCACCGACGGGCGCGCCAAACGCTACGACCCCAACGCCCACCACCCGCACCAGCACCTGATCTGCACCGGCTGCGGCGCCATCCGCGACGTCCACCCGCTCGGCGACCCGCTCACCGACCTCCCGGCCGACCAGCGCTTCGGCTTCGCGCTCTCGGGCGCCGAGGTCACCTACCGGGGGCTCTGCCCGGTCTGCGCGGGCTGACCGCTCCGGCACCAGGGGAATCGTTCCGGCTGCCCGGGCCCTCGCTTCAGCCGGCCGGGCCGTCGGTCCAGCGAACCGGGCCGTCGGTTCAGCCGGCCGGACCGTCCTGCCAGCGGACCGGCAGGCTCTTGAGCCCGTTCTGGAAGTTGGACACCAGCCGCTGCGGCCGCCGCTCCGGGTCGAGCGCGAGGCCCGGGAGGCGCTCCAGCAGATGACGCAGGGCGGACCGCAGCTGCAGCCGCGCGAGTTGGGCGCCCACGCAGAAGTGCGGGCCGTAGCCGAAGCTCACGTGGTCGTTCGACGTGCGGGAGACGTCGAAGCGGTCCGGCTCGGGGAACACGGCCTCGTCGCGGTTGGCGGAGGCGTGGTACACCACCACCTTTTCGCCCGCGCGGATCGACTGCCCGGCGAGCTCCGTGTCCCGGGTCGCGGTGCGCCGGAAGTGCACCACGGGCGGCCAGCAGCGGAGCATCTCCTCCACCGCCGACGGGATCAACTCCGGCCGCCCGCACAGCAGTCGGTACTGATCGGGATGACTGAGCAGGGTGTGCAGGCCGCCCGGCAGACCGTTGCGCACGGTCTCGTTCCCGGCGACGGCGAAGAGGAAGAACATGGTCTCGAACTCCTCGACCGTCAGGCCCGCCCCGAGCGTCCGGGCCAGCACACCGCCCGGGTCGGGCCGGGCGGCGAGGGCGTGCGCGTAGGCGAACATGTCGGCGAGCGCGGCTCGGGAGCGCGGATCGACCGGACGGCCGTCCGGGGTGGTCCGGGCGGTCGGACGGTGCGCGAGGGCGAGGCGGCCGACGTCGGTCAGCGCGGCCGGGTCGACCGTACTGGCGAAGGCGTAGTCGGCGTCCTGGTAGCCGATCACCCGGTTCGCCCAGTCCAGCAGCAGCCCCCGGTCCTGCTCGGGCACCCCCATCACCCGGGCCAGGGTCCACACCGGCAGGTCGGCGGCGATCGCCGTGAAGTCGGCGGCGCCGTCCGGCCGGACGGCCTCGACCAGCTCCCGGGCCCGGCCGTCGACCGCCTCCGCCAGCTCCGCCAGGGCGCGCGGGGTGAACGCCGCGGCCACGATGCGGCGCAGCCGGGCGTGGTCCGGCGGGTCCTGGTTGAGCATCATCGTGCGGACGAAGTCCAGGTCGGCCGGGGTGCCCGGGTCCCGGATCTGGGTCCCGCCGAGGTGCGAGGAGAACAGGTCGGGGCTGCGCAGCACCTGCTTCACGTCCGCGTGCCGCAGCACCGCCCAGTAGCCGACCCCGGACGGCCAGTCCCCCACCGCCGGCTCCTCCACCCAGCAGACCGGCGCCTGCGCCCGCAGCTCGCGGAACAGCTCGTACGGCACGCCGTCGGCGTACGTCTCGGGCCGGAAGATCCGGTTCACCCGCGCCTGGTCGACACCCATGGGGCCCGACCGTACGCCGCGACCCGGCGGTCCGCCAGAGTCCGGTCGGGCGCGTTCGCGGGCTCGTTCGCGGGCTCGCTCGCGGGCTCGTTCGCGGGCTCGTTCGCGGTGGTTTGTCGCGGATGCTCCCGTACCGCCCCGGGATCCCGTAGGGTCGGCCAATGGCGAAGTACTTCGACGTGCACCCCGAGTCCCCCCAACCGCGCACCATCAGCACCGTGGCCGACAGCGTCCGGTCCGGCGCCCTGATCGCGTACCCCACCGACTCCTGTTTCGCCCTCGGCTGCCGCCTGGACAACCACGACGGGCTGGAACGGATCCGGTCGATCCGACGCCTCGACGACCGCCACCACTTCACCCTGATGTGCCAGGACTTCGCCCAGCTGGGGCAGTTCGTCCAACTCGACAACTACGTCTTCCGGGCGGTCAAGGCCGCGACGCCGGGCAGCTACACCTTCATCCTCCCGGCCACCAAGGAGGTGCCGCGCCGGCTGCTGCACCCCAAGAAGAAGACCGTCGGGGTCCGGATCCCCGACCACGTCGTCACCCGGGCCCTGCTCGCGGAACTCGGCGAACCGCTGGTCTCCAGCACCCTGATCCTCCCCGGCGAGGAGGAGCCGATGACCCAGGGGTGGGAGATCAAGGAACGGCTGGACCACGCGCTGGACGCCGTGCTGGACTCGGGCGACTGCGGCACCGAGCCGACCACCGTCATCGACTTCTCGGGCGGCGAGGCGGAGATCGTCCGCCGCGGGGCGGGGGACCCGGCGCGCTTCGAGTGACGGTGCGGCGGCCCGGGGAGGGCCCGGGCCGCCCTCAGGCCGGATTCGAACGCGGAAGCGGCGCCAGGGGGTTGCCGTTTCACCGCCGTCGGGCCAGTTTGATGGCGAGCAGGACCACAGCGAGCGCGAACGGGGGTCGCGCCGGGCCGTGGATCATGTCGTCAGAATGTCATGGACGGTGATGAGTTGTTCGAGTTGGGTAGGGTCGTCGACCCGCAGGATGGCAGACTCCACGGCGAGTTGGAGGCCGGGGCCGCGCAACCAGTCCACGAAGGCCTGATACGGGGCACTCTGCTTGTCCCAGAAGGCGTTCTGCGGTTCGAGGCCGCAGCTCACGGTGAACTCGTACAGGCGCTCCACGGCCACCGGGGCGACGAGGAGTTCCCATTCTGCTAGCCGGCCGGTGAAGGCGGCCGGGGCCCGATCTCCTGCTGCCGCGAGGGTGCAGAGCACGGCCTCGGCGTCCCACCACTCGTCGGCGTTGTGCAGGACGTCCACCCAGAGGGCGTCCAGGAGTCGCTGCAGGTAGCCGGCCTCCGGCCACTCCTGCCAGCCCGCCCGGGCGAGCTTGTTGCCGACCGACTCCAGGTCGGGGACGGTGAGTTCAGTGGTCAGCGCGAGCTGGAGGATGCGCGGGGCGAAGTAGCGGAAGTCGGCGGGCGAACCGACGGTGTTGAGGACGGAGGTCGCGTAGTACGTCAGCTCGTCGGCGGTGAGCCGCTCGCGCGGTGTGTGGAGCAGCACGCTCAGTTCGGCGGGCCGGGTGCAGCAGGGGCAGGCGTCGAGGGCGGTCGGGCGCGGGGCCGCGGCAAAGGCGGCGGGGAGGCCGCGGATGAGGTGCTGCAGTGGGGTGCCGTCCGTCATGGACGCCATTCAACACGCCGGGCGGGCTCGTTCAGCAGCTGGCCGCCCGGGACAGCGGTAGGCGCAGGGCGTCGTCAACCGGGGGTTCCGGGGGACCACCCTTGCGGGCGGGAATCCGGGGTGTGGTGGGGAACAGATGCGATCACGGCGTGGTTGGGGCTGGGCGACGGACCGTGCGGCACTCGTGAAGGGCTTTCCCATGAAGATCGGCATTATCGGTGCGGGCAACATCGGCGGCAACCTGACGCGGCGGCTCACCGCACTGGGGCACGAGGTCTCGGTGGCGAACTCCCGCGGACCGGAGTCGCTGCGGGCACTGGCGGAGGAGACGGGCGCGACGGCGGTGCCGGCCACCGAGGCGGCCAAGGGTGCGCAGGTCGTGGTGGTGACGGTGCCGTTGAAGAACGTGCCGGACCTGCCGAAGGGGCTGTTCGACGGCGCCGCCGACGGGCTGGTGGTGATCGACACCGGCAACTACTACCCGAAGGAGCGCGACGGCCGGATCGACGCGATCGAGGACGACGGGCTGACGGAGAGCCGCTGGACGGAGCAGCACATCGGCCACCAGGTGGTGAAGGTGTTCAACGGCACCTACGCGCAGGACCTGTTGGACCGGCCGCTGCCGGCCGGCGCCCCGGGGCGGCTGGCGGTGCCGGTCGCCTCCGACGACGAGGCGGCGAAGCGGGTGGTGCGCGCCCTGGTGGACGAGTTGGGCTTCGACACCGTGGACGCGGGCGGCATCGACGACTCCTGGCGCCAGCAGCCGGCCACGCCGGTGTACGGGCTGCGGGCCGGGGTGGAGGCGGTGACCCGGGCGCTCGCGGAGGCCTCCCCGGAGCGCCCGGCGGCCCACCGGGCCTGACGGATCACCGCAGTCGGCGCGCCCCTTCGGCCGGTACGGCGGTGAGGGTGCGCGGCTCGGTGTGACCGGCGGCGCGGAAGGCGGCGGTCACGGCGGCGGCGACGGGCTCGGCCGCGTCGGCGTCCACCAGGGCGATGACGGAGCCGCCGAAGCCGCCGCCGGTCATCCGGGCGCCGTGGGCACCGGCGGCCAGGGCGGCGTCGACGGCGAGGTCGGTCTCCGGGCAGGAGACCCGGTAGTCGTCGCGCAGCGAGGCGTGCCCGGCGGTGAGGATCGGGCCGAGCGCGGCGAGGTCGCCGGCGTCGAGTGCGGCGACGGCGGCCTCGACGCGCGCGTTCTCGCTCACCACGTGCCGCACCAACGGCCGGAGGTCGTCCGGGAGTCGCTCCAGTGCGGCGGGCAGGCCGGCGGCGGGCAGCGAGCGCAGCGCGGGCAGCCCGAGCAGCGCGGCGGCCTTCTCGCAGCCGGCCCGCAGCGCGGCGTAGGCGCCGTCGCCCAGGTCGTGCTTGACCCGGGTGTCCAGGACGAGCAGTGCCAGCCCCGCCGCCCCGAGGTCGACCGGCACCTGGCGCACCGCCAGATCGCGACTGTCCAGGAAGAGCGCGGCACCGGGGCGGCAGCACATCGAGGCCATCTGGTCCATGATCCCGCAGGGCACCCCGACGAAGGCGTTCTCGGCCCGCTGGGCCAGCAGCGCCAGTTCGGGGGCCGACAGGCCCAGCCGGTACAGGTCGTCGTACGCGGCCGCGACCGCGCACTCCAGCGCGGCGGAGGAGGACAGCCCGGCGCCGCTGGGCACGTCGCTGTCCAGCCGGATGTCCGCCCCGCCGACCGGGTGCCCGGCGTCGCGCAGCGCCCACACCACACCGGCCGGGTAGCCGGCCCAGCCGGCGACCGAACCGGGCGCGAGCTCGTCGACCCGGAGCTCGGTCACCGGCCCGCCGCCCTGGGCGGACCACAGCCGCAGCAGCCCGTCCGTCCGCCGGGCGGCCTGCACCCGGGTGGTCTGCGGCAGGGCGATCGGCAGCACGAACCCGAGGTTGTAGTCGGTGTGTTCGCCGATTAGGTTCACCCGCCCGGGGGCGGCCCACTCCCCCTCCGGCGCGCGGTGGTAGAGCTCCGTGAACGTGCTCATGAGGCGACCTCCCGCAGCCGGCGGGCCGCGTCCTCGGGGGTGACGTCGTTGACGAAGGCGTCCATGCCGGATTCCACACCGGCCAGGTACTTCAGCTTGTCGGCGGTGCGGCGGATGGTGAACAGCTCCAGGTGCAGGGCGAGTTCGTCGCGCCGGCCGGCGGGGGCCTGGTGCCAGGCGGAGATGTACGGGGTGCGGCCGGGTGCCTCGGGAGTGCCGAAGAGGCGGTCGAAGCGGCGCAGCAACTCCAGGTAGAGGCCGGGGAGTTCGTCGCGCTGGGCGGGGTCCAGGGCGGTCAGGTCGGGCACCCGGCGGTGCGGGAAGAGGTGGACCTCGTACGGCCAGCGGGCGGCGAAGGGGACGAAGGCGGTCCAGTGCCGCCCGGCGAGCACCACCCGTTCGCCGTGGGCGCGTTCGGCGGCGAGCAGGTCGTCGAAGAGGTTGCGGTCGGTGGCGGCGCGGTGTTCGGCGGCGCGGTCGACCATCCGGGCGGTGCGCGGGGTGGTGAAGGGGAAGGCGTAGATCTGGCCGTGCGGGTGGGCGAGGGTGACGCCGATCTCGGCGCCGCGGTTCTCGAAGCAGTAGACCTGCTGCACGCCGGGCAGGGCGGAGAGTTCGGCGGTGCGGTCGGTCCAGGCGTCGAGGACCAGACGGGCGCGTTCCGGGGTGAGGTCGGCGAAGGAGGCGTCGTGGTCGGCGGTGAAGCAGACCACCTCGCAGCGTCCGGCGCCGGGGCCGCTGGTCCACAGGCCGTCGGCGTCCCCGGTGAGCGGGGCCGGTGGTCCGGCGAGCGAGGGGAAGCGGTTCTCGAAGACGGCCACCTGGTAGTCGGCGGCCGGGATCTCGCTCAGCCGGCCGTCGCGGGAGGGGCAGAGCGGGCACTCCTCGGCCGGGGGCCGGTAGGTGCGGGCCTGGCGGTGGGCGGCGACGGTGACCCAGGCGCCGGTGGCCGGGTCGAGCCGCACCTCGGGGCCGGCGGGACCGACCGCGCCGGAGGGATCGCCGGGGCGGGGGTCGAGCGGGCGCCGGTCGACGGTGTCCCGGGGGACGGCCGCGCCGCTGTCGTAGTAGATGAGCTGGCGTCCGTCCGCGAGGGTGGTCGCGGTCCGGGCGGTGGGCTGGGTCAGGGTCGTCCCGGCCATGGCCTTCTTTCCTCTGCGTGGCGTGGCGTGGCGAGCGTGGTGGCTGTATGACGCCAGGGGGAACAACGGAAAGCTAGAATCAACAGAAAGCTACAATCTCAAACATTATCCATCAGAACCACGCCTCGAAAGTGGTCGAAGGAGGCCCCCGATGGCTGACAGCGCCCAACCGCTCGCCGGACAGCGCCGCGTGCTGATCCTGGAGCAGGTCCGCGCCCGCGGCGGGGTCCGGGTGACGGAGCTGGTCCGGGACCTGGGCGTGTCCGACATGACCGTCCGCCGTGACCTCGACGCGCTGGCCCGCCGCGGCCTGGTGCAGAAGGTGCACGGCGGCGCGGTGCGGATCGAGGCGCCGGCCAGCGGCGAGCCCGGGTTCGAGACCAAGGCGCACTGGGAGCTGCCCGCCAAGGAGGCGATCGCCCGGGCGGCGGCCGCCCTGGTGCCGCCCGGCTCGGCGGTCGGGCTGGCCGCCGGGACGACCACCTACGCGGTCGCCCGGCACCTGCGCGCCGTCGAGGGCCTCACCGTGGTCACCAACTCGCTGCGGATCGCCGAGCTGCTGGAGCAGCCCGACGAGGACGGCACGCCCGCCACCGCCACGGTGATCCGCACCGGCGGCGTCCGGACGCCCTCGGACGCACTGGTCGGACCGGTGGCCGACCAGGCGATCCGCTCGCTGCACGTCAACGTGCTGATCCTGGGCTGCCACGGCCTGTCCGCGGAGACCGGCCTGACCACCCCCAACCTGGCCGAGGCGGAGACCAACCGCTGCTTCATCCAGTCCGCGCGCCGGGTGGTCGTGGTGGCCGACCGGACCAAGTGGGACGCGGTCGGCCTGGCCTCCTTCGCCTCCCTGGACCAGCTGGACGTGCTGGTCACCGACGACGCCCTGCCCCCGGAGCAGCGGGAGGCGGCCGCCCGGCTGGTCGGCGAGCTGGTCGTCGCCGCCGAGGAGTGCTGACCGACGGAAGGGTGATGAGCGCGGCCGAGCAGCACCGACCTACGGAAGCCGTCAGCCCGAACTGGCCCGCACCACCAGCTCGGTGGGCAGTTCCAGGCCCGTCGTCGGCACCGCCTCGCCGTGCACCTGGCCGAGCAGCCGGGCCATCAGCCCCGCCGCGATCGCCCGCAGCGGCAGCCGGACCGAGGTCAGCGGCGGGTGCAGGTGCCGGCACAGCGGTGTGTCGTAGAACCCGGTGACCGCGACCCCGGCGGGCCCGACCGCCAGGCCCTCGGCCCGCACCGCCTCGTAGACGTCCAGCGCCAGAAGGTCGCTGCCCGTCGCGAAGGCGGTCGGCCGGTCCGGGCCGCGCAGCAGCTCCCGGACGGCCGCCGTGCCGGAACCGTCCGGCAGCGGCGCCGCCGACAGGCCCAGCCGCCGGGTCTCGGCGAGGAACCCCGCCCGGCGGGCCGCCATCCAGGGCAGCTCCTCGGTGGCGCCGAGGTAGCCGATCCGGCGGTGGCCGCGCGCCGCCAGGTGCCGCACCACCACCGCCATCGCCGTGTCGTTGGCGATGTCCGCCCAGTGCTGCGGCTCCTCCGGTCCGGTCCGCCCGAAGCTGGCGAACGGGACGCCGAGCCGGGCCACGTGGGCGATCCGCGGGTCGTCGGTCAGCACGTCCGCCAGCACCAGTCCGTCGACCTGACGCGCCGCGACCAGCTCGTCGATGGCCGCGACCGGGTCCGCCGCGGGCGGGGCGGGCCGGAACAGCAGCACCCGCTGGCCCCGCTCCCCCGCCGCGTCGACCAGGGCCTCCAGGAAGCCGGCCATCAGCGGGTTGGGGTCCAGCGGGTCGTCCACCGGTGCCAGGTAGCCGATGGTGCGCCGGGCGCCGCTGCGCAGCGACCGGGCCGACTGGTCGGGCTGGTAGCCGAGTTCGCGGATCGCCGTGCTCACCCGCTCCAAGGTCTCGGTACGGACCCGGTGCGGGGCGTTGAGCACGTTGGAGACGGTCTGCCGGGAGACCCCGGCCGCGCGGGCGACCTCCTCGATGGTGGCGGCGCCGCTGCGCGACCGGCGCGGTCCCTCGGTCAATGCGGTCCTCCTGCACGGGTGACGGGCTGGTGCTGACGGGTGGCCACCGACGCGTCGGCCACGGACGGGGCGACCACCGGCGGCCCGGCTACCCGCGGCGCAGCGTGAGCAGCCCGCCGCGCGGCACCGGCACGGTGTCCGTCCGCCCGAGGTCGATCTCGTCCTGCCGGACGATACGCCCCCGGGCGTCCTGCACGGTGACGGCGGCCGTCCCGCTGCCGCCGGTCAGCCGGACGTCCGGGTCGGCGTTGGCGTTGGCGACCAGCAGCGTGCGCCAGTCGGCCGCCGAGGCGTCCACCGGCAGCGCCGCGTACCGGGCGACCGCGACCGTCCCCGCGCCGAGCGCGGTGACCAGCGGGTATCCGAGGTCGGGCCGGCTCGGGCGCAGTTCGCCGAGCTGCAGGGTGTCCAGGTGCTCACGGAAGACGCCCAGCCAGAAGGCGAGCGCCTCGCGCTGCCCGGGGTCCTGGGCGGCGAGGTCGACGGAGATCTGCGGCACCGAGAACAGCACGTTGATCAGGTGGCAGGCGATCTGCTCCGGCGGCTCGGCCGGGTGCCACATCAGCATGTCGGCGTGCACCGGCACCGGCCCGGCGGCCAGCCGCACGTCGACGGTGCGCTGCCGGTTCTCCTGCGGGCTGAGCGGGCAGTCGGTGGCGCGGATCATGGTGACGTACGGCCACAGGCCGGGGCTGACGTACGGCTGGCGGTGCTCGACCATCGCCTCCGGGTGGGCGGCGGTGATCCGGGCGCGGATGGCGGCGAGCAGCTTCTCCACGCCCTCGGCCACGCTCGCGCAGTCCGCCTCGGGGCCCGGCTGGGGGGCGTCCGCGCGCTCGGCGGCGCGGGCGAACCAGTCGACGAAGTCGACCTTGAGGCCGTCCATGCCCCACTCCTCGACCGCCCGGGCGAGCCGGCCGGTGAGGAACTCGCGGACCTCGGGGTAGCGCGGGTCGGCGACGATCGCGCCCATGTGGGCGGCGTCGGCGAGGACGTACCGGCCGATCTGCCGGAACGCGGCGCTGTCCTTGCCGATGAACGGCAGCGCGTACCAGAGCAGGTACTGGACGCCGAGGTCGTGGACGCGCTTGACGTGCTCGGCGGTGTCGGGCAGCGAGACGGGCTCCCAGTCGCCGCAGTGGGCGTAGCCGCGGGTGCGGTCGGCGGTCATCCAGCCGTCGTCGACGATGATCACGTCCAGGCCGAGGTCCTTGCCGAGCGCGGCCTGGGTCTCGATCCGCTCAGGCGAGACGCCCTGGTGCATCGAGTACCAGGTGGAGTAGGCGGGGCGGCGGGCGGCGTCCGGGATGACGGCGGTGCGGCCCTCGCCCCACCAGGCGGTGAGGTCGGCGAGGCAGCGGGCGTAGTGCCGGCCCGAGGTGTCGATGCGGACGGTGAGCCGGCCCTCGGCCTGGGCCCAGAACCGGAACTCGCCGGTCTCCTCGACCACTCCGGCGCCGGCCAGCACCTCGACCTGCTCGGCCGCGAAGGCGCAGAGCGCGGCGTCCCCGGTGCCGACCAGCGCGGCGATCGGGGCGCCGGCGGCGAGGCCGGTGCGGCGCGGGGCGCTCCAGGCGGCGGGCAGCCAGCCGGTGCCGCGCGGTTCCGGGGTCCAGAAGGAGGTGGCGTCCACGCAGGGCACCCGCCATTCGATCCGGACGGCGGCCGGGCCCTCGGCGGTCACCTCGACCACGCCGTCGGCGAGTTGGCGGGCGCTGGCGGTGCCGCTCACCCGCAGGTCCAGGCCCTGGGCGGGCAGTGGGCGCAGGGTTCCGGCGGCGGGGGCGTGCGGCTCCCAGAGGTCGGGCTCGGGGGAAGCCGTTCCGGTCTGCCGGGTCGGCCCGGTCGTCTCGGTCATGCGGCTCAGCCTTTCGTGGCGCCGGCCAACAGGCCGGAGATGAACTGCCGTTGGAGGACCAGGAAGAGGACCATCAGCGGCAGGGTGGACAGCGCGGTGCCGGAGAGGATCGCGCCGTAGTCGGTGGTGGCCTGGTTGCCGTACAGGGTCGCCAGGGCGACCGGGAGGGTGTGCATGTCCGGGCTGCGCAGGGCGATCAGCGGCCAGACGAACTGGTTCCAGGAGCCCAGGAAGAGGAAGATCGAGAGCGCGGCGAGCACCGGCCGCATCACCGGGACGACGACGCTCCACAGCACCCGGAACTCGCCCGCGCCGTCCACCCGTGCGGCGTCCAGGAGTTCGTCGGGCAGACTGCTCAGCGACTGGCGCATCAGGAAGATCGCGAAGGGCACGCACAGGCCGGGCAGGATGATCGCCTGGTAGGAGTCGAGCAGACCGAAGCTCATCATCATCTTGAACAGCGGTACCAGCATGACCTGTTCGGGCACCACGAGGGTGGAGAGCAGCAGCGCGAACAGCAGGGTGCGGCCGCGGAAGCGGAACTTGGCGAAGGCGTAGCCGGCCAGCAGCGCGACCACCAGGGCGCCGGCGGTCTGGATCCCGGCCACCAGCAGGGAGTTGCCGAGCACCCGGAGCAACCCGATCCGCTGGTCCAGCCGGTGCAGGTTCTCGCCGAGGCCGCCGCCGGGCAGCAGGTGCGGCGGCCAGTCGAAGATCTCGGTGTCCTTGCGGGTGATGGAGATCAGCAGCCAGTAGAAGGGAGCGATGGAGAGGCCGGTGAGGCCGGCCAGGAGGAAGGTGAGCGGCCAGCCGCGGAGCTTCCTCAGCCGCCCGGGTCCTTGTCGGTTCATCGGTCCTTCTCCCCCATCAGGCGCATCTGGACCGCGCCGAGCACGGCCACCAGCAGGGTGAGCGCGTAGGCGATGGCGGAGGCGTAGCCGAAGTCGAAGTAGCGGAAGCCGTTCTGGTACAGGTACATGGAGACGGTCAGGGTGGCGTTGTCCGGGCCGCCGCCGGTCAACACGTACGGCTCGTCGAAGAGTTGGAGGGTGCCGATGGTGGAGAGCACGACGGTGAACAGCAGCACCGGGCGCAGCGCGGGGACGGTGACGGCGGTGAAGCGGCGGACCGGTCCGGCGCCGTCGACCATCGCGGCCTCGTACAGCTCCTTGGGGATGGACTGCAGGCCGGCCAGGTAGATGACGGCGTTGTAGCCGGTGTAGTGCCAGGTCAGCACCAGGACGACGGACATCCGGGCCCAGAACGGCTGCCCCAGCCAGTCGACGGTGGGCAGGCCGACGGCGTTCAGCAGCCAGTTGACGGCGCCGTCGTCGCGCTTGAGCAGGAAGGCGAAGATCACGCCGGTGGCGACCAGGCCGGTGACGGCGGGCATGAAGACGCCCAGCCGCCAGACCGCCCGCCAGCGCACCAGCACGGAGTTGATGCCGACGGCCATCAGCAGCGCCAGGCCGAGCATCAGCGGGACCTGCACGACGAGGATCTCGCCGGTGTTGCGCAGCGCCGTCCAGAACAGCGGATCGTCCAGCAGGCGGCGGTAGTTGGCGAGGCCGGCGGCGCGGGTGGCGGTGCCGGAGCCGGTACTGAAGGAGAGCAGCAGCGACTCGACGATCGGGTAGGCCTTGAACACGCCGAAGGTGATCAGGGCCGGGGCGAGCAGCAGGTACGGCAGGGCGGTGCGGCGCAGCCGGGCCCGGCGGTGGGCGCGCTCGGCGCGTCCGGCGGGGCGGGCCGGCCCGGTGAGGACGGGGGGCGGGGCGGTGGCGGTCATGCGATGGTGCGTCCGCTCTGCTGGGCGAGCTGCTTGGCGGCGTCCTGGAGGACGGTGGCGGGGTCGCCGCCCTTGAGGAAGACCTTGGTCTGGGCGTCGCCGGCGAGCTTGAGGGCGCGGGCGTAGTCGCTGGAGAAGTTGGTCGGGTCGCCGCCGTCGGTGGCCAGTTCGGCGAAGGTCTTCAGCGGGGACTGGCCGCCGTAGTAGTCGCTGGGCTTGGCGTACATCGGGTCGGAGTAGGCGTCGAGCAGCGCGGGGAAGACGCCGCCGCCGTTGAACATGGCGTTCACCGAGGCGGGGCGGGTGAGCGCGTACTCGACGAACTTCCAGGCGGCGCGGCGGCGCGGGCTGGAGGCGGAGACCGTGAGGTGGGTGGAGTTCACCAGGGCGGTGCGCCGGCCGCCGGGGGTGACGGCCGGCGGCTTGGCGAGGCGCCAGTCGCCGCTCTGGTCGGGGAACTTGGCCTCCAGGTAGTGGGCCGCCCAGGCGGGCATCGGGGCGACGGCGAGCTTGCCGGCCTTCATCAGGGTGGCCCAGCCCTGGCTGCCCGGCGCGTCGGCGACCAGTCCGGCGTCGTCCAGGTGCTTGAGGATGGTCATGGCGCGGACGGCGGGCTCGGAGCCGAGGGTGATCCGGTTCTGGAGGTCGAAGTAGAAGGCGCCCTGGAGCTGCATCAGGTTCTGCACGAAGTCCAGGTCGGGGTCGGGGTTGGCGGCCTTGTTGATGCCGATCAGCGAGATGCCGGGGTTGGCGGCCTTGAAGCGGTCGGCGGTGGCGATCAGGTCGTCCCAGGTGGCGAAGGTGGTGGGGTCGAGGCCGGCCTTGTCGAAGTAGTCCTTGCGGTAGAAGAAGCCGAGCGGGTTGACCTCCCAGGGCAGCGCGTAGACGTGGCCGTCCTTGCCGGTGACGACCGGCCACAGGCCCTTGGCGAACTTGTCCTTGTGGGCGTCGGCGCCGAAGGCGGAGAGGTCGGCGAGGCCGCCGGGGAACTTCTCCAGGTAGCCGGGCAGGTAGTCGCAGCCGATGTGCAGGACGTCGCCGAGGCCCTGGCCGCCGGCCGCCAGACCGACGGTGATCTTGTCCCAGATGGCGGGGTTGCCGATGTCCTGGACGTCCACCTTGATGCCCGGGTTGTCCTTCTCGAAGGCCGGGACGACGGCGCGCAGCGCGGCGGCGGCCGTGGCCCAGGACCACACGGTGATCGTCCCGGTGTCGGCGTCCCCGCCGGAGCCGCCGCCCGATCCGGAGCCGCCGCAGGCCGCGAGGCTGCCGCCGGCCGCGAGGGCGAGCAGGCCGGCTCCGGAGGCGCGGAGCAGATCGCGACGGGAAAGGTGTGACATTGCATTCCTCCCGGTGGGGTGGCGCTGGGCAGGGACGAGCACGAGGGTGGGGGTCTGCTCGACGGTCGCGGGCGGGCCTGAGCGCGGGTTTGAACGTTCAAAACCACAAAACAAACCAGAACCAAACACATTCGCACGAGCGGGACACAGCAAACGCCCGCACTCCCCACCCCGTCAAGCCCCGCACCCACCGATCCCGACCACCGCAACCGTTCCGTTACCGGCCGCCGTGACCCGGAGCCGTTTGACGATGGGGGCCGGGCACAGGGCGGGGTGGGGCGGGGTGGGGTTCCGTGCCATGTCCGCCGTCGGTGGCTGCGCCCATGCTTCACGGCACCGATCTCGCCCTGGGAGCCCCACCATGTCCGAACCCGTGCGCAGGCGCGTACTCGCCCTGCTCCTCGCCGTTGCCGTCGCCGTCGTCGCCGTTCTCGGCCTCGCCACAGCCGCCACTCCCGCCGCGGCCAGTCCCGCCGCCGCCAGTGCCACCGCCGCCGACAGCGGGACCTTCCAGCAGGTGACCGGGTTCGGCTCGAACCCCGGCAACCTCGCGATGTACAGCTACCTGCCGGCCGGCCTGCCCGCCGGGGCGCCGCTGGTGGTCGCCCTGCACGGCTGCACCCAGACCGCGAGCGACTACTACGGCGGATCCGGCTGGCCCAAGTTCGCGGACGCCTACCGCTTCGCCGTGGTCCTCCCGCAGACGAGCTCGGCCAACAACCCGCTGTCCTGCTTCAGTTGGTTCGACTCCGGCAAGGACACCCGAGGCAACGGCGAGGCCGCGTCCGTCGTGCAGATGGTGGAGAAGGCGGAGGCGCTCTACGGCTCCGACCCGCACCGGGTGTTCGTCACCGGCCTGTCCGCGGGCGGCGGCCTGGCCGCGGACCTGCTGGCCGACTACCCCGACGTCTTCGCCGGCGGCGCCGTCGACTCCGGCCTGCCCACCCAGTGCGCCACCACCCAGGGCGCCGCCTCCGGCTGCCAGAGCGGCAGTCAGAACCTCACCCCGGCCCAGTGGGGCGACAAGGTCCGCAACTCCGACCCCGGGTACGCCGGTCCGTGGCCGCGGGTGGCGATCTGGCAGGGCACCGCCGACTACACCGTCCAAGCGGTCAACGGCACCGAGCTGCGCGACCAGTGGACCGACGCCTGGGGCATCGGCCAGACCCCGTCCGGCTCCCAGAGCCTGCCCGGCGGCACCACCCTGACCACCTACGCCGACGCCACCGGCGCCCCGGCCGTCGAGCTGTACTCCGTCTCCGGCATGGGCCACGGCCTCGCGGTCCACCCCGGATCCGGCCCCGACCAGTGCGGCAGCACCGGCGCGTACTTCCTCGACACCATCTGCTCCAGCTACTACACCGCCCGGTTCTGGGGCCTCGCCGCCCCCGTCACCGGCGGCGGGCTGCCCGCCCCGACCGGACTCGCCGTCACCGGCAGCACGACCGGCTCGGTCTCGCTCTCCTGGACCGCCGTCACCGGCGCGGTCTCCTACGACGTCTACCGCAACGGCGCGCGGGTCGACTCCGCTGCCGTGACCGGCACCGCCTACACCGACACCGGCCTGGCCGCCGGCACCTCGTACGGCTACACCGTCGCCGCCGTCGACTCCTCCGGCACCGAGGGCGCCCGCTCGGCCGTGGTCGACGCCACCACGACGGGCGCCGCCCCGAGCTGCTACACCGCGAACAACTACCAGCAGA
The DNA here is from genome assembly GCF_044749365.1 of Kitasatospora sp. NPDC089509. NCBI lineage: Bacteria > Bacillati > Actinomycetota > Actinomycetes > Kitasatosporales > Streptomycetaceae > Kitasatospora > Kitasatospora sp. NPDC089509. The sequence continues at coordinate 90,404 of NZ_JBIVHS010000013.1, read as the reverse complement.
CCACGGCCGGCCGCGCCCACCAGAGCGGCGGCTACACGTACGCCGACGGCTCGGAGCAGAACATGGGCCTGTGGAACGTCTTCACCATCCACACCCTGGAGGAGACCTCCCCCGGCTACTACGTGATCGCCGACGCGGGCTGTCCGGCCGCCACCGGATGACAAGAGTTGGGTGAGAAGTCGGCCCGGTCGACGTCCCACCCAACTGTGCTCAGGCGAAAGGCTCTTGTAGCAGCGGCCGACGAACACCGAGGGACGGACGCACGGGGAAACGGTGGGCGACGGACCGTTGAGGCCGCGCCGCCGCCGCTGTACAAGCTCGCCGCGGACCCGGCCACGTACGCGGCCGACTTCAACGACGTGACCCTCGGCAACAACACCACCGACCCGACCGTGCCGGGCTACCCCGCCACCACCGGCTGGGACCCGGTCACCGGCCTCGGCACGCCGAACGCGGCCGCACTACTGCCCGACCTGGTCACCGCCGCCCGCACGGGGTGACCCCGGAACCCGCGCGCCCCTGACCCGCTGCCCCGCCCCGCCGACACCCGGCGGGGCGGGGCCGGGCTCGCTACCTCAGCGGCCGACCTCGCGCAGCCGGAAGTCGTCGACCGTCTCCCGCCGGATCAGCAGCCGGGCCCGGCCGTCCTTGACCGCCGCCACCGCCGGACGCCCGACCAGGTTGTAGCCGGAGGCCATCGACAGCTGGTACGCACCGGCCGCGGGCACCGCCAGCAGGTCGCCCGGGCGCAGGTCGGCGGGCAGCACCGCGTCCCGGACCAGGACGTCCCCGGCCTCGCAGTGCCGGCCGACCACGTCCACCCGCATCGCGCCCGCGTCCGAGCGGCGGCCCACCAGCCGCACGCTGTACGGCGATCCGTACAGCGCCGGGCGCGGGTTGTCGCTCATCCCGCCGTCCACGGCGGCGAAGCAGCGGCCGTCCGCCGTGTGCTTGACCGACAGCACCCGGTACACCGCCACCGCGGCCGGGCCGGCCACCGCCCGGCCGGGTTCGACGATCAGCCGCGGCACCTCCAGCCCGGTCTCGGCGCAGCGCACCGCCAGCCGGTCGGTGACCCGGACCGCGAACTCGGCCAGGTCCAACTCCTCGTCCCCGGGCAGGTAGCGGATGCCGTGGCCGCCGCCGAGGTCGAGCTCGGGCAGTTCCACGTCGTGCCGTTCGCGCACCTCGGCGAGCAGCCGCACCAGCGCGTCCACCGCCTGGAGGTAGGGCTCGATCGAGGTGATCTGCGAGCCCAGGTGGCAGTGCAGCCCGGCGAGTTCGAGCCCGGGCTGGTCGAGTACCCGGGCGATCGCGTCGGCCGCGTCGCCGCCCTCGATCGGGAAGCCGAACTTCTGCCCGCCGACCCCGGTCCGCACCGCCGCGTGGTGGCCGGCGGCGATCCCGGGCACCACCCGGACCAGCACCTTCTGCGGGGTGTCGGCGGCCACCAGCGCCGCCAGCCGGGCGATCTCCGCCGGGCCGTCGATCACGATCCGGCCGACCCGCAGGCGCCGCGCCAGCCGCAGCTCCTCCGGGGACTTGGCGTTGCCGTGCAGCAGGATCCGCTGGGCCGGGAAGCCGGCCGAGACCGCCAGCCACAGCTCCCCGGCCGAGCAGACGTCCAGGCCCAGCCCCTCCTCGGCCACCCAGTCGGCCATCGCGCTGCACAGGAAGGCCTTGGCCGCGTAGAGCACCTCGGCGTGCGGCAGCGCCCGCCGGTAGGCCCGGGCGCGGCTGCGCACCTCGCCCTCGTCCAGCACGTACAGCGGGGTGCCGAACCGCTCGGCCGCCTCCGCCAGGCCCACTCCGCCGACCAGCACCTCGCCGCCCGGGCCGGGCCGCGCCGAGGCCGGCCAGGGGCCGCCGAGCACGTCGGCGGGGGCGGACGCGGGGGCGGTCCCGGGGCCGGACGCAGGAACGGCCGCCGGGGCGGAGGGGACGGGCGGGGCGAAGAGCTGGGTCATGTCGGATGCTCCTACGGGTGGTCGGACGGGGCGTGGCGGCGGGGTCAGTCCTCGAAGTGCATCGCGAACCGGCAGTTCGCCGGGCGGGTCCGGGCCCGGTCGGTCGGGTCCTGGACCTCGGCCTGTTCGGGCGGCTCCGGCTGGTCCTGGTACGCGGTCGCGGGCACCAGGCGGACGGGCCGTCCCAACGGCCGGGCCGAACGGCTGGGCCGGCCCGGCTGGTCGATGTCGATGACGGCGGTGACGGTGGTCACGGCGGGCTCCTCGGGGTCGGGCTCGGGTGGGGCGGGCCGTCGGGGACCGGCGACCTCACCCACCAGTGGAGACCCTCCGGGGGCCGACCGCACCCGGCCTTGACGCACGGCCTACGCATCGGGGGCGTACCTTGACGACTTCCTGACATGCCTCCCATCCCATCGGTGCGAATGTTCGTTCGTGCAGGTCGGAGCCGGTTCACCGCTCAGTGTCAGGGAGCTGTCAAGAATCGGCGTCCGTCCGCCAAGCCCGCGTCAAGACCCGCATGGCGCCCGGGAATCCGGTGGTGGGCTGTGGCCCGTCCCCGTCGCCACCGAGTCCGTCGCCCCGCCGCCGAGAGGCCGAGCCAGGGGCGGCCCGGAAGGTCCCCCGAGACGATGCGCCGTTCGGCCCTCACCACACCGGATGCCACCGCACCCCGAACCGACTGGTTCCGACGCCCGGGCCCCGGTCCCGCGCAGCCCCCCGAGCCCGACCCGGGCCACCACCCGAGCCACCGGCCGTCCTCGCCCCGGGGCCGGCGCACGCTGATCACCCGGCGCCAGCTGGCCGAGGCCCTGCCCGCCGCCGTCCGCAAACTCGACCCGCGCACCCTGGTGCGCAACCCCGTGATGATGGTGGTCGAGACCGGTTCGGCGCTCACCACCATCAGCGCCGTGCTGCACCCGAGCGTCTTCGCCTGGGTGATCTCCTTCTGGCTGTGGCTGACCGTCCTGTTCGCCAACCTCGCCGAGGCCGTCGCCGAGGCGCGCGGCAAGGCGCAGGCCGAGTCGCTGCGGCGCGCCCAGGCGGGCATGACGGCCCGACGGCTGCTGCACTGGCGGGTCGGCACCCCCGACCACCGCCACGAGGTGCTGCCCGCCGAGGAGTTGATGCTGCACGACATCGTGCTGGTGCCGGCCGGGGAGGCCATCCCGCAGGACGGCGAGGTGGTCGAGGGCGTCGCCAGCGTGGACGAGTCCGCGATCACCGGCGAGTCCGCGCCGGTCATCCGCGAGTCCGGCGGCGACCGCACCGCCGTCACCGGCGGCACCAAGGTGCTCTCCGACCACCTGATCGTCCGGGTCACCTCGCGCCCCGGACAGAGCTTCGTGGACCGGATGATCGCCCTGGTCGAGGGCGCCAACCGGCAGAAGACCCCGAACGAGATCGCGCTCAACATCCTGCTGGCCTCGCTCACCATCGTCTTCCTGCTGTCCGTCGTCTCGCTCCAGCCGATGGCGATCTACGCCCACGCCCCGCAGACCACCATCGTGCTGGTGGCGCTGATGGTCGCGCTGATCCCGACCACCATCGGGGCGCTGCTGTCCGCGATCGGCATCGCCGGGATGGACCGGCTGGTCCAGCGCAATGTGATCGCCCTGTCCGGACGGGCCGTCGAGGCCGCCGGCGACGTGGACGTGCTGCTGCTGGACAAGACCGGCACCATCACCCACGGCAACCGCCGGGCCGTCGCCCTGCACCCGCTTCCCGGCGCCACCGTCGAACAGCTCGCCGAGGCCGCCCAGTTGGCCTCCGTCGCGGACGAGACCCCGGAGGGGCGCTCACTGGTCGAACTGACGAACCGTCAGTACTGGGTGCCGCCGAGGTCGCCCGGCGAACTCGGCGAGCAGCGGCCGGTCCCGTTCACCGCGCTCAGCCGGATGAGCGGCGTCGACCTCACCTGGCCGGACGGCACCGGCTGCCTGATCCGCAAGGGCGCGGCCGCGGCGGTCGCCCGCTGGGTGGTGGACTCCGGCGGGCGGATCCCGATGGAGGCCAAGCCGCTGGTCGACCGGATCGCCGAGGCCGGCGGCACCCCGCTGCTGGTCGCCGTGCACGACCGGCACGGCGCCCGCGCGCTCGGCGTGGTCGAGCTCAAGGACGTGATCAAGGAGGGCATCGCCGAACGCTTCGCCGAACTGCGCCGGATGGGCATCCGCACCGTCATGGTCACCGGCGACAACCCGCTGACCGCCAAGGCGATCGCCGAGGAGGCCGGGGTGGACGACTTCCTGGCCGAGGCCACCCCCGAGGACAAGCTCGCCCACCTCAAGCGCGAACAGGCCGCCGGGAACATGGTCGCGATGACCGGCGACGGCACCAACGACGCCCCCGCGCTCGCCCAGGCCGACGTCGGCGTGGCGATGAACTCCGGCACCCCGGCCGCCAAGGAGGCCGGCAACATGGTCGACCTCGACTCCAACCCGGCGAAGCTGATCGACATCGTCCGGGTCGGCAAGCAACTCCTCATCACCCGGGGCGCGTTGACCACCTTCTCGATCACCAACGACGTGGCCAAGTTCTTCGCGATCATCCCCGCGATGTTCGCCCACGCCTACCCCGGACTGCACCACCTCAACATCATGGGCCTGCACAGCCCGCAGTCCGCGATCGCCTCCGCGATCATCTTCAACGCGCTGATCATCGTCGCGCTGATCCCGCTCGCCCTGCGCGGCGTGCGCTACCAGCCCTCCTCCGCGACCGACCTGCTCCGCCGCAACCTGCGGGTGTACGGGCTGGGCGGGCTGATCCTGCCGTTCCTCGGCATCAAGGCGATCGACCTGCTGATCGAGTTCGTACCGGGACTGGGCTGACCGGGACCGGGCCGAGCACGACCGGAACCGGGCCGGCCACGCCGGACGGGCCGCTGTCAGGAGGCCGTCAAGATGTGTGCGACCCGCGTCATGGAGGTGTCAGCAGCGGTACGGACCGGACGGTTCCGGGGTTCACTGGAGTCATCCGGAGCAAGGAGCCAAGGAGCACCGAACCGGCGGAAGCGGAACTCGACCGGAGTGGGCTGCCGGAGAGACGGAGGCGAACGGCCATGACCGACACGACAGCCGAGACCACGGCCGGCACGACCCGGGTGATCGTCGGCCTGAGCGGGTCCCTGAGCAGTCTGGCCGCCCTCTACCACTCCGTCGGCGAGGCCGCCCGGCTCGGCGCCGTGCTGGTCCCGGTCGCCGCCTGGACGACGCACGACAAGGACGGGCTGCGCCCGCTGTCCGAGCTGGAGCACGCCGCCCGGCGGCGGCTGGACATCGCCTTCGAGCAGGCCTACGGCGGCTACCCGTCCGGCCTGGTCATCCACCCGCTGGTGGTGAACGCCGAACCGGGGCCCGCGCTGGTCGCCGCCGTCACCGGGCCGGACGACCTGCTCGTCCTCGGCGCGGCCACCCCGCGCCGCTTCGAGCGGCTGCGCGGCACCTCCGTCGCCCGGTACTGCCGGCACCGGGCCGGCTGCCGGGTGGTCGAGGTCTCGCCGTCGGCGCTGCTGACCCGGCTGGAGCTGACCGCCCGCACGGGCGCACCGCTGCCGCTGCTGGCCCGCTGAGGCCGGCGGGCCCGGCAGCGCCCTTCGAACGCCCCGCCGCCCCGGCGCACCCCGCCGGGGCGGCGGGTGCCATGTCGCGGGCCGTGAGCGGGCTATGAGGCGCCCGGCAGGTGCGCGCCGAGCCAGCCCAGTGAGGGCGGGATCAGCCGGTTCCAGGTGGTGAAGTTGTGCCCGCCGCGGTCGACCGTGGCCTGGGCCACCACCAGCGGCGGACGGGCCGCCGCCGCGAAGGCGGAGGAGTCGGCGTAGGTGCTGCCGTCCTCCTTGCTGTCGGCGAGCAGCACCGCGAGCGCGGGCACCGGCAGGTGGGCCAGCCGCCAGTTCAGGTCGGCCTCGTCCCGGCGTTGCGGGTTGCCGCCGAAGAGGTCGCCGGTGGTCACGTCGTCGGCCGCCTTGAAGTAGCCGGAGAGCGAGACCGCCACCGGGAAGGTGTCCGGGTGCACCATGCCGAGCTTGACGGCGCAGTAGCCGCCGGTGGAGTCGCCCATCACGCCGAGGCTGCGCGGGCCGTCGAGTACCCGGTAGCCGGCCCTGAGGTCGGCGGGCACGTCCACCGCGTAGTAGCTCTGCGCCTGCGGGCCGCGCGGGACGTCCTCGCACTCGGTGTCCCGGGGCATGGTCGGCGAGGGCCGCATCAGCACCAGGACGGTCGGCTTCACGGTGCCCCGGCCCAGCAGGGCCAGCTCGGTGGCCGGGTAGCGCAGTTTGGTGACCAGGTTGGCGGCGTCGCCGGGGAAGCCGGTCAGCACCAGGACGGCCGGGAAGCGCTTGCCCTGGTAGCCGGGCTGGAAGTACTGCGGCGGCAGGTAGACGTAGCCGTCGGTGCTCAGTCCGGTGGTGGCGCCGGGCAGCCGGACCCGGTCGAGCCGCCCGGCCCGGAGGGGGTCGTGGCCGCCCGGGCCCGCGCCGGTGATCTCGGCCGTGCCGAGCACCTGCACCCCGGCCGGGGTGCCGTCCGGCGTACCGGCTGGAGTCCCGGGCGTTCCCGGGTTGCGGCCCGGGGTGGCCCCGGCCCCCTGGATGACGGCGGCGCCGCGCTCGTGCCCGAGCAGGTCGGACCAGCTGCTGTAGAAACCGAAGTGGTCGTTGACGGCCAGCCCGAGCGTGCCGAGCAGCGCCAGCTGGGTGACCAGGACGGTGCCGAGCCGCAGGAACACCGCGGGCCAGCCGCGGACCGCCAGCCGGGGCCAGACCCAGAGCGTGCCGAGCACCGTGAACCCGGCGAGCAGTGCCGCCAGCGCCAGCAGCTTGTGACTGGTGAGTCCCATCGGTCCCGGCCTCCCCTACCACTCTGGACCACCGCCGGCCCGGACGGCTCCCCCACCCTGCGTGGCGACACCGTCACCGCGAGTCCGCCGTCACCGTGGCTCCGCCGTCACCGCCCCCGCTCGGCCAGCGCCTGCCAGACCCGGTCGCGCAGGAACGGCGGGTCGGTGAAGCGGATGCCGGTGGCGTCGCGCAGCGCGTTGGCGAAGGCGGGGGCGACCGGGTTGAACGGGCTCTCGCTCATCGACTTGGCCCCGAGCGGGCCGATCGCGTCCGAGGTGGTGCTGAAGTGCACCTCGGTGCGCGGCACGTCGGCGAACGCCGGCAGCCGGTAGCGGCGGAAGGCCGCGGTGCTGACCTCCCCCCGCTCGTCCAGCAGCACCTGTTCGAACAGGGTGGCGCCGAGCGCCTGGGCGACCCCGCCCTCGACCTGGCCGCGGCACTGCATCGGGTTCATCACCCGCCCGGCGTCGGCGCCGTGGACGCTGCGCAGGATCCGGATCTCCCCGGTGTCGGGGTCGACGGCGATCCGGAACCACTGCGAGTTGAAGGCCACCGACCGCGGCGAGCCGCCCCAGTGCCCGGCGGCCGACAGCTCCACCCCGCGCTCGCGCGCCACCTCGTGCAGCTCCTTCAGCGGGACGCCCCGCCCCTCGCACTCCACCGCCTCCGCGCCGAGCCGCACCAGGGCGCGCGGGCTGCGGGCGTGCTCGGCGGCGAAGGCGGTGAGCCGCTCGGCGAGCGCGTCGGCGGCCCGCAGCACCGCCTTGCCCGCGACCACGGTGCCCGCCGAGCCGAAGGCGCCGGTGTCGTGCCGGACCACGTCGGTGTCGGACTGCCGGACGGTGATCCGGTCCACGGTGGTGCCGAGCGCGCCGGCCGCGATCTGCCGGTGCACGGTGGTGGTGCCGTTGCCGAACTCGGCGGTGCCCACGGCCAGGTCGTACGTGCCGTCCGCCAGCAGCGTCACCGTGGCGTCGGCGAAGTGGCCGCCGGGCGGGCCGGTGGCGATCATCGCCATCGCGAAGCCCTGGCCGACCAGCCAGCCCTCGGGCGCGTCGGCGGCGCTGCGGTCGTCCGCGAGGGCGTCGCGCACCACCTGGAGGCACTGGTCCAGGCCGTAGCTGGCGATGTGCAGGTCCTCCTCCTCGCCGCCGGGGCTGTGCATCGGCTCGCCGGGGCCGATCACGTTGCGCTCCCGGAACTCCAGCGGGTCGAGGCCGAGCCGGCGGGCGAGTTCGTCCATCGCGGACTCGACGGCGAAGGTCACCTGCCCCAGGCCGTAGCCGCGGAAGGCGCCGGCCGGGACGCCGTTGGTGTACACCGAGTACGCGTCGACCTTCTTGTGCGGCACCCGGTAGACGCCCATCGACTCGCCGACGCTGTGGAACATCACCGCCGGGCCGTGGTTGCCGTACGCCCCGGTGTTCGCCACCACCCGGAACTGCAGCGCGGTCAGCGTTCCGTCGGCCTTCGCGCCCGCCTTGACGGTGATGGTGAACGGGTGCCGGGTGGTGGCGCCGAAGAACTGCTCGGCCCGGGTGAACTCCAGCTTCACCGGGCGGCGCAGGCGCAGCGCGGCGAGCACCGCGATGTCCTCGGTGAGCATCTCCTGCTTGCCGCCGAAGCCGCCGCCGACCCGGCCGGCCACCACCCGGATCCGCTCCTCGGGCAGGTCGTACAGGGCGCACAGGGCGCGCCGGGTGAGGAAGGGGACCTGGGTGCTGGAGCGGACCACCAGCCGTCCGTCCTCCTCGAAGTGGACGACGCAGCCGTGGGTCTCCAGGCTGGCGTGCTGGACCCGCTGGGTGCGGAAGGTCTCCTCGTACACCAGGTCGGCCTCGGCGAACCCCTCGGCCACGCTGCCGAGTTCGCCGTGCACCTCACCGCAGACGTTGTTCTCCGGGCGGGCGATCCGGGACTCCGGCCCCTTGGGGTGCAGCACCGGCGCGCCGGCGGCCATCGCCTCCTCCGGGTCCAGCACGTACGGGAGTTGCTCGTACTCGACCACGATCCGCCGGCAGCCCTCCTCGGCGGCGGCCTCGGTGTCGGCGACCACGGCGGCGACCCGCTGGCCGACGAAGCGCACCACGTCGTCCAGCACCCGGGTGTCGTCCGGGTCCTCGGTGGGGTGCTCGTGCCGGGCCGAGGAGTACAGCCGATCGGGCGCGTCGTGGTGGGTGAACACGGCGTGCACGCCGGGGACGCGCAGGGCGGCGGCGGTGTCGATCGCCGTGATCCGGGCGTGCGGGTGCGGGGAGCGCAGCAGCTTCAGGTGCAGCAGGCCGGGCACGTCGAGGTCGAAGGTGTAGCGGGCGGTGCCGGTGACCACCTGCGGGCCGGCCGGGGCGCCCAGGTTGCGGCCGACCGCGTGACCGGGGTCGGGCTCCTCGGTGTGGCGGACGCCGGCGATCGCGTCCTCGATCGCCCGGTAGCCGGTGCAGCGGCACAGGTTGCCCTTCAACGCCCTTGGCAGGTCAGCACGTTGCTCGGCGTCGAGGGCGGTGGTGGTCATCAGGAAGCCGGCCGTGCAGAAGCCGCACTGGAAGCCCTGGGCGTCCAGGAAGCGCTGCTGCATCGGGTGCAGTTCGCCGTCCGGGCCGGCCAGGCCCTCCACGGTGGTGACGGACCGGCCGTCGGCGCGGGCCGCCGGGTAGAGGCAGCTGTGCACCGGGGCGCCGTCGACCTGGACGGTGCAGGCGCCGCAGTCGCCCGCGTCGCAGCCCTTCTTCACCCCGAACCAGCCGCGCTCGCGCAGATAGGTGCGCAGGCACTGGCCGGGGCGCGGTTCGGCGTCGGTCGGACGGCCGTTGACGTGCATCGCGAAGCTCATCGCGCTGCCTCCTCCAACTGGTTCTGCGGGCCGAGCTCCTGCCGGATCTGCTCGGCGAAGCGGAAGGTCAGGTGTCGCCGCCAGGCGGGCAGCCCGTGGATGTCGTCGAAGTACTCCTCCGGCCGGATGCCCTCCCGCAGCGCCTCCGCGACGGCGGCCGCGTTCGGGGCGGGCGGGAACCAGAACCGGAACGGGCGTACGGTCGCGGCGGTGACGGTCAGGGTGAGCGAGCCGTCCAGCGGGTCCAGGGTGCCGATCAGCAGGGCGGCGGAGCGGCCCAGCCCGTACAGCGAGGCCTGCCGGAAGGCCGTCCGGCCGGCCAGGGCGCGGGCCGGCAGGGTGATCGAGCGCAGCAGTTCGCCGGGGAGCAGGTCCTTCCGTCCGGCGCCGGTGACGAAGCGCGCCACCGGGACGCGGCGGTACTCGCCGGAGGGGGCGCGCAGCAGGCAGACGCCGTCCAGGGCGGCGGTGAGCGAGATCATCGGGCCGGCCGGCAGGGCGTTGCACAGGTTGCCGCCGACGGTGGCCGCGTTCCAGATCTTCCAGGAGGCCAGGAAGGCCCGGCAGCACTGCTCGACCAGCGGCGCGGCCGTCCAGTCGGCCTCCTGCCGGCCGTACCGGGAGAGCTCGGCGACGGTGCAGGTCGCGGCGATCTCCAGGCCGCCGTCCGGGGTGCGGGTGAGCGGCTGCCAGCCCATCCGGCCGAGGTCGATCAGCCGGCGGATGTGCGGCTGCGGTTCGGAGAACAGGTACGTCCCGCCGCCGAGCCAGGCGTCGCCGGGCCGCCAGGCGCCGCCGAGGCGGGCGTCCCGCAGTTCGGCCACCGTGTTCAGATCCATGTCGCCCCACCGTCCCCGCTCGGTCCCGTTCGTTCGGTAGGGCGATTCAAGCCGCCCGCCCCGATGCCCCACGAGTGGTTCCGGGCACCATGCGCGCCTGCCGCGCCCTGGTGGATCATCCAAGGCCGGTAGGGGAGTTGGCCGCTCCGCATGCCAACTTCGACAAGGGTGTCGAAGTTGGCATGTCCGGGCTATGCTGTCGGCAGTTCCGAAGGTGAGCCCCACCCGTCGACGTCCGCACCGCTCCGGTGGACCGCGCCGCTCCGGACCGCCCGGGCCCCGACCCGCTCGACGCCCGCTTCCGCCCCCGCACCGCCGAGTCCCGAGCCGCCGAGTCCCGAGCCGGCACCATTGCGGCCCTCCGCCCGAACTCCGGCCTGTTGTTGAGTTTTTGACGTTCCGTCAATCCGGTACGCACCACCGTCACCACCTGGCCGTCCAGGCGTACCCCGGGCCGCCCGCCGCCGTTGTACGGAAGGTGAGTCGCCGGTACGGAAACGGAAGGCGAGTCGCCGCACCCGCCCCCGACCCCCGGCCCCCCGCCGAGGAAGAGGTTCCCCTTGACGACGCCCCGGATCCTCCCCCGCCCGCGCGAGACGGCCGTCCTGGTCGGCGTCCTCGGGCTGCTCGTCCTGGAGGAGATCGCCCTGAACCTCGCCGAGGAGGAGGACCGCCCGGTCATCGGCGGCCTGCTGATCGGCGCGGCCTGCTCCGGCCTGCTGGTGGTCGGCGCGGTGCTGTTCAGCCGCTGGCTCGACGCCCGCCGCCCGCTCCCGCTGCCGCCGCCCGGCCCCAACGGGCGCGAGTACAGCGCCCGGGCGCTCGAAGGCTTCCCGATGGAGACCGTCCGCCCCCTACTGCTCGCCGAACACGCCCCGCAGCTGGGGCAGTTGTACTCCGCCTGGATGCTCGCCCGGACCGGCCGCCCGGCCCCCTGGATCGCCCGCCGGCTCGACCTGCCGGTGGACACCGTCCACCTGCTGGTCGACGCCGCCCGGACCCGGCCCTGACGGGAGTCCTGAACGGCGGGCCGGCAGGTCGGCCGAGCACGACGACGGCCCCGGCACCGCGGGTTCGCGGTGCCGGGGCGTGCTGTCGGGAGGTGCGGTCAGGACGCGCTGTCAGGAGGTTCGCCGACCGATCAGCTCTCACGGCCCGAGGCGTCGTCGATCAGGAACGCCGTGGTCGGGTTGGTGCCGGTCTCGTGGGAGACCAGCTTGAGGCCGATGGTGGTCCCCCAGCCGACCTGGCCGATGACCGAGGAGAGGTCCACCGACTGGTACTGGTAGCCGTTGGTCGGGTTCTGGCTGGTCCAGGTCTTCACCGTGCCGATCGGCTGACCGGTGTACTGGTTGATCGCCACCAGCGACAGGGTGTCCGGCGAGCTGGTGGAGGCGCCGGCCGACTCCACGTCCAGCCAGAAGGAGAAGGTCGCCTGCCCGAAGCCCGGGTAGGTGTTCAGGTAGGTGGTGATGGAGTCGTCGGTGCCGGTGTTCTGGCCCAGCCAGGCGTACCAGGAGCCGGAGTGCGGCGCGTGCAGGCTGGACGGGGTGATGATGTTGTAGCCCGACGGGCTCCAGGCGTCCGTCATCACCGTGTGGTTGACGTCGGCCGAACCGTTCTCGAAGCCGGGGTCGATCAGCTGCTCGATGCCGCCGCAGCCGGAACCGCCGGAGGTGCCGACGTTCTCCCAGAAGCCGGTGGACGCCGACTTGCCGGTCGGGTCGGTCGCCGTCACGTTGATCCGCTGGTAGCCGTTGGTCGCGGCCGAAGTACCGGAGATCACACCGCTGTTGGCGTCGATGGCCAGGCCCTGCGGCAGCCCGCTGGCGCTGTAGGTCAGAGCCGCGCCACTGCTGGAAGCACCCACCGCCGGGATCGACAGCGGCTGCCCGGCCTTGTCCGACCGGTCGCACATGGTGCTGACCGAGACCGGCGGACTGGCCACGATCGGGTCCGAACTCATGCACAGGTGGTCGGAGTTGGACCACAGCGTCTGCAGCGGGAAGCTACCCGTCGCGAGGTCCTCGCTGAACAGCCCGCCGTTGGAGCCCTTCGGGATCCAGGCGCACTTGTCGGCGACCTCCTGGCCGGTGGCGTCGGTCCAGCCGCCCGGGGTGTTCGGGTCGGTCAGCGTCTCCGCGTACTCGTGGCCGCCGATGATCCCGTAACCGTCCAGCCGGCCCCGCGGGGTGTTCTCGCCGAACCAGTTGGTGCCGCAGCCGGCCACGTCCGTCAGGTACGGCATGTTGGTGTAGGCGAGCTGGCCGTACTGCGAGCGCTGGAAGTCGTGCCAGGCGCAGTAGCCCAGCTCCTTCCACTTGTCCGGGTCGGTGCCCTGCGGCGAGTCGATGACGTACTGCACGTTGCGGTTCTGCGCCTCGGTCAGGTTGCCGAAGTGCTTGGCCGCGGCCAGCGCCTCCGCGCCGAGCTGCGGCTCGGTCGCGGCCTGCGGCGCCGGGGCGGCGTTGTCCACCCAGACGCCCGCGAGCACGCTGCCCGGCTGCGGGTACGGGACGTGCGCGGACCCGGCCGGGCACTGCACGGAACCGGCGGCGATGCCCTCGCAGTACTGGGTCAGCACGGCGCTCCAGCCGTCGCCCGCGCTGCCGAGGCCCTTGAAGAAGTCCTGCTGGTACGGGGCGGCCTGGTCCGGGTCGCCGGTCACCACGGTGTCACCGGTGGAGTTGGTCGACGCGCTGCCCCACTGCGAACCCCAGAGCACCAGGTACACCTTGGGCGCACCGATCACCACACCGCTGGACTCCTGGCCGCCCTTGTAGGTCATCTGGAGGTCGTACTCGTTCGCGACCGAGCCGTCGCCGTCCTTGGTGCCGCTGCCCGGGTCGGCGCCGTCCACCAGCTGCTGCGCCTTCCCGGCGACACCACCGGTCTTGGCGGCGGCCACCGGGCCGGTCCGGGCCGCCATCGCCCGGCGCGGGCCGGACTTCGGCGGGGCCTTGTCGGTCTTCGGGGTGCCCGGCTGGACGGCGACGGTGGCCGTCTGCTGGGCGTGGGAGTCGGCCATCGCGGACAGCGGGCTGCTGAGCGCGGCACCGGCGAGGGCGGCGGCGAGCGCCACCAGGGCGGTCCTCGGGGCGCGGTGGGTCCGCTCCGATGATCGGGATCGGAATCTGAACACGGGTCGGGTTCCGTCTCTCGTGACGTGGGGGGAAGAGGGTGATGCACGCTGCGCGGTGGGAGAACGGACGGGGAACGGATCACGCTCTGGGCTCCGCTTGTGCAATGCGCCATATGATATTTCACTGCAACTCGCGCACAAGGGCCCCACATCACGCCGCTTCGCGCCACCCCTCCCCCACCGACCGGCCGGGCCGACCCCGGAGCGCCCGCCCACCCTTCCCCCACCCGGCCCGATCGCCCCCGAACCGGGCGTCGCGCCAACTCGGCGCGGGGGCAGGGATTTTAACTCCCCCTTACCCGCCCCCACCTCGCCTTGGTGTTCCAGGCCTCCCTCAGACCCCACGCCCCACGTTCGCCTGCGCCACCAGGAACGGCACCAACCCGCGCTCCGCCAACGCCGACCGCCAGGCCGCCCGCGCCCGCACCAACTCCCCCAGCCCGGTCGCCTCCTCCTCGACCCCCTTCCCCCGCGCCGCCGACCCCAACAGCCCCAACCCGCCCACCACCAGACACACCGCCGCAACCCCGGCCGCCACCCAGCCGGCCCCCACCAGCGCGTGCCCCACCACCTCAAGGTCCTCGGACAACCCCGACACGTAGCCGAGCACCAGGAACACCACGGCGGCGACCACGGCCACTATCGGCACGATCACCCCCAACACCCCCCACCACCCCGACGCCCGCCCCCGCGCCGGCTCCTCCACCGGCAACCGCGCCACCGCATCGGCATCCGCCCGCAACAGCGCATAGCGCTCGTACTCCGGCGCCGCGGCCGCCAACACGTACGCCGCGTTGTCCCGCGCCGTCCGCCGCAACCGCTCGACCCCGCGCACCTCGTCCCCACTGTCCCGCAGGGCAGCACGGACCTGCGGCGCCGCCAACGCCCGGCCCAACTCACTCTCGAAGTCGGCCCGATCCTGCTGCGGCAGTCGAAGCGGCCTGTCCATGCTGTGCCCCCGTCTCACCGTTCACGTAGTTCTACAGAACTGTAGAACATTCAGGTGAAGGTAAACAGCCCTGTTCAGGGGCGGATCTCGACCTCAGGACGGGTCGGCCACGGGGATCCTGGCGACGGCGGCGCGGAGGCGATCCGCCGCTACGCCACGGTCAGCAGCCCGCGCATGAAGTGGTGGTAGCCGCAGAGGTACGGGTACGTGCCCGGCTGGCTGGGGGCGATGAAGGAGGCGGTGCCACCGGGGGCGATGGGCCCGGTGTCGAAGGTGGTGGGGTCCTGGGCGGTGAGGGTGTGGGTCACGGTGCCGGTGTTGCGGACGGTGACCACCGCGCCCGGGTGGACGGTGAAGTCGGCCGGGTCGAAGGCGAAGTCGCGGATCGTCACGGTGCCGACGAAGGGAGTCGGGGAGGACGGCGTCGAGGCGACCGTCGGCGGGGCGGTGACGACGGAGGACTCGTCCGGGGCCGCCCCGACGTAGGCGCTGAGGCAGCCGGTCAGGAGGGCGCCGAGGAGCAGGAGGGCGGCGGCCCGGACGGTCGGGGTCATCAGCTGGCGGCGAGTCGCATCCGGCGGGAGTCCGCGGCGGCGGACGGGGTGGAGCCGATGTTGGAGACGGTGGCGATGACGACGGCGTCGACGTCGGGGAGCCAGTTGGAGGTCTTGGACTGGACCATGAACTGGCGCTGCTGCTGGTTGCCGTCGCAGTTGATGTCGGCCTCGGCGGTGCGGGCGGAGCCGAAGGCGGTCGAGGCGGCGTCCTCCGGGTTCTTCTGCTCGACCGAGACGGTCAGCGAGCGGGCCTCGTCGGCGGCCGAGCAGAGGTAGGTGGCGTCGACCAGGACCCGGCTGGGGATCTTGGGGTCGATCCTGGCCTCGCCGAGGGTGATCACCGTCCCGGACGGGTCTCCGTCGCGGGCGGGCACGGCCTGGGCGGCGGGGGCCAGGCCGACCAGGGCGGTGGTGAGGGCGGTCACGACGATCCAGCGCTGCACAGCGAACCTCCGGGGTGTGGGGCGTAGTGCGGCCGACGCTAGTCAAGGCTTCGAGGGCCCGCGCGCCGGATCGTCCGATCGTCGTACGACCGACCCCGCACCCACGCCGCCAAACGGGTAGCCCCCGGGACCCTCGTCGGCGCCGCCCCCGTCAGCGCCGACCCCGTCACCGCCGCCGCAGCCAGACCGCCCAGGTCAGCCCCGAGCACAGCAGGTACGCCACCAGGAACCCCAGGTACGCCGCGTCCCCGTTCCCGCTGGCCAGGAACGACTGCCGGAACGCCAGGTTCACCAGCACCCCGCCGAACGCCCCCACCGCCCCCGCCAGCCCGATCAGGGCCGCCGACCGCCGCCGGGAGTCGGCCTCGGCGGCCGCCGGGTCGGCCCCGGCCGCGACGGAGCGCCGGGCGAGGTCCTGGTAGTGCGCCGGGATCATCTTGTAGGTCGAACCGTTGCCGATCCCGCTGAGCACGAAGAGCGCGATGAACCCGCCGAGGAACAGCGGCAGCGAGCCCGCCCGGGAGGCCGCCAGCACGAGTGCCGTCCCGGCGCCCATGGCGGCGAAGGTCGCCAGCGTGACGCGCGCGCCGCCGTACCGGTCGGCCAGCCGTCCGCCGACCGGCCGCAGCAGCGAGCCGAACAGGGGCCCCAGGAAGGTGAGCGCGGCGGCCTTGACCGGGGTGTCGAAGCGCTCGTGGAACTGCACCTGGAGCACCTGCCCGAAGGCGAAGCCGAAGCCGATGAAGGAGCCGAAGGTGCCGATGTACAGGGTGGACACCGCCCAGCCGTACGGGTCGCGGGCCACCTCGCGCAGCGTCCGCCCCTCCCCGCCGGCGGACACCGGCAGGTTGTCCATCCGCCACCAGGCCCCCGCGGCCGCGAGCACGATCAGCGGCAGGTAGAGCAGCGGCAGCAGCCGGGGGTGGGCGGCGCCGGCGGTGGCCAGCACCAGCAGGCCGAGCAGTTGGACGGCGGGGACGCCCAGGTTGCCGCCGCCCGCGTTGACGCCCAGCGCCCAGCCCTTGAGCCGGTGCGGGTAGAAGGCGTTGATGTTGGCCATCGAGGAGGCGAAGTTGCCGCCGCCGACCCCGGCCACGCAGGCGACCGCCAGCAGGGTGCCGTAGGAGACGCCGGGCCGCAGCACCGCGGCCGCGAGCGCCGTCGGCACGAGCAGCAGCAGGGCGCTGATCACCGTCCAGGTGCGGCCGCCGAAGCGGGCGACGGCGAAGGTGTACGGCAGCCGCAGCAGGGCGCCGAGGGCGGTGGGCAGGGCGGTGAGGGTGAACTTGCCCGCGGTGTCGATGTGGTACTCGGGCCCGAGGAAGAGCACCAGCACCGACCACAGGCTCCACACCGAGAAGCCGATGTGCTCGGAGAGGACCGAGAGGACCAGGTTGCGCCGGGCGATCCGGGCGCCGCCGCGGGCCCACTGCTCCTCGTCCTCCGGGTCCCAACCGGCCAGCGGGGCGGGCGATCTGGTGTCGAGGACGGCCGTCATGCCACGATCCCCCCGTCCGCGTCGAGCGCACCGGCCGCATCGAACGCGCCCTCCCCCTCGAACGCGCCCTCCCCGTCGAGCGCCCGCACCGGCCAGCGCCGCAGCACCGCGGGGCTGCCGTCGGGGGCGGTGGACTCGTCCAGGCAGCGCCCGTCGGTGAGGTCGTACACCTGCTTGTACATCGGCGAGATGAGGGTCGGCCGGTCGCCGCGGCTGCCGAGCAGGCCGCGGGCGAGGACCGGGGCGCCGCTGAACGGGTCGAGGTTGTCGACGGCGTACAGCTCCCCGCCACGGCCGCGGAACAGGGCGACCTGGCCGGCCGCCTCGGGGAGCAGCACCGCGACGCCGCGGCCGGGTTGGAGGTCGGCGAGGGCGCAGACGGTCTGCCAGCGGGCGCCGTCGTGGATCTGTACGGTCACGGGGTGAGCACCTCCGGTCGGGCTCCGGCGATCAGCACCGGGGCGTTGAGGGTGAGGCCGGTCTCGCCGGGGCGGGCGGGGCGGATCTGGCCGCGTTCGGGGACGAAGGTCACGGCGGGGTCGGGGGTGCCGGGGGCGTTGACGAAGGAGGCGAAGCGCCGCATCCGGTCGGGGTCGGCGAGGGTCTCGGCCCATTCGTCCCGGTAGCCGCCGATGTGACGGTCCATCAGTTCGTCGAGCTCGGCGGCGATGCCGAGCGAGTCGTCCAGCACGACGGCCCGCAGGTGGTCGAGTCCGCCCTCCAGCCGCTCCAGCCAGACCGAGGTGCGCTCCAGCCGGTCGGCGGTGCGGATGTAGAACATCAGGTAGCGGTCGATGGTGCGGATCAGGGTGTCGCGGTCGAGGTCGGCGGCGAGCAGGTCGGCGTGCCGGGGGGTCATGCCGCCGTTGCCGCCGACGTAGAGGTTCCAGCCGGCCGAGGTGGCGATGATGCCGAAGTCCTTGCTCTGGGCCTCCGCGCACTCGCGGGCGCAGCCGGAGACGGCGGCCTTGAGCTTGTGCGGGGAGCGCAATCCCCGGTAGCGCAGCTCCAGTTCGATGGCGAGGGCGGTGGAGTCCTGGACGCCGAAGCGGCACCAGGTCTCGCCGACGCAGGACTTCACGGTGCGAAGCGACTTGCCGTAGGCGTGCCCGGACTCGAACCCGGCGTCGACCAGCTTGCGCCAGATGACCGGGAGTTGGTCGACGGTGGCGCCGAACATGTCGATCCGCTGACCGCCGGTGATCTTGGTGTAGAGGCCGTGGTCGCGGGCGATCTCACCGATCGTGATCAGGCCCTCGGGGGTGATCTCGCCGCCGGGCACCCGGGGGACGACCGAATAGGAGCCGTTGCGTTGGAGGTTGGCGAGGAAGTGGTCGTTGGAGTCCTGGAGGGCACCCTGCTCGCCGTCCAGGATGTGGCCGTTGCCGAGGCTGGCGAGGATGGAGGCGACGGTGGGCTTGCAGATCTCGCAGCCCTCGCCGCCGGTGCCGTGCCCGGCCAGCAGCGCGGAGAAGGTGGACAGGCCGGTCACCCGGACGATCTCGTACAACTCGGCGCGGCTGTGGGCGAAGTGCTCGCACAGGCCCTGGACGGTGGCGATCCCGGCGGCCGCCAACTCCTCGGTGACCACGGTGCCCAGCTGCTTGAGGCAGCTGCCGCAGCCGGTGCCGGCCCGGGTGCACTTCTTGACGGCGGCGACGCTGTCCGCGCCCTGGTCGTGGACGGCGGCCCGGACGGCGCCCTGGGTGACGTTGTGGCAGGAGCAGAGCACCGCCTCGTCGGGCAGCGCGACCGGCCCGGCGGCGGCGAACCCGCCTGGCAGCACCAGCTGTTCGGGCGCGACGGTGAGCGGCTTGCCGGCGACCGCGAGCGGGCGCAGGGTGCCGTAGCCCTCGGTGTCGCCGACCAGGACGCCGCCGAGCAGCGCGCCGTCGGCGCCGATCACCAGCTTGCGGTAGATGCCGCTGCGGCTGTCGCTGTACAGCACGTCGAGCGCGCCCTCGGCGCTGCCGTGCGGGTCGCCGAAGCTGGCGACGTCGACGCCGAGCAGCTTGAGCTTGGTGGAGGTGTCGGCGCCGGTGAAGCCCGCGACGTCCAGCCCCGCGACCGTGCGGGCCGCCGTCTCGGCCATCTGGTAGCCCGGCGCGACCAGCCCGTACACCCGGCCGTCGGCGGCCTGGGCGCACTCCCCGATCGCCAGCACCGCCGGGTCCTCGGTGCGGCAGCGGGCGTCGACCACGATGCCGCCGCGCGCGCCGACCGGCAGTCCGCAGTCCCGGGCGAGCTGGTCGCGGGCGCGCACCCCCGCGGAGAAGACCACCAGGTCGGCGGGCAGCTCCCGGCCGTCGGACAGGGCGAGGCCGCGCACCCGGCCGTCCGGGCCGGTGAGCACGCCGCTGGCGCCGGCGCCGGTGTGGACGGTGACGCCGAGCGCCTCGATCTTGCGGCGCAGCGCCGCGCCGCCGCCGTCGTCCACCTGGACGGCCATCAGCCGGGGCGCGAACTCGACCACGTGGGTGGCCAGGCCCCCGGCCCGCAGGGCGCCGGCCGCCTCCAGGCCGAGCAGCCCGCCGCCGACCACCACGCCGGTGCCCGCGGCGCCGGCCTCGGCCCGGATCGCGTCGACGTCCTCGACGGTGCGGTAGACGTGGCAGCCGGGCGCGTCCGTGCCGGGCACCGGCGGTACGAACGGCACCGAGCCGGTGGCCAACACCAGGACGTCGTACCGGACTTCGGAGCCGGAGCGGGTACGGACCAGCCGCGCCGCCCGGTCGATCGCGGTGACCGGGTCGCCGAGCCGCAGGTCGATGCCGTGCTCGGCCGGGAAGCCGGCCGGGCAGAGCGCCAGGTCGTCCGGTGTGCCGCCGGAGAACAGCGAGCTGAGGTGGACCCGGTCGTAGGCCGGGCGGGGCTCCTCGGCGAGCACGGTGACCCGCCAGCCGCGCGCGGCCGGCTGCTCGGTCCAGGCCTCCAGGAAGCGCTGGCCGACCATGCCGTGGCCGACCAGGACGAGGTCCCGCACATCGCGGTCGTCTGCGGTCATAGGGTGACTCCTAGCGTGAGCAGGTGCAGGGGGTGGCCGGCGAACGCGCCGCCGTCGGCGAAGGCGCCGGCCAGCGCGTCCACGGTGGCCAGGTCGCCGAGCAGGATGGCGCCGACCAGTCGGTCGCCGCGCAGGACGAGCTTCTTGTAGCTGCCGCGGGTGGCGTCGGTGAGCCGCAGCACGTCGAGGTCCGGGTCGAGGCCCTCGTCCACGGCGCCGAAGGCCGCGTACTCCAGGTCGCCGGTGCTGAGCCGGGCGCGCGGGCTGCTGCCGGGGTAGCGGGCGTCGGGCTCGGCGCCGGAGAGGTGGCGGGCCAGCACGTCGGCCTGCTCCCAGGCGGGGCCGGCCAGGCCGTGGACGGTGCCGCGGTGCTCGGCGCAGTCGCCGATGGCGAACACGTGCGGGGCGGCGGCCAGTCGGTCGTCCACCAGGACGCCGGTGCCGACCGGCAGGCCGGCGGCGTGGGCGAGCGCGGTGCGCGGGCGGGTGCCGCAGGCGAGCACCACCAGGTCGCAGTCCAGTCGGTAGCCGTTGGCCAGTTCCACCGCCTCGACCCGGCCCTCGGCGCCGCCGTGCACGGCCCGGGCCCGGTTGCCGGTGTAGCAGTCGACGCCGAGCCGCCGGAGCCGCTCGCGCAGCACGGCGGCCGCCGCCGAGTCCAGCTGACGTTCGATCAAATGTGGTGCCTGGTGCACGATTTCGACCCGCACGCCGAGCGCGGCCAGCGCCCGGGCGGCGCTCACCCCGAGCACCCCGCCGCCGATCACCACGGCCCGCTTCGCCCCGACCGCCTCCTCGGCGAGCCGGGCGCAGTCCTCCAGGGTGCGCAGCGTGTGCACGCCCTCGACCAGGCCGTACCCGTCGGGGCGGCGCAGTCCGCGGACGGGCGGGAGCACCGGGTTGGCGCCGGTGGCCAGCACCAGTTCGTCCCAGGGCTGTTCGCTTCCGTCGGCCAGCCGCAGGGTGCGCGCCGCCGGATCGAGGGCCACCACCTCGCAGCCGGGCCGGGCCGTCGCCCCGCCCAACGGCAGCGCGATCGACTCGGCGTCGTAGCGGCCGGTCAGCACCTCGGCGAGCAGCACCCGGTTGTACGGGGCGCGCGGCTCGGCGCCGTACACGGTGACGGTGCCGGGCCCGCCGAGCGCGGTGTAGCGCTCGGCGAACCGGGCGGCCGCCATGCCGCCGCCGACCACCGCGACCCTGGGGGCGGTCCCGGGGGTCATGTCCCCGCCTCCCGGTGTACGCGCTCCACCCGGACGGCGCAGAGCTTGAACTCCGGCATCCGGGAGACCGGGTCGAGGGCCGGATTGGTCAGGCTGTTGGCCCGGCCGGCGCCCGCCCAGTGGAAGGGCATGAACACGGTGTCCGGCCGGATGGCCTCGGTGATCCGGGCCGGGGCTACGGCCCGCCCGCGCCGGCTGGTGACGGCCAGCGGTTCGCCGTCCGCGACGCCGAGCCGCTGCGCCAGCCGCGGGTGCAGTTCGACGTACGGGCCGGGCGCGGCCGCGTTGAGCTCGGCGACCCGGCGGGTCTGCGCGCCGCTCTGGTACTGGGCGAGCACCCGACCGGTGGTCAGGTACAGCGGGTAGTCCTCGTCCGGCTCCTCGGCGGCCGGGCGGTGGGTGACCTCGGCGAACCGGGCCCGGCCGTCCGGGGTGGCGTAGCGGTCCAGGAACAGTCGGGGCGTCCCCGGGTGCCCCTCGGCCGGGCAGGGCCAGAACACCCCGTCCTCGGCGGCGATCCGGGCGTAGCTGATGCCCGCGTAGTCGGCGTCGCCGCCGGCCGAGGCGCGCCGCAGTTCCTCGAAGGCCTGCTCGGCCTCGGCCGGGAAGCCGTCCGGGACCCCCAGTCGGGCGGCCAGTTCGCGCAGCAGCCACAGTTCGCCGCGGACGCCGTCCGGCGGGTCGAGGGCGCGGCGGCGCAGGATCACCCGGCCCTCCAGGTTGGTGGTGGTGCCGTCCTCCTCGGCCCACTGGGTGACCGGCAGGACGACGTCGGCGAGCCGGGCGGTCTCCGAGAGCACCAGGTCGGCGACCACCAACAGGTCGAGTGCGCGCAGCCGTTCGGTGATCTGCCCGGCGTTCGGCGCGGAGACCGCCGGGTTGGATCCGGCCAGCAGCAGCGCCTTCACCCCGCCCGGGCGGCCGAGGCCGTCCAGCAGCTCGTACGCGGAGACGCCGGGGCCGGGCAGGCTCGCGGCCGGGACACCCCAGACGGCGGCGACGTGGGCGCGCGCCGCCGGGTCCTCGATCGAGCGGTAGCCGGGCAGTTGGTCGGCCTTCTGGCCGTGCTCGCGACCGCCCTGCCCGTTGCCCTGGCCGGTCAGGCAGCCGTAACCGCTGTACGGGCGGCCGGACTTGCCGGTGGCCAGGCACAGGTTGATCCAGGCGCCGACGGTGTCGGTGCCCTTGCTGTGCTGTTCGGCGCCGCGCGCGGTGAGCACCATGCCGGTGGCGGCCTCGCCGAACATCCTCGCTGCCATCCGTAGTTGGTGGACGGGCACGCCTGTGATCCGCTCCACCCGGTCCGGCCAGTGGGCCATCGCGGACTCGCGGGCCGCCGCGAAGCCGCTGGTCCGCTCGGCGATGAAGTCCTGGTCCAGCAGGCCGTCCGCGATCACCAGGTGGAGCAGGCCGAGGGCGAGCGCCAGGTCCCCGCCGGGGCGGGGCTGCAGGTGCAGGTCGGCCAGTTCGGCGGTGCGGGTGCGGCGCGGGTCGACAACGATCAACGTGCCGCCGTTCTCCCGCAGTTCGCGCAGGTACCGGACGGCCGGCGGCATCGTCTCGGCCGGGTTGCCGCCGACCAGGACCAGGCAGCCGGTGTGCGGGAGGTCGGCGAGCGGGAACGGCAGGCCGCGGTCCAGGCCGAAGGCCCGGCGGTGCGCGGCGGCGGCCGAGGACATGCAGAACCGGCCGTTGTAGTCGATGTTGGCGGTGCCCAGCACGACCCGCGCGAACTTGCCCAGCAGATAGGCCTTCTCGTTGGTGAGCCCGCCGCCGCCGAACACGCCCACCGCGTCCGGCCCGTGCTCGTCCCGTACCCGCGCCAGCCCGGCGGCCACCCGGTCCAGCGCCTCGGGCCAGCTCGCCGAGCGCAGCGGGCCGCCGGGCCGGTCGCGCAGCAGCGGGCCGGTCAGCCGGGCACCGCGGGCCAGCAGCGCGGGGGCTGTCCGGCCCTTGCCGCACAGCGCGCCCCGGTTCACCGGGAAGTCCGGGCGCTCCAGCACCTCGACCGGCGGCCCGGCGGGGGCGGACCCGGCCGGCCCGACGGGCGCCAGCCGCATCCCGCACTGCAGCGAGCAGTACGGGCAGTGCGTGTCGGTGGCGGCCGGGGTGGTCGGGGCGACCGGGGCGGCGGTTGGTGTCATGCCGAGAAAGGTCGCCGCCCGCTGTTTCGTGACCGGGTCGCCGGTGTTGCGGGTACGGTACGCCCTGCTCACACCGCCCGGGCGCCGGGGTGCGGGCCCGGACATCCGCCGTAACCGCAGCGGCGCTTTCGCTTACCGGCAGGTGACGGCCGGGCAATGCCGCCGTAACAAGCGGGACGGAGGCTGGCCCGCATGGCAGCGATCCCCACCCCGGCAGAACCGGCAGGCCCGGCCGGACAGCACGGACCGGCCGGACCGCCCGGCACGCTCGGACCGGCCGGACCGGTAGAACCGGCCGGACGACCAGGAGCACCCGCCGGCGCCGCGGGCCCGCTCACCGGCTTCACCGTCGGCGTCACCGCCGCCCGCCGCCGCGAGGAGCTGACCGCCCTGCTCACCCGCCGCGGCGCCCAGGTGGTCGAGGCGCCGGTGCTGCGCATCCTGCCGCTCGCCGACGACCTCGCCCTGCGCGAGGCCACCGACCGCTGCCTGGCCGCCCCGCTCGACTACGTGGTGGCCACCACCGGCGTCGGCTGGCGCGGCTGGATGAGCGCCGCCGAGGGCTGGGGCCGGGGCGCCGACCTCGCCGAGGCCTGCCGCGCCGCCGTGGTGCTCAGCCGGGGCCCCAAGGCCACCGGCGCGGTCCGGGCCAGCGGACTGGACGAGGGCTTCTCCCCCGACACCGAGGCCACCGACGAGCTGCTCACCTGGCTGCTCGCCCGCCCACTGGCCGGGCGCCGGATCGCCGTCCAGGAGCACGGGGTGCGCCTGGACGCCTTCGCGGCGGCGCTGCGCGAGCGCGGCGCCGAGGTGATCTCCGTCCCGGTCTACCGCTGGGCGCCCCCGGAGGACCCGGGCGCGGTGCGCCGGCTGCTCGACCAGACCGTCCGCCGCCAGGTGCACGCGCTCACCTTCACCAGCGCCCCCGCGATCACCGCCCTGCTCGCCGCCGCACGGGCCGAGGGGCGGTACGAGGCGCTGCTCGACGCACTGCGCGCCGATGTGCTGCCGGTGTGCGTCGGCACCCTGTGCGCCCGCCCGCTCACCGACCTCGGCCTGCCCGCCGTCCACCCCGAGCGCGGCCGGCTCGGCGCCCTGGTCCGGCTGCTGGTGGACACCCTCCCGGGCCGGGCCCGGCGCGAAGTCCGGCTCCCCGGCGGGGTGTTGACGCTGCAGGGGAACGCCGCCCTGGTCGACGGCGAGAGCCACCGGCTCAGCCCGCGCGGCGCCGCCGTGCTCCGCGCCCTCGCCGAACGGCCCGGCCGGGTGCTCAGCCGCGCCGACCTGCTGCGCGCCGCCTGGCCGGACGCGGCCGCCGACGAGCACGCGGTGGAGGCCGCCGTCGGCCGACTGCGGGCCGCGCTCGGCCCGCACGCCGCGCTCATCCGCACCGTCCCCAAGCGCGGCTACCGGTTGGCGGCGGGCTGATGCCGCCGGTCCTGCTCGCCGTGGCCCACGGCAGCCGCGATCCGGCGGCGGCGACCTCGATTCGCGCCCTGCTGCGGACGGTTCGCGCGCTGCGTCCCGAACTCACCGTCCGCTGCTGCTTCCTGGACCTGGCCCGCCCCACCCTCGCCGAGGCCCTCACCCGACTCGCGGACGCCCGACCGGTGTTGGTCCCGCTGCTGCTCGGCACCGGCTACCACCTGCGGGTCGACCTGCCCGCCGCCCTCGCCGACGCGGGCCTCCCCCGCACCCATCTCGCCCCGGCGCTCGGCCCCCACCCGCTGCTCGCCGAGGCCCTCGCCGACCGCCTCACCGAGGCCGGCGCGGCACCGGACGCCCCCGTGGTGCTGGCCGGGGCCGGCTCCTCCGACCCCACCGCGCTCGCCGACACCGCCCGTACGGCCGAGCTGCTCGCCGCCCGCCTCGGCCGCCCCGTCACCCCCGCGCACCTCTCCGCCGCCGCTCCCACCCCCCACCAGGCCGTGGCCGCCCTCCACGCCGCCGGCCACCCCCGGGTCGCCGTCGCCGGCTACCTGCTCTCCCCCGGCCACTTCGCCCGTCGCACCGCCACCACGGCGGCCACCTGGACCGGCGCCCCCCTCGCCCCCCACCCGGCCGTCGCCCGCCTCCTCCTCCACCGCTACGACCAGGCCCGCACGGTGACCGAACTGCGCACCGCCGCCTGACCGCCTGACGGCGACCGAGCAGGCCGGCAGGGGTGACCGGCAGGGGCGGCCGGCAGGGGCGGCCGGCAGGGGCGGCCGGCAGGGGTGACCGGCCACCCCGCGATAGGGTGTCGCCCCACGGCGAAGGGGGCAGGGCAGTGCTGCTGAAGCAGGGGGACACCGTCCTCGGCACGATCACCGTCGACGACCTGGACATGCCCTGGTGGCACGGCCACTTCCGGCCCACCCCGGCGTTCGAGCCGATCCGACCGTTCTTCGACGCCACCCGACGGGCCTTCAAAGCGGCGGACGACCGGGCGATAGGCGCCGCCCTCGGGGCGATCAAGTCCCTGGCCCTCGTGATCGAGCCCGAGGACGGGACCGAACCGATCACCGCGTTCCTGCTGCACATCGAGGGCGACCGGATGCGGCTGCGCTACTGACGGCCGCCCGGCCCGGCCCGCGAACGGCCCCGATGCGCCTCAGCCCGACGGCGGGGCGGTCAGCCCGACGGCGGGGCGGTCAGCTCGATCGCCCGGAGCGCGGCCGCCAGGGCGCGCTCGTCGCCCACGTCCAGGGCCGTGTCCGCCAGCTTGACGACGTGTTCGTCGCCGTGCGCCAGGGCCCGTTCGAACACCTCCTCGGGGGTGACCGGTCCGGGCGGGGCGTACGGGACGGGTGCGTCCGGCGCGTACATCGCGGTCACCGCGGCGGCCGCCGTCCAGGCCGCGCGCAGGCTCGCCGGCCACAGGGCGGGCGGGAGCGCGGGCAGCGCGCGCAGCACCGCATTGGGGGCGGTGGCCGCGTGCACCAGCATGGTCTCCTCGCCGTGCCCGTGGGTGGCGTAGCGGTGGGTGGCCGCCCGTACCAGGTCGGCGAGGCGGTCGCGCGCCTCGCCCGGTTCGGTCACCCCGGCCGCCCACACCGGCAGCGCCGTGACCCGGTCGAGCCGGGCGGGGAAGCCGCCGTCCCGCTCGGCGATCGGCGCCACCGCGTCGAGGGCGGCGGCCGCGCCGACGGCCGTCGGCCGAAGGACCGGAACCGTGACCGGCCGGTGGCGCGCCGCCCAGTAGCCCAGGCCGTGGGCGAGTTCGGCCGACCGGGGCCCGGTCTCCGCGCCGGCCAGCAGGGTGCGCACGGCGTGGCCGACCCGGATCACCGGGTGGGTGGAGCCCCCGTACAGCCCGGGCAGCAGCCGGGGCCACCACTGCGCGAGCACCTCACGCCAGGGGTGTTCGGCGAGTTGACGCTCGAAGTGGTCGATCCAGTCGGCGGCCCGGGCCGGATCTCCCAGCGCGGCACGCCAGTTGGCGGCCGTGACCGGCTCGACCCGGGACGGGAAGTCCTCCAGCTTCCGCGCGTACCGGTCGAGCCACCGGTGCACGGCGGGCGCCTGCCCGTGCGCGGCGAGCGCCTCGACGGCCATCGGCGCGTGGTTGCTCAGCCGGCCCAGCCGCTCGGGCCCCGTGCGGTGCAGGCGTTCCAGCGCCTCGTCCAGAATCCCCGTGGTGTCCATGGCCACGACGCTAGGCGGGCCGACGCGACGGCGTAACGGGCCACAGACGTAGGCCTTCGGACGCCCTCGGAGTCAGCCCCGGGCGAGTTCGCCGAGGAAGCCCAGCAGCCGTTCGTTGACCAGCTCCGGCTGCTCCAGGTTCAGTCCGTGCCCGGCCCGTTCGACGATCTCCGCCCGCACGCCGGGGATCAGCGCGGTGACCCGCTCCAGCACCCGGCGCGGCCGCAGCAGCGCGCTGCGCCGGCCGACCAGCATCAGCACGGGCAGCCCGATCGCGCCCAACTCCGCGTCCGTGAACGGCCGGGCGGGCGGGCGGCCGCCCGGCTTGTAGCTGCGCATGGCGAGCATCAGCGGGGCGATCATCTCGCGCGGCGCGCTGAGCGCGGGGTTGGCCAGCAGCCGGCCGACCGCCGGGCGCAGCGGTCGCGGGGCGAGCATGCCGAACAGTCCGCCGATCATGTGGACGTAGAACCGGGCGGGCACCTTCTCGATCCCGCCCGGGTCCAGCGAGGTGACGGAGGCGAGCCGCTCGGGCCCGTGGACGGCCTGGTTGAGCGCCAGCCAGCCGCCGTACGAGACCCCCACCAGGTGCACCCGGTCCAGTTCGAGCCCGGCCAGCACCTCCCCCAGCCATGCGGCGTTCTCGGCGGACCCGGCCGCGACGGCGCGCTGCACGCTGCGGCCCGGGTCGTCGAGGGTGTCGATCGCGTACACCGGGTGGTGCGCACCCAACGCGGCGATCTGCGGGTACCAGTTGGACGGGTGCCCGGCGTGGCCGTGCAGCAGCACGATCGGTTCGCCCTCGGTCGGCCCGTAGTGGTGGACGTGGACGGTGCCGTACCCGGTCTCGATGTCGAACTCCCGGCGCGGGGAAGGCCAGAGCTCCATCGCCCGGTCGTACGCGTCGAGGAACGTCGTGCGGGCCTTCTCGCTGGTGAAGTGTCCGACGCTGGTCCTGGTCATGATCCCTCCCGGTTTGGTGGTATGGTTGTACCACAAAAACATCCGGAAGGAACCCGATGCCCAAGCTGGTGGACCACGAGGAGCGACGGGCCCACATCATCGACGCCCTGCTCCGCTCGGCGGCGGCCAGCGGCCTGCACTCCGTCACGATGCGCTCGGTCGCGGCCGAGGCGGGGGTGTCGGTACGGCTGGTCCAGTACTACTTCGACACCAAGGAACAGCTGCTCCTCGCCGCCATGACCCGCCTCACCACCCGGATGGGCGAACGCATCCAACGCCGCCTCCGGACCACGGGCACCTCGACCGCCCCGCGCGACATCATCGAGGCGGTCCTGCTGGAAGCCGTCCCCACCGACGAGGAGAGCCGGGCCTTCCACCTCATCCACACCGAGTACGCGGTGCTGTCGGTCACCGACCCCGCCCTCGCCGGACCGGCGTTCCTGGCCGCCCCCAACGAGATGGAGGCCTTCCTCGCCGCCCAGCTCACCGCCGCCGGCGCCACCGACTCCCCCCACCAGGAGGCCGTCGTCCTGATGGCCGTCTCGGCCGGCCTCGGACTCAGCGTCCTACTCGGCCAGCGCACACCGGAGGACGCCGTCGCCGTCCTCCACCACCACCTCGGCCGGATCCTCCCCGCCCGGTGACGCACCGCCCCCCTAGGATGATCATCCGAACGAGGGAGAACAGTGGACCACCGAGCACCGGTACCGCCCCGAAGGCTCGGGCCGCACCCGCTGACCGACGACGGCATCGCGGCCCTGCTGGCCCGCTACGAGTTCCACGACGCCGGCCTCCGCCGGGTGGTCGTCGACCAGGAGTTCGGCCGGAAACCGCGCAGACCGGCCGTCCGGCTGGTGATCGACGCCCGGCTCTCGGGCGAGGACGAACACTGGGAACCCGTCTGCCTGGACCTGGCCGACGTCACGCAGTACCGGATCGACGAGATCGGGGGATCCCCCGCCGGGATCCTCTTCGACCCCCCGCAGTTCACCCGCTTCGACGGGCTGCTCCAGGTCGACCTGTGCGCCGAACGCTTCGGCACACTGCGGCCCGGCAGCAGGCAGGAGGTCTTCGAGGGCTCCGACCTGGTCTTCGAGGCGACCGGTGGCACCTGGAGCGTCCTGGAACCGTGGCGCGCCTGACCCGCCCGTCCGCACGCGCGACTTCACCCACAGCAGAGCGCCACACCCTTCCGTCGGCGCCCCGGATCCCTAGGCTGAAGGGGTGAGCACTCAAGCGCCGAACGAAGCCCGCGTCATCCCCCTGCGCCCGCACGCCGCGCCGCCCGGCCCCGGCCGGTCGGGCCACACCCCGCCGGCCCCCGCGCCGAGGGAGCCGCTCTGGCGCGACCTCGTCGGCGACGCCCTGCGCCGCGAACGGCTCGCCCAGGAACGCACGTTGAAGGATGTCGCGGAGACTGCCCGGATCTCGATGCCGTACCTGTCGGAGCTGGAACGGGGACGCAAGGAGGCCTCCTCCGAGGTGCTCGCGGCCGCCGCCAAGGCCCTCGGGCTCGGCCTCGGCGACCTGCTCTCGCTCGCCCAGGAGGAACTGGTCCGGCACAGCCTCACCCGGACGGCCCAGGGCCGGACGCCGTCCCCCTCGTCGGCGCGCTCCAACGGCCTCTGCCTCGCCGCCTGACCGGAACCGCCTGACGCGGAGCCCGTCCGGGCGGGCGGACCGGTGCACCCCCGTGGCACCGGCCCGCCCGCTCGGTCAGCCGAACGCCACCCGCCGGTTCAACACCTCGTCCGCCAGCCCGTAGGCGACGGCCTCCTCGGCGGTCAACACCTTCTCCCGGTCCATGTCCGCGCGCAGCGTCGCCGCATCGTGCCCGGTGTGCCGGGACAGCACCTCCTCCACCTGCGAGCGGACCCGCACCATCTCCTTCGCCGCGAGGCTCAGGTCGGAGACCGTGCCCTGCCGCCCACCACTGGCCGGCTGCCCGAGCAGCACCCGCGCGTGCCGCAGCACGAACCGCCGCCCCGGGTCCCCGCCCGCCAGCAGCACCGCCGCCGTGGACGCCGCCTGGCCGACGCAGAAGGTGGAGACCGGCGCCTGCACGAAGGACATCGTGTCGTAGATCGCCATCAGCGAAGTGAACGATCCACCCGGCGAGTTGAGGTAGATCGAGATCTCCCGCTCCGGGCTCTCCGACTCCAGGTGCAGCAGCTGCGCGATGACCACGTTGGCCACCCCGTCGTCGATCTCGGTGCCGAGGAAGATGATCCGCTCGTTCAGCAGCCGGCTGAACACGTCGTACGTCCGCTCGCCCTTGGCGGTTCGCTCGATGACGTACGGAACCGTGTAGGACCCCATGTCAGAGCCCCATCCGTCGACGCGACGAGGCCGGACGGATGTCGGCCACCGACTCCACCACCCGGTCCACGATCCCGTACTCCACGGCCTGCTCCGCCGTGAACCAGCGGTCCCGGTCGCCGTCCCGGCGGATCACTTCCTCGCTCTGGCCGGTGTGCTCGGCGGTGATGCGCTCGATGGCCCGCTTGGTGTGCTCCAGGTTCTCCGCCTGGATCTCGATGTCCGCGGTGGTACCGCCGATGCCCGCCGAGGGCTGGTGCATCATGATCCGCGCATTCGGCAGCGCGAAGCGCTTCCCGCGCGCGCCGACGGTGAGCAGGAACTGCCCCATGCTGGCCGCGAACCCCATCGCCAGCGTCGACACGTCGTTCGGGATCAGCCGCATGGTGTCGTACACGGCCAGCCCCGCCGAGACCGACCCACCGGGGCTGTTGACGTACAGGCTGATGTCAGTGTGCGGGTCCTCCGCAGAGAGCAGCAGCAGTTGGGCGCACACCCGGTTCGCCGACACGTCGTCGACCTGCGTGCCGAGCAGCACGATCCGCTGCGCGAGCAGTTGGGCAGCCAACTGGTCGTCGAACGGGCCGGGCTGCGTGCCGCCCTGCTCCGCACGGGGCTGGGGTGGGGTGAGTGGAGTCATCTGCTCCTCCTTGTCGAGCCGTTGACTCCACTCTCACCCCTGCAAGACCCCCCGATGCCGTTCCTCTGCCCCCCGCAGATTCGCCGGGGGCAGATCAGTCGGCCAGGTGGTCGAACTCCCCCGCCTTGACGCCGCGCAGGAACGCCCGGAGCTTGTCGGGAGAGGTCGTGACGATGACGCCCGGGTCGTCGCTCTCGCGGATCTTGACGCTGCCTGCGCCCATCGCGAGATACAAGCAGTTGGCCGACTCGGAACTATGGCTGGACTTCTGCCAGTTGAGAGCTGACATGACTCCAGGTGCCCCTTTCCACGCAGACAAACCCGCCTGCCCGAAGGAGCGGGCGGGAGACCGTAGCGGCAGCACTCCAAGCAGGTCACATGGCGAAGTGATCGAACTCCCCCGCTTTGACCCCGCGCAGGAAGGCGCCGAGCCTGTCGGACGCGCTCGTGATGATGGTGTCAGGGTCATCACTCTCGCGAATCCTGATACTCCCGTCGGGGGCGCTGGCGAGGTAGACGCAGTTGATCGACTCGGAACTGTAGCTGGACTTCTGCCAATTGATAGCTGACACGGCACTTCCTCTCCGGGTGAGTCGACCGAGAAGGTCACGTGGTCAGATGGTCGAACTCTCCGGCCTTGACACCGCGTATCAGAGCGCGAAACGTGGCAGGCGTGGTCGTGATGACACGATCCGGATCGTCGCTCTCGCGGATCCTGACGGCGCAGTCAGCGACAGCTGAGACGTAGACGCAGTTGGCGGCATCGCCACTGAACGAGGACTTCTGCCAGTTGTGTACGGCCATGCTCGGTCCCGTCTCAGATGCTCTGGGCAATGCGGCGCACAAGGTCTCGGGATGCGCCTGTCGGGAGCGCACCAGTCTCCAGCCGCTCCATGACAGCCCGATACTTGATCAGCTGAGGCTCGGTGTCAATGAACTCCGATCGATCGCCATCGACCTGGACACTGTCCAATCGTGCAACCTCGGCAGTGAAGTAGACAATCCCTGCACCGGAGCTGGGATAGCTACCGGTGCCGAACGGGATCACCCTCAGGTCGATATGAGGCTGCTCGCTCATGGCCAGGAGGTGTTCGAGCTGATCACGAGCAACGTCCGCCCCTCCGAAGCCCACTCGCAGAGCGGCTTCATGCACAACCGCCGACAGCGGGACCGGAATTTCGCCGTAGAGCACTGCCTGCCGCTTGATCCGGTGGGACACGAGATGCTCCACTTCCGGCGGCGAAAGGGGCGGGACGACATCGCGGAAGAGCGCGCGAGCATGTTCCGGCGTCTGCAGCAGTCCAGGAATGTGGATCGCGGAAGCGATGCGCATCGATCGCGCATGATGTTCGAGTTCGGCCAGGTCGAGCGCTCCGGCCGGGAGGATCTCGCGGTACTCCTCCCACCAGCCCCGCGTACGACCGCCGGTCATCCGGGTCAGTGCCTCGATCAGGGCGTCATCCGCGCAGCCGTAGAGGCGCGCCAGCGATCGAACCCGGTCTGCGCTGACCGGATATCCGCCGGATTCGATGTTGCTGATCCGGGACTGCTGGGTGCCGTGCAACTCACCGGCCCGTGTGACCGACAGGCCCGCCTGCTCGCGCAGCCGGCGCAGTTCCGCGCCGAGTCGTCGCTGCCGGATGCTCGGCGGAATCTTGCTGGGTGGCATCCGCCACTCCCTTTCCCTGCTCGCCCTTCACTCCTTGGAGTGGTAGTGCCATGAATTCTCCAAGAGTGGTGGACTACATACTACCCACTAGCTACTTTTGATCCTGCGTCAGGTCCGCTCCACCGTCTCCCATCGAGCCGTTGGGGTATCCAACTCCCGTTCACGTAGGAGACTTCCATGACCGCTGCGCCCTCGCCAAACCCCCAGACGCCCTTCGACCAGGAGCTGTACGCTCTCGTGCTCGACACCGCCCCCCGCCTGTTCGCCGTCGTCCAGGTGTGCGACGAGGGCCAGTTGGACGCCGACGGGTGGGTGGTGGCCTGGGGGCTCGCCGACCACGACGGCGCGACGCACGTGATCAGCCTCGACGGCCGGGCCCGCCTGACCCTCGCCTCCCCCGACCGGGCGCTGCGCCACTACCGCGACCGGCCGGGGATCACCACCCGCCTGGTCTGGCTCACCCAGCCGGCCGCCGCCTGACCTTCCACCCCGCCCGCGCAGGAAGTCGGCCCCGCCGACTTCCTACACCGCCACGAACCGCCGGTTGCCGTCCGCCGCAAGAATCCTGCCGAAGCGCATGCCGGGGAAGTGCGCGGCCACCAGCACGTCCTCCGTATCCGCCGCCTCGTCCGCAATGCGGTTGCGCACGGCGGAGGCCGCGACCGGGTCGATGTCCCAAATGACCTGCCAGTCCCGCTCGCTGAACTGGACCACCGAGTGCGCGACATCCCCCAGCAACAGTGCACGCCGCCCGCCGGAGGAGACCACGTACACCGTCGTCCCCGGGGTGTGCCCGGGCAGGTGGAGCGCATCGACTCCCGGGGCGAGCGTGAAGTCCCGTCCGAACAGCTCCAGTTGCCCCCCGATCGGAGTGAGCTTCTCCACCGCCGCAGGCTGGGCGCCCTCGCCCGTCACGAAGTGCTCCCAATCAGCACGGTGCGCCCGGTACGTGGCGCGCGGAAAGACCGGCCGCCCGTCGACGGCGGCCCAGCCGACGTGGTCGAAGTGCAGGTGGGTGAAGACCACATCGGTCACGTCCCCCGGGCCCACCCCGTGCGCCGCCAGCGAGTCGAGCAGCTGCCCACCCCGGTACCTGCCGTCGTCGAACGGGCCGACCCCGGCGTCGACCAGAACCGTCCGCTCCCCGCTGCGCACCAGGAAGCCCCCGAGCGGCAGCCCGAGGCTGCCGTCGGCCTCCCGGTGGTGCTCGTGGCAGGCCCACGGGTCGGCCACCCCGGGGCGGGTGAGGATCTCGGCGGCGGTTTCCGTCCCCATCCCGTCCGCGATCGCCAGGATCTCGATGTCGCCGATCCTCATGTGCACCCTTCCGCAGTCTCCAGCAGGTCATCAGCTGCAACCAGCCACCACGGCAAGGGATTCCCGTACACGAAGGGGCCCGCGGCACGGCGGGCCCCTTCGGCGGGGGGACTACCGGCGCCCGGCGCCGGCCCGCTCCCGGGCGTCGGTGTCCTCGCCCTGGTCGTCGCCGTCGCCCCAGCCGTCGCTGCGGTCGCGGTACAGCGTGAAGCGGTCGAACAGCACCGGCGTCGGCAGCGGGTTGGCCGCCGTGGCCGGCACCGAGTGGTAGTAGGAGACCGTGATGGTGGTCCGGCCTCCCGGCACCGAACCCGGGTCGACGTCGAACACCGCGACGCCGTACGGGTACTTGGTGTCGGGGTCGGTGACGGCCGACCAGGTGGCCTTCTCCTTGGCGTCCGGGTCGGCCTTGAAGGTGAGCCGCTGGGTGCGGACGGTGGCCTCGCGGACGCCGTCGCCGTCGGCCGGCAGGTAGACGTCGTCGTGCCCGGCGGTGCCGCCGCCGCCCAGGATCAGGTGGACGGTGCCCTCGGAGGTGTCGATCCGCCGCAGGTCGTCGTCGACGGCCGCCGGGGTGAGCAGTCCGCCCGGCTCAGTGCCGCGCACCGGGTGGGTGCGCTCGTAGTCGTGGTCGTGTCCGGCCAGTACGAGGTCGACGGAGTAGCGGTCGAGCAGCGGCAGCAGGTGCTCCCGGATGCCCATGTCGCCGCCGTGGCTGGAGGCGGAGGAGGACATCGCGAACTGGTGCAGGTTGACCACGATCCAGTCGACCGCGTCGCCGCCCCGGGCCCGCTTCAGCACCCGTTCCAGCCAGCGCAGTTGGGCGCCCTCGCTGTAGCCGCTGATGTAGATGGACTGACCGGTGGCCGGGTCGATGCTGGCGTCGTCCTCGACGGCGATCTCGTTGCCGTCCAGGCTGACGAACAGCACCGAGCCGATCTGGAAGCTGTACCAGTTGCCGCAGTGGTCGCGGGTGCCGTTGTCGGGCAGCTCGAAGCGGGTCAGGTAGGAGGCGTACCCGAGGTCGCCGCCGCCGGCCTCGACCTCGTGGTTCCCGGGGGCGGGCATCCAGGGGCGGTTGGCGGCGGACCGGCCCATGTTGTTCATGAACGCGTTCCAGGCCTGCGGCTGGAGCTGCTCGTTGTTGTTGGCGTAGGCGAGGTCGCCGTTGAGCAGGTGGAACAGCGGGTTGAACTGCTCGACCTGACGGACGGCCGCGGCGCCGTGGATGGACGACTTCTTGAACACGTTGTCGCCGGTGCCGAGGTCGCCGAAGCTGGTGAAGCGGAAGGCGGCCCGGCCGCGCGCAGGTGCGGTGCGGAAGGTGCCGCGGACCGGCTGGGCGCCGTCGTGCAGCACCTCGTAGACGTAGGTGGTGTCGGGGCGCAGCCCGTCCAGGCGGGCGTGGTGGGTGAAGGTCTCGACCTTGTTGAGCCCGTCGACGTAGCTGCGGCTGAGGGCGTCGACGGTGCGGCCCGCACCGCCGCGCGGGGTGCCGATCCGCACCCGGGGACGGCGCACGGTGGCGGCCGTCGCCCAGGAGACGGTCATCTCGCGGGAGGGCTCGTTGCCCCACTGGAGGTGGATCTGCTCCGGTCCGGGGGTGCCGGCCACGGCCGGCTGGGTCCACAGCAGGGTGGACGCGGGCAGCGCGGCGAGCGCGCCGACCGCCGTACCCGTCCGTAGGACCGTTCTGCGGGAGTACCGCGAGGGATTGACCGCCATTGCCGCCTCCTGAGCTCCGAGAAACGCCCAGGAGGTTCCCAGTTCGACGGTACGTCCACACCACGGGTCACCGTGCCGACGGCGAACGGGAGTTGAACGCTGGCCCCCGGTCGGCCGGGTCGACCCGCCGACGGCGGCCCGGTGGCCGCCCGGTGGCCGCCCCGTCCGGCGCGGGCGCGGAGGGGTGCGGCCGGATGGCCGCGGGCCACCGGGGTGGTCCGGGACGGCCGGGCGGGTGACCTTTCGGACGTGTCGGCGGCCGCCCGCCCCGTCCAGCGTGCGTCGGTTGGAACGCGCCGCCTCCGGACGGCGCACGCCCTGTCCCCGGACCTGAGAGCCGCCGATGCCTTCCACCGCCCGTCTCCGTCGCCTCGTCCCCACCGCGCTCTGCGCCCTCGCCGTGGCCGTCGCCGCACCCGCGGCCCACGCCGCACCCCCGGGCGGCAGCAGCGGCACCGACCCCGGCGGGAGGACGGACGGCGGCAGGTACGACTGGGAGCGCGTGGCGGACTGCGAGAGCAGCGGCAACTGGCACGTCAACAGCGGCAACGGCTACTTCGGCGGCCTCCAGTTCGACCAGCCCACCTGGCGGGAGAACGGCGGCCTCGCCTACGCCCCGCGCGCCGACCTCGCCAGCCGCGAGGAGCAGATGGCGGTCGCCCAGCACCTGGCCGGCCACCGCGGCCTCGCCCCCTGGCCGGTCTGCGGCTCCCGCGCCGTCGGCGGCGGCCGCCACCACGACGCCGGCCGGGACCAGAACCGGAACCAGAACCGGGACCGGGACCAAGACCAGGACCGGGACGAGGAGGCCACCCGCGACCACGACCGCGACGCCGTCCTGCCGCCGCCCGCCCCCGGCGCCGCCGAGGACGGCCGGTGGACCGTCCGCGAGGACGACACCCTGGACCAGCTCGCCGCCGACCTGCACGTCCCCGGCGGCTGGCCGGCGCTGTACGAGCTCAACCGCGGCGCCGTCGGCGAGGACCCGGACCTGATCCAGCCCGGCCTGGTGCTGCGCCTGCCGTCCTGACGCCGGCGGGAACGGCGACGGCCCGCCCGGTCCTGGTGGACCGGGCGGGCCGTCGGCGTACGGCGGGGGTGCGGATCAGCCCACGTGGACGCGCGGACGCTTGCTGCGGTCCGGCTCCGCCTCGCGCAGCACCTCACGGGTGACCGGCGCGACCTCGCCCTGACCGAACAGGAAGAACCGCAGGAACTGGGCGAACGGGCTGCCCTCGGTCCACTCGAAGTACAGGTGCGGCCGCTGCCCGGTGCGGTCCCGGACGGTGAGCGCCAGCGCGGCGATCGCGTTCGGGATGCTGGAGCTCTCCAGGGTCAGCACCCGGTACCGGCCGTGCAGCACCTCGCCGCGGACGGTCAGCTCGGACTCGAAGTCCGACGCGTCCCGGACGGTCACCTCGACGAAGACCAGGTCGTCCTCGCCCGGGATGTCGTTGTCGGCGCGGATCTGCCGGATCTTGTCGCGGTACTCGGCGACGTCCCGGTTGGTCGGCTCGTTGGCGATCAGGCGCAGCGGGCGGTGGGCGTAGTCCCGGATGAACCGCTCGGCGGTCTCGTCCAGCGTGACGTCGGTGACGCGCAGCTCGAAGGCGCGCTTGAGCCGGGAGAGCAGCGAGACCAGGATGATGCCGGCGATGAAGCAGGCACCGATCTTGACGCCGTCCGGGCGCTCCACGGTGTTCACGACGGTGGTGTACAGGAACACCGCCGCGATGGCGCCGAAGGCGATGGTCCAGCCGCGCTGGCGCTTCTTGTAGGCGGCGATGGTGACGGCGATGGCCGCCGAACTGATCAGCACCAGCACGCCGGTGGCGTAGGCGCCGCCCTGGGCGTCGACGTTGGCGTCGAACAGCCAGGTGATCAGGAAGCCGACGACGGTCAGCACGATCACCATCGGGCGCACGGCGCGGGCCCAGTGCGGGGCCATGCCGTAGCGCGGCAGGTAGCGGGGCAGCAGGTTGAGCATGCCCGCCATGGCGGAGGCGCCGGCGAACCACAGGATGGCGATGGTCGACAGGTCGTAGACGCTGCCGAAGGTGCCGCCCAGGTACTCGTGCGCGAGGAAGGCGAGGGCGCGGCCGTTGGCCTGGCCGCCGCTCTCGAACTCCTTGGCCGGGATGAGCAGGGTGCAGATGAAGCTGGTGGCGATCAGGAAGGTGCTCATGATCACGGCGGCGGTGGTGAGCAGCTTGCGGGTGCCGCGGATCCGGCCGGTCGGGTTCGCCTCGGTGTCACCGGCCTCGCCCTTGATGTGCGGCATCACGGCGACGCCGGTCTCGAAGCCGGACATGCCGAGCGCGAGCTTCGGGAAGACGACCAGCGCGACGCCGATCATCACGAAGATGTTGCCGTGCTGGACGGTCAACGCGTTGGACCAGTCGGTGACCACGTGCGGCGCCTGGACGATCTTCCAGATGCCGACCACGACGACGACCACGTTGAGCGCCAGGTAGACCCCGACCAGCCCGACGGCCAGGCCGATGGCCTCGCTGAAGCCCTTGAGGAAGACCGCGCCGAGCAGGGCGACCAGGATCAGCGTGATCACCATCTGCTTGCCGCCGAGGGCGCTGTTCAGATGCGGGTTCTCGACCAGGTGCGCGCTGGCGTCGGCGGCCGAGAGGGTGATCGTGATGATGAAGTCCGTCGCCGCGAAGCCGAGCAGGGCGAGGACGAACAGCTTGCCCTTCCAGAACGACAGCAGCCGCTCCAGCATCGCGATCGAGCCCTCACCGCGCGGGCTCTCCTGGGCGACCCGCCGGTAGACCGGCAGCGCGCCGAACAGGGTGACCAGCACCAGCACGATCGTGGCGATCGGCGAGAGCAGGCCGGCCGCGAGGGCGGCGATGCCCGGCTGGTAGCCGAGCGTCGAGAAGTAGTCCAGACCGGTCAGGCACATCACGCGCCACCACGGCTGGCCCGTGTGCGCAGCGTGATCGGTAGCGGCGGCGGAGTCCCCCGGCTCCGTGCCGTCCTGCTGGGCCTTCGCTGCGGCGTCCCTGGCGGCCTTGTCCGGGGACATGTCCTCCAGGAGCCAGCTGCGGAGCCGTATTCGCGCCGACGACGGGTCCTCCGTCGTCGTCTCCGTCGAACCCGACGAAACCACCTTGCACCTCTTGTTCAAGACCCCGTAAAGCGCCGTCGGGCGACGGCAGTGCGTCAGGCTATGCGACCGGCGTTAAGGAGACGTCATCGGCCCGCGTTAAGAAAACGTCATGGCTGCACGGGTCGGGGCAGGTGGCACCGCGCGGCGGGCCGGGTGCCGGGGCGGGGAGGACCTCCCGCGCCCCGGCGTCTCACGGGGTGGACGGTACGGCGGACCGCGGCACGGTCCCGGGACGTTCGCGGAGCGGTCCGGGACCGTCGCGGAGCGGTCCGGGACCGTCGCGGAGCGGTCCGCGGAGGGGTCCGGGGTTACGCGCGGTAACCGAGCACGGTCATCATCCCGGTCTCCGCGTGGTACACGTTGTGGCAGTGCACCATCCACAGCCCCGGGTTGTCCGCGTCGAAGTCGACCGCCAGCGTGGTGCCCGGCAGCACGATCGCGGTGTCCTTGCGCGGGCCGTCCGCGCCCAGCGCGAAACTGTGTCCGTGCAGGTGGACGGGGTGCCACATGGCGGTGCTGTTGCGGAACTCCAGCCGCACCCGCTCGCCCGCCGCCACCGGGT
This sequence comes from Kitasatospora sp. NPDC089509, assembly GCF_044749365.1. NCBI lineage: Bacteria > Bacillati > Actinomycetota > Actinomycetes > Kitasatosporales > Streptomycetaceae > Kitasatospora > Kitasatospora sp. NPDC089509. Next base: position 51,022 of record NZ_JBIVHS010000013.1, on the reverse strand, counting down.
AGCGCTGCGCGGGGTCGTACGCGCGGCCGTTGAACGCCCAGTCGGCCTTCGCCATCCCGCCGGTGAGCTCCAGCAGCACCGTCCGGTCGGGCGACTTGGCGGGCAGTCGGACGCTCGGGTCGGCCTTCAACTGCGCGGCGGTCAGCAGCCGGCCGTCCAGCTCGGCCGGACGCGCCGAGGCGTCCGGCGCCGCGCCGCCGCCGGTGCGCAGCACGGCCAACGCGGTGGCGTTCTTGCCCTCGGCCAGCGCGGTCAGCGGGAAGACGCCGTCCTGGGCGGTGACCAGCACGTCGTAGCGCTCGCCCATGCCGAGCAACAGCGCCTGGGTGGTGGCCTGTTCGACCGGGAAGCCGTCGGTGTGGGTGACGGTCAGCTGGTGGCCGCCGAGCGCGACCCGGTAGGCGGTGTCGCCGCCCGCGTTGATCAGCCGGATCCGGATCCGGTCGCCGGGCTTGGCGGTGAAGGTCTCCGGGGCGCTCGCCAACCGGCCGTTGACCAGGTGGAACGGGTAGGCGACGTCGCCCGCGTCGCCGCCGAGCAGCGGGCTCGCGGCGCCCATCAGCATCCGGGAGGGACCCGCGGCCGGGGTGGACGCGCCGCCGCCCATGTCCATGCCGGACATGTCGTGCGACGAGTGGTCCATCCCGCCCATGCCCCCGGCGAGTTCGGCGAGGACGGCGTCCGGGGTGCTGCCGTCGATCCCGTCCACCCAGTCGTCCAGGACGACGACCCACTCCTTGTCGTAGCGCAGCGGCTCCTTCGGGTCCTCGACGATCAGCGGCGCGTACAGGCCGCGGTCCTGCTGCACGCCGGAGTGCGGGTGGAACCAGTAGGTGCCCGGGTGGGAGAGCGCGAAGCGGTAGTCGAAGGAGCCGCCCGCCCGGACCGGCTCCTGGGTCACGCCCGGCACGCCGTCCATGTCGTTGCGCAGCGCGAGGCCGTGCCAGTGCAGCGAGGTGGGCTGCGGCAGGTGGTTGGCGAGGGTGAGGGCGAGGGTGTCGCCGACGGTCGCGCGCACCTCCTGGCCGGGCAGGCGGTCGCCGTAGGCCCAGCTGCGGACGGTGCGTCCGCCCAGGTCGAGGGTGGTCTCGGTGGCGGTGAGCGCGACCTTGCGCTCGGGCCCGGGCCGGCGCCGGGCCTCGGCGGCGGCGACCTCGGGGCCGTTCGGGGCGACGAACCCGGCGGGAGCGGTCGTGCCGCCGGCGGCCGGGGAGGCCGGGGAGTGGCCCATGGCCGCGTGGTCCATCCCCTTCATCGGGTCGGATCCGGCGGAGCAGGCGGTGAGCAGACCGGTCCCGGCGGCGGCGAGCGCGGCGCCGAGGACGGTACGACGGGTGGGTGTGCGCATGACGGAGTGCACCTCATACAGGGGTGGTGTGGACGTACAGGACGGCGCGTCAGCCGTTCCGCGCGCGGGCGCGAAGGCGCACGAGCGGGCAGGGAACGGCGAGCGCGCGCCTACTGACGCAGCACCGACAGTCTGCTGAGGAGGATCCGCCCACCCCCGGGCGGCGGCAGCGCCCGCACCGCCCGCAGCAGCCGGGCCCGCACCCCGGCGGCCGCGTCGCCGCTGCGGCGCAGCAGCGGCCCGACGACCAGGAGCAGCAGGGTCCAGCCGGCCAGCACGGCGAGACAGACCGCCATCGGGTCCATCCCGCCCCCGGCGGCGGGGTCGGCCGTCACGGCGGCGTCCGTCATGGCGGCGTCCGTCATGGGGGCGTCCGTCACGGCGGCGTCCGTCACGGGGGCGTCCGTCACGGCGGCGTCCGTCACGGGGGCGTCCGCCGCAGGCACGGCGGCGTGGTGCTCCGGCAGCTGCTGCGCCGCCGTCATCCGGGCCCCGTGCCCGGGTCGGTCGCCGTGCCCACCGGTCCCGCCGTGGGAGCCGCTCGGGTGGCCGAGGGTGTGCATCGTCACCACGCCGAGCAGCAGCGCGGCGAGCAGCAGCAGCCGCAGCACCCCGGGCCGCGAGAGGGACGACGGGAGGGACGACGGGGAGCCGTCCGGCCGCTGCCGCACCATCTGCCCGCCTTCCGTCCCACCCGAGGATCCACTTACCCCGGCAGGGTATCCCGAGGCCCGAGCGGACACCGCACCGGGCCGCCGACCGAGGCGGCTACGCGCGCCGCACGGCGGCCGCCAGGTGGGCCCGGAACCACCTGTGCGCCGGATCGACCGAGTTGCGCGGGTGCCAGGCCATCCCCAGCTCCAGCGCCGGGAGTTCGAGCGGGATCGGGAAGGCCCGCAGGCCCAGTGCCGCGAAGGTCTCCGGCAGCCAGTCCGCCGCCCCGAGCGTCACCAGGTCACTGTCCCGGGCCAGCAGCATCGCGGTGGTGTGGCCGGGCACCACCACCGCGACCCGACGGGTGAGCCCGCGCTCGGCCAGCGCGGCGTCGATCGGCCCGAGCCGCTTGCCGCGCCGGGAGACGCCGATGTGGTCGGCGGCGGCGAACCGCCGGGCGGTGATCCGCCCCTCGAACAGCGGGTGGCCGACCCGCGCCACACCCACCACCGGCGCCGTGACCAGCGGCCGACTGCGGATCTCCGGGTCCAGGTGGCCGAGCACGCCCACCTCGACGTCCACCTGCCCCTGCCGCAGCCCCGGTCCGCCCTCCAGCGCCTCCGGCAGGAACACCACGTCCACCCCGGGCGCCTCGGCGCGGATCCGCCCGATCAGCGGGCCGGCCACCCGGACCAGCACCGCGTCGGTGGTCTGCACGGTGAAGGTCCGTTCCAGGCGCGCCGGGTCGAAGCCCGCCCCGGGGCGCAGCACGTTCTCCGCGCTCCGCAGCAACTCGGCCACCTCCTCCCGGAGTTCGAGCGCCCGCGGGGTCGGCACCAGCCCCTGCCCGGCCCGCACCAGCAGCGGGTCGCCGACCGTGCGGCGCAGCCGGGCCAGCATCCGGCTCACCGCGGCCGGCGAGCTGCCGAGCCGATCGGCGGCCCGGGTCACACTGCTCTCCTGCAGCAGAGCATCCAGGGCCCGTAGCAGATTGAGGTCCATTCATGGCTCCTGAACTGCAGTTTTGTGCTTTAGATCAACTCTTCCGTGCCGATCCTTGCATGGTTCGGACGCGCGCTCGGGCCGACAGTGGAAGCGTCCAGTCAGAACCGTCCAGTCAGAACCGTCCGATCAGAACCGTCCGGTCAGACCCCTCCGCACTCCGGGAGTCCCGATGTCCAACGACCTCCGCGCCCACCTCTCCGGCGACGTGCTCGCCGTCGTCAGCCAGAGCGGCCCGACCGTCTGCTTCTTCGACGCCGCCACCGATGCCCTGCTCGACACCGTCCAAGTCGCGGCCGAGCCGCACGAGTTGCTCTTCGACCCGGCCCGGCGGCTGCTCTGGTGCACCTCCGCGTACCGGTCCGGCTACTACAACGCGCACCAGGGCCACAACACCAAGGTGACCGTCATCGACGCCGACACCCGTCGGATCGTCGAGGAGATCGACCTCGCCCCCGAGCACGGCCCGCACGGCCTGGCCCTGGACCCGGCCCGCGGCCGGCTCTACGTCAGCGTCGAGGCCTCGGCCAACCGCCCCGGCGGGGTGGTGGTCGTCGACACCGCGACCCGCCGCCCGCTCGGCCGGATCGACACCGACGCCCCGGGCCCGCACTGGTTCGCGATCTCCCCGGACGGGCGCACCGGCTACGCCACCAACAAGGAGGCGCCGTTCGTCTCCGTGGTGGACCTCGACCGCGGCGTGCTGACCGGCAAGATCGAGGTCCCCGGCAGCGAGGGCCTCGCCGTCTCCGCCGACGGCGCCCGGGTGTACGTCGCCGGGCCGTACCTCGGCTTCGCCGCGGAGCCCGGCGCCGACCCCGGCATCCGGGTGATCGACACCGCCACGGCCACCGTGCTCGACGTCCTGCCCACCGGCTCGGCCGTCCTCCCGGTCCACCTCACCAGCAGCGGCCGCCTGCTGGCCGGCGAGGTCCGGATCTCCCCCGACGCCGACTCCCCGCTCGGCCGCCAGGCCCCCGGCCGGCTCACCGTGTTCTCCGCCGCCACCCACCGGCCGCTCGGCTCGATCGAGGTCGGCCGGTTCCCGCTGACCATCACCTCCTCCCCCGACGGCCGGTTCGGCTACGTCTCCTCGATCGTCTCCTCCACCGTCGACGTCGTCGACCTCCACACCCTGACCCCGGTCAGCCGGCTCACCGTCCCCAAGTCCGCCGAACCCGGCGCCCACGGCCTCGCGTACCTCCCCCGCCCGGCCTGACGACACCCCGACTCCGGGCGCGCCCGCGCCCGCGCCCGCGCCCGGAGTCTTGCCCTCTGCACACGCCGGACGCATCCTGGGGCACACCCGTCGGCCAGGGGGCAGGAGATGAGACGCGGTTCCGGTGTGCTCGGCCCGACGGCCGCGCTGATCACGTTGCTCACCATGCTCACTGCGTGCGAGCCGTACCCCGACCCGTTCCCGACCCGCCACCCGGTCCTCCTGCCCGAACCCGCCCCGCCGTCCGCCCGGTGGATCGTGGACCTCGTCGCCACCCTCAACCTGCCCCCCGGATGCCCGAAGCCGACCCTGCCGACCCTGACGGTCCTCGACACCGACGGGGAGTCCCGGGCCGTGGCCTTCTGGCCGGTGGACAACCTCGACATCTGCTACGCCGTGATCAACGACGCGGGCCGGTCCCCCACCACGATCTGGCTCGACGCCGTCACGGACCTCTTCTCCCGCACCCCCATGCCGACCGACACCACCGCGGGCCTGGACTCCTACGCCTTCACCGCCTACCCCGGCCAGGTCGACGACATCACGGTCTCCGGCGACCCCGACGCCCTGGTCGGCCCGGTCCGGCACCGCACCCTCGACCTCGGCGCCGGCCAACTGGCCACCTTCGCCGCGTACCACTACCGCATCCCGCCGACCGGCCGGCCACTCTCCTTCTCCCTCTGCACCCCCGACGGCACCTGCCGCGACGCCCACTGACCGCCCGACCGCGGTGATCCTCGGCACCTCCCCGGAACCGACCCTGAACATCACCCCCTAAGGGGCGTGGACACGCTGGCCGGAGGGCACAGCACGGTCGTAGAAGCCCGTCGAACATGAGAAGGTACGCCCCATGAAGCCCATCAACTTCGTACTCAATGTCATCTGGCTGCTCTTCTGCGGCATTTGGATGGCCATCGGGTACGCGATCGCCGGAATCATCTGCTGCGTGCTGATCGTGACGATCCCGTTCGGCATCGCCTCGTTCCGGATCGCCGGGTTCATACTGTGGCCGTTCGGGCGGACCACCGTCGAGCGTCGGGACGCCGGGGCGGCGTCCTGCGTCGGGAACGTGATCTGGCTGATCTTCGCCGGCTGGTGGCTGGCGATCGCGCACCTGGTCACCAGCATCCCGCTGTTCCTGTCGATCATCGGGATCCCCTTCGGCTGGGCCAACCTCAAGATGATCCCGATCTCGCTGATGCCGCTGGGCCGCGAGATCGTCTCGACGGACGAGGCCTGGGGCGCCCGGTACTGAGACGCGCCGGTCGGGGGGCTCAGCGGCTCAGGCGGGCTTCCAGGTCGCGCAGGTCCTTGACGAGGGAGGCGCGGACCTGGCGGGCCATCAGCGGGGCGACGAACCGGAGGTAGGAGGTGGAGCCGCCGCGGACCCGGATCCGGGCGAAGGTGCCGGACTGGGTGGGCTCGAAGGTGTAGGTCACGTGCATCGGCATCGGGCCGGCGACCGAGACCATGTCGAGCATCCGCGGCGGGTCGTAGCCGGCCACCCGGAGCACGTAGTCCATCCGCTTGCCGAGGAAGTGGGCGGTCCGGGTGACCTCGGCGCCGGGGCCGAAGCCGCCGCCGTCGGCCTCCCGGGTGAGGGCGGCGCGGCGGATGCCCTGGGTCCACTCGGGGTCGTGGCGCCAGTCCATGGCGTAGCCGGCCACGGTTTCCGGCGGGAGGGGGATCAGGCGTTCCACGGTGACGTCGAGGGGCATGGTCCCACTCTCCCGCCGGACGGCGGGATCCGCTTTCCCGGACGGCTAAGCGGCGCAGTAGTAGTCCAGCTCCTGGATATCCGACTTCAGCTTGTTCGTGCCGGAGCCGTTGTAGGGGTGGGAGTCGACGAAGCTCTGGGCGTCGGCGCGGACGCCCTGCCAGTCGCTGTGGCTGCTCGGGGCGCCCGCGTTGGCGAGGTCGGCGCGGGTCTCCTGGACCGCCTGGTTGCAGGTGCCGGCCCGCTGGACGGGACCGGGGTGGGTGGGGCCCGCGAGGGCGGGGGTGGCCGGGGAGGCGAGGGCCAGGGCGGCCACCAGGGCGAGCACGGCGTCCGCGAGGTGGGTGCGGACCGGGGTGGGTGTCGTCATGCCGGGACTGTGCGCACACCGACGGTGCGGCATTCCCGCGCGGGCGGTTCTCCACCCGCGCGGGCGAGCGCACGAGGGCGACACGCGCCCCGGCTCAGAGGCCGAGGATCCGCACCGCCAGCTCGCGCATCTCCACCTTGCGGATCTTGCCGGTGACCGTCATCGGGAACTCCTCCACCACGTGCACGTACCGCGGCACCTTGAAGTGCGCCAGGCGCCCGGCGCAGTAGGCGCCCACGGCCTCGGCGGTGAGCGGCTCGGCGCCCTCGCGCATCCGGATCCAGGCCATCAGCTCCTCGCCGTACTTCCGGTCGGGGACGCCGATCACCTGCACGTCCAGGACGTCCGGGTGGGTGTGGAGGAACTCCTCGATCTCGCGCGGGTAGAGGTTCTCCCCGCCGCGGATCACCATGTCCTTGATCCGCCCGGTGATGGCGAGGTAGCCGTCCTCGTCCATCACGGCGAGGTCCCCGGTGTGCATCCAGCGGGCCGCGTCGACGGCCTCGGCGGTGCGCTCGGGCTCCTCCCAGTAGCCGAGCATCACGGAGTAGCCGCGGGTGCACAGCTCGCCGGGCTCGCCGCGCGGGACGGTCCGGCCGGTGGCCGGGTCGACGACCTTGACCTCCAGGTGCGGGCCGACCCGGCCGACCGTGGAGACCCGGCGCTCGACCGGGTCGTCGGTGCGGGTCTGGGTGGAGACCGGCGAGGTCTCGGTCATGCCGTAGCAGATCGACACCTCGGCCATGCCCATCCGTTCGATGACCTCCTTCATCACCTCGGTCGGGCAGGGCGAGCCGGCCATGATGCCGGTGCGCAGGCTCGTCAGGTCGTAGCGGTCGAAGTCCGGGTCGGCGAGTTCGGCGATGAACATGGTCGGGACGCCGTACAGCGAGGTGCAGCGTTCGGCGGCGACGGCGGCCAGGGTGGCGCCGGGGTCGAAGGCGGGGGCCGGGATGACGACGCAGGCGCCGTGCGAGGTGGCCGCCAGGTTGCCCATGACCATGCCGAAGCAGTGGTAGAAGGGCACCGGCACGCAGATCCGGTCCTGTTCGGTGTAGTGCAGCAACTCGCCCACGAAGTACCCGTTGTTGAGGATGTTGTGGTGCGAGAGGGTGGCGCCCTTGGGGAAGCCGGTGGTGCCCGAGGTGTACTGGATGTTGATCGGGTCGTCCGGGGCCAACTCGCCCTGGCGGGCGGCTAGCAGGGCCGGGTCGACGGCGCGGCCGGCGGTCAGCACCGCGTCCCAGGCGGGGCTGCCGAGCAGCAGTACCCGCTCCAACTCCGGGCAGTGCGGCCGGACTTCGTCGATCATCCCGGCGTAGTCCGAGGTCTTGAAGCGCTCGGCGGCGACCAGCAGCCGGATCCCGGCCTGGTTCAGCACGTACTCCAACTCGTGTGCCCGGTAGGCCGGGTTGACGGTGACCAGGATCGCGCCGAGCTTGGCGGTGGCGTACTGGGTGAGCGTCCACTCGGCGCAGTTGGGGGCCCAGATGCCGACCCGGTCCCCCTTGGCGATCCCCAGCTCCAGCAGGCCGAGGGCCAGCGCGTCGACGTCGGCGGCCAGTTGGGCGTACGTCCAGCGGCGGCCGGTGGGGCGGTCGACCAGCGCGTCCCGGTCGGGGAAGGCGCGCACCGCGCGGTCCAGGTTCTCCCCGATGGTGTCGCCCAGCAGCGGGACGTCGGCGGTGCCGGAGGCGTAGCTGCGCGGGGCGGGCGGTGTCGGCACGGGCGGGCTCCTGGGTGCGGCGGCGCGGGACAGGGAACCATGGTCGCGGTCCCGGGCCCGCGCCGCCACCCCCGAACGGGGGTACCGGCACGGCGCCGGGGCCGCCCGTCGGGTTCGACGGACGGCCCCGGCGCGCGGGTCAGAAGTTGATGCAGGTGTTGCCGAAGGCCGGGTTCAGCAGGGAGATGACCCCGATCGAGTTGCCGCAGACGTTGGCCTCGACGTTGATCGGGATCTGGATCTGGTTGCCCGACAGGACGCCGGGCGACCCGAAGGCGACACCGTTCGCGGTCGCGTCACCGGCGGCGGCGGTGCCGGCACCGGCGAGGACGGCCACCGCGGCGAGCGCGGTGGCGGCGAGGGTGGTGCGAATACGCATTGCGTCACTCCTTGTGAGGCTGGCGAACTCCGTGTGACGATCACACTCGCACCGATCGAACTCGACGGCAGTCCGGGAGCGGCCGAATTGGTCATTCCGGGGGCGTGTCGCCCTCCCGCCCGGTCTCCCGTCCACCGGCCCGCACCCCGGCGGGTGCGGCCACGCTCAGTGATTCCAGCAGCTCCAGGGCCGGTTCGAGGCCCGGCTCGGCCTCCACCGCGCGGTGCAGCAGACCGAGCGCCAGCGCCCCGTCACCGGCCGCCAGCGCCTCCAGGGCCCGGTTGTAGTCGATCCGAGCGGCGTAACGCAGCCGGAACAGCACGCCCAGGTCCTCCCGGCAGGACGGGCAGCCCAGCGACTGCCGGTCCGCCGGGACCTTGCACAGCGGGCAGCGGATCTCGGGAACGGTCACGGCGGTCATCGCGGACCCGCCTCCTCCGGACGGACCGGGCCGAGCGACTCGGCGGCCGGCTCGTTGCCCAGCTCCCGCTGCGCCTGCGCGTACAGCGCGAGCAGGTTCGACATGTGGCGGTTGACCTCCTCCATGTTGGGCGCCTCCACCGCCTCGTCCAGCCCGCGCAGCTCCGCCATGATCCGCTGGCCGAGGGCCGGCGAGACCATGTTCTGGTTGACGTAGACGTTGCACATGGTGAGCATCCGGAAGGTGTGCCCGAGCGAGTCGCACAGCTCGTCCGCCTTCTGGGCCGCGCGCATCGCGCCCTCCCAGTCCGCCGCCTCCCGGCGCAGCCGCAGCTCGGCGGCCACCGAGCGGAGCCGGTCGAGGTCGCTCGGGTCCAGGTGCTTCTCGCAGTAGTGGATGAACAGGCTCAGGTACGCCTCCGAGCCGCGCACCCAGCGCTGGGCCTTGAGCTGGCGCTGCGCCCGCTCCAGCGCCTCGTCCACCGACTGGCCGCGGGTCTGCCCGGCGGCGAGGTCGTCCAGGGTGTCCATCAGGCGCTGGGCCTCGCGCCGCTCGGCCTCGGTCAGCTCGCCGCCCCAGCGGTCGGTGAAGGACTCGATCTGCCGCTGCTGCTCCTCGACCTGCACCTTCAGCTCCGGGTCGAGGGTGACCCGCTCCAGCTTGACGGTCTTCTCGGCGCCGCCCTGGATCCGGACGGACAACGTGACGGTGCGGTCCCGGTCCAGGCCGAAGGCCACCTCCACCGGGGTGCGGCCGCCGAGCCCCTCGGGCAGGCGCAGGGTGAGGTGGCCGATCAGCTCGTTCTGCTGGGCGATCTCGTGCTCGCCCTCGTAGACCGCGACCTCCAGCCGCTGGCGGCCGCTGCCGGAGACCACGAACTCCCGGCTGACCGGCGAACTCGTCGGGTAGCTGGTGTTCTTGGGGATGATGACGGCCAGCCGGCCGTCGTTGAGCTCGATCCCCAGGTTCTTCGGGGTGATGTCGAACGGGTTGGTGATCTGCATCAACTCGCCGCAGCTGGTGCAGACTTCGCTGCCCGGCGGGTTGACCACCGAGCAGGAGCCGCAGCGCAGGCCGACGTCCTCGGCGGCGGTGGAGGCCACCTTGGTGTGGCCGGGGGCGGCCGAGTTGAGCGGCTCACCGCACAGTTCGCAGGCGGTGACGCCGGGGGCGGCCGGGGTGCCGCACTGCGGGCAGTTGCCGCCGCGCAGCACGGTGGTGGCCTGCGACTGCTGGGGGACGGTCGCCCCGCCGGCGGCCGAACCGGCCATCGGAGCGGCGCACTTGGGGCAGTCGGTGGCCGCGGCGTCGACCGGGATGTGGCAGGTCGGGCAGGAGACCCGGTCGCCGCCGAGCAGCGAGGTGGCGCAGTTGGCGCAGTTGGAGGCGGACAGGTCGCCGGGAGCCCGGCACTCCGGGCACTCCACCTCGCCGACCAGGGCGGACTGGGCGGCCGCGCCGAGCGCCACGCACTGCATCGGGTTCACACCGCGCTTGATCCGGCGCGGGCCGAACACCTCGCCGAGCCGCCGCTCGACCAACGGGATCGCGGTCGAGCCGCCGACCAGCACCACCTCGTCGATGTCCCCGACGGTCAGGTTGGCCTGCATGATGGCCTTGTGGGTCAGCTCGATGGTCCGCTCGATCTGGGCCTCGATCAGCTCCTCGAAGCGGGCCCGCTCGAACTCCGTCTCCAGCACCAGCTGTCCGGCGCCCAGGCCCGGCAGGATGACCTCGGAGGCCTCCTGGTTGGACAACTCGATCTTGACGGTCTCGGCGGTGGCCGCGATCTTCGGGCGGTCACGCAGGTCGGGCTGGTAGTCCGCGCCGTACTCCTCGCGGATGTCCTCCAGCAGCGCACTGGTGATCGCCCGGTCGAAGTCGTCGCCGCCCAGCAGGTTGTCGCCCTCGATGCCGAGCACCGAGACCGAACCGGGCACCAGCAGCAGGATGGAGATGTCGAAGGTGCCGCCGCCGAGGTCGTAGACCAGGACGGTCCGGCCCTCCTCGCCGGCCTCGGTGGTGAGCCCGTACGCGAGCGAGGCGGCGGTCGGCTCGTTGATGATCCGCAGCACGTGCAGGCCGGCCATCCGGCCCGCCTCCTGGGTGGCCGCGACCTGCCGCTCGCCGAAGTAGGCGGGGACGGTGATGACGGCCCGGTGGAAGGGCTCGCCGATCCGCTGCTCGGCGTCCTGCTTGAGCCGGTGCAGGATGATCGCGGAGATCTCGATCGGGGTGTAGGAGCGGCCGTTGAACCAGACGTTGACGTCGCCGTCGGTGCCCGCGGTGACCTTGTAGTCGATGTCCTTGAGTGCCGCCTGGACCTGCTGGTCCTTGAACTTGCGGCCCATGAAGCGCTTGACCGAGCGGATCACGTTGGCGCCGTCGATGGCGACCCGGCTGCGCGCGGTCGAGCCCACCAGCAGTTCGCCCTTGCGGCCGCTGCCGACCACGGAGGGCGTGGCCTCCTGGTTCTGCCGGTTGAAGATGATCTCCGGCGCGCCCCGACGCAGGTGGGCCACCACGGAGTTGGTGGTACCCAGGTCGATGCCGAGTGTGCGGTACATGTCGTTCCCCTCTTGCCCCTCGTGGTCCTGGCTACTTCTTGCGCTTGGCCCGCTTGGGCGGGCGGCCGGTCACCCTGGCCTGCCGCCGGGCCCGCGGCGGAACGGGCCGGGCGGCGGGCTCGGCCGACTCGGCCGACTCCGTCGGTTCCTCGGGCTTCTCCGTCTCCTCGACGGACGCCTCCTCGACGGGCGCCTCCTCGACCAGTGCCGCGTCCCCGACCGCCGCCCCCTCGACCGGCGCCGGCGGGGCGTCCGCCGCGGACACCGCCGACCCGATCCGTGGGTCGACGACCGGCTGCAGCGCCGACTCCGGTGCGGCGACCACCACTTGGGCCCGTCGCAGCACGTCCTGCTCCCAGAAGAAGCCGGTCACCACGGTCTGCAGCACCGTCTCCGGCGCCACCCCCGGCCGCACCTCGGTGCCGACGATCTCGGTCAGCGCCGGGTCCGCCGCCAGCCCCTCCAGCCGCATCGGCCGCACCCCGGCCTTGGCCAGCCGGCCGAGCAGCCGTCGGCGGGTCGCCTCCAGCCCGGCGCCGCGGCCGTGGGCGACCAGCTCGCGGTCCAGGCCGAGGGCGGCCAGCGCGTCGTCCACCTCGACCAGGACGCCCAGCAGCTCCCGCTGGGCGGCCCGGGCCTGCTGCTTCTGCTCCGTCAGCTTGCTGCCCAGCAGCGAGGCCCGGAACAGCAGTTGGGTGAACCTGGCCTCCAGGTCGACGGACTCGACGCCCGGCGGGACCTCCAGCGGCCGGTGGCCGGTCAGCGGGGATGCGGTCGGTGCGTCGGTCATTCGGGGACCTCGATCTGCGGCAGCACGGACAGGTCGGCCGCGTAGCGGGCGGGCACGGGCGGTTCGGGGTCGGCGCCGCCGGGGGCGGGCTCGGCGAAGTCGGCGGCCGCCTCGGACCGGTGCAGGGCAAGCAGGGCCGGGGCCGTCGGCGGGCCGGGGCGCTCGATCACCAGCAGCGGTTCGGCCAGCGCGGGCGCCAGCAGCTCGGCGGCCCGGTCCACCGGCTCGGGCGGGAGCGGCAGTTGGAGGTCGACCTCCAGCCGCCGGTCCGGGTTGCGCAGCAGGGCCGCGGCGTCCTGGATCTGCTGGCGGCTGTACCGGCCCGCCTTCAGCGCCTTCCCGACCGAGAGGTTGATCTCGCGCGTCCCGGCCGTGAGCGGGATGCCCAGGACCTCGTACGGCGACGGTTCGTGCAGTGGCATGGCGGGCGGCCTCTCTCCTCACGGCTCGGACGGGCGGCAACTCACGGTTCGGGGACGGGAATCCGGACGGACGGACGGGCAGGACCATGGGCGGGCGGACGGAACAACCGGCGGACGGCCGGGCGGGTGCACGTGCTACGACGATGCCGACCGCCCGGCGGTTGCCGGTCAGCGGAGCCGGTTGATCCGCCCCAACAGGGCCGTCAGCTCACGGTCGTTCGGTTTGTACTGCAAGGCCGTCTCGACCGCCCCCCGGGCCTCCAGGCGGCGGCCCGCGTTGGCCTCGGAGACGGCGTACGAGCTGAGCACGATGGCGATCTCGTCGCGCAGTTTGGCGGTGGTCTCCGCGGTGACGGACAGCGCGATCGCCTCCTTCAGCAGGTTGACCGCCCGGAGGTAGTGGCGCTCCTCGTAGAACCCGACCGCCTGGCCGCGCCAGATGCTGACCATCAGGCCGCGGATCTCCGGCGAGTCGTCGTAGGACCTGGCCTTCTGGAGCATGGCGATCTGGTGGGTGAAGTTCTGGTTCTGCATGTGGTCGATGACGTGGTTGGCAAGCATCACCGAGACCCGGCGGGTCGCCTCGGCGCCGGACCGGGTGTAGTCGCCCTCCCAGTCCGGGTCGGCGTCCAGGGCGCTCGCCATCCGGCGGATCGCGGTGTCGCTGTCGTCGGCGAAGGCGGCGGACCAGGAGAGTTGGCGCAGCACGAAGGCCAGGCCGCGCCGGTTCTCCGGGTCGTCGTCGATCTCCAGCAGCATCTGCCAGATGTCGACGGCCTCCAGCAGTTCCGCGTCGGGGGCGCCGACCCGGCTGAGCTCGCCGGCCCGGTTGCCGAGCGCGGCCCGGAGGAAGCGCACGGCGGTCGGGTCGTCGGGGACGAGTTCGAGGCCCTTGAGGACGAGGTCGATGGCGCGCCGGTAGTCCTTCTCCTCATTGTTGATCTTGCGGCCCCACTGGGCGTAGGTCGCGCCGAGGTCTCCGCGCACCTCCGGGTCGTCCGGGGCCAGCGCGTGGGCCTTCTCCAGCAGTTCGGCCGCGCCCGGCTGGTCGTCCTCGCTGCTCTTCAGCAGGGCCCGGGCGGCCCGGACCCCGGACTCGGCGGCGATCCGGGCGGCGTCGGCGGGCAGCACCACGCCGGGGACGGTCCGGGCGCGGGTGAGGCAGTCCAGCGCCTCGCGCCAGTCCTGGTTGCGGTGGTGCTCCCGGGCCTGGCTGACCAGCGCCTCGCCGAGCAGCGCCTGCCAGGCCTCGTCGCGCCCGTGCTCGGCGACGGCGTCCAGGGCGACGACGGCGGCGGCCTGGCGGCCCTGGAGGCCGAGGTAGCGCTGCGGGCCGAGCTCACCGAACAGGCCGAGGGCCCGGTCCAGCGGGGCGTCCTCCGACACGTCCCGGCGGCGCCGGGCCCCGACGGCCTCCTCGAAGGCGGCGGCCCAGCCGTCGAGCCCGGGCTCGGCGCGGAGCAGCCGGTCGAGGGTGGGGCCGACGGCGAGCCGGCGGGTGGGGCGGCCGGGCAGGGTGATCCGGACGTTCTCCAGGGCGAGCGCGTCGGCGGCGTGGATCTCCATGCCCAGCCGCAGCGTCCAGGCGGTGACCTCGTCGCCGGTGCGTCCGGCGGTCCGGTCGAGGGCGCGCAGGTCCTCGCGGAGGCGGTCGGTGAGCGCGGTGCGGGCGGCCGTCATCCGCTGGGGTTCGGGGGTGCGGTCGGTGATCCGGGCGATCTCGCTCCACAGGCCGAGCTGGTGCAGGGCGGCGACCAGGCAGCCGATCGTCCAGGCCCAGACCTCCTCGTCGTCCCCGGTCACGGCCAGCCGGTAGCCGGACAGGCCGAGGGCGTGCAGCAGCCGGGGGTGGGCCGGGTCCTTGCGCAGCAGGTCGCGGTAGGCGAGGTAGGCCTCGCGGTGGTGGCCCTCGACGGCGTGCTGGTGGGCCTCGTGCTCGGCGAGCAGCACCAGGGCGCCGGCCGCCTGCGGGTGGGCGGGGGCCAGGGTGAGGGCCTGGCGCAGGTCGCCGGCCGCCCGTCCGGGCCGGTCGGCGGCGAGGGCGGCACCGGCCCGGCGGACCAGGACGGCCGCCCGGGCCGGGCCGGCGTCCTCCGGGAGGTCGGCCAACGCCTCGTCGAGCCGGCCGAGTTCGGCGCGCAGCAGAGCGAGGTCGAGCCGGACGGGTGCGGCGGCGGGGCGGTCGCCGAGCGCCTCGACCCAGGCCGCCAGCACGGGTTCGGCCTGCTCGGGGGTGCCGGCCCGGCGGGCGCAGTCCAGGACGGCGCGCAGGGCGGGGCCGGCGCAGGGTATGCAGCGCGGCGCGGCGGTCCCGGTGGGCGCGGGCAGGTGGTCGGGGCAGGCCTCCCGGCCGCAGCCGCCGCAGGCGCCGGTGGCGGGGCGGGTGCAGTCCGCGCAGTCGCCGACGGGGTCGGCCGCCGGTCCGGCGGCGGAGAGGAAGCGGCGGTACCAGTCCAGCGCGGCGGCCCAGTTGCCGGCCCGTTCGGCGAGCAGGGCGCGCAGTCGGGCGAGCGCCGGGTCGCCGGCCGGGTCGGGGTCGAGCGGGCCGAGCAGGGCGATGGTCTGGACCGGACGGCCCGCCAGCAGGGCGGCGGCGGCCAGGTGGTAGCGGTCGCGGAGTCCGGCGGTGGGGTCCAGCAGCGCGGTGACCTGGTCGGTGCCGCCTCCGGCCAGGGCGAGCGCGGCGCGCAGCCGGGACTGCCGGTGGGTGACGGCGCCGGGCAGGGTGTCGGCCAGTGCGAGGGCGGCGGCGGCGTCGCCGCGGGCCCCGGCGTCGTCCCGGCCGCCGATCAGCAGGTGGGCGGCCTCGCGCAGGGCGGCCTCGCGCAGCGCGGCCCGGTAGCCGGACGCGGCGGGGTGCTCGGCGGCGGCCCGCTGCCAGAGGGCGCGGGCGGCGGCCGGGTCGACGGCCAGCCTGGTCCGGGCGAGCCGGTCGCGGGCCAGCGCCTGCCGGCCGTGCAGTTCGGGGTCGTCCAGCGGCTCCCAGCGGGCCAGGGCGCCGGCCGGGTCGTCGGTGCGGGCCAGCGCGAGGCCGTGGTGGTAGGCGGCGATCCGGCTCCAGCGGGAGTCCGGTTCGGTGTCGGCCTCGGCGCGCAGGATCGGTTCCGCTTCGGCGGACTGGCCGGCGGCGGTCAGGGCGGCGCCGAGCCGGACCCGGGCGGGGCGCCAGTCAGGGATCTGGCCGAGGCCGGTCCGGTAGTCGGCGGCGGCCTCGGCGGGCCGCGCGGCCCGCTCGTGCACCAGGGCCAGGCCGAACCGGGCCGGGGCGAAGGAGGGTTGGACGGTGAGCGCGGCGGCGAACTGCTCCCGGGCCTGCTCGTCGGCGCCGAGCAGCAGGGCGAGCCGGCCCAGGGCGTAGCGCGGGCGCGGGTCGCCGGGGCTCTCGGTGGCGGCGGCCGCGAGGTCGGCCCAGGCCGCGTCGGTGGCGCCGAGCCGCTGCCGGGCCAGGCCGCGGAAGAGCAGGCTGTCGGTGCGCAGCGCCGGGCCGCGGCCCCACGGGGAGGGTTCGCCGGGCCCGCGGCGCAGCGCCTCGTCGAAGGCGGCGACGGCCGGTTCGTCCCGGTGCAGGGTGAACAGCTGGGCGCCCCAGCGGAACCAGAGTTCGCCGCTGCCGCCGGGGGCCGCCGCGGCGAGCAGCGGTTCGGTCTCGGCGGCCCGGCCGGTGGCGCGCAGCAGGGCGGCCCGGGCGAGTACCGGCCAGTCCTGGCCGGGCAGGGCGGCGAGGGCGCTCGCCGTGGCGTGTTCGCGCTGCTCGGGGGCGCCCTCGCGGCACAGGTGCTGGAGCTGCTGCCGGGCGCGGGCGGCCGTCTCGGCCTCCTCGCCGGGTTCGGTGCCGGTCGCGGTGGCCCGGAGGAAGGCGAGCAGCGGGCCGAGTTCGCCGTCCGGGGAGCGCAGTTGGTCGTCGGCGAGGCGCTGCAGGCCCCACCGGGGCAGTTGCCGGGCGGGGTCGGTGAGCAGCGGGAAGGCCTCGCGGTACAGGGCGAGGGTGGCCTGCTGGTCGCCGGTGGGGATGGTGGCCTCGGCCTGGCCGAGCAGGGCGAGGCCGCGTTGGACGCCCAGTTCCGCCGGGCCGGTGGCGAGTCGGCGGGCCAGTCGGGCGTAGCGGCGGCGGGCCTGCGGGGCCTGGCCGGCCGCGAGCCGCTCGCCCGCCGCGGCGAGCGCCTTGGCGACTCCGGCCGGGTCCAGGGTCGTTCGGCCTCGGACGACCCAGAAGACCGCCACCCCGGCCAGTGCCGCCGCGACCAGCAGCACCGCGATCAACAGCATGCACCGTCCCCCTGCGCCGTGAAGTCGTCCCACACCATGATCAACTTTCCCCGTACGACCATGAGTTGACGTTGTTTCGTGATGTTGCTCGGGCGCCCATCAGAATAGGGCCTCCCCGGGGCCGCCGAACAGGAACGAGCACTATCCTGGGCAGCGCGCGGGCCGCGCGACGGCCGTGCGTCCACAGTGGTGAGGAAGCGTCGGGGGTCGTGTGTCCGAGTCTCGTTGGGTGCCCGGGCTCCGCTTCGGGCCGGAGTTCGACCCCGAACAGTACGAGCTGCTGGAGTTCCACCACCGGGGCGGCGAGGCCGAGGTGTGGCGGGCGGTGCGCACCGGGCACAACGGGATCAAGGAACTGGTCGCCGCGAAGATCATGCTGGAGCGCGACCCGTCCGAGGTGCGGCGCTGGCTCGGCCGCTGGGACGACGTCTCGCACAACGCCCACCGGCTCGGCGTCACCGACCTGGTGGTGCCCAGCTTCCTGCTCGGCCCCTCCCCGCACCGGCCCGGCACGGTGCCCTCCGGCGGGCTGCTCGGCTACCAGATCTCGCCCTGGGTCGAGGGCGTGCCGCTGCACACCTGGGCCCGCGCCCAGCGCGGCGGGCCGACCGCGACCGCCGACGTGCTGGTCCGGCTCTGCCGGATCGTCGACGACCTGCACCGCAAGCGCTGGGTGCACCGGGACATCTCCCCCGCCAACGTACTGGTGGACGCCCAGGGCCTGGTCAAGCTGATCGACCTGACCTTCCTCGCCCCGCTCGACCACACCCTGACCGTCGCGGTGTTCACCCCCGGGCACGTCCCGCCGGAGGCCGAGCAGGTCGGCGGCTTCCCGACCACCGCCAAGGACCTGTTCGCGGTCGGCACCCTCGCCCGCGCCCTGCTGCTGCCCGACCACGGCCGACTGGACCACCGGCTCGCCGCCGAACAGGCCCGCGCCGAACTGCTGGCGGCCGGCTACGGCGAGGAACTCGCCCACTGGGCCTGCGAACCGCTCGCCCGCGAACCCGGGCGCCGCCCCGCCCCGCTCGGCCCCTGGGCCGCCCGCGGCCGCGAACTCCTGCGCGCCCACCGGCCGGTGGCCCGCACCGCGGGCCTCGCCGTGCTGCCCGACCGGGCCGGCCGGCCGGTCGTGGTCACCGCCGGGGCCGACGGCACCGCCCTGGCCGGGCCCGGCCGCACCGGCCACCGGCTGCCCGCCGGCCAGGGCCCGGGCCCGGTACGGGAGTTGGCGGCGGGCTGGGCCGGGCGCCAGGGCGAGCTGGTGGTCTGCGCCGAGGACCGCTCCGGCACCCTGTGGGTCGGCACCGCGGCCGGCTGGTGGGAGGCCGCGCGCGGGGTCGGCGGCCTCGCCGGGAGGGTCGGCGCGGCGGGCGAACTGACCGTGTGGACGGCCGCGGCCGGCGCCCTGCGCTCCTACCGCTGGGCCCCCGGCCTCACCCTCACCGGCCAGGAACACCCCGGCTGCCCCGCCGACCGGGTGCTCGCCGCCGAGGAGGAACGTCCCGGCAGCTGGCTGGTGCTGCTCGAACACCGCGAGCGGGTGCTCAGCTGGCGCCCGGGCTCCGGTGAACCACCCGTCCCGGTCGGCCCGCCCGGCGCCCTGCGCGCCGGGGCACTGGCCCGCACCTCGGCCGGACCGCAGGCCGCCACCCTGCGGACGGACGGCTCGGCGCAGTTGCACGGCATCGGCGCGGCGCAGCTGCACGGCACCGGCTCGGCACAGCTGCACGGCATCGGCTCGGCGGCCTCCGCCGGCACCGAGATCGGCGACGGCGAGCCCGCCCTCGGCCTCGCCATGGTCGGCCACCGCGGCGGCCCCACCATCGCCCTGGCCGGCGCCGGCGGCGTACGGCTGCGGCTGCCGGCCGGCGGCGCCTCCCGCCGGCCGCGCTGGTGGCGGCCCACCCTCCGGCCGGCCACCCGGGTCGCGCTCGCGGTCGGGGACGACTGGCGGCTGTGCCTGGCGGCGGTGGTCGAGGGCGAGTTGCAGGTGTGGCAGGAGGACGCGGCGTACCGGTGGCAGGCGGTGGACCTGCCGGAGGGGGGATAGGGCGGGTCCGACGATTCGCGTCGGATCAGCGCGCGGTGTCCTGGGCCGGGCAGCGGTCGAGGAGTTCGGCGTAGGCCTCCTGGGCGGCGTCCTGCGGGAGGATCCGCTCGGCCCGGCCGCCGTCCGGCGTGCTGATCACGTAGTGCTCGGCGAGGTACGAGAAGTCGTCCCAGTCCTCCCAGCGGTGGGCGCGCAGCAGGGTCCGGCCGCAGCGGGTGCAGCCGATCCACGGCACCAGCACCAGGCCCGTCAGCTCCGGTTCGCGCCAACCGGTCAGCACCTCGGCCTCGTCGCGCTCGCCGTCCAGCAGCCGTACCGGGGCGGGCCCGCCGTCGCCCGGGCAGCGCAGCAGGCCGGGGGCGAGCTTCTCGCGCTCTCCCCACTCCTCGGTGAGCACCGAGATCTGCGCCCGGTCCGTGCCGGAGACCGGGATCTGGCGGGCGAGCAGACCCTCGACCAGCAGGCCCAGCCCGCTCTCCTGCTCGCCGATCCTCCAGCAGTCCTTGACGCCCTCGGCCGCGTCGGCGGGCAGGAGGTCGGCGATCCGGTGCCAGAGCGCGGTGTTCTCGTCCATGGGTCGGACTCTAGCTCCGCTTACTCGCCGTGGTCGGCGAGGGGGCGGGCGGTCCGGGCGTCCGGGTATCCGGGCTGCGTCTTCCGGGCTGACGTGTTCCGGACGCGCCGGGGCCCCGGAACCGGGGCGGTTCCGGGGCCTCGGCCCGGCGGCGGCGGGGGTGGGGGCGGTGGCAGGGGCGGTGGCGGGGGCGGGCTCAGCGGAAGCGGCGCAGCCGGAGGCTGTTGCCGACCACGAAGACCGAGGAGAAGGCCATGGCCGCTCCGGCGATCATCGGGTTGAGCATCCCGGCGGCGGCCAGCGGCAGGGCGGCGACGTTGTAGCCGAAGGCCCAGAAGAGGTTGCTCTTGATGGTGCCGAGGGTCCTGCGGGAGAGCCGGATGGCGTCGGCGGCGGCGCGCAGGTCGCCGCGGACCAGGGTGAGGTCGGCGGCCTCGATCGCGGCGTCGGTGCCGGTGCCCATGGCCAACCCCAGGTCGGCCTGGGCCAGGGCGGCCGCGTCGTTGACGCCGTCGCCGACCATCGCGACGACCTTGCCCTCGGCCTGCAGCCGCTTGACGGCGTCGACCTTGTCCTGCGGCATGACCTCGGCGATCACGTGCTCCGGTGCGATGCCGACCTCGGCCGCGACCGCCTCGGCCACCGCCCGGTTGTCGCCGGTCAGCAGCACCGGGGTCAGCCCCAGGGCACGCAGGTCGGCGATGGCCTCGGCGCTGGTCGGCTTGACCGCGTCGGCGACCTCCAGCACGGCCCGGGCCGCGCCGTCCCAACCGACCGCGATCGCGGTGCGCCCCGCCGCCTCGGCCGTGCGCTTGGCCTCGACCAGCGCCGCCGGCAGGTGCTGCGACCACTCCTCCAGCAGAGCCACCCGGCCGGCCACCACGGCGTGGCCGTCCACCACGCCCTGGACGCCCAGGCCCGGCACGTTCTCGAAGCCCTCGACGGCGGGCAGCGGGCCCGCCTCGGCGGCGGCGGTGGCGATCGCCCGGGCGATCGGGTGCTCGGAGGCGTGCTCCAGGGCGCCGGCCAGGCGCAGCACCTCGGCCTCGGTGACGCCCTCGGCGGTGTGCACGGCGAGCAGGGTCATCCGGCCGGTGGTGACGGTGCCGGTCTTGTCCAGCACGACGGTGTCGACCTTGCGGGTGGACTCCAGTACCTCCGGGCCCTTGATCAGCACGCCCAGCTGGGCGCCGCGGCCGGTGCCGACCAGCAGTGCGGTCGGGGTGGCCAGGCCGAGGGCGCACGGGCAGGCGATGATCAGCACGGCCACGGCGGCGGTGAAGGCGGCCGTCCAGCCCTCGCCGGTGCCCAGCCAGTAGCCGAGGGTGGCCACCGCGAGGGTGATCACGATCGGCACGAAGACCGCGGAGATCCGGTCGGCCAGCCGCTGGGCGGCTGCCTTGCCGTTCTGGGCGTCCTCGACCAGCCTGGCCATCCGGGCCAGCTGGGTGTCCGAGCCGACCCGGGTCGCCTCGACCACCAGCCGGCCGCCCGCGTTGACGGTCGCCCCGGTGACCGCGTCGCCGACCCCGACCTCCACCGGGACGGACTCGCCGGTGAGCATCGAGGCGTCCACCGCGGAGGCGCCCTCGACCACCGTGCCGTCGGTGGCGATCTTCTCGCCGGGACGGACCACGAAGCGGTCGCCCACGGCCAGTTCGGCGATCGGGATCCGCACCTCGTTGCCGCCGCGCAGCACCGTCACGTCCTTGGCGCCCAGTTCCAGCAGCGCCTTGAGGGCGGCGCCGGCGGTGCGCTTGGAGCGGGCCTCGAAGTAGCGCCCGGCCAGGATGAAGGCGGTGACGCCGGCCGCCGCCTCCAGGTAGATGTTGGACGCGCCGTCGCTGCGGGCGATGGTGAGCTCGAAGCCGTGCCGCATCCCCGGCATCCCGGCGTCGCCGAAGAACAGCGCCCACAGTGACCAGAGGAACGCGGCGCCCGTCCCGAGCGAGACCAGGGTGTCCATCGTCGCGGCGCCGTGCCGGGCGTTGGTGAACGCGGCCTTGTGGAAGGGCCAGGCGGCGTATGTGACGACCGGCGCGGCGAGGGTCAGCGAGAGCCACTGCCAGTTGTCGAACTGCAGGACGGGCACCATCGCCATCGCGATCACGGGTACGGCCAACGCGACGGCGGTGAACAGCCGTTGGCGCAGCGGCGCCAGTTCGTCGACGGGCTCGGCGGGCTCGGCACCGGCCTCGGTCACCGGGGGCTTGGGCAGCGCGGCGGTGTAGCCGGTGGCCTCGACGGTGGCGATCAGGTCGGCGACCTCCACCTCGGCATCGAAGCTGACCTTCGCCTTCTCGGTGGCGTAGTTGACGGTGGCCGAGACGCCGTCCATCCGGTTGAGCTTCTTCTCGATCCGGGCCGCGCACGAGGCGCAGGTCATTCCGCCGATCGAGAGTTCCACCTCCGTGGAGGCGGGTGCCTGGGTGGTCATCGTTGCTCCTCGTGACAGTCGGTCCTTCGCGGTGCTTGCCCGGCCGAGGCCTTCATACCCTGGAGGGGTATTGGCGGCGCCGGGTTCCTTTATACCCCCATGGGGTACGGACAGCAAGGCCTTCCCGATACCCCCAGTGGGTATTTATCGAGAGCGGGGACTCGCTTGACTTGATACCCCCATGGGGTATTCACTCCGGGGCATCGAGCCAGCGAAGCAAGGAGCACCCGCCATGAACACCGCCCTGCGCATCACCGCCTTCACCGCCGGCCTCACCGCCGCCTTCGGCCTCGCCCTCGGCGTCGGCCACGCCACCGGTACCGGCACCGCCACCAAGCCCGCCGCCGACCACGCGGGGCACGGGGCGGGGCACGCATCGGGGCACGGCGCGGGGAACGGGTCAGAGCACGAGGACCACGCCGAGCACCTGCCCGGCGGACTCCAGATCTCCGAACGCGGCTACACCCTGAGCATCGACAACCCGTTCGTCACCGCCGGCTCCCCCACCCAGCTGCGGTTCCGCATCCTCGGCGCGGACGGCAAGCCGGTCACCGCCTACCAGCAGCAGCACGAGAAGGAACTCCACCTGATCGTCGCCCCGCGCGACCTCTCCACCTTCCAGCACCTGCACCCCACCCTCGCCGCCGACGGCACCTGGAGCGCCCCCACCGCCGTCCCCGCCGCCGGCGAGTACCGGGTCCTCGCCGACTTCACCCCCGCCGGCGCCACCGAGGGCCTCACCCTCGGCGCCGACCTGCACGCCGCGGGCGACCTGCGCCCCGCCCCGCTGCCCGTCACCGGCCGCACCGTCGCCGTCGACGGCTACACCGTCACCCTGGCCGGCGACCTCACCCCCGGCCGCAGCAGCCACCTCACCCTGAACGTCGGCAAGGACGGCACCCCCGTCACGGACCTCCAGCCCTACCTGGGCGCCTACGGCCACCTGGTCGCCCTGCGCGCCGGCGACCTCGCCTACCTCCACGTCCACCCGGACACCACCACCCCGGGCCCGGAGATCGGCTTCACCACCACCGCCCCCAGCGGCGGCGCCTACCGGCTCTTCCTCGACTTCCAGCACCAGGGCACCGTCCACACCGCGGCCTTCACCGTGACGGCCGACGGAACCGCCGCGCCCGAGGCCGCCCCGACCGGGGTGGCGGCCACCGACCACCAGCACTGAGCAGCGGCCCGAAACGGGCGGTGCCGGGCGGTCCCTCCCAGGGGACCGCCCGGCACCACTCGTACTCTCCCCCTCCTACGCCCCGCTCAGCGGAACGCGGCGACGTTGCGGGCGGCCCAGTCCGCGAAGGAACGCGGGGCGCGGCCGAGGACCCGCTCGACGTCCGGGCTGACGCGCAGTTCGGCCGGGCTCGGGGAGCCGAGGATGTCCAGGGTGTCGTCGGCCAGCTCCACCGGCATGTTCAGGGCCATCGCCGCCCGGGCCTCCTCCCGGGTGAGCTCGTGGAACCCCACCGGGGTACCGAGCGCGGCGGCGAGGGCGGCCGTCTGCCCGCGCGGGGTGATCACCTCCGGACCGGTCAGCTCGTACACCCCGCCGACGTGCCGGTCCTCCAGCAGGCAGGCCGCCGCGACCTCGGCGATGTCCGCCGGGTCGACGATCGGCACCCCGACGTCGCCGAACGGCGCGGCGACGACCCGATCGGTCCGCACGGACTCGGCCCACCACAGGGCGTTGGAGGCGAAACCCCCCGGCCGCAGCACGGCCCACTCCGGGACGGACTCCTGCAGCGCGTCCTCCAGCGCCCGCATCGCGACCCGCGTCGGACCGTACGGCCGGGTCACCACCCCCTGGGTGGAGAGCAGCACGACCCGACGGACCCCGGCCGCCGCCGCCTCGCGGATCAGCGCCTCCGGACCGCCCCCGGGGGCGTGGAGGTCGCCGGACAGCAGCAGGAACAGCGCCTTCGCCCCCTCCAGGACGGGCCCGAGCCCGCCCGGCGCGGCGAGGTCGGCCACCACGTGACGGACGCCCTCCGGCACCTCCGCCGAGTGCCGCGACACCGCCGTCACCTGCTCCCCCGCCTCGGCCAACGCCCGCGTCAACGGCCGGCCGATGTTCCCGGTCGCCCCGGTCACCACAATCATGATCAGCTCCTCGCCTCGATCTCCCTTGCGTGGCCGTCACGTTAGGAGCGGAAGCTCATCCTTGGTAAGGACGTACCTACAGGTAAGCTCATGACATGACGGAAGGTTCGCAGCGCATCCGGGTCGCGACCGGGAGCCGGTATGACGTGCTTCACACCGACTGCCCCGCGCGCGACATGGTCGACCACGTGACCAGCAGGTGGGGCATCTGGGTGCTGATCTCCCTGCGCGGCAACGACCTGCGCTACTACGAACTGCGCGAGAGCATCCAGGGCGTCAGCGAGAAGATGCTCGCCCAGACCCTGCGCACCCTGGTCGACGACGGCCTGGTCCGACGGCACGTCGAACCCACCATGCCGCCCCAGGTCAGCTACGGACTCACCGAGTTCGGCCACGAGATCGGCGAATCCCTGACCGAGCTCTTCGACCGCATCACCCAGCGGCTCTCCCTGCCCGCCACGGGCTGACCACCGTTGCACGGCACCCTCACCGACCTCGCCCGCTGCCTCTGGGGCGACGAGCACGGGCCCACCCCCGCGTGCGAGGCGACGTGGCAGCACGAGGAGTTCCACTTCATCGAACGGCTGACCTTCGCCGACCCGGACGAGATCCTCGCCATGCTGCGCACCCTCTGCCCGCAGCTCGCCGACGGCTACCTCCCGGTCCGGTTCCGCAACCTGGCCTACCGACTGCTGCTGCTCCAGCGCCCCGACGACCCGGCCCTCCTCCGCGACGCGGCCAACAGCCTCTACCTGCACGGCCCGGACTGGGACGACGTCGCGGACGAGCTGACGAGGCGCGCCGAGGCGCTGGAGGCGAGCTGAGCATCAAGCCCGGTTTCACGGCGCACCCGCACCACGGTGACCGTCAGACCCGGTCCCCCCGGAGCCATCCGATGCCCTGCGCCACGAGGGGCCACCAGAGCGGGAGGTGGGCGGGCGGGAGCTGCCACAGCTGGACCCGCTGGTGGGCGTAGGTGACGGAATGCGAGGTGCCCCAGGCGCCCGAGCCGCTGCCCCAGCTGTCCGTCGACTCGTGGAGGACCCCGGCCCACCGGAGCCAGACGAGGGGCTGGAGCCCGGTCGCGGGCGGGCGGACCGTCAGGTCGGTGTCGGTGTACTCCTCGGTGGTCTCGGTGTGCCAGGAGGAGCCGTCACCGTAAGTGGTGCTGTGGGCCGTGGTGTCCCGCCGGATCGCGACCGCGTGCACCTGGTAGACGCCCGACGCGACGCTCAGCACCACGGTCCAGACCAGGCCGACGCAGACCAGCGCGACGACCGCCAGCCAGAAGGGGGCACCCCAGCCCCGCACCAGCCGGAACCCGTGCACCGGCACCCAGAACACGATGACCGCCGCGACCCGCGTGAGCGGCCGCGCCAGGAAGGCCAGGAGGACGTACCCGGCCCAGCCGGGAGGCATCGACCAATTGGGCGACTCACCCGCCAGGAAACGGCCGTAGCGCGAGAGCGCGAAGGTCGCGACCAGAAGGACGCCGAACGCCGCCAGCACCGGATCCGGCCGGACCACATCGGGCCGGACACTGCCCAGCCACCCGGCCGCCCCCGCGATCAGCAACCCTCGCAGGTAGTGGGCCACCACCAGCTGCACCCCGCCACCCCCGGGAGGGCGCCGCATCGGCACGGGGGCGAACCACCACACCAGCACGCCGGCACCCAGCGCGATCCCCAGCCAGTCGGGCGTGGACCCGCGGAACCGGCCGTACAGCAGCATTGCCAGGAAGCCGAGTTGGGCGAACGAGCCGAGCATGCCGAACCGACGGAGCAGCCACCCGAGCCGCGGAGAGTCGATCAGTGCCATCTCGTCATCTCCCCCGAGAGTTTGACGGCACGTCATATCATGCCCGCCGATGACGGCACCGAGGAAGATGTCGGGCGGTCCGCAACGGGGCCGCCCGGCAGAGGACCCCAGCGGCCCCACACTCACTGTCCCCCGCGACGCGTGGACGGCCCTCATCACCGCCCTCATCACCGCCCTCAAAACCGGCGAACTCCCCACCACCTGAACACCCTTGCGCGAGAAGCCGGCCCGGCCGACTTCTCGCGCCACTCATCGGTGAAGTGCCTACGGCCGCTCAACCGGGCGGCGACCCCAGGCCGAGATCAACGGTGCGAGCGTCAGGTCGAGTTCGCCCGCCTCGACGGCGGCCAGGTGTGCGTCGATCTCGGCGTCGTCGGACAGGCCGGCCGCGAGTAGTTCGCCGCGCACGTGTCGGATGGTCGCCGCCTCCAAGCGGTCGCAGGCCACCCCGCCGACCGGGAAGAAGCCGGCCGCGGCGACATCCACCAAGCCGGCCTCCCGCAGCGCCCGCGGCACGGTCCGGCCGTAGCGCAGGTCCGCGCCGCGGCGTGCCAGCAGCTCCCGGACCGCGTCGCGCAGCCGGTTGGCCCGGCGCTGCGCCGGGCCGCTGTCGTCCACGCAGGCCAGTGGCTGCAGGGCGGTGTCGGCGTCCTCGACCAGCAGCCAGCCGCCGGGCCGCAGCGCCGCCGCCATCGTGGCCAACGCCCGGGCCCGGTCGGGCACATGGACCAGCACGAGCCGGGCGTGCACCAGATCGAAGGTCCCCGGCTCGGGGGTCGGATCGACGGCGACGTCGTGCCGGCGCACCTCGTACCCCGCGCCCTCCTTCAGCCACGACGGGTCGATGTCCGTGGCCAGCACGTGCCCGGTCGGGCCGACGGCCGCCGCGAGCGCCTCCGGGATGCCGGGGCCACCGGCGCCGACCTCCCAGCAGCGCGAGCCCGCCCCGATCCCCAGCCGCTCGACGTGCCCGCGCGTCACGCCGTCGAACAGCTCGGCCAGCCAGACGAACCGCTCACCCGCCTCGGCCCGCGCATTGTCCAGCAGGTACCCACGGGCGGAAGCGGTCGCCTCGCCGGTCGGTTCGGGGCGGCCACCGACCTGCGGCGGGCGGGGAGAGGACGTCATGCCCCCATGGTCGACCTTCCCGAGCCGCCTGCGCCACGACCCCACGGGAGGGATCCCTCACACCCCCGCGAACTCCCGTCCCCCCGACCACCCTTGCGCGAGAAGTCGGCCGGGCCGACTTCTCGTGCTGGGGCGGTCAGTGGTGGTCGTGGTGGTCATGGCCCGGGTGGTCGTCGGCCGGTGGCGGGCCGCCCATCATGCGGAGCATTGCCGGGCCGCCGGTGCAGAGGAAGCGGATGACCAGGCCCAGGGCCAGTAGCAGGAAGACGAGGTTGAGCCAGGTGGTGTAGTTCCACGTGATGCCCGCCATCGGGATCTCGGCGGCGCGCTGGTTCGGGACCAGGCCGAGGCCGCCGAACAGGAACTCGACGACGTAGCCGGCGACGACCATCGCCGCGTAGAAGGTGCCGAGCAGGAACAGGGCCATCCTCGCGCCGTAGTACTTCCGGTAGATACTGAGGATCGGGAGGATCAGCAGGTCGGCGAAGATGAACGCGACCACGCCGCCGAAGCTGATCCCGCCCTTCCACAGCACCACCGCCAGCGGCACGTTGCCGATCGAGCAGACGAACGAGGCGATGGCCACCAGCGGCCCGATCAGCGGGCCCCAGAGCTTCCCGGCCAGCGGGTGGTCGGCGAAGAAGAAGGCCTGCCAGAAGGAGTCCGGGACCCAGGCGGCGATCGCGCCCGCGATCAGCAGCCCGATCACCAGGTCCTTGAGGATCGCCGCCCACTCCATCACGAAGACGTGCGAGACGGAGGTGAGGCCGCGCGGCGAGAGCAACCGGCGGAGGAAGGATCCGGGGCCGGTCACGGACATGTCCATCGCCGCGTGCCCCTCCATCGAACCCGCCCGTCCGTACGAGGCCTGTGTGCGGGCTTCGGCGAGCAGCCGGTCGCGCAGGAACAGCCGGAACAGCACCGCGAGCAGCAGGATCATCACCGGCCCGCCGACGAACTCCGCCGCCGTGAACTGCCAGCCCAGCAACAGGGCCAGGATCACGCCGAGTTCGACCACCAGGTTGGTGGAGGCGATCTCGAAGGCCATCGCCGCCGTGAAGTCCGCCCCCTTGCGGAACAGCGACCGCGCCAGGGCGACCGCCGCGTAGGAGCAGGAGCTGGACGCGGCTCCCAGCGCCGCCGCGACGGCCAGCGTCCGCGGCCGGTCGTCGCCGAGCAGCCGCGCCACCGTCGACTTGTGGACCACCGCCTGGACGACGGCCGAGAGCAGGAAGCCGAGGATCAGTGCCCAGGTGATCTCCCAGGTCATCGATCCGGCGATGGACAGCGCGTGCAGGATCGCGTGCATGAGCGGTCGGCCCTCCTCGGTCCCCGCAGTCCTCTCGGTCCCCGAAGTCCCCGCAGTCCCCTCGGTCCCCGGTTCCGCGCGACCATATACCCATCCAGGGTATTCAGGAAGCACGGCGCGCCGCCGCCCCGCAGCGGTGACCGGCCTCAGCTCCCGGGCCCGGCCAGGGTGCGGTGGACGGCGGCCCGGATGCCCGGCTCCAGGTGGCGGGCCCAGGGCGGGTCCTGCTCGCCGCGCCGGCGGGCGCAGCAGGCGAGGGCGTGGGCGAACTGCTCGGGGGTGAGGTAGCCGAGGCGGTGGACGGTGTCGGCGCTGGACGCGCCGTTGAGCATCCGGCTGGTCAGGTCGCCCATCGGCAGGACGGAGTAACCGCGTCCGGCGGTGGCGTAGCTGTGGGCGGCGTTGGCGGTGAGGACGCCCATACCGAGGTAGACGGTGACCAGGTCGGTCAGCTTCTCCTTGTCGGAGCGGCTCCACGGGGCGCGCAGGCGTCCTTCCCCGGTCAGCCGCAGGTGGCCGAGTTCGTGGGCGATGATCCCGGCGAGATCGGCGGGGCGTTCGACGTACTCCAGGTCGATTTCGATGACGTCCCGCCCGTCGGACCGGTAGTAGCGGCCGACCGTCCGGCTCCTGCCGTCGCGGCCCGGGTCAAGGTCACCGGGGGCGAACACCCGGAGGTCGACGTTCCTGGTGTCGGCACCCATCACGGCGCCGACCCGGTCGACCAACTCCAGGATGCGGGCCCGCTGGTAGCGCCCGGTGAGGGTGGCGAGGTCGCTCGGCAGGAGGTCGGCGGTCGGCACGGCGAACTCGCGCCGGACGGCCTGCTCACCGAACTCGGCCGCGCACCAGCGGAGGCACTTCTCCACCCACGACCGGCCCTTGGCGGCCGCGCGGTCGTCGTCGCCGTCACCGTCCCAGCCGGACACCGAACCGGCCGTCCGCAGCCAGGGCTTGACCCCGTCGAGGTCGATCGCGCCCGGAGCGCGCCGTTCGGGCCGCTCACCACCGAAGAACCATGACATGCCGACCGTCCCCCCGTGCGATTCCGGTACTCCCCTACCGGCCACTGTAAGCCGGGAGTTGGACGGGGTCCGGGCGGGCCGGGTCGCGGGGGGGGCGGCCGTCGTGCGCGCTCTGGTCAGCGGCGGCTGCCGACGAGCGGGCGGGCCGGGGTGCGGTCCAGCCCGAGGTTGCGGTGGATCTCCAGGGCGGCGGTGGAGCGGTTCAGGGTGATGAAGTGCAGGCCGGGCGCCCCCTCGCGGAGCAGGTGTTCGGCCATCCGGGTCGCGTGCTCGACGCCGATCCGGTGCGCGGCCGCGCGGTCGTCGCGGGCGGCCTCCAGCCGGCGGGCCAGGTCGGCCGGGAAGGAGGCGCCGCTGAGTTCGGCGAAGCGGGCGATCTGGCGCACGTCGGTGGCGGGCATGATCTCCGGGATGACCGGGGTATCACAGCCCGCCGCGGCGAGTCGGTCGCGCAGCCGCAGGTAGTGCTCGACCTGGAAGAACATCTGGGTGAGGGCGTAGTCGGCGCCCGCCCGGCACTTGGCGGTGAAGTGCCGGATGTCGTCCTCCCAGTCCGTCGAGCGCGGGTGGCGTTCGGGGAAGGCGGCCACGCCGACGGTGAAAGCCCCGCACTCCTTGACCATCCGCACCAACTCGGCGGCGTGGCTGAGTCCTCGGGGGTGCGGCCGCCAGTCGCCGTTGGGGTTGCCGGGCGGGTCGCCGCGCAGTGCGAGCACGTCGCGGATCCCGACGTCCGCGTAGCGCCGCAGCACGGCCTGGAGTTCGGCGGTGGAGTGGCCGACGGCGGTCAGGTGGGCGACCGGGCGCAGGGTGGTCTGTGCGGCGATCCGTTCGGTGGTCCCGATGGTGCGGTCGCGCGAGGAGCCGCCGGCGCCGTAGGTGACCGAGACGAAGGTCGGCGCGACCGCCTCCACCCGCCGGATCGCCGCCCACAGGGCGCGTTCGCCGGCCTCGTCCTTGGCCGGGAAGAACTCGAAGGAGTACGTCCGCTCGCCCGCGGCGAGGATCTCGCGCAGCCCGCGGGGGCCGCGCCGGAGGGTGTGGTCCATGGGTGTCACCTCGTGTGGTGGGGTACGCCGGCCGCCGACCGGGCCGATCGGCCCATCCTGCTCGTGGAGCGCAACAGGACTGCCAGCAAAGGGACTCAAGGCTCGGAAGGGCGCCACCCCAACCCTTCCAGGTACCCTAGGGGGGTATGGTATGTTCGCAGGGAAGCGGCCGCCCGGGGCAGACTCCGGAAGGCGCCGTACGCACTGACGACAGGAGCACACCATGAGCGAGACCACCGTCACCGTCGAGTCGTCCGCCGCCGAGGCCGAGGCCAACGGCGGCTCCTGCTGCGGCTCGTGCGGCACCGGCACCGCCCAGGCCCCCGCCACCACCGCCGAGCGCGCGGTCTTCCAGGTGAAGGGCATGACCTGCGGCCACTGCGTCGGCTCGGTGACCGCCGAGCTGCAGAAGGTCGCCGGCGTCACCGAGGTCGCGGTCGACCTCGCCACCGGTCGGGTCACCGTGGACAGCACCGCCCCGCTGACCGACGCCGACGTCGCCGCCGCGATCGACGAGGCCGGCTACGACCTGGTCGGCCGCCTGGCCGGCTGAGCCCCCGTCGGCCCGGACGCCGGCCCCCTGCCCCTCGCCGCCCTGCCGTCCGGGCCGACTCCCGCCCCACCGTGGCCCGGTAGGGTGAGGAAGCTCCTCACCGCACAGGAACCGGAGACGGCCATGGCCAGCTACAGCGCCCACAAGGACGACTTCCTCAAGCGGCTGCGCCGCGTCGAGGGCCAGATCCGCGGCCTGCAGCGCATGGTCGAGCAGGACACCTACTGCATAGACGTCCTCACCCAGGTCTCCGCCGCCAGCCGCGCGCTCCAGTCCTTCGCCCTGCAACTCCTGGACGAGCACATCGAATGCTGTGTCCGCGACGCCATCGCCGAGGGCGGCCAGGAGGCCGACGCCAGGGTCCGCGAGGCCAATCAGGCCATCGCCCGCCTGGTCCGCTCCTGAAGGCCTCCCTCGAAGGAAGGCCGCCCCCGGAGGTCGCGCGCGTTTACGGGGTGGGGGTATCGACCGGGTCTCTCAGACCCGGTCGAGCGGTCGGTGTGGCCCGGCCGGCAGCTCCACGGTGATCGGGTCGCCGGGCCGCACCGGCCCGCCCGTCCGGACCACACCCATGATCCCGGCGCGCCGCACGACGGTGCCGTCCGCCGCCCGGTGGACGACCTGCTTCAGCAGCCCCGGCCGGTAGTCGTCGATCTGCAGGCAGGGGTTGCGCAGGCCGGTGACCTCCACCTCGGCCTCCGGCCCGATCCGCAGCACCGCGCCGACCGGCAGCCCGAGCAGGTCGACGCCCTCGGTGGTGATGTTCTCGCCGAGCGCGCCCGGCGCCACGTCGAAGCCCAACCCGTCGAGCTCGGTGAGCAGTTCGCGGTGGATCAGGTGGACCTGGCGCAGGTTGGGCACGGTCGGGTCCTTCGCGACCCGCGAGCGGTGCCGGACCGTCACCCCGGCGTGCACGTCGCCCTCCACCCCGAGCCCGGCGAGCAGCGTGATGCCCGTCCGGTTCGGCTTGCTGAACGAGTACTCGGCGTTGCTGCTGACCGCCACCACCGTGCCGTTCATCCGCGACGACCCCTTTCCCGGACTTCCCTGGACTTCCCCGGACTTCCCTCGATCCCGCGTTCGACCGCTGTCGACCGCTGTCGACCCTATCCCGCCACCGGAACCCGGAGCAGCGGCAGGACGATCTCGTCCAGCACCTCACCGACCACCCGGTCCGAGGGCACCTCTCCGTCGATCATGAAGGCGTCGCGCAGCAGGTCCAGCGGCAGCGTCACCACCCGCGGGGTGATCCGGGCCGGGTCGATCTCGCCGCGCTCGGCGGCCCGGTGCAGGATCCGGCCCAGGGTCTCCACCGGCCCCTCGTGGGTGAGCCCGGCGCGGAACACGCAGCGCAGTTCGGGGTCGCGCATCAGGTCGAGCAGGAAGCCGTGGACGCCCTCGACCGGCAGGTCGTCGAAGCGGTGCAGCAGGCGGCCGAGGAACTGCGACAGGTCGGTGCGCAGGTCGCCGGTGTCCGGCGGCTCGTGGTAGTCGGGGGCGTTGCGACCGAGGGCGGCCATCACCAGTTCGACCCGGTTCGGCCAACGGCGGTAGAGCACCGGCTTGCTGGTGCGGGCGCGGGTGGCGACGGCGTCCATGGTGAGCCTGGCGTAGCCGTGTTCGGTCAGTTCGGCCCAGACGGCGTCGAGGATCGCCTGCTCCAGTTCGTCCCCGCGCCGCCGCGGGGCGCCCGTTCTTCCGCTCGTCACCGGCTCCGGCACCCCGACCTTCGTAGATACGTTGCGTTTCTTACGGAGGCCAGTCTACAGTCGAAGACAGGAAACGCGCCGTATCTTACGGCCGTACGGACAGGGGAGGTCCGCCATGCGCGCCGCACTCAGCGACGACTTCACCAGCACGCCCGCCACACCCACCGCACCCGCCACGGACGTCCTGGTGGTCGGCGCCGGCCCGGTGGGCCTGGTGCTCGCCATCGGGCTGGCCCGGGCCGGGGTCGACTGCCGGATCATCGAGCGGGACGGGGAGTTCCGCACCGCCGGCGTCCGCGGCAAGGGCGTCAACCCGCGCACCCTGGAGGTGTTCGACGACCTCGGCGTGGTCGAGCCGGTCCTCGCCCGCGGGGCGTTCCTCGGGGTCCGCACCTACCAGGGCACCCGGCCGGTCGAGCAGGTCGACGCCGCGGCGATCAACCGGTCGACCCCGGACCGCCCGTACGCCGGGATGCTGCTGATCGCCCAGCACCAGACCGAGGCCGTACTGCGCGACCGGCTCGCCGAGCACGGCCTCAAGGTGGAGACCGGCACCGAACTGGTCGACTACGCCGAGGACGCCGACGGCGTGCTGGCCGTCCTCCGGCAGGACGGCCGGACGACGACGCTGCGCGCCCGCTACCTGATCGGCTGCGACGGCGGCCGCAGCACCGTCCGCAAGCTGGCCGGCATCCCCTTCCTCGGCGAGACCTGGGAGGAGGAACGTTTCATCATGGCCTCGATGGACCTGGACGGCCTCGACACCGAGCACCTGCACATCTGGAACCACCCCACGTTCGGCGCCGGCGCCATGACGCTCGTCCCGATGCGCCAGGACGACAAGTGGGCCGTGCACGCCGCCGTCGAACCGGACGAGCACGGCGACCTGCCCGCGCCCACCCTGGACACCTTCCGCCGGCTCTTCGCCGAACGGGCCGGACTGCCCGGGGTCCGGATGCACGAACCGATCTGGTCCACCGTCTGGCGCCCCACCGTCCGTCAGGTCGAGCGCTACCGCGACGGCCGGGTGCTGCTCGCCGGGGACGCCGCCCACTGCCAGTCCGCGGCGGGCGGCCAGGGCATGAACACCGGCATCCAGGACGCCCACAACCTCGCCTGGAAGCTGGCCGCCGTGCTGCGCGGCGCCCCCGAGGGCCTGCTCGACAGCTACCAGGAGGAGCGGCTGCCGGTCGCCCGGGCGAGCCTCGCCGCGACCGCCGCCCACCACAAGGCGGCCTTCGGCGGCAGCGCGGACGGCCCCGGCGTGCTGACCGCCCAGTTCCGCACCATGGAGGTCCAGGGCCTCGACCTCACCGGGCTCGCCCTCGACTACCGCGGCGGGCCGCTCGGCCGCGACCTGGACGCCGCGACCGGCGTCCGGACCGGCGACCGCGCCCCGGACGCGCCCTGCACCACCGCGGACGGCACGCCCACCCGGCTGTTCGACCTGCTCCGCGGGCCGCACTTCACCTTGCTGGCCTTCGGCACCGTGCCGGACGGGCTCATCGAACTCCCGGGGGTACGGGTGGCCGCCGTCCACGACCCCGACGGCCACGCCACCCGCGCCTACGGGCTGCGCGGCGACGCCGTGGTGCTGGTCCGCCCGGACGGCTACGTCTCGCTCACCGGGGCCACCGTCGACTGCGCCACGCTCGCCGAGCACCTGCGGGGCTTCGCCCTCTGACGGCGCCGACACCCTGACGGGAACCGAACGAACCGACCGAACCGACCGATCCGAACGAACCGGGCGGCCCGGGCGATCAGCCCCGGGCCGCCCGCCCGTCGACACCGGCGGCACCGGCGACACCGCCGACACCGGCGGCACCGATGCCGACTTCGGCATCGGCGAGCCAGAAGTACACCGGCGGGAGCCCGAGTTCGATCCCCATCAGCACTAGCTGGAACCAGTGCGGCCGCCCGTCCACCGCGAGGCCCAGCACCCGGCCGAAGCCGCCCAGCAGCATCACCCCGGCCAGCCCGCGCACCGCCCACCCGGGCACCGGCGTCTGCCGGACGGTCCAGATCCAGGCCGCGCCGTAGCCGGCGAAGACCGCCCCCATGAAGCGGCCGAAGCTGTCCACCGTCGGGCCGGGGTCCGCGATCCCGGGCAGGGCGAGCGCCCCGGCCAGCAGGTGTTCGAAGCCGATCGCCACACAGGCGACCCCCATCGTCCACGCGAGCGCCCGCAGGGCCTTCGCCCGCGCCGTCTTCCCTGTCCTCACCATGAGCCCTGTCCTCACCATGAGCCGACCACCCCGTCGATCGCCAGGTGCTAGTAGACACGCGTCTACCAACGCTGTCACCACGCTAGCGCCCACTGGTAGACACGTGTCAAATAGCCTGTCCGGCATGCCAGTCCACGAACGCCGCCGACGCCTCTCCCCCGACGAGCGCCGCGCCCAGCTGCTCGCCGTCGGCGCCCTGGCCTTCGCCGCCCGGCCGTACGAGGAGGTGCTGATGGAGGAGGTCGCCGAGCAGGCCGGGGTCTCCCGCGCCCTGCTCTACCGGCACTTCGGCAGCAAGCACGAGCTGTTCGCGGCGGTCCACCGGCAGGCCTCGGACGACCTGCTGGCCCGCACCCGGTTCGACCCGGCGGACAGCCTGGTCGAGCAGCTGATCGAGGGCATGGACGCCCACCTCGACCATTTCGTCGCCAACCGGCACGCGGTACTGGCCGCCAACCGCGTGCTCGCCGGGGACCCGGTGATCCAGACCATCATCACCGAGGAGTTGGACGCCCTGCGCGGACGGCTGCTCACGGCGCTGCCGCTCACCGACGAGGCCGCCCGGCCGGCCGTCTCCCAAGTCCTGCGCAGCTGGCTGGTGTTCGTCCGGGTGCTGGTCGTCGACTGGCTGACCGAGCCGAGCTGCACCCGGACCGAACTGCGGGACGCCTGCATCGGCGCCGTGCTGGGCGCACTGCGGCCGCTGCTGCCGGTCGACCCGGCGCCCACCTGGGGGCGTTGAAGGCCGGGACGGAGGGTTCGGGGGCGTACCATCGGGCGATAACGGGAAGACCGCCCGATGGTTCCAATTCCCTCAGAAAATATGACAGTTGGACGCCCGTGCCCCGCACCGCCGCCGCCCCCGGCCACCCTCCCGGACGGCACCACCTCCGGCTGGTCCGCCACCCACTGCCCCGACGCCCGCC
Source organism: Kitasatospora sp. NPDC089509 (assembly GCF_044749365.1). Classification (NCBI taxonomy): domain Bacteria; kingdom Bacillati; phylum Actinomycetota; class Actinomycetes; order Kitasatosporales; family Streptomycetaceae; genus Kitasatospora; species Kitasatospora sp. NPDC089509. The sequence continues at coordinate 15,229 of NZ_JBIVHS010000013.1, read as the reverse complement.
CGGCCCCCGACGACCCCCGCCGCACCCGGAGCGGCCCGCCCACGGCACCGCGCGGGTCAGGCCCACAGCCCCTCGCGGGTCAGCCCCACAGCCCCTCGCGGGTCAGGCCCACAGCCCCTCGCCCAGCACACCGCCCTCCGGCACCCCCGGCAGCACGTACGCCACCGCCGAAGCGGTGTGCACCAGGAAGGGGTTGAGCGCGTCCTTGGCCGCCAGCCGGTTCTGCACCCGGATGAACTGCTCCGGGTCCCGCACGAAGGCGCAGAACAGCAGACCCCGGTCGTCGGGGGCGTCGTCGTAGCTGTAGCCGCGCCGCAGCATCCGGGCGCCGGAGTCGAGCCGGGGGCTGGTGAGGCGCACATGGGCGGAGTTGGGGATGACGTACGAGCCGTCCGGGTTCTTGGTGTAGATGTCCGGGTCGTCGTGCTCGGCCGTGCCGGTGAGCGGGGTGCCGTCGACGAGCCGGCGGCCCATGGCCAGGTCGCGGCGGTCCTCGGGCAGCGCGGCGAAGCCGGCGGTGTCCATCCGGATCCGGCGGTAGACCAGCACGGTGCCGTGCCGGTACGGGCCCGGCGGGCCCCAGACCCACTGCTGCGCCGCCGCCTCGTCCGGGTTGGCGGTGCCGTCCTTGTAGCCGAAGAGGTTGCGCGGGGTGGTGCCCGGCGGCGTGCGCGGCAGGAAGCCGGGCTGGGTCCACCGGACCGTCGCGCCCGCCGATCGCGCGGCGGCGGCCAGGAGTTCGGCGACCACGGTGAGCGGCCAGCGGTCGGCGGCACACAGCTGCACCACCAAGTCCCCACCGCCGCGCGCCGGTTCGAGCTTGTCACCGGGAAAGGCCGGCAGCTCCGCCAGCGCGGGCGGCACGTTCAGCCCGAGCCGGGCGGCCAGCCCGGGGCCGACCCCGACCAGGCCGGTGAGCTGCGCAGGCTCCCCGCCGCGCAGCCGCGGATCGGTGGCGGTCCCGCCCGCCGCCTCGGCCAGCACCCGGGTCAACTCCCCCAGCAGCGACCGCAGTACGCCCCGGCCGTCGGAGACCGCGGCGGGCGCCAGGTCGAGGGCGAGCAGCAGGGTGGCCGGCTGCTGCGGGGCGGTCACCCCGGCCTGCCGCTCCCCGTGGAACGGCGGCGCGGCCGCAGCGGCGGACGGCTGCGGCGGGGCCGTGGAGCGCCCGCGCCCCAGCGCCACCACCCCCGCACCGACGCCGGCGCCGACGCCGGCGGCCAGCACCGCGCCGCCGCCCGCGATCAACGCCCGCCGGTCCACGCCCTTCCTGACGGCTCCGGGCTGTTCCTGCGCCTTTCCGCTTTCGGCATGCATGACCGACATTGGAGACGATAGAACACCCCGTATGCAACTTTTGACCGTCCGTCAACTCGTTCACGACGCACCCGCGGCGCCACCGCCCCGCCGCCGGGGCACCGCCCGCGGCCTCCCCGCCCTGCTGCTCGCCGCGGCCCTCGCCCTCGCGGGCTGCTCCTCCACCGCCGGTTCCTCCGCCGACGCCCACCACCCCGACGGCACCGTGGTCCGGGTCCCGCAGGACTTCCCGACCATCCAGAAGGCCGTGGACGTCGCCCGCGAGGGCGACACCGTGCTGGTCTCCCCCGGGACGTACCAGGAGAGCGTGCGGATCGCCAAGCCCCGGATCGTGCTGCGCGGCACCGACCGCAACACCGTCCTGCTGGACGGCGGCGTCCGGCTGGTCAACGGCGTCACGGTGACCGGCCCGGGCTCGGTGGTGGAGAACCTGACCGTGCACGGCTACCTCGCCAACGGCGTGCTGTTCACCGGCGTCACCGACGAGAAGCTCCAGCAGCGCGGCGGCGGCGGTTCCGCCTACAACCCGCTGGACACCGCCCGCTTCCCGGCCGTCCAGGGCTTCCGGGCGACCAGGGTCACCGCCTACAACAACGGCCTGTACGGCATCTACGCCTTCGACGCCCGGGGTGGGATCATCGAGGAGTCCTACGCCTCCGGCGGCGCCGACTCCGGCATCTACGTCGGCCAGTGCAAGCCCTGCGACACCCTGGTCCGCGGCAACACGGTCGAACGCAACGCGGTGGGCATCGAGATCACCAACGCCTCCGACAACCTCTGGTTCCTGGGCAACCGGGTGACCGGCAACCGGGTCGGCGTCACCGTCAACTCCAACGACCTGGAGGCGCTGGCCCCCCAGCACGGCGCCGTGATCGCCGGGAACGCCGTCACCGAGAACAACGCCTCCGACACCCCCGAACAGGCCGACGGCGGCTTCGGCATCGGCATCGGGATCGGCGGCGGCACCGCGAACCGGGTCGAACGCAACCTGGTCAAGGGCAACCGCGCGGCCGGCGTCATCGTCACCGACCCGGCCGGTCACCCGGCCGCCGGCAACCGGGTCCAGGGCAACCGCACCGAGGGCAACGGCGTCGACCTGGTGCTCGCCTCGGCCGACCCCGGCAACTGCTTCACCGGCAACCAGCCCGCCACCCAGAGCCCGGACGGCCTGGAGACCGCGGCCGCCTGCGACGCCAAGAGCCGCAGCCCGCTCACCGCCGGCCGGGCGGCCCCGGTCCAGGCCCCGCCCGGCGTGCCGTTCAACCAGGTCCAGGCCCCGCCCGCACAGCCGTCGCTGCCCGACCCCAACGCCCCCGGCCGCCCGGCCACCGACCTGCCCGGCCCGGTCGACCCGGACTCCTACCCGCTCCCGGCCACCGCCGACGCCGTCCCCAAGCCCTGACCGGTCCCGCGGCGCCCCGCCGGAGCGCCGCGGGCATCCCGATCGCCGTCGCCAGCGGCGCCCGGCAGAGCCCCGAGTGGATCGCCGAGCACACCGACGCCTCGTCTTCCCCCTTCCTGTGCCCGAGCGCAACTCGGCCGTGCGGCATGATCGGTACCGATCGACCGCCCACCGAGGAGCCCGGATGAACCGACCCGCACGCAGCTCCGCCCTGGCCGCCCTGGCCGCACTGGCCCTGCTCACCGCCGCCGGCTGTGCGACCACCCCGGCCCGGGCCCACCCCCGCCCGACCACGGCGGCCGCCGCCCCCACCGCCGCCGCCACGACCGGCGGCACGACCGGCGGCACCGGCACCGCGATACCCGGCGGCACCGTCTCCTGGTCCGGCCGGTTCACCGGCTACGGCACCCCGCAGTGGCAGCACGCCTGGGGCGTGGCCGGCCAAGGCGCCTGGGGCGCCGGCGACTTCAGCGCCGTCGACGACCCGACCGCCCCCGACGGCGGCCCGGCACTGCAGGTCACGTACGGCGCCGGCTCCTCCGCCAACACCTGCACCGACTGCCCCAACCCCGGCGGCGGCCAGTTCTACACCGACCTGAACACCATCGGCCTCTCCGCCCTCGCCCAGGGCCCCACCCTGGACCTCAAGTACGCCGTCCGGTTCCCCACCGGCCGTGACTGGGGCAAGGCCGGCAAGCTGCCGGGCCTGTACGGCGGGAAGATCGGCCAGGAGTCCGGCGGCACCCACGGTGCCGGCTGGTCCACCCGCTACATGTGGCGGGCCGCCAAGGGCAGCCCCGACAACGGCGAGGTCTACCTGTACACCCCGAGCAACTCCGGCCCGACCGGCTACGGGGTCGACGAGGGCCTGGGCGACTGGCACTTCCAGGCCGACGGCCGCTGGCACACCGTCGAGCAGCTGGTGAACCGTAGCACCGGCGACATCACCGTCTGGTACGACGGCCGCCAGGTGCACGCCGCCACCGACACCGCCTCCGGCATCGGCTCGATCCCCTTCGGCGGGGTGCTGTTCTCCACCTTCTACGGCGGCCACGACACCAGCTGGGGCCCGGCGAGCACCCAGCAGGCGTACTTCGCCGACTTCTCGCTCTCCGCCGGCGTCCAGCACTGATGGCCGGCTGGCCCGGCGAACTGCTCCTGGGCCTGGTGGTACTGGCCGGCGCCTCCGTCCAGCGGCTGGCCGGCCTCGGCTTCGCCCTGGTGGCGGCGCCCGTCCTGGTGCTGCTGCTCGGTCCGGGCGACGGGGTGGCGCTGGCGAACCTCGCCTCGCTGGCGATCAGCGCCGTCGGGCTGGCCGGGAGCTGGCGGCAGGTCCGGCCCCGGGCGATGCTGCCGCTGCTGGCGGCCGCGGTCTGCACCGTCCCGGTCGGGGCCTGGGCGGCGGCGACCGTCCCGCCCCCGGCGCTGCTGACCGGCATCGGAGTGCTGGTCACCGCGGCCGCCCTGCTGGTGATCCGGGGCCTGCGGGCCGCCGCACTGCGCGGGGTCGGCGGGGCCGTGGTGGCGGGGGCCGCCAGCGGGGTGATGAACTCCGCCGCCGGGGTGGGCGGTCCGGCGCTCTCCCTCTACGCGGTGAACTCCGGTTGGACGGCCCGGGAGTTCGTGCCGAACGCCCAGTTGTACGGTGTGGTGGTGAACGCCTGCTCGCTGGCGGCCAAGGGCCTGCCCGAACTGAGCGGGCCCAGCTGGGGGTTGGTGACCGCGGCGCTGGCCGGCGGAGCACTGGCGGGCCGGCTGCTGGCGGCCCGGGTGCCGGAGCGGCGAGCCCGGGCGGTGGTGCTCGGACTGGCACTCGCGGGCGGTCTGGCCACTCTCGTCAAGGGGGTTTCCGGACTCTGAGACCACCGGCTGGGAATGCTCTGTGAAGGGTCGACCAAATCTGTAGCGGTCATGCCATACTGCGTCGGTGACCTCAGCCAGCCCAGAGACTCCCGCGCACCGTACCAGGCCTCAACTGGGCCGGAAATTCGCCCTGCTGTGGTCGGCGTCATCGATCTCGGCGGTCGGCGACGGCATGCGGGAATCATCGCTTCCGCTGCTCGCACTGGCCATCTCGGACTCCCCGTCGGCGGTCTCCGTGGTCGCCGTGGCCGGATCGCTCCCCTGGCTGCTGATGGCCCTGTTCGGCGGTGTCATCGCCGACCGCTTCGACCGCCGCCGACTGATGTGGACCATCGACTTCGGCCGCGCCGTGATCGTGCTGGGCTTCGCCGCCTGCGCGTTCGCCACCACCCCGCCGCTGGCCCTGCTCGCCACACTCTCCTTCGTCCTCGCCTGCGGCGAGACGGTGTTCGTCAACGCCGCCACCTCGAACATCCCGGACGTGGTCCGCGCCGACCAACTGGACGTCGCCAACGGCCGGCTGCAGGGCGGCATGCTGGTCGGCCGGATGATCGGCCCCCTGGTCGGCACCAGCCTGTTCGCCATCGCGGCCGGCTGGCCGTTCACCGTCGACGGCCTGTCCTTCGCGCTCGCCGCCGCCCTGGTCGTCGGAGTCGGCCGCTCCGGCGCCCCCAAGGCGCGGACCGAGCGCCGGGTCATGACCGAGGTCCGGGAGGGCGTCCGCTGGCTCTACCGCCACAAGCAGCTGCGCCTGGTCGCCGCGCTCTCCGCGGTGGCCGGCGGCGCCTCGGCGCTCGGCATCACCATGATGGCGCTGCTGGTCACCCGCACCCTGCACCAACCCACCTGGGCGTTCGGCGCCGTGCTCGCCACCGGCGTGGCCGGCGGCACCGTCGCCAGCATGCTGGCCGGCCGGCTCGCCGAGCGGATGGGCCGACGGGCCCGGATCATCCTCTCCTTCGTCCTGATGGGCTCGGCACTACTGCTGATGGGCCTCAGCCCCTCGGTGTTCGTGGTGGCCCCGCTGTTCGCGATCGGCAACTTCGGCGTGGTCACCTGGAACGTCCAGGCGATCTCGCTGCGGCAGCAGACCGTGCCGAAGGAACTGCTCGGCCGGGTCAACAGCTGCTACCTGATGCTGACCCGGATCGGGATGCTGGTCGGCGCCGGCCTCAGCGGCTGGATCGGCTCGGCGGTCAGCGTCCGCACCCCGATCGTGATCTCCGGCGCCGTGCTCCTCGCCGCGCTGATCGTCATCCCGCGGCTGGGCGACCTGGAACCGGCCCCGGCACCCGCCGCCGAGGAGAAGCCGGTCGGTCAGCCCGCGCGCTGACCGCGCGCTGACCGCGGCCGGTCTGCGGGCGGACTGCGGCCGGAGGACAGGCCGCGGGAGGACGGGCCGCAGGAGGGCATGCGCGCACAGGTGCGCACGGGACCTACCATGGCGGGATGAGCTCCGGCACCGAACTGGCAGATGCACACCGCTCGCAGCAGCGGGCCGAGGCGCGGCTCGACGAGGCCGTCTCCGTGCTCACCCTGCTCGCCGACCGCACCCGACTGGCCCTGCTGGAGCGGCTCGGGCGTGGCGAGGCGGACGTGACCACGCTGACCGAGGCGACCGGCGCCGCCCGGCCGTCGGTCAGCCAGCACCTGGCGAAGCTGCGGCTGGCCGGGCTGGTGACCACCCGCAAGGACGGCCGGCGGGTGGTCTACTCGCTGCGGCACGGGCACCTGCGCCGGCTCGTGGACGAGGCGCTGAACGTCGCCGACCACCAGATCGGTCACCTCCCGCCGCACGACTGAACCCGGCCCCACGTCCCCGGCCCGGCCACCGTTCCACTCAATAGGTGCACACGTATGCACGCATTGACTATGATGGGCGCGACCCCACCCCTTCACGCCCCGGGACGGGCCCATGCCGACCGTGCTGCGCAACCGCACCTACCGCCACCTGTTCACCGCCCAGGTCGTCGCCCTGGTCGGCACCGGCCTGGCCACCGTGGCGCTCTCGCTGCTCGCCTACTCGATCGCCGGGAGCAACGCCTCGGCGGTGCTCGGCACCGCCCTGGCGATCAAGATGGTCGCCTACGTGACCGTCGCCCCGATCGCCGGAGCACTCGCCGGGCGGGTACCCCGGCGCACCCTGATGGTCGCGATGGACCTCACCCGGGCCGGGGTCGCACTCAGCCTGCCCTTCGTGGACCGGGTGTGGCAGGTCTACCTGCTGATCTTCCTGCTCCAGGCCGCCTCGGCCGCCTTCACCCCGACCTTCCAGGCCACCATCCCGGACGTGCTGCCCGCCGAACGCGACTACACCCGGGCGCTGTCGCTGTCCCGGCTGGCCTACGACCTCGAATCGCTCTTCAGCCCGGCCCTGGCCGCGCTGCTGCTGTCGGTGGTCTCCTACGACTGGCTGTTCGTCGGGACGACGGCGGGCTTCCTCGCCTCCGCCGCCCTGGTCGTCTCGGCGGTCCTGCCCAAGCCGGCGCCCGTATCCACACCTGGGTCCGCACAGATGGGGCGCACCGGGCGCACCGGGCGCACCGGGCGCACCGGCGGGATCTACCGCAAGGCCGCCTTCGGCACCCGGCTGTTCCGGGCCACCCCCCGGCTGCGGGCCCTGCTCGCCCTGGACCTCGCGGTGGCGGCGGCCGGTGCGATCGTCTTCGTCGACACCGTCAACGTGGTCCGCGACCACTTCCACCGCCCGGCCGGCGCCGTCTCGTTGGCGCTCGGCGCGTACGGCGTCGGCTCGATGCTCACCGCGCTGCTGCTCCCCCGGCTGCTGGCCAGGGTCGGTGACCGCACCGTCATGCTGCCCGCCGCCTTCGCCCTGCCCGGCGTGCTCGCCGCCGTCACCGTGATCACCGCCGTCCCGGCCGGGGAGGGCGGTTGGCTCGCCCTGCTGGCCGCCTGGGCCCTGGTCGGCGCCGGCAGCTCCGCCGTGCTGACACCGGGCGGCCGGGTGGTCCGCCGGTCCGCCGCCGACCCCGACCTGCCGGCCGCCTTCGCCGCCCAGTTCTCGCTCTCGCACGGCTGCTGGCTGCTCACCTACCCGCTGGCCGGCTGGCTCGCCGCCGGGGCCGGACTCCCGGTCACCGCCGTCGTGCTGGGCGCGGTCGCGCTCGCCGCCGCCACGGCCGCCACCGTCCTGTGGCCCGCCCGCGACCCGGACGCCCTCAGCCACCTGCACACCGACCTGCCGGTCGGCCACCCCCACCTGGCCGACGCCCACCCCGCCGGCGGCGGCGCCTGGCAGCACGGGCACCACTACGTGATCGACCAGGACCACCCCCGCTGGCCCCGGCCGGCCCTCAACTGAGGCCGCCGCGAACCGGATTGACGTCAGCTCGCGGGCACTTCCGGCCAAAATCCTGAGGTGTCCATGAGGGGCCTATTGGATCGTTCCAACCATGCGTACGCTCACACCGGCTCCACCGCACCCAGGCACCACAACACCTCGGCCCCGCACGGTCGTTCGCGCGTGGCCGGAAGAACCCTCCCCTCCTGTCGACGAGGACCGGTGTGAAGTGATCACAACGCACGACCGACCGCTGGACCGTTCCCCCCGTTCCCCCCGAGCCGCCCTGCACGGCCGGCTCGCCGCCCTGGTGGGGGTGATCGCGCTGCTGACGGCCGTCCTCACCGGCACCGCCGCCGCAGGCACCGCAAGCGCCGCACCCGCCCGCGCGACCGTCCCCGCCGCCGCCTCCTCCGTCAAGGCGGCCGGCCCCGGCTGGATCTGTCGCGGCACACCCGCCACCCCCGGCTACGTGTTCACCGCGCACACCAACAACGGCTGCAACGGCGCCGGCATGTGGTACCAGGCGCCCGTCCGGGACGGCATCTGGACCTGCGCCACGTCGCCGATCCCGGCCGGCTACGTGCTCTCCATGCACACCCCCAACGGCTGCGACGGCTTCGACTCCTGGTACATGCGGCTGCCCGTGGACGGCCTCTGGACCTGCGGCACCTCGCCGATCCCGCCCGGCTACGTGCTCACCCAGCACGCCGCCGCCGGCCGGTGGGACTGCGCCAACATCGACGCCTGGTACATGCAGAAGGTCCGGGACGGCCTCTGGACCTGCGCGGGCTCGCCGATCCCGCCCGGCTACGTCAACACCCAGCACGGCAACACCAACGCCTGCAGCGGCGGCATCGGCGCCTGGTTCATGCAGCTGGCCCGGCCCAACCTGTGGATCTGCCCGTACCAGCCGGTCCCGGCCGGCTACCACACCGCCCAGTTCGACTACCGGGGCTGCAACGGCGTCGGGGCCTCGCTGCTCGTCCGCAACTGACCCCGGCGCGGGCGCCGTCCCGCCGAGCCGCTGACCTGCTGAACCGTTGGACCGCCGGCCGCCTCACCCCTCTCCCAGGTGAGGCGGCCGGTGCGTTTCCCTGCGGTACTAGCCCCGGGTCACCGGGATCCGGTGCTCGGTCATCGCCGCGATCAGCCGCTCCGGCTCGTCCGGGGTGATGACCGGCTTCACCCGCGCCCCGAGGTCGACGACGAAGGCGACGCTCTTGTCCACCCGGCCCAGGTCGAGGTTGAAGTAGTGCACGAAGTCCCCGGAGCCCCAGAGCCGCCAGCGCCCGCCCAGCCTGGTCAGCGGCACCTGCCGCAGCTCGCGGATCCGCTCGTACGGGATGCGCTTGGCAGAGGCCAACGGGAAGTAGTAGCGGCGGATCACGAGTTCCCGGGCGGTGCACGCCACCAGACCGTCGTTGTACATGCGGGCCAGGCTAACCCCGCCCCCGACCACACGCCCGACCATCGGAGGTCCGTCCGGACAGGTACGCCCGGACGCCGCATTGGGGGGACTACCTGGTGATACGCATTCTGCTCGCCGAGGACGTGCACATGGTCCGGGGTGCGCTGTGCGGGAGCGCGCAGCCGAGCAGTCGGGCGGCGGTCGGACCTGACCGCGGTCCGACCGCACCCCGGCACGACGGAGCGCCCCGCCAGCATGGGGCGCTCCGTCGCATGTCCGGCCGATCGCGATCACCCGGCCGTAGGGATGTGCGAATTGACAGGTCGTAGGACCACCGCGTCTACTGTTCGTCGCGACTCCTCGTTCGGTGAGGCGTCTGCACGGATACAGGCCACTGATCCCACGACGTCGAGAGACGCCCAGGGTCAGGACAGGTCTCCTCGGCTTAAGGGGTGACCCAAAGTGGCTTCCCGCCCGTCCTCGACGGGTGGGGATACGCCGTGCAGTGCCGAAGCTCTTACGTGAGAGGGGTCGTCGCCATCGTCATGCGACTGCCCTGCCCGGCCTCTACTCCGGGACCCGGGCCGTCCTCGTCCGCGTGGAACCGAAGGGGGTGGGGCGCGATGAAACCCGGCCATAGTACGCGCTTCCGCCGCACCCCCTCCGCCACCGGGCACCGCTGACCCTCCGGCGTTCGCCGACCCGTACCGACCTCCCCGAGCAGGGCGTTCGTCCGCCGCCGCCCGGGGTGGTCCGTCGCGTCGCGACGCGGTGGGCCGGGGTGCCCGCCCCGCACAGCTCGCGAGACACCCATGTCCTTCATCGGTACGCCGAGTCCGCGTCCCAGTCCACTTCCCGGTCCGTGTCCCAGTCCGCCGCTAGGCCAGCAACAGCGCTGCGTCCCAGGGCAGTTGAGTACCATCGCCCCCGCCGTCCTGCTCCAGCAGGGCCAGCGCGACCCCGGCCGCACCCTCCAGGAAACCCGCCCGGTCGTAACCTTCTCCGCCCCCTCGCTCGGCTCGGTGAGCCGGTACGGGGAAGGCGAAGGCGGCCGACTCGTCGTAGGACGTCAGGACCTCCGCCACCAGCCCGGGCAGTCGCGCCGACAACCGGGCGTCCCCGCTGTCCCGGGCCACCCGGGTCGCCACCTGGAGCAGTCCGGCCGTCCCGTGGCAGAGCATGGCGTCGTCCAGACCCCAGCGCCCGCGCGGGCGGTCGAGCGCGGCGTGCAGTGCGCGGACGGCCTCGGCCTCCCACTCCGGTTCGCCGAACGCCCGACCCGCGAGCTGCAGGGCCCGGGCGACGCCCGGCGCCCCGTAGCACCAGGCGATCCTGGTCGGGCCGGCCCCGGGCCCGACGTCCACCGCCCCGGAGGCAGCCACCGCCTCGGGATGGACCACCGCCGGCCAGTCCGGCAGCGGCGCGCCGGAGTCGTCCCGGAGCCGCCGGTCGAGCAGCCAACCGGCGATCCGGTGCGCGGCCCCGGTCATGCCGGGCACGGTCACCCCGCCCAGCCGGGCGAGCGACAGCAGCGCCAGCGGGCCGGGGATGCCGTGCGCCAGGCCCAGGTTGAGATGCCCGCCGGGGTACTGTCCGGCGGCCGCGGGCGAGGGAGGCCCGGGCACCCACCAGCCGGGCAGCTCCCGGCCGTCGATCCGCAGCGGTCGGCTCAGCTCGACCAGATACTCCAACACCGCGACCAGCAACGAACGTTGGTCCTCACCACAGGCCAGCAGGTAGCGGCCGAGCCCGGTCAGGCCGCCGATCACGTCGTACCCGGCCGGCGCGGGGCCGGTGCGCGCCGCGTCCAGCCGCTCCCGTTCCAGCCGCAGCAAAGCACCCGTCCGGGCGGCCACCCTGCGGTCCACCGCAGCGAGCAGTCCGGCGTAGTCGCCGGGGCCCGCGACGGCGCGGCGCACCGCGAGGGCGAGCGCCGGGGCACCCGAGAACAGGCTGTCCGCCGGCCCGCCCGCGCCCAGGGCGGCGACGGCCGAAGACAGGTGCGCGTGCGTGACCGGGCGCCAGGTCCGATCCCGTCGCGCCAGTTCGGCGTACAGCAGCGCGATCCCCGCATGCCCCTCGCCCAGCGAGGCGGCTGACCACGGGCTCGCGCCGGTGACGGCGTCCTCGTTCCCGGGGCGCGCCGCGATCGCGCGTACCCGCTCGGGGTCGCGCAATCGCCGCGCGACCGCGTCGACCGCCGTTTCGGCATTCTGCATGGCGCACACCACTCTTCCGGCTCGTGCATTTCGGCAGGCCGGGGACACTCTGCCACAGAATTCGAAGAATTTCCCCGCCGGACCGGAGTTGACGTCGGCTCGGAAATCGCCCTAACGTTTTGCCCAGGTCGAAAAGCCCGCCGAAAACGGGACAACCGGCCGGAATGTGCAACACCTATATCCTCATTTCGAATCCCCTATTTCCCTGGGAGCAAACCATGCAGAACACCGCTTTCATCGAGGCCGCCGAGCTGCACTTCGACGCCTTCGACCTGGACCTCCAGGAGACCGCCCAGGCCGGCGAGACCGCCCAGGTCCAGCACCCGTCGCTGGCCACCTGCTTCTGCACCTACTCGCACTGCCACTGATCCACGGTTCCACCGAACGCTCCGGGCGGGTTTCCCGCCCGCCCGGAGCGGCATTTCCCACGCATTTCCAGGAAGGGTTTTCCCATGTCTGCACCAGAGCTTTTTCGGGAGCCTTTCCGAGGAAAAAGTGCGCGGCTCTTCCGGTGTGCGGACACCGCTCTGCTACGGGCCTCCGTCCTGCCCCGGAAGCGATTCGACACCACCCGTACGGAATTCCCGGCGGCCGGCCCCGGGGAATCCGCGGAACTGATCCGGCTGCTCGACCGGCTCGCTTCCGACCGGGAGCTGCGCGACGCGGTCGCGCTCGCCAGTCCCTCGCTCGACCGGCTGCTGACCGAGGTCCGGGACGGCCGCCCGCTCGAACCGAAGCGACTGCGCAAGGCCCTGCTCGCCCTGAGCCGCTACCAGCTCCGCGCGGCGTCCCGGCCCACGCCCTTCGGCCTGTTCTCCGGCGTCGCCGCGGTCCACATCGGCGGCGGACCCACGGCCGAGACCGACGCCCGCCTCGGCGACGGCCACCGGGTGGCCGCCCGCCCCGACATGGGCTGGCTGACCGCCGTCCTCGCCGAGCTGGAGCTCCGGCCGGACACCCTCTCCGGGCTCCGGATCGCCGTCAACGAGCTCGCCTTCGTCCGCGGACAGCGCCTGGTGCTGCCCTACGTGCCGGAACGCCACGGCGCCGCCCAACAGGCCGGCGGCACCCTCGTCGAGGTCTCCGTCCGCTGCACCTCGGCCGTCCGGGCCGTGCTGGAACTGGCCGAGCGGCCGGTCCGGTACGCGGAACTGGCCGACCGCCTGGGCGAGCGCTTCCCCGGGGTGCCGCCGCAGCGGGCGGCGGACCTGCTCCGGCAACTGGTCGAGCGCGAGTTCCTGCTCACCGACCTGCGTCCGCCGGCCACCGCCACCGACCCGCTGGGCCACGTCCTGGACCGGCTGCCGGCCGGCCCCGCACGCGCCGAACTCACCCTCCTCCGGCAGGAACTGGACGCCGCCGCCACCGCCACCGCCACCGACCGGTCCGCCGCACTCGACACCGCCCTCGCCCGGATGCGCCGCCTGCACGACGGTGACCGCCTGCTCCAACTGGACCTCGCGCTCGACGCCGCGCCGACCCTGCCCGCCGCCGTCGCCGCCGAGGCCGAGCGGGCCGCCGAGGTGCTGTGGCGCACCTCCCGGGTCCGCGAAGTTCCCCATCTCGCCCAGTACCACCGCGACTTCGTCGAGCAGTACGGCACCGACCGGCTCGTCCCGCTCACCGAACTGCTCGACCCGGACCGCGGTCTCGGCGCGCCCGCCGGATATCTGATGCCGCCCAGCGAGCGCGAACGACCGGCCCCGGACGGCCCCTCCCCGCAGGACGCGGTGCGGATCGAACTGGCCCAGGCCGCACTGCTCGACGGCCGGTCCGAGGTGGTGCTCGACGAGGAGCTGATCGCCCGGCTCAGCCCGGATACCACCCTGGCACCGCCGCGCTCCCTCGACCTGTACGCGCGCGTCCTGGCCGGGTCCGCCGAGGAGTTGGCGGCCGGCCGGTTCCGGCTCTGGCTCAGCCCGGAGGCGGCCGCCGACCACGCCGGGGCGACCGTCGGCCGGTTCTCGCACCTGCTGCCCGAGGCCGCCGAGCAGATCGCCGCGGCCGGCCGGGAGGCCGAGGGCCGGGGCGCCGACACCGCCCAACTGGTGCTGCGCACCGCGCACTCGCGCTCCGCCAACCTCAACCAGGTCCGCCCGCTGCACGACCGGCGGATCACCGTCGGCGCCTTCACCGACCGCACCGACCCCGGCACCGTCCCGCTCTCCGACCTCGCCGTCGGCGCCGACCTCGACGCCCTCCACCTGGTCCGGCTGAGCACCGGCCGCCGGATCGTCCCGCTGGCCTGGAACATGCTCAACCCGCAGGCCCAGGTGGGGAACACCGGCCGCTTCCTGCGCGAACTGCGGCTGTCCGGCGTCCGCCCCGGTTTCACCTGGGACTGGGGGCCGATGGAACAGGCCCCGTACACCCCGCGGGTGCGCTACGGCCGCACCGTGCTCGCGCCCGCCCGCTGGCGCCCCACCGCACCGTTCCTCACCGACCCCGCTCCGACGCCGGAACAGTGGCGCCGCGAGCTGGACGCCTGGCGGGAGCGCTGGGCCGTCCCCGACCGCGTCCTGCTCTGCGTCGCCGACCGCGCCCTCGAACTCGACCTCACCGCCGGCCTGCACGTCCGGCTGCTCCGCCAGGACCTCGCCCGCCACCCGGACGCCGTCCTGCGCGAGGCCCCGACCGGCGAGGACGCGTACGGCTGGCTCACCGGCCCGCAGGGCGCCCACACCGCCGAGGTCGTCCTCCCGCTGCTCGCCGACCTCCCCGCCGACCGCCCGTCGGCCACGCCGCCCCCGCCCGTCCGGGCGGCCCGCTCCCAACTGCCCGGCGGCGACTGGCTGTACGCCAAGCTCTACTCGTCGAGCCGCCGCCAGAACGAGCTGCTCGTCCACCGACTCCCGCAGCTGCTGGCCGAGTTGCCCACCGCCGTCGACCACTGGCACTTCGTCCGCTACCGCGACCCCCAGCCCCACCTGCGGCTGCGCTTCCACGGCGAACCCGCCGCCCTCAACCGCGAGTTGCTGCCGACACTGCACGACTGGACCGCCGACCTGCACCGCGCCGGCCTGGCCACCCGCCTCACCCTCGACAGCTACGAACCCGAATGGGAGCGCTACGGCGGCCGCGCCGCCACGGCCGCCGCCGAACAGGCCTTCCACGCCGACAGCACCGCCGTGCTCGCCCAGCTCACCGCCCTGGACTCCGGCCGGCTCACCCTGGCCCCGGCACTGCTCGGCGCCCTCAACCTGATCGACCTGCAACGCCACCTGCACGGCGAGGACCACTACGCGGACCGCCTGCTGGCCACCTACCCCCGCGCGGCCACCCCGCGCGAGGACCGCGCCACCGCGATCCGCCTCACCGACCCGGCCGCCCTCCGCACCTTCCCCGGTGGCCCCGACCTACTGACCACCTGGCAGCGCCGCGCCGAAACCCTCCGCCGCCACGCCACCACCCTCTCCCCCGCCGCCCCCTCCCTGATCCACATGCACCACAACCGCCTCCTCGGCATCGACCCCACCACCGAAGCCCAGGCCCAAGCCCTCGCCCGCACCGCCACCGAAGCCCTCCACCACCGCCGGGCCTGACCCCCGCGTCCGACCCCGCTCGGTGTCACTGCCCCGGCACCGGCGGAAAACGCGAAAAGGCCCACCCGGTAACCCGGGTGGGCCTTTTCTGAAGAATTGTTCGGCGGCGTCCTACTCTCCCACAGGGTCCCCCCTGCAGTACCATCGGCGCTGTGAGGCTTAGCTTCCGGGTTC
>NZ_JBIVHS010000012.1:231115-234313 GCF_044749365.1 Kitasatospora sp. NPDC089509 | reverse complement strand
GCCGCCACCTGGCGCGGCGACCTCAACCCCGCCGACTCCCCGGCCCAGGCCCTCGCCTGGCGCCTGAACACCATCACCGAAGACCGCCCCGCCCCGGCCCACCTCAACGCCCCCACCCCCGCCGACATCACCCGCTACGCCGTCCTGCTCGCGGCGCACACCGGCCTGCCCGCCCACCGCTTCGACCCCGAGGCCGCGACCACCGAACCCGCCGCCCTGCGCATCGCACCCGCCGCCGCCCAGGCCGCCGACGCGCACCCGCACGTCTCCACCGACACCCTCAACCGCTACGCCACCGCCGCCGCAACCGCGCTCAACGCGGCCACCGACAAGGTCACCACCCACCCGCAGTGGCCCCACTTCGCCGGAGCCCTGGCCGCCGCCGAACGCACCGGCCGCGACACCACCACCCTGGTCACCACCGCCTCCACCCACACCACCGGCACGAGCGACCCGGTCACCGCCCTGACCCGCGCCGCCCGCACCACCCTGGCCGCAGACGGCATCCCCAGGCACC
Source organism: Kitasatospora sp. NPDC089509 (assembly GCF_044749365.1). NCBI lineage: Bacteria > Bacillati > Actinomycetota > Actinomycetes > Kitasatosporales > Streptomycetaceae > Kitasatospora > Kitasatospora sp. NPDC089509. The sequence continues at coordinate 233,796 of NZ_JBIVHS010000012.1, read as the reverse complement.
ACCAGCAGGCCCCCGAAGCCCTCCGCCACCAGGCCCTCGCCGCCACCGTCCTCGGCAACGAGCACGCCACCCGCGCCCTGGGCGAGACCACCTGGCCCGCCCTCACCGCCGCCCTGCGCCGCGCCGAGACCGCCGGCCACGAACCCGCCACCCTGCTGCGCCAGGTCGCCGAGAGCCGCCCGCTCACCGGCGCCGACAGCCTCAGCCAGGTCCTGGCCTGGCGCATCGGCCGTTCCCTTGCCGCGCAGGCCCCCGCGACCGCCGACCAGCAGAGCGACCGCGCCGAAGCGGAGCTGTGGCGCACCCTCGCCTGGACCCTCAAGGCCATCGAGAACACCGGCACCACCGCGGAGACCGCCCTCTCCGAGGTGACCAGCCGCACCGCGCTGCCCGAACTGCTCCAGCACGCCCAGCAGCAGGCCCTCGCCCACACCCGCGCCGCCTCCGGCTGCGCCGACCTCCCGGCCTGGATCAGCCCGGTGCCGCGCTCCACCACTGCCAACCCCGTCCACCACGAGTACCTCACCGAGAGCGCTGTCCTCATCGCCAACCGGCTCTCGGTGCTCGCCGACCGCACCGCGGAGAACCGACCGGAGTGGAGCCGCACCCTCGGCGAAGCCCCGACCAACCCCACCCAGCGCACCCAGTGGCAGCAGCAACTCGCCCTCGTCGCCGCCTACCGCGACCAGTACAAGGTCACCGACGACAAGGCCGCCCAGCCCGCCGGCCCCTACATCGAGGAAGGCCGCACCGGCCACCACGCCTACTGGACGGCCGCCGAAGCGGCCATCGCCGCCCGGCGCATCGCCACCGCCCCGACCACCTCGGCGCCGGCCACTGCGGACAGCGACCAGCAGGCCCTCCGCCGACTCGCCGCCGACGTCTACCGCACTCTGCCCGAGGCCGACCAGGCCGAGATCCTGCGTACCGTCGCGGCCCGGACCGGCGCGTCCTGGCTCGCCGGTCGCCCGCGTTTGGACGACGCCGCCCTGGCCCAGCAGCACGTCGCCGAGTCCGTCAGCACGGTGCTCGCCGAACGCCGCCAGCTCACCGCCGAGGCCACCCGGCCCGAGCAGCAGCAAGCGGAGGAGCGCCGCCAGCCGACCCTCGCCGAACGCCGCCGAGCCGGCCGCCAAGCCGAACGCCAAGCCCACCGCGACCAGCTCCAGCAGCGCGGCGGACAGCCCGCCACCCGCACCACCCGGCTCACGCCGAACCGCCGCGTCGAGCCCGCCGACCAGCGCCAGGCCCAGGCTCCGGCCCAGCGCTCGGCCGAGCAGCGGCAGCCGCTCCAACCGCGCCCGCAGCAAGTTCAGCAGGATCAGCAGGGACCCCGCCTTCGCTAAACCCTGAGTTGCCTTGCTGTCGAAGTGGTTCTCGCCACCTCACGTATGGGCAGCTGTTCATTCGCCGGGGTTATCCACATGCGGTGGATAACCCGCCTGGCCGGGGCGGCGTCGGTAGTGGGCGACGTCGCTGTGGAAGCTGACGATGAGGTCTCCCGAAGCGGTGATTGCGACGCCACCCGGTGAGTTGATCGGGATGGTTGCGGCAGCCTTTTGGGTGGCCAGGTCCCATACCCGCACCGTGTTGTCCCAGGCAGCGGTGACGGCGACGGTGCGGCCGTCGAGTTCGGTGCACGCCACCGCGTGCACGCTCTCGGTGTGGTCGGTGAGGGGTTGGCCGACGGGTTGGCCGGTGGCCAGGTCCCACACCCGCACCGTGCTATCCGCGCTGGTGGTGACGGCGACGGTGCGGCCGTCGAGCACTGTGCACGCCACCGCGGTTACGGTGTTGGTGTGGCCGGTGAGGGGTTCGCCGACGGGTTGGCCGGTGGCCAGGTCCCACATCCGCACCGTCTGGTCCGCGCTGGTGGTGACGGCGATGGGGCGGCCGTCGAGCACTGTGCACGCCACCGCTTCCACATTGCTGGTGTGGCCGGTGAGGGGTTCGCCGAGGGGCTGGCGGGTGGCCAGGTTCCACACCCGCACTTTGTTGTCCCAGCTGGTGGTGACGGCGATGGTGCGGCCGTCGAGTTCGGTGCACGCCACCGCGAGCACGGCGCCGGTGTGGTCGGTGAGGGGTTGGCCGACGGGTTGGCCGGTGGCCAGGTCCCACACCCGCACATCGTCATCCCAGCCAGCGGTGATGGCGACGGTGCGGCCGTCGAGTTCGGTGCACGCCACCGCGTGCACATTGCTGGTGTGGCCGGTGAGGGGTTCGCCGAGGGGCTGGCCTGTGGCCAGGTTCCATACCCGTACCGTCCGGTCCGCGCTGGTGGTGACAGCGGCGGTACGGCCGTCGAGTTCGGTGCACGCTACCGCTTCCACATTGCTGGTGTGGCCGGTGAGGGGTTCGCCGAGGGGCTGGCGGGTGGCCAGGTCCCATACCCGCACCGTGCTATCCGCACTGGTGGTGACGGCGACGGTGCGGCCGTCGAGTTCGGTGCACGCCACCGCGTACACCTCGTCGATGTGGCCGGTGAGGGGTTCGCCGAGCGGTTGGCGGGTGGCCAGGTCCCACACCCGCACCGTCCGGTCCCCACCGGTGGTGACGGCGACGGTGCGGCCGTCGAGCACTGTGCACGCCACCGCGTGTACCCCGTCGATGTGGCAGGTGAGGGGTTCGCCGAGGGGTTGGCGGGTGGCCAGGTCCCACACCTGCACTGTGTCGTCCCAGCT
>NZ_JBIVHS010000012.1:0-231015 GCF_044749365.1 Kitasatospora sp. NPDC089509 | reverse complement strand
GCTAGTGATGGCGACGGTGCGGCCGTTGAGTTCGGTGCACGCCACCGCAGTCACGGTGTCGGTGTGGCCGGTGAGGGGTTCGCCGAGGGGTTGGCGGGTGGCCAGGTCCCACACCCGCGCCGTGTTGTCTTCGCTGCTAGTGATGGCGACGGTGCGGCCGTTGAGTTCGGTGCACGCCACCGCAGTCACGGTGTCGGTGTGGCCGGTGAGGGGTTCGCCGAGGGGTTGGCCGGTGGCCAGGTCCCACACCCGCGCCGTGTTGTCCTTGCTGCCAGTGACGGTGATGGTGCGGCCGTCGAGCACCGTGCACGCCACCGCGGTCACACTGCTGGTATGGCCGGTGACGGTGTCGCGGAGGGCAGGGTTGAAGGTGCTGCCGGTGGCCCAGCGGGGTGTCCAGGTACCGGGCGGGATCCGGCGGGTGAGGTCGTGGTGGAGGTCGGTGGCGCCGGCGCGGGCGGCGTCCAGGGCGAGGACCTGCCGTCGGACAGACGGGACGGCTTCGTGGTGGACGTGGAGGCCAGTGCGGTAGACGGCGGCGTTCAAGCGAGCCTCCGGGCCGTCGGCGTGGTGGAGGCGGGGGGTGAGGCCGCGGGGTTCGGCGTGGACGAGGTACTCGGTGTCGCTGAGGAGCTGGTCGAGGAGGCCGGCCTGGGCGGCGTGGTGGGCGAGGTGGGCGAGAGCGTAGGGGTGGGCGCGGGACCAGTCGCGGGTGGCGTTGGCCCGGTACGGGACCCGGTCGGTCAGGACGCACATGTAGGCGGCGTGGACGCTTTCGTGCTTGGTGTCCTGGCGCAGGTACTCGGCCATCGCCTCGTGGTAGAGCCGGTAGGCGGAGCGGCCGTTCTCGGTGGCCTCCACGAAGTAGGAGCCCGCATGTTCACGCAGCCACAGGATGTCGTCGTCGGTGTAGGCGCGGCTGGAGGTCTCGGAGGCGAGGGGTGCCCAGATGTCCTCCCAGGGCAGGCCCTGGCCTTGGGCGTAGGCGAGGGGGCGCAGTAGGTCGATGGCGCGCTGGGCGTCTGGGCCGAGGCGTCGGTGGAGGTCGCGGTGCATGGCGTCGCCGGCGTGGCGGGGCAGGGTGGTGCGCCACGCGGGGTTGGTGGGGTCGGGAATGGTGGGGGTGGCGGCGAGGGTGGCGGCAGTGATGCGGGCGACGAGGAAGGAGCGGCCGGCCGCTTCGGCGACGGCCTCGGCCACGGGCCGGAGCATAGAGGGGCGGCGGCGGTAGGGGGAGTGGCGGTGGGCTTGCAGGAGGGAGCGGACGGCGTAGGCGGTGATGGCCTGGGGGTCGGCGTAGCGGTCGTCGTCGAGGTTGATTTCCTGTTCGGGGGTGGTGCCGAGGCGGGGCAGGAGGTAGGGGCGGGTTCCCAGCAGCAGGCGGATGCGGCCCTGGGAGTGTTCGATGAGAGGGCGCATGAGGCTGGCGGTGAGGGTGTCGGGGGTGGCGGCTTCGTCGAGGGCGTCGATGAGGACGGTCAGCGGCCGGGGGCGGTGGGTGAGGGCTTCGAGGAGTTCGCCGACGGTGGTGGCGCGGGTGCGGGCGGCGGCGTTCAGCGCGGCCAGGACGTCGGCGTCGCTCAGGCGCTGGGCGTAGACGGCGGCGTCGAGGGCGCCGGGTTGGATCAGGTCGGCGGGCAGGCCGAGGGTGTGGGTGGGAACGGTGCGGTGGCGTTCGGGGTGGGAGAGGGCCGCGATGAGTCCGAGGATGGCGGTTTTCCCGGAGCCAGGGTCCGCGGTGACGACCCGGCACGCCGCGTCGCGCTGGTCGAGCCAGGCGGCCAGGTCGCGGAGGGCGGTGTGGCGTCCGCTGAACCACCACGCGGGGTCTACGTCCCCATCGGCGGTTCGGTGGTAGCCCATGGCGCGTACCAGCAGCCGGGAGACGAGTTCCGTCTCCCGGCGCCGGTCCTGTTCGTCGAAGGCGGCGGCCCGTTGCAGGGCGAGGTCGACCTCGGTCAGGCCCGGGTCGTGGCGGGGGTTGGGGAAGAACGGCGGCGCCTCGCCGTCCAGCCCGACCATGGTCAGGCCGATGCGCTGATACCCGGGGCGGTCCGTGGAGTCGTTCATGTGCTGGACGAGCGCGTTCACCGACAGCGCCTGCGGGCCGTGTCCGGCCACCTGCAGGCCGGTGACCGCGTCGTGCAGCAGCCGCGGAAATGCGCCGGCCAGGGCCGGCTGGTGCGGCTGTGCGGAGGAGACCACCACCAGCCCCGACCCGGTTGTGTGGCCCCATGGCGTGCCCATCCGCTCCAGCGCGGCGGCGGCCATCTCGTTGCCGCCCTGGCCCACGTAGCAGGCGTCCAGCATCAGCAGCACCCGCCGGATCCGGGCGTCGCGCAGCAGCACCCGGGTCAGCTCCGCCGTGGGCAGCGCGGTGTAGGCAAGGTCCTCGGGGTCGGTGTCCGCGGTGAGCAGGACATGCTCCTCGCCGTCGCCGAGGACCGCGCCGTGGCAGGACAGGTAGAGCACCAGCAGGTCGTCCTCCCGGCGCTCCGGGGAGGCGCAGAACGCGCGCAGGGCATCGGTCAGCTGCTGCTTGGTCGGGCTGAGCGGCAGCGGGTCGTGGAGCCGGTAGCCGAGCGTCGTGGTGAACAGCTCGACCACCCGCTCACGGGCCTCCGCCAGTTCGGGCCGGTCCCACTCCCGGTTCTTCGGGTAGCCGGCCACCGCTGCGGCGATCAGGTATCGCCGCGGCCCCCCGTCACCCGCACCGTCCCGCGGACCGCTCACGCCAGGCCCTCGGCGATCGCCTTCCCGCACAGCGCGTCGGTCAGGTAGGAGGTCGCGTCGTGCGCGTGCACGCCGTTGGACAGCAGTCCCGAACGCAGCCGCTCGCCGAACAGCGGGCGCAGGTCCTTCACCAGCGCCACAACGTCCCCGGTCGCGGCCAGGTTCGTCCACACCAATTCGTCGCCGCCCGGCCACACCCCAACGGCCTGCTTGCCCGCCGGGGCGGGGCCGGGCTGGAGGCGGTCGAAGACCAGGTTGCGGATCCCCAGCGGCGAGCCGACCGTCACCAGCGCCCGCACTCCGTGCCCGGGCAACGCGCACAACGCCTCGTAGGCCACCACCGAGCCCAGCGAGTGCGCCACCACCACCCGCGTGTCCGGGCCGATCCGCGCCATCACCCGCTCCCGGGCCCGCTCGCGAACCTGCTGGTCCGTCAGGTACGCGCGCACCTGCTTCAGGTCTGCGACCACTGCCCGCAACGCCAGGTTCGCGAAGAACTTCGAGCCGGACAGGGCCCGCAGCGCGGCCTGCACCGACCGCGGGGTCGCCACCATGGTTCCCTCGGCGTCCGGCGCCACCACAGCGGGGTCCGTCTCGGACGCTGCCTGCCACCAGGCTGCCAGGAGCTCCTGCTCGAAGCCCGCCTCGACGTCCCCGGCTCTGTAGGGCGGATCGCCCGCCGCGAGCAGCTGCCCGGCCGGACGGAACAGGTCCCCGTAGAACCCCATCGCCACATCCGACTCCGACAACAGACCCTCGACCTCGGCCCGGCGCAGTCCGTCACTCAGCGCCGGCCACCACACGGACCGCAATCGGTCCTCACCCTGTACCTGCTTCCCCATCCCGTGTACACACACCACCCGAGCCACGAACCCACCCCCACGACAGGCGAAAGCACCTAACCGGCGAAAGACCTCACACACCTACCAGTTCGCACCCCGTACGTCTGGTGAATCCGGAGACCGGTTGCCCCAGCTCACCTGATAGGCCGACAGCCCGCCTAAGACGTCGTTTCTTTTGGTGGTTCCTGGTGTCCGAGGTGTGCCGGGATACTTCTGGGGTGCTGTTGACATGGATCGCTGAGGTAGCGGACGAGCCGCTGGTGCTGGAGCCGGCTGATCGGCGGGTGGAGTGGGAGACGAACACCTGGTGGCTGGGGGCGGAGGATGAGGACAGGCGAGCCTTGTCCGTGTCGGAGGTGGTCGCCGCCTTTGAGCGAACCGCCGAAAGCATTCGGCTCCGCATCCGCGAGATGGGCTTCACCGGTGTGGCGACGTTCTACGTGTGGCACGACGGGCAGGCTGGGCAGCTCCGGTGCTCAACCGGATCGGTGGCCGCGGACGAGCTGCCGTTCGGCGCCGCCTACGTGACTACCGACGATCTCGGTGCTGTCGTCGAGGGCTTCCTGAGTGACCGGGAGCCGGGCATGGTTGCCTGGTCAGACCTTGAAGACGAGGACGGCCAGTCAGAGCAGACCGCTCCCGAGGTGGAGGCCGCGCCTTGTCCCGTGTGGGTTTACGACGTCGGACCGGTCTCACACTGACCGGCCCCGCCTGACGATGCGGCCCAGGCGGCGATAGCAGATCAGGAGCGCGGCGATGCCGGCGAAGGCGAGGAAATGCTCGGCCTTGCGCTCGTAGCGCCGGTGCAGACGGCGGCAACCGGCGAGCCAGGACATCGTACGTTCGATGACCCAGCGGTGGCGGCCCAGACGCTGGGAGGACTCGATTCCACGGCGGGCGATGCGCGGGACGAGGCCGCGCGACCGCAGCCATCGCCGCAGGTGGTCATAGTCGTAGCCCTTGTCTCCGTGGAGCTTGGCCGGTCGGCGCCGACGTGGTCCTTGGCGGGAGCGGATGGGAGGAATGCCGAGCACCAAGGGCTCCAGGGCCTGGCTGTCATGCAAGTTCGCTCCGGAGATGGCGAGCGAGATCGGCAGCCCGTTGCGGTCGCAGATCAGGTGGATCTTCGACCCCTTCTTGCCGCGGTCGGTCGGATTCGGTCCGGTCAGTGGCCCCCTTTGAGGGCGCGGATACTTACCGAGTCGATGGCGCACCGCGACCAGTCCAGCTCGCCGTGGGCACCGAGCTCGTCCAGAACAGTCCGGTACATCCGGGCCCAGACCCGGTCCCGGCTCCACTTCGCGAAACGCCGGTACACCGTCTGCCAGCAGGCCCCGAAGACCGGCGGGAGCTGACGCCAGCTGCAGCCTGAGGTCGCCACGAAGAAGATCGCGGCCAGCACTTCACGGTCACCGGCCCGCCGCCGACCGCCACCCTGTGGACGCTGAACGACCGTCGGCGGCACCACGCGTCGAAACAACTCCCACAACTCGTCCGGGACCAGACGGTCAACAAGGCTCTCCACGACCACTCAACGACCCCTGGCACCAAAAGAAACGGCGTCTAAGGAGCGCAAGTAATACCGCCGACTGCCCCTCGCCAATCGCCAGGTTCATCGCGCCCAGCTCCAGCAGCGCGCCGGACAGCCCGCTACTCCACTGCCCGGCCTGCGCCGAATCGCCGCGTCGAGCCGACCGACCAGCACCAGGTCCAAGCCCCAGTGGAACAGCGGCAGCCGCTGCAACCGCGCCCGCAGCAGGTTCAGCAGGGACTACGTCTTCGCTGAGCGGCCACCGCGGGTGCTGCTCAGCGGGTTGTCGGCTGCGGCTGGACACCGCCACAGCGGGGCTACCGAGACGTTTCCTCGAATCTCAGAGCGCGCTCGGCCGCGTCGAGCAGATCGGCGTACGTTAGTACTTGAATCCGGCTGAGGTGCGAGTTGTATGAGCGAATCGTTTGGTCGATCTGCTCCCTAGTTGCACGATCTGTTACCGCTCTATCCTGGAAGCCGATTACGACCGTCCCGCGCGCACGTCGGTAGTCGTAGTTGAGGCCAAGCTCATTATTGTGAAGAGTTCTAAGAGCGGCCCCCATCTCATCGATTGTGCGAAGGTAGTTCATGCACTGGCTGACCGCTTCATGAACGGCACTTGTCACGATTAGATGATTTTCCCTCGCGCGCCGAATTAGAGGAGCTTCGGGGCCCTTGAGTTCAATGATGTGCAAGCTTCCATCCGAGCAGACCAGGGGAAAGTCATGCTCGTCCAGATTCATCAGATCGCGTCTGGCAGCCACTCCGGTATATTGGCCCCCGAATAGCCAGTAGTGGCCTGCCATTGCCTTGTGCATGACGGTTTCATTGGCGTCCGGCTGGAGGGCGAGATCGCGAAGCTCGACAACCAATGCGCGTCGTCGACGCACTACAGCCATCTCGGCCGCTGCTAGTCCTGTCGGTGTTGAGGTGACGCCGGTCATGACATCGGCAATGTCGTCTCTGCGCGAGAGAGCCTCGCCAAGGGAGGTAGAGGGCATCCCGCCCTGGTCCTGTGCGTAGCTCAGCGAAGAGACTCTGCTGGCAATACCTGAAAGGAAATCCTCGATTCCCATATCCCAGCAAGGTTCTTCCAGAACGGAGTCGCCATCGGAGGTGGAAGTGACGTAACAAATTCTGTCATAGACACCATCCTTCAGCAGTTGCGCGAAGAAATCGGCAAAGCGGTCCCGGTAAGATATTCCATCCATCTTTGATGGAAATCCGGTAACTGCCGACCTGGCCCTCACTGGCGTTCTTGACTCCGGGCGGTCCTCAAGAACGAAGAGTAGGCTGAGATGCGGCTGAAGATCCTTTAGTCCAGAATTATCGTACTGGCGCCTCACGTCCAGAGCCTGTTCGGTGATTTCGAGGATTCGGTTCCTGAAATTATTTCCGAAGGATGGCCCCCCGGCCGATATGACATATGTGGCTGCGAGCGGGAATCCATCGCGAGAAATGATGATATCCCAGCCGCCGACGGTGCCCCCGTAGAGCCCGGGAAGGCCACGCTTCGGATCACTTTCGATCCATTCTGGTGGAACTCCGCGAGCCTCAAGATCGGCGCAGATGCACTGCGCTATCTGCCGGAGTGTATGCCGCGGTCTCATGGGGGCATCTGGGCCCCCTTCCGAGCGCCTGGCTTGCCAGAAGTCCTTTAGGGCACTGACGACCGAGTCCGGCATGAAGTCGCTCCTGTGTTTTCCGAAGGCTGCTGGAAGGCTATCCCGCTGGTCGGACAGCGAGCGGCCGGAGCCGGTCAGGGGTATCGCCGCACGGCCGGCCGTGGATGGCCTGTGCTGACGGGCGGCTCGATGAGTGCCGGGAAAGGCGGCGAGCACTACCGCTCGGCATGCCGGGAGCTCAACTGAAGGGTGATCTCCGCAGGGGCGCGGAGGCCGAGCCCCTGCGGTGTGGACGAGAGTGTCCAATGCCCCACTGGAGAGGCCCCGTGTGGTTCAGGTGGGCCCGAGCAGTTGTCTGGACATCCAGAGCGCAGAATCGGGGGCCGTCACACTCGGTTGCGAGTGCGGCGGCCCCCGATGCGGCTGATTGGCCGTCAGCTTTCGGCGTCGCCATTTCACACTCATTTCACATGAGGGCTAGGAGAGGCGAGTAGCAGCGAGAGCTCATGAGAGGTGTTTTCGCAGGTCAGAGGCCCTAAAAGGGCCTCCTGGCCAGAGGGCCCTTGGGGGCCGATCTAGAGCTCGTAGTAGAGCTCGAACTCGTGCATTGGGAATCAGAGGGCGTACATCAGTTGTCCATGTCGAACACCACGGTGACGGGGCGTGGTCGCTCCAGCGCTCGGCGTGGCTGGCGGTGCGTTCGACGTAGGCCTCGACGGCTATGTCGGCCAGGGTTTTGTAGAAACAATTACGTCTACTCTCCAGCAGGAGTCGTTGTCGAAGGCGCGGCCGCGGTAGGACCACTAGGAGTAGGGGCCGGTGCGGTCGGGGTGGAGGGCGCGGACGACGTCGACGTAGCCGGCCTCGTCGTAGACGCGGGAGAGCCAGGCGCGTTCCTCGGGGAGGAAGCCGGCGGACTTCTGGTTGGCCTTCCAGTTCTTGAGGTCCTCGGGCCGGTGGGCGATGTTCCAGTCGCCGCAGACCACGACCTCGCGGCCGTCGGCGGCGGCGCGGGCCCGCAGGGCGGTGAGGTGGACCAGGAACTCCGCCATGAAGCGTTCCTTCTCCCCCTGGCGCTCGGTGCCGACCTCGCCGGAGGGGATGTTGAGGCATTGGGATGACTTCGCTGTTCGAACGGGCGTCATCCGTGACCGGGCATGCTGGCATGGCGGTCTACGACCAGCCACCGCCATCCCGAGGGCATCACTTTGATGAAGGGCGACAGTACTGACCCTCTATCTCCTAGGCTCGCCTCCTGGCTCGATGCGAAGTTTGGTCGGGGGATGTCACCGACGTTCCAGGTGGCGGGGGTAGCCGGGACGGACGCTCAGCTGGTGGCGGATGGCGACAAGGTCGCCGCGGTCGGTGCTTGGTTGCTCCGAGGCTCATTGAACGGCGGGACTCCTCTGCATGGATCGGTCGGTGACACCAAGTCGTGCAGTTCATCATGTCCTCGACGGTGTGCTCGGGCTCAACTATTCCGCAGGTCCGCTGCCTGGACGTGCTGGGTGGCAACACTCACCGGTGCCGATCACGGGCAACGGGTTTCTGACCATCATCACGGGCGGACCGGATGGGGGAGGGGTCAGACTTCTGGCGACGCGTCGATCGGCATGGCAGGTCGGCGACGTGCGACACCGAGGGCACCATTGTGAGAAGAGAGGTACTTGCTGACAGCGTCTCCCCCTTTCCAGGGTGGATGAGTATGTATGCGTTTTGTCCTATAGGAGACGGTGAGTGAGTGCACCTCAGTCCGTGGAGCGGGAGGAGTTTGTCCTTGGCGTTCCGCCGGAGAATGATCAGAGAATTTGGGAGCGACTTGCCGAGGAGGATGCTGCTGCGGCGCGTCTTGTAGGGAACTGGGTGGATGGCGGGGCTGATAGCCGGATGGCGCGCGCAACGCCGAACTCAGGAACGGACGAAGCCCCGACTGTGGATGGTCCGACGTGGCAGAAGGACGAGTTGCCCCTGTGGGAGGAACCGAGGATCGGTGAGCCCGCGCGACACCCGTCGGCGACGGACGGGGTCGGGTTGCCCGAGCTCAGGGCGCGGCTCCGGGAAGTAGTGGATGCTTGGAAGGAGATCGTGCCCGACGGGCACAGCTCGGCCGACGATCTGTGGGCAGCTCTGGAAGCTGATGTCCAGGCTTTGCAAGTTCGTTGGCGGCCTGGTGCTGCGCGTACGGGCGTGCTTGCCGCGGGGGAGGGGACAGCAGCTTCCACCGCAATGCAGAACGCGAAGGCCGTCAATGCGGTGCTCCGCGACGCCGACCGTCGGCACCCGACTCTTCGTGGTCTGGAGGAGTGGCGGCACATTCGGGTAGTGCGAGAAGCAGTTGGTCGGCTGTGGCGGACTCTCGTTACGAAGGCGGGAACGCTTGCCCAGCGATTTCTCGGTGACTACCGTGTTTCCGAGTTCCTGCGTGTTGCATCGATCCACGCGTGCGAGCGGATCGCCCAACTGGCACACCAAGGAGCGGACTCGCTACGACGGCAGCAGGGGCCGCTACCTACTGCCGAGGCCCTGCTCGCCCTCGGCGAGGCGGCGAGCGTCTACAGCGCATCGGTCCAACACGGGGGCAGCCTCCCCACAGCCGAGGCCCTGCTCTCGTCGGGCGCGGCGCTCCGATCCACCCCTGTGGCGGTGCCGCGGTCCGTCACCGTCGACGTTCCTGGGCTGCGGAGGATGGGCGAGGCGCTGGAACGACCCAACTCGACGGCCACACAGAGCCGGAGCGTCTCGGCCGCTGCAGCCAAAGCCAGGTCGCCTCGTGGGCTCCCACAGTGGTCGACTCCCGCTGCGGGCGAGCAACCTCTGCACCTCCGGCGCGGTAAATCCTCGGCCCAGCAGGGACGCAATCCGAGCCAGAGATGAAGCAAGTCGGGTGCGATTCGGGCGGGTTCACCTCATCCGGTGAATCGCCCCGCTCAAGACCCCGGTTCATCCACAACGCCCTGATCTGCCGTCCCAAGCCGCTGCCGGCCGTGGTTGCCTGTCGCAGCACCACGCCCTAACTGGAGGATCTGATGACGAAGCCGAATTCCGGTGCGCTGGACGACGTCGAGCAGACGGCCGCTGTTGTTCTGAGAGCTACCACTGCTGCTGCGCACGCTCTCGCCGACCTGGCCGTCCGGGACGACCGGTACGACCAACTGGCCGCCCTCGCCGCTGCTTCCCATGCCACCGAAGCCACCCTGTACCTGCCCTTGCCCGACGGCGTCGCCGAGGGCGCCGGACGTGAAGCCGGCTACGACCTGGTCGATCTTCTGGCTTCCCTCGCCGACAGGCTCGACGAACTCGCCCAGAGCTCACCCGATGTCCGGCAGCTGCGGGACCGCCACGTGGCCGCCCTGCACATTCGGGACGCCGCCACCGCGCTGCGCAACGCCCTGCCCGTCGAGCAGGAGACGGCCGGATGATGGACGTGACCTGGGGCGACTTCATCACCCTGGCGGCCTCCAGGATGGACTACGCCTTGGCGGCCCTGGCTCTCGCCGACGAGGAGAGCCGCAGCACCCCGGGCCAACACGCTGCTCGCAGTGGGGCGTTGGCGGACGTGTTCCAGGTGCTCCACCGCTACTCCGGTCGGTTCGGTCCGCAAGCCCCCGACCTGCTCGACATGTCCGAGAGCGACGTCGGCCGCTTGCACAGCAACGTCGAGATCCTCGGGCGGTTGCTGCGGGACGAAGCCTTCTGCGCCTGGCCCGAGCCCGATCCGGCGGCGTCGCACCTGGCCGAGTCCGTGCGCTTCCTGCGTCTCGCCGGCGACCTGCTGGCCAGCCACCACGGTCCGAACGGCGAACCCCGAAGCCCCTACGCGGCGTACCTGGACAGCGCCGGGGCCGCTCGCCACGTCGTCGCGGAGACGGCCGAACTCGCCAGCGTCGCCGGGCGCGTGGCGGTGCGCGACGGTCAGCTGTGTCCGCCCGACCGTCGGGTGGTCCGTAGCCATGCCGTGGCCCACCGGATCAGGGAGCGCGCGGTGCTGATCGAACAGGCGGCGATCGGCATCCACCGCCAGCTCCACTCGCCCCGCCTGTCCATGCCGGCACCTGGTCTCGTTCACCTGCCTGCCGCGGCCTCGGCTCCGCCGTCCCCGATCAGACCGGGCGAGCCTCAGGACGAAGCGTTCCGGGCCACCTGTGCGGGTCTGGAATGGTTGGCCGCCCACGCGGCGCAGCAGGCGTCCCAGCGCCTTCCGGAGGCCACAGTCGCAGAGCTGTCGATCGCCGCCGACCACTTCGCGGTCGCTCATCTGCTCACGGCCCGCCTGGTCGAGCACACCCGTGAGTTGCTGACCCCCGACCCGGTCGCCCGTGACGTCCTCGGCCAGGCGAGCGGGGCGCTGCGGGACGCGGCGCAGGCCTGGCAGCAGGCCGCGGTGAGCTGGAAGCCGGGACTCGGCAGCGCGCCCGCGACCTCGAACCCCAGGTTCGTCCGTGAGGCCGAGTTCGCCGTGGTCCGGCTCGGCCGCACCCTCTTCTCACCCGGCTGGACCCGACGCGACGGCGGGCGGCGCAGCGCGAGGGCCGCACAGGAGATCATCACGGCGCCGGGCGATGCGGCGCGGCTGCTCGACGCCGCCCACGCCGTGCCTGCTGCCGGTCAGATCCTCGCCGAACACGTCCCCCGGATCGCCGCGGTGCTGGTCGAGCGGGGAGCACTGCTCAGTTCCGACCTCGTCCACAACCCGAGAGGCGGCGCGCCTTCCGACCAGATCAAGGACGGCTGGACCAGGTGGTACCCGGCGTCGGCCGAGCAGATCCGTCACGTCACGGATGCCTACAACAGTGCCCGCCAGGCGTGCGCGGCGGCGCAGACCGCGACCGCCCGAGCGGCTGAGGTGGCCGGCCACCCGATCGCCCGGGCGGTGCTCGACGTCGACCGCCGGAACACACTCGGCTTCACCGGCGACCCTGCCCACGACACCCAGCGGGTGAACGCCGCTGCGGCTCGTGCCCGAAGCACGACGACGAGGGCTCGCCCGCCGGAACCGGCACGGATGCCGGCACACAGGGCGTCCGAGCTGTCCCGTGAGGTGGCCGCGCTCCACCCACGCAGAAGGACCCCGTGAGGGCGCCGGTCAGAGGCCGTCCTCTGCTGCGGACCAGGCGCTGGGTACGCGGCCGGGAAGCCGGTGCTCGACCCGGTGCTCGCCCTTGGTGCAGCCCGCGAACGGGCCGGCCGGTCCGCGCAGTTCCGCCATGCAGGGGCGGTAGTGGTCGCGGTACCACGTGCTCGGGCCCGTGTAGCCGCAGACCGCGGGATTCGTGAGTTCCTGCCAGGCCAACCACAGTGCGTGCAAAGCACCCACCGCGTCCCAGTGTTCGATCCAGAGATGGCACCAGCGTGAGTCCGCGGAGGGTTCGCCCAGGCAGCCGGGGACGAGCACGCCCTCGACCCATTCGGCGAGCAACCGCAGCTCGGCGTGCAGTTCCTCGCCTTCGAGGAGGAAGATGAACGGAGGGTAGCGCCACCCGTCTTCCGTCTCCGGAGGCAGTTGATCCTCGTCGGTTCCGCCCGGGTGAGCGGCCGTCGGTGCTGCGGCGTCATGGGCGAGTGAGTCAACCTCGATGCGCAGCGCGGCCAGTTCGGCCTTGAGGTCCTCGACGTCCTCGGCCATCGAGACGACATTGAGGGTCGGCACTCCCGAATTCGTCGGTTCAGCCACGGCGTTGTGCCTTCCGCTCCTTCCAGGCGAGGTTGGCACGTTTGGTGATCGCGGCCTCCTCGCTCTTCATGGCCGGGCCGAGGTGAGTCATGGCCGGCTCCTCGTACCAGGGCCGCAGGGCGATCTGGGCGACGGGCATGCCGGTGGCCAGCAGTAGGGCGGTACCGCGTTTCATGGCGCGGATTTGGGCTGGTTCGAGGATCTGCTCACGGTGCTCGCTGATGGAGGTGGAACCGCCGTCGCGGCTCTTGGTGTAGGAACCGCGGATGATCTCGTGGTTGCCGACCAGGGTGGCGATGTCGTTGACGAAGCGGGGGTCGTCCAGGCCTACCCCGATGATCTTCTTGGTGCTGGCGCCCCAGAGAGCGTTCATACCCGCTTCACCCCAGGCCCTCACCCCCTGGGCGAAGCTCTGGAAGATGCTGAACGGGGTGATGCCGCGGGAGCCGAGGTGGCTGTAGAGATCCGGCAGGTCGGCGATGGGACAGATGTTGGCGACTTCGTCGAGGACGGCTCGCATCGGCTCGGGTAGGCGCCCGCCGTGGCGCTCTCCTGCCTCGGAGGCTGCGGTGAACACGGAGTCGGCGAGGGCGGCGACGACGGCGGAGGCGGCCCCGGCCTTCTTGCTGAGCAGGTAGAGGGTGTCCCGGCCGAGGGCGAACTCCTCCGGTTGGAACTGTGGACGGCGTCTGTCTGGAAGCATCCAGGCGAGCACCTTCTCGTCGCGCAGTGCGGAGACGGCGGTGCGCGCGTTCTGGTAGATGCCGGACTGGGTCTCCTCGGCGATGCTGATGGAGCTGTCGACCTGTTCGGCGAGCACCTCCTCGTGCTGGTACAGGATCCGTAGCGGAGCGCGCTCCTTTGGATCGGCCAGCCACCGGAGCACGTGTCGCACCGTGGCGCCGTCCCACCAGGCGGCGCGGAACATGCCGACCAGCAGGTCGCTGGCCCCCTGGGCCCAGAACGGGTCGGCGGCGTCGCTCTTGACCTGGGCGACGAAGTGCGAGGCGAGCCGCTCCGCACGGTCGAGAGTCTCGGCCTCGGCGATGATGTCCCACCACCAGGCCCGTTCGACCTGGGCGATGCCCTGGGTGTCGAAGGCCCAGGCGTTGCCCGCCCGCTGGCGGGAGGCGAGGGTGGCGGCGTAGACGTCGGGCTTGTTGCTGGTCACCAACAAGGCGGCCGGAGCTTCTTCCGCGACAGGGATCGCCAGTGCGCTCGACTTGCCCGCACGGGGGGCCATCAGCGCGAGGTAGGTGTCCTCGTCGGATCCCCGGAGTTCGACACCTGTCGGGAGATGGTCGCCGAGCAGCACGCCGCGATCGCGCGGAGCGACATCGCGGGGTTTGACGTCCCGCAGGGAAGCACGCAGTCGGGTGGCGGTGCGGGTGGCCCGTGCAGGGGTGAGGTCATGTACCTGGTGCAGCGTGGCGAGATGGGAGGCGTTGTGGAACCAGCGCAACGCGATCCACAGGCCCCGGACGACGCCGGCGACGACGGCCAGGTCGAAGAACGCGGCGCCGAGGCCACTGGCCGTCGGGGACTGCGACCAGACGGAGTGCCAGTCACGCGTCATCTCGAAGACGGTGTACGGGCTGAGGGGAGGGGCGTCGGCCTCGACGAGCAGGGCGCCGGTGGCCGCCCCGGTCCAGGTGGACGCGGACAGCAGTACGGACCCGCCCACCAGGAGGCCTCCGGCGAGCCACATCCGGTCGCTCTCGGTCATCATGGACGATCACCCTCGATCTCGTTCCCGCCGGAGTCGGTGTGGAAGAGCCGACGCTCCGTTGCGGTGAGCTTCATCGCGGCGGCGATGCCGGGCCGGGTGCCCAGCTTGATGAGGTACTTCCCACGGCCGGGGTGGATCTGTTCGGAGGTGTCGAGGCCGGTACTGGTCGCCGAGGCCCAGGACTCGATCATCATGCGTTCCTGCTCGGTGAGAGCCCTTCTGCCGGAGATGCGGCCGAGTTCCTCACCGGTGGAACCGCCGATCACCCAGGTGTCGCACCGGTCCATCAGCCCTCTCGCCTTGCTGCGGTCCTCCTCGGTGGGCAGGGACTCGGAGTCGAGGGTCGAGTGCGTGGCGTAGATGCTGATGTCCTCCGTGGTCCGGTTCAGGCGGCTGATGCTGTCCATGGCGTCGACCAGGCCCGGGCCGGCGCGCAGGGCCCGCCACATCTCGTCCATGGGCAGTACGAGTTTGCGGCGCATCAGGCCGAGGCTGCGGGCGCTGTCGATGGAGGAGTAGGTGTAGGCCCAGCTGGCGATCATTCCGGCGGAGACGACGTCGTTGCCTCGCGCCCGGAGAGCGCTGATGTCGACCGAGACGGCTGGTGCGCCGAGGTCGATCGGCGACGTGGTCGGTCCGTCGAACATCCCCTTGAGCGGGCCGTCGACCAGGTTGTCCAGGCCCGCCACGATCGAGCGGGTCAGGTCGAGGTAGGTGTCGCCCTCGGCGGCGAGCTTGGCACGTAGCGGCTCCGGGGCCTGGCGGAGGACGGCGATCACGTCCGGAACCACGGGGTCGGTGCCCGGGAGGGCGTCGGCGGCGAGTTGTACGGCGGTGGTGAGCGCGGAGCGCTCGATCTCGTTCGCCTGTCGTCCGAGCCCCACCCGCGTTGCCAGCAGAGCACCGAGGGTCTCCAGTCGACGGCCGTTGAGGACGTCGAGCAGGGCACCACGCTCCGCCGTGGGCAGGGAAGGCAAGCGGTGCTTCAACGGCCCGGAGTCCAACGGGTTGATCCGCTCGGTGCCCGTTCCGATCCGCAGCACACTGCCTCCGAGCTCGCGGACCATCATGGAGTACTCGCCCTTGACGTCGGCCGGCACGCACGTCATGTGGCCGTAGGCGACGTACACCAGGCAAATCCGCTTGATCAGAGCAGACTTGCCGACGCCTGGCTGCGCCATGACCCAGACTCCGGGGTTGGTGGTGAGTGTTCCGGTCCAGCCGGACGGGTCGACGCACACGAGTTCACCGGTCAGGACGTCGGGTCCGACCGGAACCCCGCGCGCCGGCAGGCCCGCGCCCAGGAGGAACGGGTCGATCAGCGAGATCTGGCTGGTCGGTCCGGTGTAAACGGTGCCGGTGTCCTCCACCGCCGAGCGGCCTCCGAACGGTCCGCCCCAGCCGAGCCGAGGAGCGTGGAGCCCGCGGCCGAGCCTCAGCCTCCGGGTCCTGCCGTCGGAGACGGTGCCGGGAGTCCACCGGGGAGTCAGCAGTTGGTTCTTGCCGGACATCACAACTCCGCTATTTCACAAGAGGGTTGTAGCCGATAGGCAGGCCGGCGGCGAAGATGGCCGCCTGGGCGCCGAACGCCGGTCGCATGCGGATCCCCCTGGTCCCCGCGACCGCGAGCTTCAGTTCCTGGAGGGCGGCGGGCAGTTCGGCGGGTACCCGGGCGGTGGTGGTGACCCACAAGGTCCAGTTGACGACCTGGGCTCCGCCGGCCACTTGCTGCGCGGCCTGCTCCGCACGCTGGTAGTCCGCCCTCTGGCTCCACTTGGCGCGACCCTTGACCTCGGCCGTGGCCTGGGCGCGGTGCTCCGCGGCCGAGATCTCCCGCTCCAAGAGGGCCTCGCCCTCGTGCGGGTCCAGGACCCGGTAGCCCAGGGTGATCCGGCGCCGGAAGCGGCCGGGAGCCAGAAGTGGAAGCAGCACGCTGTAGGGGATCGGGCGGCGCGGCATCTCCTGGAGCACCCAGCTGGCAGACACCGCGCCGTCGTGGGCGTACGACTCGACCCAGTCGTCGGCGGCGATCGGGCCGCACTCGCCCCATTGCAGCTCTTCGAACTGCTCGTCCCGGGCGAGGGCCACAGCGGGATCGTAGGCGGAGCGGACGATCCGGCGGAGGTCGGTCGGGGTGGTCCGGCGCACGATGTCGGTGCCGGTGCCGCTCAGGTCCAGGGTGTCGACCACCCGAAGGGTCTCGCCCACCTGCTCGGCCAGGTCGGTCGGGGGGTTGGTGGTGGCGCACGGATCGACGGTGACGCTGAGCCAGGAGGCGACCTGAGCCGTTGCGCGCGGCGTGGTGCGCACCAGCTCGTCGATGACGTCCAGGGCGAGTCGAGGGGCGTCCGGTCGCCGCCGGTGCTGGACGTTGTCGGCCAGGGCCTCGCCCGCGCCCGGAGTGATCTGGATGGTGACCGAAGCGCCCTTGATCTGCTCGGTCGTCGACATGGTGTTCAGGACCTCGCCCCAGGTGCGCAGTCCGGAGCGGACGGCGCCGGTGGGGGCCATCAGGCTGCCCCTGGGGGCGAGCAGGGTGGACACCGTCATCCGGCCGGTGGACCGGTCGTGGACGACGCCGACCTTCCGGCCGCTGGTCGGGTCGTGGGCGGCGATCAGCGAGGAACTCGCGCCCACCCCGGGCAGGTCGAGTGCGTAGGGCTGGGGGAGGAGGACCCGTCGGTAGGACGTGGCGCCCGCGCGGTACCCGCGCTGCCAGGCCACCTTGGCCCGGTAGTAGGCCAGTGCGGACATGCCGTGCCGTCGGACGGCGGCCAGACCCACGACGGCACCGGTCAAGGGAAGCGTGACGAGCAGGCTGGCCGGGTGGCGGACGCCGAGAAGGCCGTCGGTGGTCAGGACCGCCGCGGCCCCGATCGTCGCCTCCTTCGACAGGTTCCCCATGCCGAAGGAACGACGGGCGCGGAGGCCGCTCACCATCAGTCCGTCGGGAACTTCGTGGGCACTCACAGCTGTCCTTCCGATCCGCTTCCGATCTCACCTGCGCCGCGTTGTACTGCACTGTTCAGCCCGTCCAGGACCTGGATGGCGATACCCGCTCCAGCCGATGCGCCGGTACCCGTACCTTTTGCGCCCGGCGCAGAGCCCGCACCGGGCGCGCCGGGTACGCCCGCCGGGCCCGGTGCGGCGTCGGGCGCTGCCGAGGGTGCGGGGATCCGGGCCGCCTGATTGCGGGCCGCCTGTCCGAGCGCATCGCTACCGGCCGCCGATTGCTCCCCGTCGCCTCCGTTCGTGGACATCGACTGCTCGACACGGCGGGCGTGCTCGACCGCGCTGGTCGCCCCGGCCCCACCGTCGGAGCCCGCTTCGTCGGAGTCCGTGGCCCCGCTGCGCCCCCGGCGGGAGGCGTAGGCCCCGGCCGCCGACATGGCGGCCACCGCTCCGCCCGAGCCCATGGCGGTGCCGACCTCGTCGGCGACCGGGCCGAAGATCCGTACCAACGCGGCCGGGGCGAGGGCTCCGAGCAGCAGTGTCGTCAGCCCGCGCAACCATTCGACCACCGTGTCGGCATGGCCGAACTCGGCGAAGCCGGCACAGATGATGACCGCGACCATCGGCTTGTAGGAGATGCCGATGAGGATCGATCTGATCAGCAGTGGAGCCCACTTGCGGGTCGTATCGCCGCCCACCCGGCCGGCTCCGGCGATCGGCAGCAGCAGACACTGGACCGGGATGGCCGAGTTCCGCAGGAAGATGAGCACGAGCTGGACGAAGCCGACCGGAACCAGGACCAGCAGACCGCAGATCACGATGAACGGGTTGACCACATGGGGGACCAGGACGTCGACGATGTGTCCGGTCGCGGCACCGGCGTCGCCGAAGGTGCGGTCGACCAGTCCGTCGGTCAAGGTGTCCCCCGCCCTGAGCAGCAGGACGACGCCGGTGACGCCGCCCGTGCACAGCAGGCAGTTCTGCAGCCACCCGCTCAGGGCCTGGCCGAAATGACGCATCTGGCCGGTGACGGCCATCCGCCCGATCTGCCAGATCAGGCCGGCCGCTGAGAAGAGCAGACCGAGCCACACCAACATGCCCGCCAGCGTCGCGTGTTCGCCGAACAGCCCGGTGTCCTCCAGGCGCAGCGACGGCCCTTGGAGGGCGACCGTCAGCGTGAACTTCACGAGGCCCTTGACGAAGGCGATTCCGGCCTTGAGCAGTTCCCCGATCGTGGAGTTCCAGACGTCCTTCCACTCGACGTCGAGAGCCTGGTCGAGGGTCTCGCCGAGGTGCTCGCAGTGGTGGCCGTCGGTGATGAAGTCATAGGCGCCGACCACGCCGTAGTCGCAGGCCCCTTGAGCGATCGATCCGAGGATGCCGGGCTTGTCGTCGGCGACCGCTGCCTGGGCGCCCGTGACCGTCCCGCACAGTGTGATCAGAGCCAGCAGCAGGGCGGCGAGGCGGCTCCTCACGAGGCCTGCCTGATCGCGGTCCACCCCTGCGCGTTGAAGGAGACGTCGCCGGGTGCCGCGATCTCCGGCGCCGGTCCCGGGCCGGGGGACGCCCCGCCGGAGGGGTCGAGTTTCCAGTCGCCCTCGCGCCAGACCGCCCCGATGGTGCCCACTACGTACGAGACGGCCTCAGGGGTCGTCTCGCCGGCCTTCTGGGCGGTACGGAGCAGCAAGTGAGCGGAGACGGTGTCGGGTTGGGCCTGGATGAGTTTGAAGCCGACCAGGTGGGTACGTACCCAGGCTCCCGGCGGAAGCGGTCCCGACTCAGGGAGACCCATCGCCACGCGGGCGCGGGCGTCCGCTTTCGCCGCGCCCTGGCGGATCCGCTGCTCCCGGGCGGGAGTCTGGTCGGACGCGGCCGTATAGGTCGTGTAGA
Source organism: Kitasatospora sp. NPDC089509 (assembly GCF_044749365.1). NCBI lineage: Bacteria > Bacillati > Actinomycetota > Actinomycetes > Kitasatosporales > Streptomycetaceae > Kitasatospora > Kitasatospora sp. NPDC089509. The sequence goes on along the minus strand of NZ_JBIVHS010000012.1, from coordinate 212,042 downwards.
AGGCGAGTTGCTCGTCCACCAGCGTCGTCGAGCCCTCCACGTCGAAACCGGACGATGCGACCAGCATGCCGAGCGCGCCCTCGGTGCTGTGCGGGAAGCCGGTTTCCCGGCCGCCGGTGGTGCGGGCACCACGGGGAGCCGCGAGCCAGCGCTGTGGCTCCGTCCAGGTGGCCGGGAGGCTGTACGTCGAGACCGGAACAGGGGCCGGTGTGGCTGTGGTCGACGCAGGCGGGTTGGTGCCGGGCTGAATGCTCGGGGGCGGCCCCTTGTCGCCGGACAGGGCCGTGTAGCCGGTCAGACCGACGACGGCGGTGAGCATCACGCCGGCCGCCCACAGCGCGGAACGGGAGAAACGGCCTCCCCTCTTATCGGTCCGCACCATCAACCCACGATGCCGTTGAGGATCGAGATCAACGAACCCGACAACAGGATCGCGGCGACCCCGGCCCCCATCCACTTGAACGGCTCGCTTCCGCCACCATGGCGACTCTTCTCCGACATGGCCAACTTGAAGACGCCGTACCCGGTGGCGCACACGCCGGCGAGCACCAGGAGCCACAAGCCGTAGCCGAACAGGGTCGAGACCATCCCCTCCATCCCCGGGATCTTGGTCGGTTTGGCGGGAGGAATCAGGTCTTCTGCGATGAACATCTGTCACATCCCTTCGAGCTGGGCACGCAGTCGGGCAGCCGCGCGCGCCACCAGAGCGTCGGCCAGGGCGTCCTCCGCCTGTTCGACCGAGCGGAGGACGGGCAGGTAGGGCAGGTACGCGGTACCGGCAAGCCGGCCGCCGAGGGCGCGGAGGCGGTAGCGAGCGGCCGGCGCGGGGCGAGCGGGGGCATCAGCGACCACCACGAGCCAGGGCTTCGGTACGACACCGGTCGGCCAGCCGTGGACGATCGCCTCGACCATCGTGATGCCGTAGACGGTGCTCGGGGCGACGAGAACAGGCTGGACGCCGTAGGGGACGGGCTCTCCGGGGCCGAGGCCGCGCGCCCGTCGGCCGAGACCGTCCTCTCCGTCGAGCATCCGGAGCACGACGGCGGAGGCGATGTCGTAACCGTGCACCGGCATCAGTCCGTACCGCAGTGTGGTGCGGTTTGGGTGAGCGGGTGCCACCGGATCGGATGTCAGGTCGCAACTTTCCCTGACCGTTCGCGTTGTCAGATCGGCCTCCTTCGATCACGGACGATAGCGTAGCCGCTCGACTGCATGGCGTAACAAGCTCGACCATTCGGAGGGCACGCTTATCCGCCCGTTCGGGCCTATCGGTGTACGGCACAGGGGGATCTGTGAAGAAGGCTCTGGCCGCGGGAGTCTCGCTCCTCGTCCTTCTGCTCGGCGGAGTGGGCACAGCTCTCGCTCTGCTGGCGACGGCGGGGGCGGCTGAAGCGGATCACGTGTCAGTCAACGACGTTCCCGAGGCCTACCGGTCGTGGCTGGTCCGGGCGGCGAGTGGCTGCCACGATCCGGGGATGACCCCGGCCTTGCTGGCGGCCCAGCTCTTCGAGGAAAGCGGTTTCCGTACCGACGTGCGCAGTCCGGCCGGTGCCGAGGGGCCGGCGCAGTTCAAGCCGGGTACCTGGGCGACGTGGGGACGCGATGACGACCACAGCGGCTCGGCGTCACCGTACGAGGTCGGGGACGCGGTGATGGCGCAGGGGCGTCTGATGTGCAGCCTGCTCGGGCAGGCGAGGGCATCGGGCATCGCCGACGATCCCCGTCGGTTGGCGCTCGCCGGCTACAACGCGGGGTGGGCCGCAGTCGAAGGCAGCCGGGGTGTGCCGCCGTTCGGCGAGACGCAACGCTATGTGGCGGACATCATGGGCAACTTGGGCCGCTTCGGTGGGCCGGGCCTGACGTGGGAGATCACCGGCGGCGGCACGGGTCCGGACGCTGCGCGGAGGGCCGCCACCCAGGTCGGCGTGCCCTACAGCTATGGCGGCGGCAGCCCGGCCGGTCCGAGCCTCGGCCACTGTGACGGGGAGGGCGGCTTCCGTGCCGGCCAGTGCCTGGCCGACGCCACCGTCGGCTGGGACTGCTCGGCGCTCGTTCAATACGCCTACTGGCCGATCCGCCAGCTTCCCCGCACCGCCGCGGACCAGTACTCGGCCACCGCCGACCACCCCGTTGCCCAAGCGGACCTTCGAACCGGCGACCTGCTGTTCTGGCGCCATAGCGATGGTCACATCTACCACGTGGCGTTGTACCTGGGCGACGGGCGGATGATCTCGGCACCGAAGACTGGGGATGTCGTCAAGGAGACCTCCATCGCCGACATGCCCGCCGCTGACTTCGCGGGTGCCACCAGACCGTAAGCGGCTGAGCAGAGGCAGCTTGGGCCCGGCGCCGGTGGGACGCCACTACCTGGAACGCCTGGTACCGGGGTTCGGGACGGGGACTCGGTGAAGAGGAGCACTGGGACGGGTAGGTACGGTGCCCCGTGACCGCGAGGGTGGTCCGGCGGCCGCGGACGAGGCTCTGGCTGCGCCCGTCACCACCGAGGCCGAGACACGGTCGTCGTGCGTCGGCCTGTGCAGTGCCTCGACGGCTGCCTGGACCAGGCGGGCGGCGAGCTGGGAGACGGGGCCGGCCTCCCAGGTACGATCGCGCATCAGCCGTGCGAGGTGGTCCGGGACGGACCTTCCGTCGTCCTGCATTCGGGTCATTCGGGCGGCCAACAGCGGCCACTGGCGGGAGTTCACGAGCAGCCCGGCCTCGCGCTCCCGGCCAGGCATCGCCTCGTGGACCCAGCGGACGAACCGGGCGTTCTCCGACTGGCTCACCCCCAGCTGCGCCAACGCCCGACGGCGGTTTCCCAGGTCGAGGTCCTTCGGCAGGTCCAGCCCCACCGTCAACGGACCGTACGACCGTACGGCGTCCTGACTTGGTGCAGCGGGTGGGCGCTGCGGAGCCTTGAGCGTTCGGTCGACCGCCTGCTCGACTCCGAGGCCCTCGGCGTACGCGGCTGCGAGAATCTGTCGGACATCGAGGCCACGATCCTGGATCTCCTGCATGGTCGCGGCGATTTCCGGCCAGATGGGGGAGGACAGGATGGCCTCCCGCACCGGGCCCGAGGGCACGGTGGCGCGCAGGACGCGTTCCCACTGCTGGGTCTGCTCGGCCGCGACCCGGGCCGAGTCGGCGACGACCGCGTCCCGTACCGAGACCGCGATGTCCCCGACCCGCGGCAGAAACCGGTCCAGGTCGACACCGGCGCGCCGCAGAGCGACCAGCTGCTGTGCCATGACCGGCCAGTCCGGGCTGGACATCAGAGCCCAGGAGACGTCCGGGGAGAGCAGGGCCTTGAGGTCCCCGGCCGCCTCGGGGAGAGCCTGGTCCACCGGTGGCAGCTGTTGCTCCCCACCGGCCCTGCGCTGCGCCGCGCGGCGTACCGCGTCCGCGACGGCGAGAATCAGGCGTACGGCCATCGTGGATGTCTGCACCGCCTCGCCGACCGCTTCGGCGAACGGTTCGCCCGGGTAGGGCATGGTCATCGTGACTCTCCTGTCTCTCAGCGGCTCCGACTTGGCCCGTCGGTTTCAGGTCCGGGGGCAGGTTTCGCCTTGATTGAGGAACCGGCGATCGCCCTCGGAGGTGGCGGTGGTGTGGCACCGACTCTCGAAGCAGTTGACGCCGCCCGTGTCCTCAACGGAACGCCCTGAGCGGTGGCCCACCCGTCCAACCTCCAGATGAGGACCTGGGCGACCGAATCGCTAGAGCGGAGTTCGCGTCGGGCGGCCACCGCCGCGAGGACCGGTGCGGGCTCGATGCCCTGCCGTTCCAGGTCGGTCAGGCGGCTGTGTAGGGCAGGCCAAGCAGGGTCCAACAGCACGGTTGAGGCATGGGTCGGGACAGTCCTTGCCACTACGTCGGCCGGCATCGGGGCCCGACCGGACTCCGTTGCCGCTGATACCGTCCGCCGAGCGCGCGGCTGAGCTCCAGCATCGGCTGATGCACCGGTGACAACTTCCACCGCTTCCCGCAGTGGTTCACCCGTCCGTTTCGCGGCTTCGGCCTGGAGGTGGTGACCCTGTTCTTCGTGCCAGAGCTGCGCTGCCCTGACAGCGGTGGTGAGGGCCAGCAGGAAGCCCAGGAACGCGACGGCGTCGTTTCGGCCTGATGCCCGTGCAGCTGATACGAGAATCCGGACAGAGGAGCGGAGCAGCAGCTGTGCCTCCCCACCGAGATCTCGTCGTCCAGGCGCCCGCGCAGCCCGCTCGAACTCGGTGGCCGAGGATCGCAGCTGCGACCCCGCAACGGGAGGCGCGGTCGCTGCCACCGTGACAAGCAGGTCGCCAAGTGCGGCGACGTCACCTGCGCCCTGCCTCCGTCCGCCGGCGCCGAAACGTTCGGAGGCCGCCGTGAGGTTGTGTTCGAGTGTCTGCCAGAGCGTGTTCGGCGGAACCTCCGGATCCGGGACCGGAACCTGCCACCGTTCGCGGACCCGGGGGAGCGACAGGTCGTAGGCCAGACTTGAGCCCGCGAACCAGACCGCGCGATCGCCCCGATCCCGATCACCTGGCAGTGCGACCGAGAACCCGACCGGAGTGCCGCCGTCGGGACCTCCACGCTGCGCCACCCGCACGCCGGAAGAACGGAGGCGACCGAAGAATTCGTCCTCGCCCGCAGACGCTGCTGCTGCGGTACGGACGGCCCGTTCCAGTTGGTCGCGAGCACTCTCCGCGAGATGGCGGCGGGAGGCCTTGCGCGTCTCGCCCGTTGTCGGCCAGCGCTTCGCGGTGCGGTCCCCGGAGGTCAGTTGGCGCAGGCCCCAGCGAACCTCGAACTGCCGGGCGAGCCGTTGCATCCGGACGATGTCCTGCCTCAGGTTCGGTTGGATTCCGTCCTGACGGGCCTTCGTCGCGACGATGTGGATGTGGTCGTCCGCATGACGGATCGCGACCCAGCGACAGCCCCACGAGTCGCCGTGCGGTGCTACGCCTGCGGCGTCCATCATTGTCCGCGCTACCTCGGCCCACTGCTCGTCCGTCAGAAGCGGATCTTCGGGCGCTGCGCGAACGGCTACGTGATAGACGTGTTCGGCGGGTGGGTTGCCGGGCAGGGCTTGAACGGGCGCGTCCAGGAGCAGTCCCAGCTCCCCGACCGTCATGTCCGGCGCGCGGGCGGGGTCGGGAACCCACGGTGCCCATGCGGCGACCATGCGGGGGTTCTCGTGCTCGTCCCGCTTTCCGGGGCCGTAGAGGTAGAAGAGAAGCCCGCCGGTGTCGTTCCCGCCCTTCGCTCTCTTGGGGATCACCAGCGCGACACTCGCTCCCGCATCACCTGCAGCGTCGCACGATCGACCCGCTGCACAGCTTCCGCCAGTTTCTTCGCAAGAGGTGCGTTCGGATGCGTATCGCTGTGCCCGATCAACCCGATGGATTCGCCGATTCGTACCAGCTCACCGCGGGATCGGATGAGCTCGGTGAGCACGTCGCGTGCGTCTGCGGACACGGGAATGAGTTGGTCTTTCGCGACCGCCAGTGCCTTGCGGGCGGCCCAGGCGGAGAGCGCCATGCCATCGCGCTTCGCGGCCTCCTGCACGATCGTCAGCTCGGCGTCGTTGTAAGCAAGGTTCACCCGGTTCGACCGCGGTGCCTGCATCTGGCGTTCCCGTCGGCGTTCTCCCTGCGTGGCGCTCATCCCGCTGCTCCTCGGCTCTGCGGGGCGCTTGTTCCGATGAGCCGCATCGAACTGTCCCTCGCTCGATTCATCCGTCCCGTCACTGTGATTCGTTGTCGAATTAACTTCACGTAGATACGCCGGGAGGGTGGGTGGGAATCACCGGCACGAGTGACTCGGCGGAGCGGAGCTGAAGCGGTCGGGAGCAGTGCCTCTAGGATCCGGCGGCATGACGAGAGAAGAAGAGTTCCTTCAGCGGATGCGCGAGATTCAGAGCGACCGGGAGAAGGCGATCGTGCCGCTCGCCGGCCTCATGGCGGAGCGTAAGCGCTTGAAGGACGAGCTGGCGGAGACGGACGCGCCGTACGGGCGGGCGTACGCGGCTGCGGAAGCGGCGGGATGGAGTTCGGAAGAGCTTTCGCGGTTGGGGGCGGAGGTGCCCTCTCGCCGGCCCAAGGGGCGACCTCGGAAGCACGGGGTCGGGGGCAAGAACGTCATTTTGGGGCCGGTGTCCGGTGGTGCGGAGGTTTCGTTGCATGCCTCGGTTGAATGACGTCGACGAGACGCCGCATGGTGGGCAGGAGTCAGGGGATTCCTGCGATCGCTGACCAGAGCGAGTTAGTGCTTGTTGTGACAATGGCGAGCAGAGAAGTCCTGAGCCTGCCTTTTTCAGGTTCGCCGCCGACGAAGCTGCGTCGCGTTGTCGGTCGTTCCGCCGCTGTGTTTTGCGGAATTGATTGCGGATGGCCGGGGACGCCCGAAGGCCACTGCGAGCGGCGGACGCCATCGAAAGCCAGCTTTCCGTCTGACCAGGCGAGGGTGCGCTCGGCGACCCAACGGTGGGCACCCAGGTCGGAACCGTGGGGTGCCCTGCAGTGGGCGATCAGCTTCCCCGCGGGGCGTCGGCGCCTGTAGCGGTCGTAGCTCCGGTCGGAGAGCGGGGCATCCGGTCCGCGTCGTGGCCGACCGGCCATGCTGGCCACGGCGCGGACCTGCGCGCGGGGGCAGCAGCTGGGTGACGTCGTAGCGGTTACTGCCGGTCAGCGACACCGCGAGCGGGATGCCTTGGCCGTCGACGAGGACGTGGTGCTTGCTGCCCGGTCGCGCGCGGTCGAACAGGCTCAGGCCGATTTTGGGCCCCGCCGGGTGGCCCGGCCGTGACGGGAGTCGGTCACCGCCCCGGACCAGTCCACCTGTCCGGCCAATCGAACTTCCGCAGGACCAGGTGGAGCCGCTCCCACCTGGCGGCCTCGTTCCACGCCGGGAGCCGCCGCCAGCGGGTCCTGCCCGAGCCGAAGCCGAACTCCGCGGCCGGGCGGTACATCCAGGCTGGTTGACACGGAGGCGCTCTGGGAGACCGCGGCCGCTACGGTTGGGACCGCCTCAGGGCGCAGAGCGTATGTAAAAGAACTCCACCTGTAAGGGTTGCTCGAACGGGGCGGCGAGTGCGACCCGATCGGCAGCGCGCTGCCGGGGCCGGCAGCGGGTCGGTCAGGCGGTGGTGGCGGTGAAGTCGGTGAGGAGTCGGCCGACGGTGTCGGGCTGGTCGAGGTGCAGCGGGTGGCCGGCCGTGGGGACGACGGCGGAGCGGGCGAGCGGGCTGAGGAGGGCGGTGGCGGCGGCGTGTTCGCTGGGCCAGAACTGGCTGTCCGCGCCGGCCACGATCAGGGCCGGCGCGGTGATCCCCGCGACGATGTCGCGCCAGTCCTGGCAGGCGTGGTCGAACAGCAGCGGGTAGGTGTCGGGGGTGATCAGCCGGCTCAGGCCGCGGCCGCCGGCCCCGCGGAGCAGCGCGTCGGTGGCGGCCTGGTCGGGCCAGGGGCGGCCGTGGCCGGTGTGGACGGCCTCCGGGTGGAGGAGGAAGGTGCCGAGGTTGTCGGCCGTCAGACCGTAGAAGCCGTACGGCCAGTCGGGGCTGTTGACCATCCTGGGGGTCTGGTCGAGGGTGACGATCCCGGCGAGGCGCCCGCAGCCGAACAGGCCCACGTAGGACCAGATGGTGGCGGCGCCCATCGAGGAGCCGACGAGGGTGACGTCGTCCAGGCCGAGGTGGGCGAGCAGGTCGTGCAGGTCCTTGCCGTGGCGGGCGATGCGCTGGCCGTGGGCGGGCCGGTCGGAGCGGCCGTGCCAGCGGCGGTCGAAGGAGATCACCCGGTGCCCGGCTGCCCGCAGCCGCGCCCACTGCAGGGCCCAGCTGTCGGCGGGCGCGCCGTAGCCCGCGATCAGGACGACCGGACGGCCGCTCCCCTCGTCCTGGTAGCGCAGGGTGGTGTTGTCGCTGGCGACAAAGTGCGGCATGGCTGCCTCCGTGGCGTCGGGCGGTGAGATCGGCTGAATCCAGCCTGTTCGCGCGGCATGCGGTTGGCCATGGTGGTCGGGACAGCGGCGGTCGGGCCAGAATTGTCGGTGTGGACAAACCAGTGGATGAGGGAAGCGTTCCGGCGGCCGACGGCGACCCGCGTGCCCGGGTGCTGGCCGCACTGTCGCTGGAGGAGATCGCCGCCGGGGCCGCCGCCACGGTCGTCCGGGAGATCCCGGCCTACCACGGGCAGGACCCCGAGCAGGTCCGGGCGGAGCTGCTGGTGGTGCTGGCGCCGGTGCTGGCCTCCCTACGCGAGGGGCGCGCGGCCACCGCCGAGGAGCAGCGGGAGTTCGCCGCCTTCGGCTCGCTGCGTGCCGAGCAGGGCATCGGGCTGGAACCGCTGCTGGAGGCGTTCCGGCTGACCACCCGCCGCGCCTTCGACGCCCTCTACGAGCAGATCCGGCGCGCCGACGCCCCGCAGGCCGGGCTGGAGCTGGCCCGGGACTTCTGGGACGGCTGCGACCGGGTGTCCGCGGCCGTCGTCCAGGGGCACCGGACGCGGGACCTGGAGAAGGCCCGGGCCGCCCAGGAGCACCGCACCCTGCTGCTGCGCCAACTGGTCACCGGCGACCTGCCGACCGACTACCTGGCGACGGCCGCCGCCGCGCTCGGTCTGGACCTGCGCACCGAGTACCACGTCTGCCATGCCCGGCCCGGTGCCGGGCGGACGATCGCCGCGGTGGAGTGGGCGCTGCGCCCGCACACCGTCGCCCTGCTCGCCGAGCCGGGCGCCGACCGGGTCATCGGCCTGGCCGTCCGGCCGTTCCCGGCCGCGGTGGCGCTGCCCGCCGGTCTGGGCCCGGCGCGCCCGCCGGGCCGGCTGCGCGAGTCGCTCGCCGAGGCCGAGCGGGCCGACGAACTGGCCGTCGCCTTCGCCCTGAACCGCTGCGTCCGGGCCGAGGAACTCCCGTTGCACCGTGCGGTGTTGACCCTTCCGGCGGTCGGCGTACAGCTCGTCGAGCAGTGCTTCGGGCACACCACGGGCGAGCGCCGCACCACCCTGGTGCGCACCGTGGACGCCTACTTGGCCGCCGACGCCAACGCCGAGCAGGCCGCCGCCGCCCTCTTCGTCCACCCCAACACCCTGCGTTACCGGATCCGCGGGCTCACCGTCGCCACCGGCCTCGACCCCGCCCGCACCGAGGACGCCCTGGCCCTGTGGTGGGCGGTGCGCCACCTCCAGGCGACCGGCGAACTCGGCTGACCCGCCGCGCCGCCTGGGCCGCCGCGCCGCCTGGGCCGCCTGGGTGAGGCCCGTGCGTCGCCGCTCCGGGCGGCCGGGCACCGGGTGATCTCGCTGGACCCCCGGTGGCAGGGGCGCTCCGACCGTCCCGCCTGGGGCCAGCGCATCGCCCGGCGCGGCAAGGACGCCGTCAGCGCCCGCCTGGTCGCCTTCGCCGCCTCGCTGTGAGGCGAGGGCCTACGTCGTCGGGGTGGCGCGCAGGCCTTCTAGCAGGGTGGTGAGGTAGCGCTGCGCGGTGGCGTGGCGGGCCGCGGGGGAGCCGCCGCTGATGTTCACGGCGTGGGCGATGCCGCACATCAGCGGGACGAGGTCGGCGGCGGCGAGGTCGGGGCGGACCGTCCCGGCCCGGTGAGCCCGGTCGAGCAGGGCGGTGCCGGCCTCGGCGAGCGCTTGCCGCAGTTCGGTGGTGCGCGGCAGGGCGTTCTCGGCCGCCGCGGCGACCGGGGGCAGGGCGGCGTCGGTGACCTGGGCCTCGACGACCCGGGTCAGGAAGGACTCCAGCCCGCGCCGGGGGTCCTCGTCGGTCAGGGCGAGCCGACCGTGCTCGGCGAGGGCCTCCAGGCAGGGGGTGGCGACGGTCTCCAGCAGGGCCTCGGGGGTGGCGAAGTGCCGGTAGACCGTGGCGACGCCGAGCTCGGCCCGGCGCGCGACGTCGTTGAGCTGCAGCGGGATGCCCTGGTCGACCAGGTCGCGGGCGACGGCGACGATCCGGTCCCAGTTCCGGGCGGCGTCCTTGCGCAGCGGTGGCATCGTCATGAGTGGGCGGTCCAGGTCGCTCGTCGGGTGGCCCGCACGGCAGCTGTCGTGCGGGGTCGGCATCCGATCATAGGCGGGACGACGCGCTCGTGATCTTCCGGTGCGGGACGGCCGCCGGGCCGACCCGCACCGGGCGGGTCAGACGTCCTCCTGCTGCGGGCCGAGGAAGTCGGTGATGAGTTCCAGCCACCGGCTCGGCTGCTCGACGAAGGGCAGGTGCCCGGTGGCGAGTTCCGCGGTCCGCGCGCCGGGGATGGCGGCGGCCAGTTCGTGCTGGAGGGAGACGGGTATCAGGGCGTCGCCGGTGGTCACGATGACGAGGGTCGGTGCGGCGATCGCGGCCAGGTCGGTACGGACGTCGGTGCGGCGGACCAGGTCCACCTGGGCGGCGGTGCCCGTCGGGTGGGCGGCTGCGGTCCGTTCGGCGGCGGCGCGCACCTGCTCGGGGGTGAGGGAGTTCAACACCGGTGCGCTCAGGGCGAGTCGGGTCAGGAACTGGGAGAGCAGGAGGTGCTGGCCGGACGTGTGGAGTTGCTGCCAGATCGCGGCGGACAGGTCGGTGCGGGTGTCCGGACGGGCGAAGCCCGCGGTCAGCACCAGCCGGGTGACCCGCCGGGGGTGGCGGACGGCGACCCGGATCGCGACCGGGACGCCCAGCGAGTATCCGCAGAGGGCGAAGGTGTCGATCCCTTCGGCGTCCGCCGCGGCGACCAACTGGTCGGCGAGCAGGTCGAGTTCGAGCGCTGTGGGGGAGTCGGGGGTCAGGCCGGAGCCGGGGTAGTCGACGCCGATGACGGTGTGGCGGGCGGCGAGGCCCGCCATGATCGGCCCGAAGTTGGCCTCGATGCCCCCGCCCGCGCCGTGGGCGAGGAGGAGGCCGGGGCCGGAGCCGTGGACGGTGCGGGCGTAGGTGGTCGGACTGGCGGTGTTCATGGTCGTGTCCTCGGGTGACGGGAAGTGATGTGGGCTAGCCGCGCGCCACGGGCGCGTGGGCCTCGCTGAGGCGGCGCACGGCGGCGGCCAGGCGGGGGTCGGTGGCGGGGCGGAACGGGGCGACGGGGTGGGTGTCGGGGCCGATCACGAGGCCGGTCCGACCTTCCAGGGCGGCGTCGGTGGCGGCGACGATCGACGGCCGGGCGGCCACCGAGGCCGGGCCGGAGGTGGAGCGTTCGAACCTGCGGCGGACCAGTGGCCACAGCAGCCGCAGGGCGGGCGAGACGATCCTCGGGTCGGTCAGGGTGCCGTCGGTCATCGCGGTCGCCGCGCCGCCGGGGTCGGCGGCCAGGACCGAGACGCCGGTGCCGTCCAGCCGGGCGGCCAGGTCGAGGGTGTGGGCCAGGTTGGCGAGCTTGGCGCGGCCGTACCAGTGGAAGCCGTAGTAGCCGCCGGGCGGCTCGACCCTCTCGAAGGCCCGCTTGGCCACGCCGACCGCTGCCGAGGTCACGTTCACGATCCGGCTCGGGGCCCCGGCCGTGAGGGTGGGGAGCAGCAGTTCGGTCAGCAGGTACGGGGAGAGGTGGTTGACGACGAAGGAGGCCTCGACGCCGTCCAGTTCCTGTCGCCGGGCGAACATCGCCCCGACGTTGTTGACCAGGACGGCCAGCTGCCGTCCGGGGGCGGTGTGGTCGGTGGCGATCCGGTCGGCGAGAGCGCGGACCTGGTCCAGCGAGGCGAGGTCCGCAGCCAGGAAGCGGGCTGGGTGGGTCGGGCCGGTGGCGTTGATCCGCTCGACCGCGCCGGCGCCTCGTTCGGCGTCGCGTCCGACCACGGTGACCGCGAGGCCGGCGGCGGCCAGCCCCAGGGCCGTCTCCAGCCCGATGCCGCCGGTTCCGGCCGTGACCACGGCTGTCTTCGTCATGAGCTCCTCCGCCCGTCAAACAATCGGATAGGTCATCCGCTTGATCGGGACACTAGCAGATATCTGGATGACCTATCCGTTTGAATGCCCGGCGGCGGCCCGCATCCCTCGATCGGGGTGCGGGCCGTTCGGGCTTTCCGGGAGCCGCTCGATCGGCTGTTCGGCGACACGCCCGTGCCGTACCGGCCCTGACGGGTGGTGACCGCGACGGCGCGATGCGACCGCGCCGCGGTGGGGAGGCCTCGGGTGCGGCGGGGCGGGACGCCTGCCTGTGCCTCGGTCGAACCGCGGGGATCCCCCGGCCGTGTTCGATCGGGGCCGGTGCGTTACGTCGAGCGGATCGTGGTGACGTAGGGTGATAGGAGATCAACGGGGCGCAGTCGCACGCCGCTCGGCGGCCGGTCCCGCGCACGTTCGCCCTTGCACCCCGTTCCGTCCCGCCCGTACCGGGCCCCCGCAGGCGCGTCGACGGCGCCCGCAGACAGGAGAGTCGAGTTGTCGTCCGAGAGCACGCCGAACACGCCGAGCACGTCGAACGCCCAGTGGATCCAGGGCGGTTCGGCCACGTCCGGTGTGTCCAGAGCCGATCTGCTGCTGGACGGGCGCTCCCTGACGGTCAACCAGGTGACCGAGGCGGCCCGTCGGCCCGAGGCCTGGCGGGTGGCGCTCGCCGACAGTGCCGTTCATCGGATGAAACGGTCGGTGGATCTGAAGAACGCGATCGTCGAGTCCGGGCGGCGGGTCTACGGCGTGACCTCCGGCTTCGGGGACAGCAACACCCGGCAGATCTCGGCGCCCAAGGTCGAGGCGCTGCAGGCCAACCTGATCCGCGGCTTCAACTGCGGCCTCGGCCCGACGGCCGCCCCCGAGGTGGTGCGGGCGACCGTGATCGCCCGGGCGAACTGCCTGGCCCGCGGCAACTCGGGGATCCGGTCGGAGGTCGTCCAACTGCTGCTGGACTGCCTGGAACAGGACATCCTGCCGGTCGTCCCGGAACGCGGCTCGGTGGGCGCCAGCGGCGACCTCGTCCCGCTCAGCTACCTCGGGGCCATGCTCACCGGGCACGGCACGGTGCTGCACCGGGGCGAGGCCCGGCCCGCCGCCGAGGCGCTGGCGGCGGTGGGTCTGGAGCCGGTGGTGCTCGCCTCCAAGGAGGGGCTGGCGCTGGTCAACGGCACCTCGTTCATGGCCGGGTTCGCCGTCCTGGTGCTGCGCGACGCCACCGAGCTCGCCCACGCCGCCGACCTGTGCACGGCCCTCGCCTCCCAGGTCCTGAACGGCAACCCGCGCCACTTCGACGCCTTCGTCTTCGACCACAAGCCGCACCCGGGCAGCGCCGAGTCCGCCCGGACGGTGCGCCGGCTGCTCGGCCGGGACGGCGACGGCCCGTTCGCGGGGGACCTCGACGAGCAGGCCGACCCGATGCCCGACGGGACGGGCTACCGTCGGCTGACCGAGCCCGTCCAGGACCGGTACTCGATCCGTTGCGCGCCGCACGTCAACGGTGTGCTCCGGGACACCCTCGCCTTCGCCGCCGACTGGACCCACGTCGAGATCAACTCCTCCAACGACAACCCGCTGTTCGACACCGACACCGGGGCGGTCGTCAACGGCGGCAACTTCTACGGCGGGCACATCGGCCAGGCGATGGACGCGCTGAAGACCGCCGTCGCCAGCGTGGGCGACCTGCTGGAACGGCAGTTGCAGCTGGTGGTGGACGAGAAGTACAACAACGGCCTCACCGCGAACCTCATCCCGCGCTTCCCGGACGACAGTTGGGAGGCGGGCCTGCACCACGGCTTCAAGTCGATGCAGTTGGCCGCCTCCTCGCTGGTCGCCGAGGCGCTCAAGCTGACCATGCCCGCGACCTCCTTCTCCCGCTCCACCGAGGCGCACAACCAGGACAAGGTCAGCATGGGCACCATCGCCGCCCGGGACGCCCGGACGGTGGTCGAGCTGGTGCGCCAGACGGCGGCGATCCACCTGCTCGCGCTCTGCCAGGCCGCCGACCTGCGCGGCGTCGAGCGGCTCAGCGGGCCGACGGCCGCCGTGCACGCGGCGGTGCGCGCGGTGTCGCCGGTGATGGACGGTGACCGGGGGATGGAGCGGGACATCCGGCTGGTGGCGGAGCTGATCGGGTCCGGCCGGCTGCGGGCGGTGGCGGCCGGGGCCTGAGTCCACGCCGATGCCTGAACTCCCCTTCGGGTGAAGGGGAGTTCAGGCATTCACCGGACTACTCCGTCGGCTTGCCGAAGTGCTCGATGACCGCCGCGTAACCGTCGGCGGCGTGGCCGCGGGCGGCGACCGCCTCCATCACGGCCAGCAGCTGCCGGGGCAGGTCGGGGTTGACGCCCCGCCGCTCGCTCTCCCGCAGGAGGTGGACGGCCCCCGCCAGGTGGGTGCTGAGCGCCGAGTCCTCGGCGGTGTAGTCGCCCTCGTCGATCTGCCGGGCGTAGCGGTTCACGAAGGCGCCCATGCCCGCGAACAGCAGCTCGGCGGTCGGTGCGAACTCCGTGGCGCCGATCCCGGCCGTGCGCAGCATCGCGGCCGCGTGCAGGAAGCCGTTCAGGCCGGACCACAGCGCGCCGAGGATCGCGACGTCGTGCAGCGAGGCGAGCCCCTGGTCCGTGCCGAGGTGGACCGGGCTGCCGCCGAGCGCGGTCAGCGTCCCCTGGTGGGCCCGGAAGGCCGGCTCCGGTCCGCTGTAGAGCACGGCGGTCTCCGGCCGGCCGATGGTGTCGGGGGTGGCCAGCAGCGCGCCGTCCAGGCTCTGCGCGCCGTGCCAGGCGGCGGCCTCGGCGACGTCGTCGGCGTCCTGGGAGGTGCCGGAGGTGACGTCGACCAGGACCCGGCCGGCCAGGGCGTCGCCCGCGGCGTCCAGGACCTGGTGCACCGCGCGGTGGTCGTTGAGGCAGAGCACCACGAGCGGCGCGGCCGCCGCCGCCTCGGCGGGGGTCGCGGCGCGCCGGGCGCCCCGGGCGACCGGGCCGTCGGCGTGGGCGGCGGTGCGGTTCCAGACGGTGGTGGGGTGCCCGGCGGCCAGGAAGGCGTCGGCGAGTGCCGTGCCCATCAGGCCGAGGCCGAGCACGGCGACGGGGGAGGGGGCGGGTGCGGGCGCTTGGGGCGTGGTCATGGAGTCTCCCTCTGGTGGGCGGTGGTGAGGACCGCGGCCGGGCGGGTGCGGCGCGGTCCGTTCAGCAGGCGCACCATCGGCTCCTCGACGGCGACGTGCAGCAGCCAGGCGGCCGCCAGCGATCCGGCGACGAGGACGACGGTGAAGAGCAGCGGGCGGAGCCCGTCGGCGGTGCCGTACGGGTCGAGCAGGGCGTCGCCGTGCTCGATCACCAGCAGGTGCGTCAGATACAGCGCCATGGACAGCGCCCCCAGCCGCTCGGCGACCGGGTGGGCGAGCCAGGACGGCCGGCCGAGCCGGTCGGCGTTGGCGGTCCCCACGATCAGCGCCGCCAGCGGCAGGACGGTGATCGCGGCGATGCCGAACATCAGTGGGGCGACGTGGTCGAGCGGGTAGAGCAGCGCGAAGGCGAGCGCGCCGTGCCACGTCCGGACCCGGTCGAGCCGCCCCTCCTGGACCAGCCGGGCCAGCACCACGCCCAGCAGGAACTCCGGCATCCGGGCCGGCGGAAAGGTGTAGCTGAACCAGATCTGGCGCTGGGTCACGCCGAGGCCGAACGGCGGCCCGTCGAGCAGCGGTGGTACGACCGTGGCCAGCAGCGGGACCAGGACGGCGGCCGCGACGGCCGCCGCGGCCCAGTACCGGAGCCGCTCGGGGCGGATCACGGCCGCGCGCCGGGCGATGACGAGGAACAGCAGGTAGAAGGCCAGGTCGCAGCAGAGCGACCAGGACACCCCGTTCACCCCGGGGTCGAGCAGGTCGAAACCGGGGGACCAGGTCTGCACGAGCAGCGCGTTGGGCAGCCAGGCGTGCAGCGGCACGGCCTGCCCGGCGGCGGCCAGCAGCAGCACGCCGAGGGCGAGGGTCACCAGGTGGCTGGGGAGGATCCGGGCCACCCGGCGGCGCCAGAACACCCGGACGGACTGCCGGGGGCGCCAGGCCCAGGCCAGCAGGAAGCCGCTGAGCAGGAAGAAGAACGTCACTGCGGCGAAGCCCAGCCGGAGCAGGACGGCGTTCTCACCGTGGCCGTGCGTCCAGATCAGGCTGGAGTGCTGGGCGACCACGGCGGCCGCCGCGAGGAAGCGCAGACCGGTGAGCGAGGGCAGCCGGGTCGTTCGGCCGAGTGCCAAGAGCGTTCCCGAGGTGTCGGAGCGGGTGGGGGGAAGGCCCGGTGATCGTAACCGAACCGGTGGCAAAGAAAGTTGCTGTGACATCAGCTCGTCGAGGAATGGCTGATTGGATGCTCTGAATACGGTCCGATGGGTGCTCTGCATACTTTCCAAGCGGAAATGTTGACGGCGGGTCATATCTGATAGAGATCGGCGTACCCGGCTAAGGTGCGTGCGCGATTGTCCGCCGTCGCGCCGCCCCGCCGCCCCGCCCGATCCAGGACCGGAGACCCCCGTGGCCGACAATGACACCCTGCGCCAGTACCTCAAGCGCGTGGTCGCCGACGCCGTCGACACCCGGGAGCGGCTGCGGGCCCTGGAGGAACGGCAGTCCGAGCCGATCGCGATCATCGGCACCGCCTGCCGCTACCCCGGTGGCGCCGACGGCCCGGAACGGCTCTGGCGACTGGTCGACGACGGGGTCGACGCGGTCGGCGGACTGCCGTCGAACAGGGGCTGGCCGCTCGACTCCCTGTTCCACCCCGACCCCGACGTGGTCGGCACCAGTTACGTCGAACGAGGCGGATTCCTGTACGACGCCGACCGGTTCGACGCCGAATTCTTCGGAATGTCACCGCGCGAAGCCCTCGGCACCGACCCCCAGCAGCGCATCCTGCTGGAAATCGCCTGGGAGGCCTGCGAAAGCGCCGGGATCCCGCCCGAGCACCTGCGCGGCAGCCGGACCGGGGTGTTCGCCGGAGTGATGTACAACGACTACGGCAGCCGCCCGCAGCTGCCCCGCGAGGACTTCGAGGGCTACCTCTTCAGCGGCAGCAGCCCCGGCATCCTCTCCGGCCGACTCGCCTACACCTACGGCCTGGAGGGCCCCGCCGTCAGCGTCGACACCGCCTGCTCCTCCTCGCTGGTCGCCCTCCACCTGGCCTGCGCGGCGCTGCGCCGAGGCGAGTGCGACCTCGCCCTGGCCGGCGGGGTGACCGTGATGTCCACCCCCGTCGCCTTCCTCGGCTTCTCGCGCCAACGCGCCCTCGCCCCGGACGGCCGCTGCAAGGCCTTCTCGGCGGTCGCCGACGGCGTCGGCTGGGGCGAGGGCGCCGGACTGCTGATGCTCGCCCGGCTCTCCGACGCACGCCGGGACGGCAGACGGGTGCTCGCCGTGGTCCGGGGCTCGGCCGTCAACCAGGACGGCGCCTCGAACGGGCTCACCGCGCCCAACGGCCCGTCCCAGGAACGGGTGATCCGCGCCGCCCTCGCGGACGCCCGGCTGACCGCCGAGGACGTCGACGCGGTCGAGGCGCACGGCACCGGGACGGCGCTCGGCGACCCGATCGAGGCCCGGGCGCTGCTGCGCACCTACGGCCGGCGGTCGCCGGAGCGGCCGGTGTGGCTGGGCTCGCTCAAGTCCAACCTCGGGCACACCCAGGCGGCCGCCGGGGTCGGCGGCGTCATCAAGATGGTCGAGGCGCTGCGGCACGGCCGACTGCCCGCGACCCTGCACGCCGAGCAGCCCTCGCCGCACGTGGACTGGGCGTCGGGGGCGGTCGCGCTGCTCACCGAGGCCCGCGACTGGTCGAGCGGCGAACGGCCGCGCCGGGCGGCGGTCTCCTCCTTCGGGCTCGGCGGGACGAACGCGCACGTGATCCTGGAGGAGGCCCCGGAGCCGGAGGGCGAGGAGTCCGAGGTCGTGCTGCCGGTGGTGCCCTGGGTGCTTTCGGCGCGCTCCGTCCCGGCCCTGGCGGCGCAGGCGCGCGACCTGCTGGCGCTGGTCGGCGGCCCGGGCGCGGTCCCGGACCACCGGGACGTCGCCCGGGCGCTGGCGACCACCCGGGCCGCGCTGCCGTACCGGGCCGCCGTGGTCGGCGGTACGGCGGAGGAACTCATCGAAGCACTGGGCGAGTTGGCCGGTCACCTGGCGACAGAAGGTGCCCGGCGGATGGACGGCGAGATCCGGACGGTGTTCCTGTGCCCGGACGGTGAGGGGGCCGGGCCGGAGGCCGTGGCCGAACTCCGGTCCGCCTTCCCGGTGTTCGCCGCCGCGTACGACGAGCTGGCCGCCTTCCCTGATATGCCAGGTGGCTTCGCGGTCCAGGTGGCCCTCCACCGGCTGTACGCGGCTTGGGGATTGAGCCCTTCGGCGCTGGTCGGCGAAGGCTCTGGCACGGTGGTCGCGGCTCATCTGGCCGGGGCGCTCTCGGTGTTGGACGCCGTGGCCCTGCTCGCCGCGCGCGAGCGGCTGCTCGGGCAGGGGGACGACCCGGCGGCCCGGGCGGAGTTCCGGCAGACGGTGACAGCGCTGGCCTTCACCCCGGCTCGGCTGCCCCTGCTGTCGGCCGCGACCGGCTGCGAGGAACCGGCGGAGTGGTGGGCCGATCCGGCCGCGTACCTGTCCGAAGTCGACGAGCTGCCAGCCGACTTGGGCGTCGTGCTGGCCCTGGGGGCGGCCGGGGACGGCCGCGCGGTACCCGCGCTGGTGCCCGGGGAGGCGGCGCCGCGCACCGTCGTCCGGGCGTTCGCCCGACTGCATGTGCTCGGGGCGCCCGTCGACTGGTCGGCTTTCTTCGCCGGGACCGGCGCCCGACACGTCGAGCTGCCGACCTACCCCTTCCAGCGCGAGCGGTACTGGCTGGAGTCGACCGCCCCCGCCGAGTCCCCGGCCCCGACCGCGCCCCAGGCCACCCCGGCCGAGACCGGCGCGCTCGCCCGGCGCCTCGCCGAACTCCCCGCCGGGGAGCGGCGCGTCCATCTGCTCGACGTGGTGCGCGCCGAGGCCGCCGCCGTGCTGCGGATCGCCGACCCGACGACCATCGAAGTCGCCCGCCCGTTCCGGGAGTTCGGCTTCGACTCGCTCACCGCCGTCCAGCTGCGCAACCGGCTGGCCGTGCTCGCCGCGGTCGAACTGCCGGTCACCGTGCTGTTCAACCACCCCACCCCGGAGGCCGTCGCCGACCTCCTGCTCGACCGGACGGCCACCTCGGAGCACCCGGACCCGCTCGCCGAAGTCGCCCGCCTGGAACGGGCCCTGGCGGCCCGGCCGGCCGACGACCCCGCCGTCCACGCGGCCACCGAGCGCCTGCGGCAACTCCTCGACCGCCACGGCCGGTTGGAGACCGCCACCAAGGACGAGCTGTTCGACCTGATCGACAACGAGCTCGGCCGGAGCCGGACCTGACGGTCCGCCCGCCGAGAGAGGAAGCCAAGCATGTCGGACGACGAGAAGCTCGTCGACTACCTCCGGCGGGCGACCGCCGAACTGCGCAGCGCGCGCCGAAGGGTGGCCGAACTGGAGGACGCCCGGCAGGAGTCCGCCGAACCGGTGGCCGTCATCGGGATGGCCTGCCGCTTTCCGGGCGGGATCGGCTCCCCCGAGGACCTGTGGCGGCTGGTGCTGGACGGCGGGGACGCCGTCACGCCGTTCCCCGCCGACCGGGGCTGGGACCTCGACGCCCTCTACGACCCCGACCCCGCGACGCCCGGCACCTCGTACGCCCGCGAGGGCGGGTTCATGGACACCGCCACCCGGTTCGACGCGGCCTTCTTCGGCATCTCCCCGCGCGAGGCGACGGCGATGGACCCGCAGCAGCGGCTGCTGCTGGAGACCGCCTGGGAGGTGTTCGAGCACGCGGGCATCGACCCGACCCCGCTGCGCGGCAGCGGGGTCGGGGTGTTCGCCGGCGTCTCCGAGCAGTCGTACCTCGGCCCGGACACCCCGGCGGAGTACGAGGGCTACCTGCTGACGGGCCGGCTGGGTGCGGTCGCCACCGGCCGGATCGCGTACACCTTCGGCTTCGAGGGGCCGGCCGTCACGGTCGACACCGCCTGCTCCTCCTCGCTGGTCGCCCTGCACCTGGCGGTGCGTTCGCTGCGCGGCGGAGAGTCGGCGATGGCGCTGGCCGGCGGGGTGACGGTGCTGGGCTCCCCGCTGGGCTTCGTCGACTTCGCACGTCAGCGCGGGCTGTCCCCGGACGGCCGCTGCAAGTCCTTCGCGGCCTCGGCCGACGGCACCGGCTGGGCGGAGGGTGCCGGGCTGGTCCTGCTGGAACGGCTCTCCGACGCCCGCCGGCACGGCCACCGGGTGCTCGCGGTGGTGCGCGGCTCGGCGCTCAACCAGGACGGCGCCTCCAACGGGCTGGCGGCGCCCAACGGCCTCGCCCAGGAGCGGGTGATCCGCCGGGCGCTCGCCGATGCCGGCCTCACGCCGGCCGAGGTGGACGCGGTGGAGGGCCACGGCACCGGCACCAGGCTGGGCGATCCGATCGAGGCCCAGGCCCTGCTGGACGTCTACGGTCCGGACCGTCCGGCCGAACGGCCGCTGTGGCTGGGGTCGTTCAAGTCCAACATCGGGCACGCGGCCGCCGCCGCCGGGATCGGCGGCGTGATCAAGACCGTGCAGGCGCTCCGGCACGGCGTACTGCCCCGCACTCTGCACGTGGACGAGCCCACGCCGCTGGTGGACTGGACCGGGGTCCGGGTGCTCACCGAGCAGCAGCCGTGGCCGCGCACCGGAGCACCGCGCCGGGCCGCCGTGTCGGGTTTCGGCGTCGGCGGGACCAACGCCCATGTGGTGCTGGAGCAGGCGCCGGAGCCCGAGCCGGCGGCAGAGCCCGAGCCGACGGCCCAGGCGGCACCGCTGCCCGCCGTCCCGTGGCCGCTGTCGGCCGCCACCGCGCCGGGACTGCGCGCCCAGGCGGCGCGGCTGCTGGAGCACCTGGAGTCGCACCCGGAGCTCTCTCTCCGGGACGTCGCCGACACCCTCGCCACCGGCCGGGCGGCGCTCAAGCACCGCGCCGCGCCGGTGGGCGCCGACCGGGACGCCCTGCTGCACCGGCTGCGGGCCCTCGCCACGGACTCCACCGTGGAGGTCGCCAGCGCCGTACGGCCCGGCCGGACGGCCTTCCTGTTCACCGGGCACGGCGCCCAGCGCCCGCGGATGGGACGCGGCCTGTACGACGCGTTCCCGGTCTTCGCGGCGGCCTTCGACGAGGCCTGCGCCCAGCTGGACCAGTACCTGGACGCGCCGCTCGGCGCGGTCCTCTCCGGCGAGGGCGCGCTGGACCGCTTCGCGTACTCGCAGGCGGCGGTGTTCGCCTTCGAGGTGGCGCTGTTCCGGCTGCTGGAGTCGTTCGGCGTGCGGCCGGACGTGGTGGCCGGGCACTCGGTCGGCGAGCTGGCGGCCGCCCACGTCGCGGGCGTCCTCGCACTGCCGGACGCGGCCGCCGTGCTGTCCGCCCGGGGCCGGCTGGTCGAGGCGCTGCCCGCCGGCGGGGCCATGGTGGCGCTGGAGGCCTCGGAGGCCGAACTGGTCCCGCTGCTCGCGCCGTACGGCGGGCGGGTGTCGCTGGCCGTGGTGAACGGCCCGTCCTCCGTGGTGGTGTCGGGGCCGGCCGAGGAGGTGGGCGGGCTCGCCGCGGAAGTGGAGGGCCGGGGCCGCCGGGTCCGGCGGCTGGCGATCAGCCGGGCCGCCCACTCGGCGGCGTTGGACGGGGCGCTCGACGAGTACCGGCGGGCGGTGGCCGACGTGCGGTTGGCCCCGCCGACACTGCCGCTGGTGTCGACCCTGACCGGGCGGCTCGCCACCGCCGCGGAGCTGTGCTCCCCGGACCACTGGACGGCCCAACTGCGCCGGCCCGTCCGCTTCCTGGACGCAGTCCGCACGCTCGCCGCCCAGGGGGTGGGCGTCACGCTGGAGGTGGGCCCGGACGCGGTGCTGTCGCCCCTGGTCGGCGGCTGCCTGGACGAGGGCACGACCGTGACGGCGGTCGCCGCCGTGCGGGCGGGCGCGGCCGAGGCGCCGGGACTGGTCGGGGCGCTGGCCGAGCTGTGGGCGGCCGGGGTCCCGGTGGACTGGCGCGCCTTCCTGGGGCCGCGCCGCTCGGCGCCGGTGGAGCTGCCGACGTACCCTTTCGAGCGGGAACGGTACTGGCTGACCATCGCCCCGGCGGTCACGGCTGGCCCGGGCGGCCGACCGCTGGCGCACCCGCTGCTGTCCGCCGTCCACGAGGTGGCCGGGCGGGACGAGTTGCTGTTCGCCGGACGGCTGCCGAAGCCGTCCGCGGCCGCGCTGGTGGAGCTGGCGCTCAGGGCGGGTACCGAGGCCGGCTGTGCGGTGCTCGACGACCTGCTGGTCCGGCCGTCCGCCGTGCTGTCCGAAGTCGGCGCACTGGAGGCCCAGTTGGTGCTGGGCGGCTCGGACGCGGACGGGCACCGCCCGTTCACGGTGCACACCCGCTCGGGGGAGGACGGGGCCTGGACCCCGGCCGCCTCGGGCACGCTCAGCCGGGGCGGCGCCCGTCCGACGGCCGAGGGCGGCGCGTGGCCGCCGCCGGGCGCCGAGGCGGTCGAGCCGGAGGCCGCGGGCGTGACGGCGCTGTGGCGGCACGGCGAGGAGCTCTTCGTCGAGGCGGCCCTGGCGGACGAGCACGCGGACTCGCATGCGGCCGAGGACTGGGGCCTGCACCCGGACCTGCTGGAGCGGGTGGTCCGCTGCGCCGGGCCGGTGACCACCGTCGCATGGCGCGGCGTCCGGCTGTACGCCGTCGGGGCCACCCGGATCCGGGCCCGGATCACCCCCGGGCCGGCGGGCCTCGCGCTGCACCTCGCCGATCCGACCGGCCGTCCGGTGGCCTCGGTGGACGCGGTGACCGTGCGCCCGGCCGTCGAGCCGGCGACCGCGACCGCGCGGACCCGTGCGAACGACGGACTGTTCCACCTCGACTGGGTGCCGGTCACCCTCCCGACGGCCGTGCCGCCGGTCCGGTGGGCGGTGCTCACGGGCGACGCGGAGCCGGCCCTGCCCGTCGGACGGCGCTTCGCCGACCTCGGATCGGTGCTGGAGGCCCTCGGGGAGTACCAGGCGGTGCTGGCCCCGCTCTCCCCGGTGCCGGGGCCGGACGTCCCCGGCGGCGTGCACGAACTGGCCGTACGGGCCCTGGAGTTGGCGCAGCGCTGGCTCGCGGACGAACGGACCGTCGGGCGGCCGCTGGTGGTGGCGACCCGGAGCGCGGTGGCCGGGGCGGGTGATCCGACGGCGGCCGCGGTGTGGGGCCTGCTGCGCTCGGCCCAGTCCGAGGCACCCGACCGGATCCACCTGGTCGACCTGGACGACGACCCGGCCTCGCTCGCCGCCCTCCCCGCCCTGCTCGCCTCCGGTGAGCCCCAGGCGGCCCTGCGCGGCGGGCGCGCCCTGGTGCCCCGACTGGCCCGGGCCGTACCGCCCCCCGGGCCGGAGGACTCCGGCGACTCGCCCTGGCGCCGCGACGGCACCGTGCTGATCACCGGCGGCGTCGGCGCGCTCGGCGCGGTGTTCGCCCGTCACCTGGTGCGCCGGCACGGCGTGTCCCACCTGCTCCTCACCGGGCGCCGCGGGTCGGCGACCCCCGGTGCGGACCGGCTGCGGGCCGAGCTGACCGCCCTCGGCGCCCGGGTCGAGGTCGCCGCCTGCGACATGGCCGACCGGCCCGCGCTCGCCGCCCTGCTGGCGGCCGTCCCGGCCGAGCGGCCGCTCACCGCCGTGCTGCACGCCGCCGGGGTGCTGGACGACGGGATGCTCGCCGCCCTGACCCCCGAGCGGCTGGCGGCGGTGCTCCGGCCCAAGGTCGACGCGGCCTGGCACCTGCACGAGCTCACGCTCCGGCACGAGCTGTCCGCCTTCGTGCTGTTCTCCTCCGTCGCCGGGATCGTCGGCGGACCGGGCCAGGCCAGCTACGCCGCCGCCAACACCTTCCTGGACGCGCTGGCCGAGCACCGCGCCGGCCTCGGCCTGCCCGCCACCTCGCTCGCCTGGGGGCTCTGGCGGGACGAGGGCGGCATGGCCGGGCACCTGGGCGAGGCGGACCTGCGCCGGATCGCCCGGGGCGGGCTGCGCCCGGTCACCGCCGAGGACGGCCCGCACCTGCTGGACGCGGCGCTGGGCGGACGGCGGGCCGCCGTCGTGGCGACCCCGCTGGACCTGCGGGCGCTGCGGCAGCGGCCCGAGGAGGTCCCGCTGGTCTTCACCGGCCTCACGCCCCTGCCGCCCCGCCCGCGGGTCGGCCGGGGCGAGGCGGAGGCCGAGAGCTTCGCCCGACGGATCGGCGCCCTGCCGCCCGAGGAGCGCCGCGCGCTGGCCGTCGACCTGGTCCGTCGCGAGGCCGCCCGGACCCTCGGCCACCTCGACGCGGGCGGCGTCGGCGCCGAGGACGCCTTCCCCGCCCTCGGTTTCGACTCGCTCGGCGCCGTCCAGCTGCGCAACCGGCTCGACGCGCTGACAGGGCTGCGGCTGGCGGCCGGGGCGGTCTTCGCCCACCCGACCCCGGCCGAGCTGGCCGACCACCTGCTGGAGACGCTCGCGGCGGCCGGCGCCCTCTCCGCCGTCGGCACCCACTCCGCCCCCGACGGGGACTTCGCGGCCGACATCCGGCTCGACGACGACATCCGCCCGGCCGCCGAGGTCGTCCCGGTCGCCGTCGAACCGCAGGAGGTGCTGCTGACCGGGGCGACCGGTTTCCTCGGCGCCTTCCTGCTGCGCGACCTGATGCGCTCGACCAAGGCCACCGTGCACTGCCTGGTGCGGGCCGCCGACCGGGCCGCCGCGACGGAGCGGCTGCGCGAGCGGCTCCGCTGGTACCGGGTGTGGGAGGAGATCGACCTGGACCGGTTGGCGGTCGTGGTCGGCGACCTCGGGCAGCCCCGACTCGGCCTGAGCGAGCTGGAGTTCGACCGGCTGGCCCGGATCGTCGACGTGGTCCACCACGCGGGGGCCGCGGTCAACTGGCTGCGTTCCTACACCGAACTCCGGGCCACCAACGTGGCCGGCACCCGGGAGGTGCTGCGGCTGGCCGCCCGGCACCGCACGGTGCCGGTGCACCACGTCTCCTCCACCGGGGTGTTCACCCCGGCCACGGCGGGTGAGGGCCCGCGGACCGTCACCGCCCCCACCGGCCCGCCGGAGGCGCTGGCCCACGGCTACGCGCAGAGCAAGTGGGTCGCCGAGCAGGTGGTCGGGATCGCCCGGGAGCGCGGACTGCCGGTGACGGTGTACCGGCCGGACGTGATCTGCGGGGACCAGCGCCACGGGGCCTGCCAGACCCGGGACTTCGTCTGGCTGAGCCTCAAGGGCCTGGTCCAGTCCGGGGCCGTCCCGGCCGGGCTCGCGGGCGAGGGCCTGGGCGCCGTCCACATGACCCCGGTCGACTACGTCAGCGCCGCGATCACCACGCTGGCCGGGCAGCGGGAGAGCGCCGGCGGCACCTTCCACCTGCAGAACACCGGCACCGATGGGTACGGTGAACTCATCGGATACCTGAGGGAGTTGGGCTATCCGCTGCCCGAGGTGACGGGGGAGGAGTGGCGCCGGACGGTGTTGGCCGACCCGGGCAACGCGCTCACCCCGCTGCTCGACGAGTTCGAACGGCTCTCCGGCCACCAGGGCGTCCACCGGCTGATGGACGTGACCGCCACCGACCGGGCGCTCGCCGGCACCGGGATCGACCGGCCGACGGTCGATCTGCCGCTGTTCCGGCGCTACGTGGACTTCTTCGTCCGGACCGGCTGGCTGCCGGCGCCTCCGGCGGGGACCGGCCCCGCCACGACGCCCGAGGACGCCAGGACGCCCGCCCCCACCGGCTGACCGCGCCCCCCGCACCGCCCCGACCAGGAGGACGACCATGCATCTGGAGATCACCCCGATCGACGCGCTGCGCCGTGCGGCCCGGCGGCCCGGAGCCGGTCCGGCCCTGCACTACGAGGAAACCGCCATCGGCTACCCCGAGTTGCTGCAGCGGGCCGGACGCCTCGCCGAGGTGCTCGCCGAGGGCGGGGTGACGGCCCGGTGCCGGGTCGCCTACCTGGGGCTGAACAGCCCGACGCTGCTGGTCGCCTACCTCGCCTGCAGTTGGCTGGGCGCCGCCCTCGTCCCGGTCAACCACCGGCTCGGCGCCGCCGAGGTGGCCGAGCTGCTGCGGGACTGCGAGCCGCACACCGTGCTGGCCGAACCGGGGCACGCGCCACTGGTCGACCGGGGCTGCGGGGCGCGCCTGCTGCTGGTGGACGACGACCCGGTCGCCCCGCCGGGTGACCGGGACGACCCGGACCCCCGGTGGACGCCGCTCGCGCCCGCGCTGGCCGCCGCCGCGCGGCCGCCGCGCGACCCCGCGCCGCTGGACGCCGAGGACCTCGCCGTCCTGCTGTACACCTCGGGCACCACCGGCCGGCCCAAGGGCGTCCGACTCACCCACGGCAACCTCTGGTGGAACGCCGCCAACGTCGACGCCGCGCTGGCCACCCGCGAGGAGGACGTCAACCTGGTGGTCACCCCGCTGTCGCACATCGGCGGGCTGAACTGCTTCACCCTGCGCAACCTCGGCCACGGCGGCACCACCGTGCTCCGCCGCCGCTTCGACCCCGAGCGGACCCTGCGCGACCTGGTCGAACTCAAGGTCAACACGTTCTTCGCGGTCCCGTCGATGTTCGCCCTGCTGGCCCGTCAGCCCGGCTTCGCCGCGGCCGACCTGTCCGCGCTGCGCGGCGCCGTGGTGGCCGGCGCGCCGGTGCCGGCCGGGCTGGTCCGGGACTACGCGGCGCGCGGGGTGATGCTGCAACAGGCCTGGGGGCTCACCGAGACCGCCTGCTTCGCCAGCTACCTGCCCCCGGAACTCACCGTCGCCAAGGCGGGTTCGGCGGGCCGGGCGATGCCCTTCACCGAGCTGCGGATCGTCGACCCGGAGACCGGCGCCGAGGTGACCGGGCCGGACCGGCCGGGCGAGGTCTGGGTGCGCGGCAAGCACGTCTCACCCGGCTACTGGCGCGGCGAGGAGGCGCTCCGGGACGGCGACGGCTGGTTCCACAGCGGCGACCTCGGCCGGCTGGACGCCGACGGCTGCCTGTACCTGGTCGACCGGCTGAAGAACGTGATCATCCAGAACGGCGAGAAGGTCTACCCCGCCGAGGTCGAACGGGCGCTGGCCGACTGCCCCGGCCTGCGGGAGGTCGCCGTCCTCGGCGCCCCGCACCGGGAGTGGGGCGAGAGCGTGGTGGCGGTGGCCGCCGCCGAGCCCGGCGCCGCCCCGACCCTGGAGGAGGTACGGGAGTTCGGCGCGGCCCGGCTGGCGCCCCACAAGCTCCCGGTCCGGCTGCACCTGGTCGCCGAGCTCCCGCGCAACGGCGCCGGGAAGGCCGACCCGGCCGCCCTGCGGGAGCTGCTGGCCGCCGCGGAGTCCGCCGATCCGGTGACGGCGGGCGCCCCGACCGGCCGGGACGGTGCAACCACCCCGGACGGCCTGGCCGACCTGGTCGCGGCCGCCACCGAGGCGGCGCTCGGCTTCCCGCCCGGCCGCCGCTACGGCGCCGCGAGCTTCGCCGAGCTCGGCGTGGACTCGCTCAGGGCCGTCCTGCTGCGCGACCGGCTGGCCGCGGCCACCGGACTGACGCTGCCCGTGACGCTGGTCTTCGACCACCCGACCCCGGCGGCCGTGGTCGCGCTGCTGCGCGCCCGCCTCGGCGGGACCGCCGCGCCGGAGGAAGCGCCGGAGGAAGCGCCGATCCCCCCGAGGGCGCCCGAGGACGACCCGGTGGTGATCACCGGCATGGCCGTCCGGCTCCCCGGCGGCCTCACCACCCCCGAGGCCCTCTGGCAGGTGCTCACCGAGGAACGCGACACCGTCACCGCCTTCCCCGAGGACCGCGGCTGGGACCTCGCCACCCTCGCCGACCCCGACCCGGAGGCCCCCGGCCGCTCCGACACCCGGCACGGCGGCTTCCTGCGCGACGCCGCGCTGTTCGACGCCGAGTTCTTCGGCATCTCCCCGCGCGAGGCCGCCGCGATGGACCCCCAGCAGCGGCTGCTGCTGGAGACCAGCTGGGAGGCGCTGGAGCGGGCCGGGATCGCCCCGTCCGCCCTGCGCGGCCAGGACGTCGGCGTGTTCACCGGGGTGTTCGCCAACGGCTACACCGAGCGCGTCCCGGTCTCCCGCAGCTCGGACGGCTACCGGGTGACCGGCGGCGCGACCAGCATCGCGGCCGGCCGGGTCGCGTACGTCCTCGGCACCCACGGCCCGGCGGTGGCCGTGGACACCGCCTGCTCCTCCTCGCTGGTCGCCCTGCACCTGGCGTTGCGCTCGCTGCGGGCCGGCGAGTGCGCGACGGCCCTGGTCGGCGGCGCCACGGTGATGGCCACGCCGGACGCCTTCGTCGAGTTCTCCCGCCAGCGCGCGATCGCCCCCGACGGGCGGTGCAAGCCCTTCGCGGAGACCGCGGACGGCACCGGCTGGGCCGAGGGCGCGGCCGTCCTGGTGCTGGAACGGCTCTCCGCCGCCCGGTGGGCCGGCCGCCGCCCGCTCGCGGTGGTGCGCGGCTCCGCCGTCAACCAGGACGGCGCCTCCAACGGGCTGACCGCGCCCAACGGTCCCGCCCAGCAGCGGGTGATCCGCCGGGCCCTGGCCGACGCCGGGCTCGGCCCGGACGACGTCGACGCGGTCGAGGCGCACGGCACCGGTACGGTGCTGGGCGACCCGATCGAGGCCCAGGCGCTGATCGCCGCGTACGGGCCGGGCCGCACCGAGCCGCTGCTGCTGGGCTCGGTGAAGTCCAACCTGGGGCACACCCAGGCGGCGGCCGGCGCCGTCGGCGTGGTCGCCACGGTGCTGGCGCTGGGGCACGGCGTGCTGCCGCGCAGCCTGCACGCCGAGCGGCCGAGCAGCCGGGTCGACTGGTCCGGCGGCGCGGTGCGGCTGCGCACCGGGACGGCCCGCTGGCCGGAGCGGCACCGTCCGCGCCGGGCCGGGGTCTCGTCCTTCGGGATCAGCGGGACCAACGCCCATGTGCTGCTGGAGCAGGCCCCCGAGCTCCAGGAAGCCGCTGTCGAAGGGGAGTCGGCGCCCCTGGTGCCGCTGGTGGTGTCCGCGCGCACGCCCGAGGCGCTGGCGGCCCAGGCCGGACGGCTGGCCGAGCTGCTGGACGGCGGGGTCCGGCCGCAGGACGCCGCCCGGTCCCTGCTCGCCGGGCGGTCCCTGTTCGAACACCGGGCCGTCGTCCTGGCGGCCGGGTCGGCCGCCGCCCGGGCGGCGCTGGGGGCCCTCGCCGCGGGCGGCAGCGCCCCCGGGCTGGTCACCGGGCTCGCGCCGGTTGACCGGACGGACCGCGACGTGGTCCTGGTCTTCCCCGGCCAGGGCACCCAATGGGCCGGTATGGGACGGGAGTTGTGGCAGGGCGAGCCGGTCTTCGCCGAGCGGATGGCCGCCTGCGAGCAGGCCCTCGCCCCGCACGTCGACTGGTCGCTCACCGAGGTCGTGCACGGCGCCCCCGGCGCCCCGCCGCTGGACCGGGTGGACGTGGCCCAGCCCGTCTCCTTCGCGGTGATGGTCTCGCTCGCGGCGCTCTGGCAGTCCCATGGAGTCCGCCCGGCCGCCGTACTCGGCCACTCCCAGGGCGAGATCGCGGCGGCCTGCGTCGCCGGGGCGCTCTCGCTGGCGGACGCCGCCCGGACGGTCGCGCTGCGCAGCCGGGCCATCGGCGAGCGGCTGGCCGGCAGCGGCGGCCTGCTCTCCGTGCCGCTGTCCGAGCAGCGGGTGCGGGACTGGATCCGCGCCTGCGGCCCGGGCGTCGAGATCGCCGCCGTGAACGGCCCGGAGCGCACCGTGGTCGGCGGCGGGACGGCGGCGCTCAGCGCGTTCCACGGCGAACTGGCGCGGCGCGCGATCGACGTGCGGATGATCCCGGTGGACTACGCCTCGCACACCGCCCAGGTGGCGGAGCTGGAGCCGGAACTGCTCCGACTCCTCGGCGGCACACCGTCGTCGGCGCCCGCGGTGCCCTGGTACTCGACGGTCGACGGCGGGTGGATCACCGGCCCGCCCGGACCGGACTACTGGTACCGCAACCTGCGCCGTCCGGTGCGCTTCGAAGCGGCGGTCCGGGCCCTTGCGGCCGAGGGCCGCACGGCCTTCGTCGAGGTCGGCGCCCATCCGGTGCTGGGCGCGGCGATCGAGGCGACGCTCGCCGACGCCGGGGCGGGCCCGGCGGCCGTGGTGTGCGGGACGCTGACCCGCGACGAGGGCGGCCGGGACCGGTTCGCCCGGTCGCTCGCGGAGGCCTTCGTCCGGGGCGTGCCGGTCGACTGGACACCGCTGCTCCCGCCCGGCGCGCGCCGGGTCGACCTGCCGACCTACCCGTTCCGGGGGCGCCGGTACTGGCCGGAGGCGCTGCAGGCCCCCGGCGGCGGTGAAGCGCTGCTCGGGGTCGTCTGGCGCGACCTGCCCGCCCGGGGCGCGGCGGCCGTGGCGGTGACGCCGGTCGCCGACCTGGCGGTGCCCGTGGACGGTCCGGCCTGGCCGCTGCTCCTGCCCGGAGAGGTCGGGGACCCGGCCCGTCCCGAGGACCCGGCCCGTCCCGCGGGGGAGGCCCGTCCCGACGAGGCCGAGCGGCTCCGGCAGTCGACCGCCCGGGTGCTGACCGCCGTACGGACCTTCCTCGCCGAACCCCGGTACGAGGACCGCCGGTTGGTCGTCGCCACCCGCCGGGCCGTCGCCACCGATCCGGGCGATCCGGGCGAAGCGGTGGACCCGGTCGAGGCCGCGCTCTGGGGCCTGGTCCGCTCGGCGCAGACCGAGCACCCCGGCCGGCTGCTGCTCGCCGACCTCGACCTGCCCGCCGCTGCGGGCCCCGAGGAGTACACCCGGGCGGTCACGGCCGTCCTGGGCGGCGTGGTGGCGGCGGACGAGCCGCAGTTCGCCCGTCGGGGCGAGGCCGTCCGGGTGCCCCGGCTGGAGCGGGCCGCTCCGGAGGGCGGAGCGGGGGAGGGCCCGGTGCCGGACCCGGCCGGCACCGCGCTGATCACCGGCGGCACCGGCCTGCTCGGCCGGCTGATCGCCCGCCATCTGGTCACCCGGCACGGGCTGCGCCGCCTCCTGCTCGCCTCGCGGCGCGGCCCGGACGCCCCCGGAGTCGCCGAACTCTGCTCCGAGTTGGCCGAGTTGGGTGCCCACGTCGAGGTCGTCCGGTGCGACGCCGCCGACCGCCACCAGGTGCGCGCGCTGGTCGCCGCCGTCCCGGCCGAGGCGCCGCTGACCGTCGTGGTGCACGCCGCCGGGGTGCTGGACGACGCCGTGCTGAGCTCGCTCACCCCCGAGCGGCTGGACACCGTGCTGCGCCCCAAGGCCGACGCCGCCCGCTGGCTGGACGAGGCCACCCGCGAACTCCCCGCCCCCGTCGCACTGGTGCTCTGCTCCTCCGCCGCCGGAGTGCTGGGCACGGCGGGCCAGGCCGGGTACGCGGCGGCCAACGCCTACCTGGACGGCCTCGCGACCCGGAGGCGGGCCGCCGGCCTGCCCGCGGTGTCGCTGGCCTGGGGCTCCTGGGAGGCTGACGCCGACGCCGAGGGCGAAGGCGGCATGACGGCCGGTCTGGGCCGCGCGGACCGCGCCCGGCTGGCCCGCAGCGGCGTCCGGCCGCTGCGACCCGCCGAGGGGCTGCGACTGTTCGACGCGGGACTCGCCGACGGGCGACCGGTGCTGGTGCCGCTCGCCCTGGACACCGCCGCGCTGCGGCCGCCCGTCCCCGCGCTGCTCCGGGGCCTGGCCGACCCCGCACCGGCCGCCTCCGCGCCCGGTGCGTCGGCCGAGCAGCACGCCGTGCGCCTGGTCGCCGCCGACCCGGCCGCGCTGCTGGACCTGGTCCGCTCGGCGGCGGCCGAGGTGCTCGGCGAGGACGAGCAGGTCCCGGCCGACGAGCCGTTCGAGTACGCGGGCTTCGACTCCCTGATGGCGCTCGAACTGCGCGAGCGGCTGTCCAAGCTGACCGGCACCAAGCTCCCGGCGACGCTGGTCTACGACCATCCGAACCCGGCCGCCGTCGCCGAGCAACTGGGCCGACTGCTCGGCTCCGTCCAGGAGCGGCGGGAGGCGGCCGCCGCCCTCGACACCCTGGAACGCACCCTCGCCACCGTGGACGGAGCCGCCCGCGTGGAGCTCGCCACCCGGCTGCGCACCCTGCTCGGAGAGCTGGAACCGGAGGCCGGGACGCCCTCGGCCCCGGCGGCGTCGGCTTCGGCTTCGTCGGTTTCGGCCGTGACCGCGGACCTCGCCGACGCCGACGACGACGAGCTCCTCCGCTTCATCGACACCCGGTTCTGACCGGCCCCCAGAGAGAGGCACCCCGATGGACCCCGTGGACACCACCGGCCTGGCCGAACCCTTCCTCCGCACGCAACTGGAGTCCCTGGGCCTGGCCGTCGAGTACGTCCGCGCCGAGGGCGACACCCTCTACCGGCGCGGCGACGACGGCGGCGAGCTCCCGGTGCTCGACCTCGTCGGCGGCTTCGGCGCGACCATCCTCGGCCACCACCACCCCGAAGTCACCGCTTTGGCAAAGGAGTTGCTGGCCGCCCAGGTGCCGGTGCACGCGCAGTTCTCGCTGCACCCGTACGCCGAGGCCGTCGCCCGGCGGCTCAACGACATCCTCCACCGGGAGACGGGCGACCCGGGTCCGTACCGGGCCGTCTTCGCCAACAGCGGCGCCGAGGCGGTCGAGGCCGCGGTGAAACACGCCGAGCTGGACCGCGGGTCGAAGGCGGCCGCGCTGCGGGCCCGGATCGACGAGTCCGTCGCCCGGGCCCGGCGGGCCGTACGCGACGGAGCGCGGCTCTCCGAGACCGCCCGACGGCTCGCCGAGGGCGGGGACTTCGAGGCCCTGGCCGCCGCCGTCGGCGACGCCAACCGGGCCCGGGCCGAGGAGCCGCCGGTGCTGCTGGCGTTGACGGGGGGCTTCCACGGCAAGCTGGTCGGCAGCGTCCAGCTGACCCACAACCCGGTCGTCCGGGAGCCGTTCCGCGCGCTGGCCACCCCGTGCCGCTTCGTCCCCGCCGAGGATCCGGAGGCCCTGGCCGCCGTGTTCGCCGAGGAACGCCGGACCCTGCTCGGCCTCAGCGTCTCCGACCCCGGCGTTTCCGACCTCGGCGCTTCCGGTGGCGTCGTGGACGTCGTCGAGCACCGACTGCCGCGCCTGTGCGCCCTGGTGCTGGAACCCGTCCAGGGTGAGGGCGGGGTCCGGCCGCTCACCGCCGGGTACCTGCGCGAGGTGCAGCGGATCTGCGCCGAGGCGGACTGCCCGATCGTGGTGGACGAGGTGCAGAGCGGCATGGGCCGCACCGGCACCTTCCTGGCCGGCTCGGCCGTCGGCCTGCGCGGCGACTACTACGTCCTGGCCAAGAGCCTCGGCGGCGGCCTGGCCAAGGCCGCGGTGATGCTGGTCCACCACTCCCGCCACCGGCCCGAGTTCGAGCTGCTGCACAGTTCCACCTACGCCAAGGACGCCTTCTCCACCCTGATCGCCGCCCGCACCCTCGACCTGCTGGAGGCGGACGGCGGCGCCCTGTACCGGCGGGCCGCCGAGCGCGGCGAACGGATCCTGACCCGGCTGGCGGGCGTGCGCGACGACTTCAAGGACGTCGTCGTGGACGTGCGCGGCCGCGGGCTGATGATCGGCCTGGAACTGCGCGACCAGGCCAACTCCTCCTCCCCGGTGCTCCGCGAGCTGTCCCGGGCCGACGTCCTGGGCTACGCCGCCGCGGGCTACCTGCTCCACGCCCACGCCCTGCGGGTCTTCCCGACCGCCAGCGCGACCACCACCCTGCGGATCGAGCCCTCCGTCCGGATCACCGACGCCCAGATCGACCAGGCCGAGACCGGCCTGCGGGCCCTTTGCGAGCTGCTCCGCGCCCAGGACGGCGAACGCCTGCTCAGCCGCTGACCCGGCTGTTCAGCAGTCGGCATGCCCACCCGCCGACCCGTCAGCCGGTGGGCATGCCGGTCCCGTCCCGTTCGAGCGCCGCGCGCAGCCGCCCGAGCGCCTCGGCGACCGCGGGCGCCGAGGCGCCGTCGAGCGCGCCGCCGACCAGTTCGGCCAGCCCGGCGGCGAAGGTCTCCGCCGCCGCGTCGACCAGCCGGGTGCCGTCGTCGGTCAGGGCCAGCAGCGAGGAGCGGCGGTCGGCCGGGTTGGGCTGCCGGACGGCCCAGCCCTGCTTCTCCAGGCGGTCGACGCCCTTGCTGGTCGCCCCGATGCCGATGGCGAACTCGGCCGCGAGGTCCGCCACCCGGGCCCCGGGGTGGTCGCGCAGGAAGCGCAGGAACTCGAACTGCGAGGTGACGATGCCGTGTTGTGCGCGGAGGCGGTCGTTCAGCGCGTTGTAGAGGCGGGTCTCGCAGCGGACGAGGTCGGCGAAGAAGGCCGACAGGTCGACCGGGCCGCCGGGCGATGTATATTCCACGGCATATAGTGTACGGGAAGGTACTTCCGCAGGAGGCACAACCATGAGCAAGGCACAGCGCGCCGAGATCGACGCGATGCTGCGACGGCCGCAGCCCGAGGGGCCGCGGTCGGTCGAGGAACTACGGGCGGGCTTCCGGGCCCTGATGGCCCGGATGGCCGTGCCCGACACCATCCGCACCGGGTGGACGACGCTCGGCGACCGACCCGCCCTGCGGGTCGAACCGGAGGACGGGCCCCGGGCCGGGACGATCCTGTACTTCCACGGCGGCGGCTTCGTGTTCGGCTCGCCCGAGACCGCCCTGTCCCTGACCGGGAACCTGGTGGCCAGGACCGGCTTCGGCGCTCTCTCGGTGGACTACCGGCTGGCCCCCGAGCACCCCTTCCCGGCCGCGATCGACGACACCCTGGCCGCCTACCGCGCCCTCCTCGACAGCGGCGAGGACCCGTCGACCATCGTGTTCGCCGGTGACTCCGCCGGTGGCGGCCTCACCGTGACCACCTGTCTGGCCGCCCGCGACGCAGGGCTCCCGCTGCCGGCCGCCGTCCTGGCCTTCTCCCCGGGCCTGGACGCCACCCGAACCGGCGAGAGCACGGTGACCAAGGAGGGCATCGACCCGATCTTCACCCGTGCCGCCCTCGAACACACCGGGGGCATGTACCTCGCCGGAGCCGACCCGCACCAGCCCCTGCTCAGCCCGGCCGTCCTCGCCGACCTGACCGGCTTCCCGCCGATGCTGATCCAGGTGGGCGCCAACGAGCTCCTGCTGGACGACTCCACCCGCCTCGCCGTGCGCGCGCGGTCGGCCGGAGTGGACGTCGCCCTCGACGTCACGGCCGATGTGCCGCACGTCTTCCAGGCGTTCGCCGGCGTCCTGGACGAGGCGGACGAGGCCCTGGAGCGCGCGGCCCTGTTCCTCACCCAGCGTCTGCGCGCCGCGCGCCCGGCGCACCCGCCGGTGGAGTAGCACTCACCCCGGCTCCCGCCGCGCCCGGCGCTTCGACCCGATCGGTCGACCGGTCGGCCGTCGGCATACGGACGGTGCGCGCCGGGGAACCACAGAGCACGAACCTCGGCTTGTGCGCAGGCTTTACGGTCGGCCGGTTGCGCGGTTCGCTGATGCGGGAGGAGCCGAGCCGACGGCGTCGGCCCGTCGGGTCCGTTCCCACCCGCGTCGCGGGAGGTGGCGGGCGGGCGGCCTCGGGCGGCCACGCGGTGGGAGGTGGCGGTGATGGACGGCTCCGGGTTGTCCCGGCGGGAACTGCTGATCCTGGCGGAGATCGAACGCGGCCTGAGCGCCGAACGCCGGCTGGGCCGGGCGTTGACCCGGATGCGGCGCGGGCCGCGCTGGCTGCTGGGCGGGGTGCTGCGAGGGGCGGTCCGGGTGCCGGTCTCGCTGTTCGCGGTGCTGCTGGCCCTGTCGGCGGGCCTGGTCCTGGTCAGCGCCGACGACAACTCGCCCGGGGTGCTGGTCGGCTTCGGGCTGGTGTGGCTGCCGACCCTCCTGCTGGCGGTCGCGCGACTGACCGCCCACCGCAAGGGCATCGTCCGGTGACGGGTGCCGCCGGCCCGGGCCGACGGCACCCGTCACCGTCCCGGCCCGCCTCAGCGGGCGGGGGTGAACTCCGCCAGCCGGGACAGGCCGTCGGCGACCGCCGTGAACCCGCGTTCCAGCATCACCAGCTCGTACTCCCGTACGGCGGAGATCAGTTCGGCCTCGCCGCGGTGGACGGCGGCGAGTGAACGGCAGAGCAGCGCGGCGTCCCGGAAGGCCAGGTTGGCGCCCTGGCCGGCGCTGGGTGGCATGGGGTGGATCGCGTCTCCGAGCAGGGTGACCGGCCCGGTGCCCCAGTGCGGGACGGGCTCGGCGTAGCGGATCGTCAGCGGCGAGCCGTTGCCCACGTCGGACCGCCGGACCAGTTCGACCAGGTCGGGGTGCCAACCGTCGAGCAGGCCGAGCAGCCGGTCGCGCACCTCCACCCAGTCCGCGGGCTCCGGCGTGAGCGGCTCGGGCAGCATCACCACCCAGCGCAGATAGCTTGCGACGTCCGGCAGTTCGACCTCCGGCGCCAGCTCGGCGGCCGCGAGCCGCGGCGGTCGGCGGAACTCCATCCGGCCGATCAGCAGGCTCGCCCCCGGCCCGTGCACCAGCGTCCCGGCCCCCGGCACCAGGGCGGCCAGCCGCTCGGTCAGTGAGGTGCGCCCGAGCAGCGAGCGGCCCGGGAGCTCGACGACCCCGGCCCCGGGCAGCAGTTGCCGGCGCACCGCCGAGCCCACGCCGTCCGCCCCGACCAGCAGGTCACCCACCACGCCGGTGCCGTCCGCGAACCGGGCCTCGACCCGGCCGTCCGCCCGCTCCGCGTACCCGACCACGGCCCGGCCGAACTCCACCCGCCCGCCCAGCCCGGAGAGCAGCAGCTGCCGCAGCACGTGCCGGTCGGCGGCGGTGCCCCCGTCCGACCGGCCGAGTCGCCGCACCTCGTTCAACTGCTCGTCCACCACCCGCCGTTCGCCCGCCAGCGGCCCGGTCACCGCGGTGAGCAGCCCGTGCAGCCGGGGCGGCAGGCACTCCCGGAGCGCGCTCGCCCCGGGTTCGTCCAGCCCGATCCGGAAGCCCTGGTAGCGGCTGTCCGCACCGCCCTCGCGCTCGAAGACCCGCACCTCGATCCCGGCCCGGACCAGGCCCTGCGCCAGACACAGCCCGCCGATCCCGCCACCGGCCACCAACACCCTCATGCCGTGCTTCCCCACCTCATCGCGCCCGCGAGCGGACGACCGAACGTTGTGCCGTCAGCCTCGCCGAACGGGGCGGACGGAGGGCAGCCCCCTCCGTCACCGAACGGACATGACAGCTGTCACAACGCTCGGCCCGTTCGGCCGACCACCGGGTCCGACGGGGCCTCCGCCCGGCCCGAACCCGTGGCTCCGCTCCACCTTCGCCACGTGCGGGGTGTAGCTCTCGTCCCACTCGGCCCGCCCGCGCCGCTGCGCCGCACGGTGCTCGACGTCGGTCCGCCGCCGGGGTCGGGGTGGAGCGCGGACGCGGACTGTGGTGAAATGACATCCGTTTTCATCTTGCCCCCGAGTGACCAGGATGTGCTCCCGTGTCCCTGCCCGCCGTCCGCCCGCTGCCGGTCACCGTCCTGTCCGGATTCCTCGGCGCCGGAAAGACCACCCTGCTCAACCACGTCCTGCACAACCGCGCGGGCCTGCGGGTCGCGGTGATCGTCAACGACATGAGCGAGATCAACATCGACGCGGCGCTGGTGCGCGACGGGGGAGCCGAGCTGTCCCGCACCGAGGAGCGGCTGGTCGAGATGACCAACGGCTGCATCTGCTGCACCCTCCGCGACGACCTGCTGGAGGAGGTCGACCGGCTCGCCCGGGCCGGCCGCTTCGACTACCTGCTGATCGAGTCCAGCGGCATCTCCGAGCCGATGCCGGTCGCCGCGACCTTCTCCTTCGCCCGCGACGACGGCGCGACCCTCGCCGAGGTCGCCGCCCTCGACACCATGGTCACGGTCGTGGACGCCGCCAACTTCCTGCCCGAGCTGGCCCGGGGCGACGAGCTGACCGCGCGCGGCCTGGACCAGTACGAGGACGACGAGCGCACGGTCAGCGACCTGCTGATCGACCAGGTGGAGTTCGCCGACGTCATCGTCCTCAACAAGCTCGACCTGGTCACCGGGGAGGACGCGGTACGGCTGCGGGCCGCCCTGACCCGGCTCAACCCCTCGGCCCGGATCGTCCCGGCCCGGCACGGCCGGGTGGACCCCGCCGAACTCCTCGGCACCGGCCGCTTCGACGTCGAACGCGCCCAGCAGGCCCCGGGCTGGGTCGCCGAGCTCAACGGCGACCACGTCCCCGAGACGGAGGAGTACGGCATCTCCAGCACCGTCTTCCGGTCCGAGCGGCTCTTCCACCCCGCCCGGCTCTGGGAGTTCGTCACCGAGGGACTGGACGGCGGGGCCTACGGAGGCGTCCTGCGCTCCAAGGGGTTCTTCCGGCTCGCCACCCGGCCGGGGCTCACCGGCCTCTGGTCCCACGCCGGTTCGGTGGCCCGGTTCGAACCGGTCGGGGTGCACACACCGGACCAGGGCCAGGAACTGGTCTTCATCGGCACCGACCTGCGGGTCGAGGCCCTGCACGCCCGGCTCGCCGACTGTCTCCTCGGCGCCGACGAACCGGTCGACCCCGCGGCGGACCCGTTCCCGGACTGGGTGGCCCACGGGGTCGAGGACGCCTGCGCGGTCTGACGCTCCGACGCATCGAGGGTCCGGCCGGGGCACCCCCGGCCGGACCCTCGAACCCACGGACCGTCCGGGTCAGCCCTCCTTGCGGGCCGCCGCCACCGCGCCCTGGACGGCGGCGATCCGCAGGTCGATGAAGGACTGCCGGGGGTCGTTGAAGTTGGTGAACGGCTGCGGGATGTACCGGCCCAGTGCGCGGTACTGCTCCAGCGCCTCGGTGTGCCGCCCGGCCCGGGTCAGGGCGTAGGCCAGCCAGCCGTGGGCGTACGGGAGCCGGTGGTGGCCGGGGTCGGCGGCCGCCAGGTCGGCGAGCGCGGCGTCCAGGGCGGCGCCCACCTCGGGCCGCTTCCAGGCGGTGAGCTTCTCCCGGTCCTGGCCGAACTGCTCGTAGTAGGCCTCCAGTTTGACCGGCGCGAGCAGGCTGCCGGCCGGTGCGGCGGCGATCGCCTCGTCGATGAAGCCGTGCATCAGCTCGTGGCTGCCGTGCCACTTGTCGCACCAGTACTGCAGCGCCCGGGTGTGCGCCGCCCAGTGGTGCGGGTCGCGCTTGACCAGCTCGGCCCAGAGCTGCCGGAAGCGGTCGTTCGGCCAGCCGAGGCCCATCGCGATGGAGGTCTGGACCACCCAGGGGTTGGGGTCGTCGGCGGGGGCCAGCGCGACGGCCGCCTCGGCGGCCTCGTGGGCCTCCCGCAGGACCCGGTGGAAGCTGTCGAACTGCTCGCGGCTGACCTGGTTGGCCCGGGCGCCGGTGCGGATGTTCCAGGCCAGGTAGACCAGGGCGTCCGCGTGCAGCAGCGCGGCGGTCGGGTCGTCCGGGTGCTCGGCGCGCCAGGCGCGCAGCCAGGTGTCGTCCTCGGCGGCCAGCTGGGCCAGCCCGCGCTGGCGCCGCCAGCGCAGGTCGGCGCTGCCGTCCGCGGTGAGGTGGGCGGCGGCGGGCCGCCAGTCGCCGGCCTTGGCGGCGGCCAGCGCGGCCGCCTCCTCGGCGTCGGGCTCGTCGTCCGTCACCAGGTCGGCGCCGGGCAGCAGCCCGTGCTCGGCCGGGACGATGGTGTTCTTCGCCCGGCCCTCGGCGGCGAGCCGGGCCTCGTGGCCGGCGATGGTGGCCTTGGCCCGCTCCAGCTGGGCCAGCTTGCGCTTGGCCAGCCGGGTCATGACGACCGGGAACAGCAGGATCAGGCCGACGACGGCCAGCACGATGATGCCGATCAAGGGGGTTTCCTTCCAGGGGTCCGGCGGCCGGGGCCGCCGGACCGGTCAGACGCCGGGGGTGACGGGCGAGGGCAGGCCGGCGCCGGTGAGCAGGGCGCGCAGCGGGGCGGTGTCCGGGGTGTCGGCGCAGGCGGCGGTGAGGGCGGCGTCGAAGCCGTCCTCGAAGCCGTCCGGCAGCCGGAGTTCGGCCGGTCCGGACCAGGACAGCTCCCAGCCGGCCAGGCCGGCCTCGGCCAGCGCGACGACGGTGGCGTGCCCCAGCTCCTCGCGCAGCATCGGGCGGGCGAACTCGCGGGCGGCCCGGCCGGTCGCGACGGCGGCCTGCTCGCTCTTCGGCAGCCGGTCGGTGAACTCCCAGGCCCGGCCGGCGTCGATGCCGTCCAGCAGGCCGTGCACGGTGGGCGGCAGGCCCAGCCCGACCAGCGCGTTCCGGGCCGGAACGGCGGCCTCCCGGGCGTGCGCCAGCATCGCGGTGCGGACCAGCTCGGGCCACTCGACCCGCTGCTTGCCGGACGCCTCCGGGATCAGCGTGACGACCTCCAGCTCGGCGAGCACCCGCTCCGCGTCGCGCAGCAGCGCCAGGGCGGGGCCGGTGGCACCGGCGCCGCGCCCGTCCTCG
Source organism: Kitasatospora sp. NPDC089509 (assembly GCF_044749365.1). Lineage (NCBI taxonomy): Bacteria > Bacillati > Actinomycetota > Actinomycetes > Kitasatosporales > Streptomycetaceae > Kitasatospora > Kitasatospora sp. NPDC089509. Next base: position 171,628 of record NZ_JBIVHS010000012.1, on the reverse strand, counting down.
GGCAGCTCCTCGATCGCGGCGACCCGCAGGTGGATCGGCGGGTGCGAGTCGTACGGGTCGGGCGTCTCCTCGGGCAGCTCCAGCGCGTGCTCGGCCAGCTCGGCCCGGCGCTTGGGGTCGCTCAGCAGGTGGGCCAGGCCGCCGAAGACCTGACCGGGCGGCGGGAGCAGGCCGGCGTCCCAGCCGATGGTGGCGTAGCGGTTGAGGTAGAAGTCCTGGGCGGCGTCCAGGGTCGGGATCCGGCGCAGCGCGGAGGCGGTGGCGTCGCGGCCCGCGAGCTGGGCGGCGACCCGGTCGGCCGCGTACTCCTGGCGGCGGCCGACCGCCTCGGAGACCCGGAAGTAGAGCTTGGCGTAGAGGGTGAAGAGCTTGGCGAGGACCCGGTCGACGCCGCCGCCGGCCTGCTCGCTCGACGGCTTGCGGCCCTTGGCCAGCCGCTTCTCGGCCTTGGCGGCGAGCTTGGCGGCCTCGCCGGCCTGGTGCTGGTCGGCGCGCTGGTGCAGTCCGCCGATGGTGTTCAGGATCGCCCGGCGTCCGGCGACGGTGACGGCGGCGAGTTTGACGTCCCGGTTGCTGTAGTGGCCGAACTCGTGCGCCAGGACGGACTCCAGCTCGCCCTCGGTGAGGCCGAGCAGCAGCGGGGCGCCGATCACCAGGTGGCGCTTGCCGGGGATCAGGCCGAGCAGCCTGGTCTCCTCCCGGACGCCCGCGTTGACCTCGGGCACCAGCCGGATCTCGGCCGGGCCGCGGACGCCGGTGCGCTCGGAGATCCGGTCGACCATCGCCCAGAGCTCGGGCTGCCGCTCGCGGGTGAGCAGCACGCCGGGCAGTTCGCCGTCGTCCTTGCGACGGCGGGTCAGGAACACCACCCGGACCACCGGGTAGCCGATCGCGATGCTCAGCGCCCAGACCTTGGCCAGCGCGGGGCTCAGCTTGCCCGCGGCCTGGTAGAGGGCGATGTCGAGGGCGAGCAGGCCCCCGAGGATGCCGAGGGCGAGCAGGTAGAAGCCGGCGAGCAGGGCCACGGCCGTGACGGCGCGGCCGGATGTGCTCATGACGGTGGAACGCTGGGGCGCGCCCATGTGATGGTCCTCCCCCTGGGCGCGCCGACAGGGCGACGCGCGGTCCTTGCATGGTGAACGGGTGTACGACGAGTGAAGATCGTAGCGGTCGCCAGAAGGCCTTCGCACCAAGGTTTCCGCCCCCGGAACACCGCTCCCACCTGCGGGTTCACGGCGACTTCCGATTCGTGCGGGCTTGCGGGGATTCGTTGACCCGGATCGGCCGTGGTGGCCGAGAGTAACAATTCGGCACACCCGCCGCCGGACCGGTCCGACGTGCGGCAACGGTGTGAATCCGCGGCACCGAGGGTGCACCGGCCGGGCGCGAACGCGGGCGGCTGCCGATGCTGGAGGCATGTCCCATCACCTCAGCGGCCCGAACCTCCGCTCCCCCCTGGGCGATGCCCGGCTCGACATGACGGACCTGTTCGCCTTCGCCGTGCCCGGCGGCCGGACCGTCCTGATCCTCGACGTCAACCCGGTCGCCCCCACCGGCGGGGACGCGTTCCACCCGGACGCCGTCTACCGCATCAACGTCGACACCGACGGCGACCACCGGGCCGACGTCGCCTACAGCTTCGTCTTCTCCCGGCCGGAGAACGGGCGGCAGACCGTCACCGTCCGGCGGGCCACCGGTGACCAGGCCCGGGCCCACGAGGCCGCCGGGCAGGCGCTGTTCACCGACGTACCGGTGAACTTCGGCGCCGAGCACCCGGCGGTGGAGTCCGGACCGTACACCTTCTACGCCGGGTTCCGCAGCGACCCGTTCTTCGCCGACCTGGACGGCATCGTCGCCAAGTTCCAGTGGACCGGCGTGGATTGGGGCGCCGACAAGAACGTCTTCGCCATCGTGCTGGAGGTGCCGGACGCCGACCTCGGCCCGCACCCCGAGATCGGCGTCTGGGGCCGGGTCAGCCTGCGCCAGGACGGGCGGCTGACCTCGGTGGACCGCGGCGCCCACCCCTCCCTGACCGCCTACTTCAACGCGGAGGAGGTCAAGGACGCCTACAACGCCGGCGAACCCGCCGACGACTGGGCCACCTACCGCGAACCGTGGTCAGCCGTCCTCACCCACTTCGGCAACTACGACCCGCAGGCCGCCGAGCAGACCCTGCGCACCGTCCTGCCGGACATCCTGCGCTACGACCGCAGCAGGCCCGCCGCCTACCCCAACGGCCGTACCCTCACCGACGACGTCACCTCGGCCCGCCTCACCATGCTGACCGGCGGCAAGGTCCCCACCGACCACATCGGCCCGCACACCGACCTGCTGCCGCACTTCCCCTACCTCGGCCCGCCGCACGCCAACTGACCGGCACCGCACGGGCGGAGGCCGGCGGTCAGCGACCGGTGACCGCGATCGCCTCCCGGACGGTCAGCAGGCAGGGATCGCAGTACCGGTCCGGCACCTCCGCCCCGGCGCCGTCACCGGCCGGGACCACGCGGCGGGACGGCTCCAGGAACCGCCCGCACAGCGACGCCGTCGCGTCGTCCTTCGCCACCACGTGCCACACCACGGCGGACGGTGACTCCGCCGGGTCGTGCTCGGCCCACATCTCGTACACGGCGACCTCCGGGGTCTCGGGGCTCGGTCACCCCATGCAAACCCGGGACACCCCGGTCGGCCACCGGGCCGGACCCGGTGGGATGGTTGCGCCGCCCGGGGGAGGGGACGCCCCCGGAACGGGCGACGGCCCGGGAGTACGCTGCCCGGATGCCTTCACCAGATCTCAGGACCGATGCGACGCCGCCCGGAGCCGGTGACCCGGCGATCGTGCTCTCGGGCTACGGCCCCGTCGGCCAGGCCTACGCCGAGCGACTGCTGACCCGGGGGGACGGGCTCGCCCGCGACCACGGCGTCCGGCCGAGGCTCGCCGCCGTGCGCGTCGGGTCCGCCCAGGTGCTGCTCGGCGACGACGGACCGGTCCCGCCGCGTACGGAGTGGGAACCGCTGCAGCCCCTGGAACAGACCCTCGACCGGACCGGCGCGCGGGTGCTGGTGCAGGCGCTCCCGTCCTCCCCGCAGGCGCGCGGGCAGGCCGCGGCGGAGGCCGTCCTGGCGCTGCGCCGCGGCGTCCACGTCGTCACCGCCACCAAGAGCCACCTGCTGAGCCACTGGAGCGAACTCGGCGAGGCCGCCCGGGCCGGCGGCAGCCTGATCAGGATCTCCGGGGCCACCGGCGCCGCCCTCCCGACGGCGGACCTGGCGCGCACCGGGGTGCGCGGGCTCGGCTGCCGGTCGATCCGGGCCTGCCCCAACGGGACCGCCACCTTCGTGCTCGACCGCCTCGCGGCAGGCGACCCCCTGGAGCGGGCGATCGGTGAGGCGCAGCGGCGCGGCATCGCCGAGGCCGACCCCTCCGCCGACCTCTCCGGCGCCGACGCGGCCACCAAGGCGCGGCTGATCGCGGCCCTGCTCTGGGGCTGGGAGCCGTCGGCCGTCCGGGTCGAGGCGGAGCCGGTGGACGCCGGGGCCGGCCGGGCGGCGGTGGCCGCGGCCGCCCGTGGGCGCCGGGTACGGGCGGTGGCGAGCGCGAGCGCGGACCGTCCGCTGGTGGTCGAGGTCCGGTTGGAGGAGACCGCCCCGGGCGACCCGCTGTACGCGCTGGCCGGCCCGGAGAAGGCGGTCGTCTACGGCTGCCCGGACGCCGGCGACATCACGGTGAGCGGCGGCCGCTCCAGCCCGCTCGGGGCGGCCCTCGCGCTGCTGCGGGACACCTTGGACGTGACGGTGCCCCGGACGTTCGGCTTCGGCTGAGGGCCCACGTCCGGGAGGGCCCGTGCCCTCAGCCCCCGGCGGCCGCCCGCTCCACCGCCCGCCGGGTGCCCGGGTCCGCCGGGTGCCGGGCCACCAGGTGCAGCTCCGGGTCCTCGGCCGCGATCAGCTTGGCCTGGCGGAAGGTCAGGAACCCCAGCCCGGGGTGGTCGAAGCGCTTGAGCGCCGGGGTGAAGCCCGCCACGTCGTGGCGCTCCCAGCGGGCGGGGAAGCCGGGGTCGGCCGTCGAGACGTCCGCGACGATCTCGGCGAAGCGCGGGTCGCCGGGGTGGCGGTCGGCGGAGGCGCGGAACTGGGCCAGCACCGCCCAGGACTCCGCCTCCCAGTTCTTCAGGATGCTGCGCATCGGCGGCCAGCCGAAGTACAGCCAGATCATGTTCCGCCGCTGGACCGGGAGTTGATCGAGTCCGTCGTACAGCGCGGCCTCGGAGTCGTTGTGGGCGAGGACGTCCCAGTGCCGGTCCAGCAGGCACGCCGGGACGGGGGACAGGGCGGCGACGGTGGCCCGCAGATGGTCGCCGACCGCCGGGCACCCGTCGGCCGCCGGTCGCGGCGCCGCGTCGCCCTCACCCGCGAGTGCGAACAGGTGGCGGCGCTCGGCCGCGGTCAGCCGCAGGGTGGTCGCCAGCGCGTCAAGGACCTGACCGGAGGCGGCGATCGGGCGCCCCTGCTCCAGCCGGGAGCACCAGGACACGCTCACCCCGGACAGCAGCGCCACCTCCTCGCGGCGCAGCCCGGGCGTCCGGCGCCGCGGACCCCCCGTCAGCCCGACCTCGTCGGGGGTCAGCCGCTCCCGGCGGGAGCGCAGGAAGGCACCGAGCGCCGCCCGGCGCTGCACGTCACGATCGTTCATGGTGGGCCCCAGCCTACGGACCCGGCCTCCGGCACCCGATCCGGCCCAGCCTGTCACTCCCACTCCCAGGATGATCCGTGCACGCCTGGCGCCCGGACGGCCGTCGCGGCGCCCCCAGGATGGAAGCCATGACACAGATCGTCCCCGCCGCCGAAGCGGTCGCCGCCCGCCCGGACACCAGGGTCCCGTTCCCGCTGACCGCCGCCGCCTTCACCGCCAACTTCGACCGCTTCGCCATCGGCCCGGTCCTGGTCACCCTCGCCGCCGCGCTGCACGTCCCGCTCGCCACCGCCGTCTCGGTGGCCGGCGGCTACGCCCTCGCCTATGGACTGTCACAACCGGTCTGGGGCGTGCTCTCCGACCGGATAGGCCGGCTGCGGGTGATCCGCGCGGCCCTGGCCGTCGCCGCGCTGGCCGGCCTGGCCTCGGCCGTCGCACCGAACCTGACGGTGCTCGCCGTGCTGCGCGTCGTCACCGGCTTCGCCTTCGGCGCGGTGGTCCCGTCCTCGCTCAGCTTCGTCGGCGACGCGGTCGGCCCCGAGCGCCGGCAGGCCGCACTCGCCGACCTGATGGCCGCGCTCGGGCTCGGCAGCGGACTGGCCGCCCTGTTCGCCGGAGTGGTCGCGAACTGGCTGAACTGGCGCCTGGTCTTCGTCGTGCCGGCGCTCGCCGCCGCGACGGCCGTGCTCGGGCTGCGCGGGGTCGCCGAGCCGCCGCGCGCCCCGGCCGGGAGCCTGGCCACCCAGCTCGGCGCGGTGCTGCGCAACCGGTTCGCGTACCTGGTCGCCGCGCTCGGCGTGGTCGAGGGCGCCGTGCTGCTCGGCGGGCTGACCTTCGTCGCCCCGGCGCTGGAGCACCAGGGCCTGTCCGAAGCCGCGGCCGGCGCGATCACCGCCCTGTACGGCGTGGGGACGCTGGTGTTCACCCGCGCCGTCAAGGCCCTGACCCGGCGCATCCCGGCGCACGGCCTGGCCGCGATCGGCGGCGCCTTCGTGCTGGCCGGGTACGGCGCCGCGGCGGCCGCCCCGGGGGTGTGGACGTACGCGCTGGTCGCCACCCTGCTCGGCGCGGGCTGGGCGTTCCTGCACACCACGCTCCAGTCCTGGGCCACCTCGGTGGTGCCCGAGGCGCGCGGGACGGCGGTCTCCTGCTTTGTCGCCGCGCTGTTCGTGGGCAGCGCCCTGGGCGCCTCGCTGGGCGGCGGACCGGCCGGCCAGGGGCGGTTCGAGCTGCTGTTCGGGGTGGCCGCCGTCGCCACCGTGCCGCTGACGGCCGCGGTGGTGCTCGGGCGGCGGCGCTTCACCGCCCAGGGCTGAACCCCTGGGCCGCGGACCGGCTCAGCGGGCCCGCAGCACCGCCTCGCAGGCCGGGCAGCGCCGGTCGGCCAGGGCGGGCGGGTACCAAGGCTCGCCCGGGCGGGTCGGCCGGTAGTGGGAGTGCTCCATCGGGTCGGTGTCCAGGCCGCACAGGGTGCGCGGGAGCGGGTCCTCGGGCACGTCCGGATCGCCGCCCGCGGCGTGCACCGCGAGCACCGGCGGCTCGACGCCGTCCGGCCCGGGGGCCCCGTCCGGTGCGGGCTCCAGTTCGAACAGGACGATGATCGCCGTCATGTCGGGTCGCCCGGCCGCTCAGTGCTTCCGCTTCGCCAGCCACTCGGCCAGCACGGCGGCCTGGCTGTGGTCGACGTCCCTGGTCGCGGTCAGCAGGGTGAGCGCGTCCCGGTCGGCCAGCTCGCGCAGGTGCCCGACGGCCTCCCGGTGGTCCGCGTCGCGCAGCTCGGCGAGGTAGCGGCGGCGGAACTCGACGAAGCGCTCCGGGTCGTGGCCGTACCACTGGCGCAGTTCGGTCGACGGGGCGACCTCGCGCAGCCACTCGTCCAGGTGGGCGTCCTCCTTCCGCATCCCGCGCGGCCAGACGCGGTCCACCAGCACCCGCTGCCCGTCCTGCGGCGAGACGTCCTCGTAGACCCGCCGGTAGCTGATCTGTGCGGCCATGACGGCGTCCTCCCGGGTCGGTGCGCGGCTGACGGGCCCCGCTCACACCAGCGTGTGCCCGGAACGGGTCGATCCGCACACCGACGGCGCGGGCCCGGGGGGCGCCCCCGGCGTGCCGCCCCGGGGCACCGGCCGGACGGGCGGGGCGCTCAGTGGACGGAGTGGCCCGCGCCGCCGGCCACCGTGACGTCGGTGCCGCTGATGTACGAGGCCAGCGGCGAGGCGAGCAGGGCGATCACCGGGGCGACCTCCTCGGGGCGGCCCATCCGGCCCAGCGGGACGCCGCGCCGGTGCACCCAGCCGGCCGACCACTGCTCGTACGGCTCCGCGCTGCCGGAGGCGGAGTGGACGGCCCGCTGCCGCTCGGTGTCGATGATGCCCAGGCTGACGGTGTTGACCAGGATGCCGTCGGGGGCGAGCTCGGTGGCCATCGAACGGGCCAGGCTGGCCAGCGCGGCCCGGGCGGCGCTGGCGGTGACCAGGGCGGGTTCGGGCTCGCGGCCGATCAGGGCGCCGATCAGTACGACCCGCGCGGCGTCCGAGCGGCGCAGCCAGGGCAGGGCGGCCCGCACCGGGTGCACGGCGCCCAGCAGTTTGCTCTCCAGGTCCTGCTGCCACTGCTCGGGCGTGGCGTCGGTGAAGGTGTTGGGCCCGCCCTCGCCCGCGTTGGCGACCACCGCGTCGATGCCGTCCAGCCGCCGGGCCGCCTCCTCGATGAACCCGGCCACGGCGGGCTCGTCGCGGACGTCGCAGGCGTGCAGATAGAGCTCCCGGTGCCGCCTGGGGTGCCGTCCGGCCCAGGTCCGGGCCAGCCGCCGGCCGTCCCGGGCACAGGTCGCGACCCGGGCGCCCTCGGCGAGCAGCAGGTCGACCGCCGAGCGGCCGACCCCGGAACTGCCCCCCGTGACCACCACCGTCCGACCCGCCAGCTTGAGGTCCATGCCTTCGGAGGCTAGCGGCCGGGGCCCGCCGGTGCATGTCGGCCGGTCACCCCCAGTAGCCGACGTGCACCGCCGAGGCCTCCTCGTACAGGAACGGTCCGACCGCCTCCACCGTGCTGCCGCCGGCCGCGAACACCGTGCGGCAGGGCAGGTCGAGCACCGGCTCCTCCGGGTCCACCCCCGCGATGGCGTTCAGCTCGGTCGCCGCCAGTGCGTAGACCACCCGCCGGATGCCGCTCCAGTAGATCGCCCCGGCGCACATCGCGCACGGCTCGGTGCTGGAGTAGAGCGTGGCGTCGGCGAGTTGGTGCGGGGCCAGGGTGCGGGAGGCCTCGCGGACCAGGTTGGTCTCCGCGTGGGCGGTGACGTCGTGGTCGGTGAGCACGGTGTTCTCGGCCGTCAGCAGGACGGCTCCGGCCGGGTCGGTGAGCAGCGCGCCGAAGGGGTGGTTGCCGTGGGCCCGGGCGGAGGCGGCCAGTTCGATGGCGGCGAGCAGGTGGGCGGGGGAGTGGTCGGCCATGGCGGGTCTCTCCTCGGGCGGTGCGGTCGGCGGGGTCAAACGTATACCGCCGAGGAGGATCCGGTGCGGTCGGGGACGCGGCAGGTCAGGGCCCGGCTAGGGCGCTCCGCGCGAGCGGTGGTCGCGCAGCTCGGAGAACACCGCCCAGGCCACCGACACCACCGGGACGGCGACCACCGCGCCCAGCACCCCGGCCAGCACCGCGCCGCCGATCACCGACAGGGCGATCGCCACCGGGTGGATCCGCACCGACCAGCCCAGCACCAGCGGTTGCAGCAGATGCCCCTCGATCTGGCCGATCACCACGATCAGCGCGAGCACCAGCAGCGCCACCACCGGCCCGCGCGCGGCCAGCGCGACCAGCGCGGCGACCGCCAGCGCGATCGGCGAGCCGATCAGCGGCACCAGCGCCGCGACGAACTCCAGCACCATCAGCGGCAGCACCAGCGGCACCCGCAGCAGGGCCAGGGCGATGCCGACCAGCACCGCGTTGGTCGCCGCCACGATCAGCACCCCACGGGTGTACCCGGCGAAGTTGCGCCAGGCGGTGCGTCCGGCCCGGCTCCAGACCGGCCGGGCCGCGGCCGGGAGCTGGTGCTCCGCCCAGCTCCACATCCGGTCCCCGGAGTGCAGGAAGAACACCGAGCAGAACACCGCGAGGGCGAGCCCGGTGACCAGCTCGACGGCCCGGCTCGCGCCGCTGAGCGCGGTGGTCAGCAGGGCCGAGCGGTGCGCCGCGATGAACGCGCCGACCTTCGTCCGCAGGTCCGTGACGGTACCGGCCCGCAGATGGAAGGGAGCGCCGGTGAGCCAGTGGTCGATCCGGCCGAGCCCGCCGCGCAGCTCGTTCCCCAGCCCGTTCCACTCGTCGGCGACGTTCGTCCCGACCATGGTGAGCACCCCGCCGACGACCGCGACCGCACACACGAAGGCCAGCAGGACGGCGAGCGGGCGGGGCAGTCCCCGGGCGAGCAGGTCGACCAGCGGGCGCAGCACGGAGGTGATCACCAGCGCCAGGAACAGCGCGATCACGGGCACTTGCAGCTGGCCGAGGACCCCGACCAGCAGATAGCCGGCCAGCCCGAGCAGCCCGAGCCGCCAGGCGTACCCGGCGGCGGTGCGCAGCCCGGCCGGGACGTGCTCCTGGGGCGCCGCCGTACGGGCCCGGCGCAGCGCCACCCGGGGCGGGCGGCTGCCGAGCGGCCGCGGGGCCGGGCGGCGCCTGGTCTTGGGACGGTCGTCCGGGGCGGGCATGCCCCCAGCGTCTCCCGGGTCCGGGGGGTCGCACACCTCGGGGGGCGCTGCGGTGGCCCGGCCGAATATCCGGTGCGCCCGGGCGGTGGTCACCGGTACGGTCCGGGCGTGAGTCGTCGAACGCCCCCGCGCCCCCTGGACGTCGAAGAGCTGTTCCCCGAGGTGGTCCCCTTCCGCCGGGAGACCGTGCGGCTGCACCCGCGCGCGGGCGAGCCGGGCTGCGGGGACAGCTCGGTGGGCGGGCCGTTGCTGTGGCCGGCGGGGGAGCCGTGGCCGGAGTGCCCGGAGCACGTCGGGTCGCCGATGGTGGCGGTCGTCCAGGTGCGTCGCGAGGACGTGCCGGCGCTGGTGCCGTTCCCGGCGGGGCGGGATCTGCTCCAGGTGCTGTGGTGTCCGCTGGAGCACGGGATCGATTTGGTGGCCCCGTTGGTCCGCTGGCGGTCCGCGGCGGACGTGGGGGAGGTGCGGCAGGCTCCGCCGGCGCCCTCGGAGGCGCGGTACGGGCGGGTGCCGCGGCCGTGCGTGGTGCATCCGGAGGTGGTGACGGAGTACCCGAGCTGGGACCTCTCGGACGAGGACTGGGACGCCCTGGAGGACCGCTTCCAGCAGGTGGAGGAGGAGACCGGCTGGGAGTACCAGTCCCATCTGTCCACCGCGCCGGGCGTCAAGCTGGGCGGCTTCCCCGGGTGGTGCCAGGACGCGCAGTGGCCGAGCTGCGCGGGGTGCGGGGTGCCGATGGAGCATCTGCTGACCGTGGAGAGCACGGAGGAGTACGACTCCCGGCAGGCGTGGACCCCGGTCGAGGACCGTGACCTCCGGTGGCAGGGCCCGGGCCTGCGCCTCGGTGACCTGGGCGGGGTGTACCTGTTCGAGTGCCACGGCTGCCCCGGGCGGCCGTTCGCCCACCGGTACGACGCCTGACGGCTACCCCGCCGGTGCGCGGTAGCGGTCGGTGTCGGCGAGCCAGGCCTGGAAGCCGTCCGCCCACTGCCGGAGCGCGGTGGCGCGCCGCGCCAGCAGTGGATGGGGCGGGTGGCCGGTCAGGCCCTCGAAGCGGTCGCGGCGCTCGGCGATCCGGTTCCGGACCAGCGCGGCGGCCTCCTCCGGCGGGCGGCCGGTGTGGTGGGCGAGGACCAGGACCAGGTTGTGGACCTCGCCGCAGGCCTGCTCCTTGCGCCAGGAGGCCAGGTCGTTGGTCCAGTTGACGACGTCCCCGGCGGCCGCCAGCAGGTCCAGGTGCCAGGGGTGTTCGAACAGCCCGTCGGGCAGTGAGCGGCCGGCCAGGTGGTCGGCGAAGTCCAGGTCCTCCCGCACGCCGCCGGTGACCCGGCGGAGGGCGACGTACTCCGGCAGCGTCGGGATCCGGCCCCGCCGGCGCTGCCCGGACTCCATGGCGAGGGCGTCGAGGTACTCGCGCAGGTGCCGGACGGTGCGGTGGCGGACGGCGGCGGTCATGGTGGCGGAGGTGCGGCGCCACAGGTCGTCCAGGGCCCGGGTCATCGGCTGGAGCCGGACGGGAGCGTGGCCGTGGACGGCTGCGTGGCCCTCGACGATCGCGGCGAACTCCGCGAGCAGGCGGCTCGTCCGCCGGACGCCCGGGGTTCCGGCCTGGCCTGGCACATGGGCGCCGGTGTCCAGGTGGTCGTCGAGCACGAAGGCCCAGGCGAACCAGTCCGCCAGCACCGGCAGCGACTCCTGCGAGGCCTCCGGGTGGGTCCGGGCGGCCAGCGTCCCGAAGCGGGCCAGCCGGAACCGCTCGGCCGGGTCCGGGCCGGACAGCAGCCCGTGCCGGGTGCACCACTCCAGGGTGTGGGCGTCCGCCTCGGCGGCCCACCGGGGCACGGGGACGGCTGTGGTCACTGGTTCCTCCACCCGACCTCGGTGACCCGACGTGATGATCTCGGGGCGCAAAGTAGCGCGTCCGGTGTGGTCCTGCCAAGGTCCGGCCGACGGGAGGGCGGGATTCCGCTGTTCAGTGGCGAGTTGACGGCGGGCCGGGTGGTGGTGCCTGGTCCGCCCAGTCCCGGGAGAGGGGCAGCCGGCCGGCCCGGTGCGCCACGCGCTGTTCGGTCACCCAGCGCTCGACCTGGTCGACGGATCGCGCGAGTGGCTGTCCGGTGGTGTCGACCAGGCCGGTGCGCCAGCGTGGATCCTCGGCGGTCCACGCCGTCCACCGGTGCCAGGCCATCTCCGGCCAGCCGTCCTCGGTGATGACGTCGGGCCGGAACCGCGGGTCGCGGGCGTGTCCGCGGTGCCAGGCCGCCCAGCCGCAGAAGGCGTCGGTGGCGGCCTCGTCCCACCGGCCGCCGTCCCGCGCGGCGATCCGATCGCGCCGGACCGGGTCGCCGACGTCGATCAGGCAGACGGCGATGCCGTCCAGCAACGGCGCCGAGGGGACGGCCAGGAGCTCGCCCAGCGGCGTGTTCCCGGACAGCAGCAGATCCACCCCGGCGGCCTGGTACTCCAGCGCGCGGCGCACCCACCGTTCGGTCATCCGACTGCGCCAGTGGGGCGGGAACGGCGGGTCCGGGACGCCGACCTCGTCGAACTCGTGCACCACGATTCCGTCCAGCCGGTCGGCGACGGCGAAGGCGAGCGTGGTCTTGCCCGCGCCGCTGGACCCGGTCAGCTTGAGCAGCATCCCGCCAGCCTGGCAGCCCGCGACGGCCGTCTCGACCGATTTTCCGGGCTTCCCCGCTCCGAGGCGCCGGACGTCAGCCGGGCGGCATCCGGACACCTCCGGCGCGGAGCTTGGCCTCGGTGAGCGCGGTCAGCCGGGCCGCGACCGGGGCCTGCTCCGCGCGGTGGCCGTCGATCAGCCGGTACTGGGCAGCAGCCCTGGCCCACACCCGTTGGTCGGCCTGGTTCCCCAGCCGGGCGGGGTCGGCGAGGTAGTGGTCGGCCATGGCGGTCGCGAGTTCCTCGATCCTCGGGTCGTCCGGGGCCCAGCTCTCGGCCTGCTGGCCGCGCCTGGTCAGCTCGACGAACTCCGGGTCGTCCAGCCGCTGTTCGAGCCGGCCGAGGAAGGCGTCGAAGCCGTCCGGGACCAAGGCCCGGGTCAGCACCAGGGCCTCGCGTTGCGCGGCCACGTAGTCGGCGTCGAGGCCGAGGCCGGGCATCCGCTCCAGGAGGGCGCAGGCGCGGTCGGGCAGCAGGGCCCGGTCGCCGTCGGCGAGCCGCTCCAGGGTGTTCCGGCGGGCGGTCAACTCCTCGATCCGCTCGGCGAGTTGTCGTGACACCTCGGCGAGTGCGGCATCGAACCGGGCGCCGTCGGCGTCGAGCATCGGCCCGATCTCGGCCAGCGGCACGCCCGCGCCGGCCAGCGTCCGGACCTGCACCAGCTGCAGCAACTCCGCGGAGCCGTACCGCCGGTAGCCGGAGGCGTCCCGTTCCGGCTCGGCGACCAGGCAGAGCTTGTGGTAGTGCCGCACCGTCTTCACCGTGACACCGACGAAGGCCGCGGCCTGTCCGATCGTGACTCCGTTCCTCATCGGGCCAGCTTGCCTCATCGGGCCGACCCGCCGCGCCCGTCGCAGAACACCGCGTCGAGGAAGCGCTGCTGGGCGGCCTGGAACGCGGGAGCGATCGACATCGCGGCGTCGTCCACCCAGGTCAGTCCGGCGGTGAGGGTGGTTCGGCCGTCGGGGGAGCCGTACATCATCGCCGCCGAGCCCATGGTGGCGCCGTGGTGGTGGAAGACGGTGCCGCCGGGCGTCTCCTGGGCGAACACCCCCAGGCCGTAGCCGGCCGTCGCCTCCGGGGTACGCATCTCGGCGAGCAGGTCGGCGGGCAGCAGCCGGCCGCCCATCAGTGCGGAGAAGTAGGTGTGGAGGTCGCGGGTGGTGGAGATCATGTCGCCGCCGGCGCCGACCCAGGACGGGTTCTGCCGGGTGACGTCGACCGTGTGCTCCTGTCCGGCGTCCTGGTAGCGGTAGTAGCCGTGGTTGTGCGGCTCGGGCAGTTCCGGGGAGGCGCCCGGCGCCACCGTGCCGGTCAGTCCGAGCGGTTCCAGCACCAGCCGCCGCAGCTCCTCGGCGAACGAACGGCCGGTGGCCCGCTCGACCACCAGCCGGGCCAGTACGTAGTTGGTGTTGGCGTAGCTCCAGCCCGTACCCGGCGCGAACCGGGCCGGCCGGGACAGCGACAGTCGGACCAGTTCCTCGGGCGGGTAGGTCCGGAACCGGTTGTCCACCCACTCCTTGCCCTGCCAGGGCACGCCCAGCACGATCGTCCCGTCCTCGTACAGCTCGCCGGTGTGGTTGAAGATCCCGGTGGTGTGCTGGAGCAGCATCCGCACGGTGATCCGCCGGTCGAGGCCGAAGCCAGGCAGCAGGTCGTCGACCGTCGTGTCCAGGCCGAACCTGCCCTCGGCCACCAGCGACAGCACCGTGGTGGCCACGAAGCTCTTGGTGCTGCTGCCGATCCGGAAGTGCCCGTCCGTCACCACCGCGCCGTCCCGGCCCGACTCCCGCACCCCGCCGCCGCCGACCCACTCGCCCCGCTCGTCGTTCACCCGCAGCTGCACCCCGAGGAAGCCGGCCCCGACCAACTCGGCGATCGCCTCGCGCAGTTCCGGACGGTCCTGCCGCTGACCCGCAACCCTGCTGGACATGCTGTTCCTCCATCTCGTCCGCGCCCCGACCGGGCGTCGTGCCGTTGCGAGGAGCCTCCACCCTGCCCCAGGGTCAACCTCAACTGTGATCCAGGTCACCCCGGCGGGTCCGGCCGGCCGGGAGGCGCATCGGCCCGGGGGCTTACACCTCCGGGCCTACGGGTCGTCGGGGGAATGGGCCGTGGAGCCGATGCGGGGCGGGGTGGCCGCGCGACAGGGTGGGGCACATGATCAAACGTCAACTTCGGTACGGACGAAGGCGCTTCGGCTCCGGACTGGCCGCGCTCGCGCTGGCCTCGGTCACCGCAGGGCTGCTGCCCGGCTCGGCCGTCGCCGCCGCCGAGGACTCCGACCTCGGCGGCCGGGACGGCTACTCGGCACAGATCCGGCGGACCGAGTACGGGATCCCGCACGTGCTGGCGCACGACTTCCGGGGGCTCGGCTACGGGTACGGCTACGCCTTCGCGCAGGACAACCTGTGCCAACTCGCGGACGAGGTGGTGACCCTGCGCGGGGAGCGGTCGCGCTGGTTCGGCGCGGACGCGAACACCCCGGGCGGCGGCGGGAACCTCACCAGCGACACCTACCACCAGGGGCTGCGGCGGGCCGGCACCGTGCGGAAGCTGCTCGACCGGCCCGCCCCGATCGGGCCCACCGAGGACCTGCGCCGGATGGTCGAGGGGTACGCGGCCGGCTACAACCGCTATCTGCGCGACACCGGGGTGAACGGGCTGCCCGACGCCGGCTGCCGGCGCAAGGAGTGGGTCGGCCCGATCACCACCGAGGACCTCTGGAACCTCATCTACGAGGTCAACGGGAACGCGGGCATCGGCAACGTCCAGGACGCGATCGCCGCCGCGACCCCGCCGGGCACCACCGCGCCCGGCACCACCACTCCCACGACGCAGGCCCCCACCGCCCGGGCCCGTACCCCGAAGCGCCCGTCCGACGGCGCCGAGAACGGCCCCGACCTCGGCAGCAACGCCTGGGCGCTCGGCCGCGACGTCACCCGGGACGGCCACGCCATGCTGCTGGCCAACCCGCACCTGCCGTGGGTCGGCGGCCACCGCTTCTACCAGGTGCAGCTCACCATCCCCGGAGTGCTGGACGTCTCCGGCGCCGCGCTCTACGGCACGCCGGTGGTCGAGATCGGCCACACCCGCGACCTGGCCTTCACGTCGACGACCAGCTACGCCGACCACGGCTCCCTCTACCGGCTCGCCCTGGTGCCCGGCGACCCGACCAGCTACCTGGTCGACGGCAAGCCCGAGAGGATGGGCCGCCAGGACGTCCCGGTCACCGTCCGGGGCGCCGACGGGAGCCTGTCCACCGTCACCCGGACGATCTACACCTCCCGCTACGGCCCGGTGCTGGCCGACCAGGACGCGGGCATCCCCTGGACGGACACCCAGGCCTACGCCTTCCGCGACGCCAACGCCGACAACCTGCGCTCGATGAGCGAGTGGCTGGCGCTGGACCGCGCGCAGAGCCTCGCCGAGCTGAAGCGGGCCCAGGACACCTACCAGGGCGTCCCGTGGAGCTACACCTTCGCCACGGACGTCAGCGGCGCGACGTACTTCACCGACGCCTCCGCCGTCCCGCACCTCACCGACGAGCAGCTCGCCCGCTGCACGGTGGTCCCGGGCCACGACCTGCCCGAGATCCTGGACGGCTCCACCACCTCCTGCGACTGGGGCAGCGACCCGGACGCCGTCGTCCCCGGCCTGTTCGGCCCGGCCGCCCACCCGAAGCTCGACCGCACCGACTACGTCGCCAACTCCAACAACGACCCGCACTTCACCAACACCGCCGCCCCGCTCAGCGGTTACCCGAACGTCTACGGGACGGACCCGCGGCTGAGCCCCCGGGCCCAGCTCGGGCTGCGGATGATCGCCGACCGCCGGGACGGCACGGACGGCCTCGGCGCACCGGGCTTCACCCTGCCGACCCTCCAGGCCGCCATGTTCGGCGACCGCGAGCAGAGCGCCGAGATCGCCCGCGACGACGCGGTCGCGATGTGCCGGGCCAACCCGGTGCTGACCGCCGGGGACGGCAGCGCGGTGGACGTGGGCCGGGCCTGCGAGGTGCTGGCGGCCTGGAACACCCGGACCGACGACACCGGGCACGGCGCCGTCCTGTGGCGGGCCTTCTACTCCGGCCTGTTCGGCCCGAACCAGGTCTGGAAGGTGCCGTTCGACCCGGCCCAGCCGCTGACCACCCCGCGCGGACTGGACGGCGACAGCCCCGACGTCCGACGGGCCCTGGCGGACGCGGTGCGGAAGCTCGGCCGCGACGGCACCGCGCTGGACGCCACCATGGGCGACGTCCAGCGCTGGGCGGGCATCCCGCTGCACGGCTGCGACGACGCCACGGGCTGCTTCAACGTCGTCTCCGGAGGACCGAAGTCGGGCAGCACCGGCGGCAGCCTGCCGCAGCCCGGCACCGGCGCGCGCGGCTCCAGCTTCGTCATGGCCACCGAGCTGACCCCGCAGGGCCCGCACACCCGCACGGTGCTCACCTATGGCGAGTCCGTCAACCCGGCGTCCCCCCACTACACCGACCAGACCAGGCTGTTCGCGCGGAAGCAGTGGGTGACGGAACGGTTCACCGAGGCCGAGATCAAGGCCTCCCCGGCCCTGGAGACCACCCGCCTGCGCGGCTGATCCCCGACCGCCGGCGGCCGGACCCGCGCACCGGGGTCCGGCCCCCGGCCCGGCCCAGGGGTTTACCGACGGACGTTCGCACACATCACTTCCCCATGACCAGTGACACGGCCCACCGGGCGGACGGCACGGCACGAACCTTCTACAACACCCCGGAGACGGACGAGTTCTACCGGCTGACCTGGGGCGGCGAGAACATCCACCTCGGGATCTACCGCGACGGCGACGAGACCATCCGGCAGGCGGCGCAGCGCACCGTCGAATCCGCCGCCCGCAGCGTCGAGGAGGAGCTCGACGAGGCGAGCGCCGTCCTCGACCTGGGCTCCGGGTTCGGCGGCGCGGCCCGCCACCTCGCCTCCACCTACGGCTGCCGGGTCGTGGCGCTCAACATCAGCGACCGGCAGAACCGGGGCCACCGCGCCCGCAACCTCGAACTCGGGCTCGACTCCCGGATCCAGGTGGTGACCGGCTCCTTCAATGACATCCCCGCCGCCGACGGGAGCTTCGACGTGGTCTGGTCGCAGGAGGCGTTCTGCCACAGCGGCGACCGCGCCCGCACCCTCGCCGAGGCCGTCCGGGTCCTGCGGCCGGGCGGCCACCTGGTCTTCACCGACCTGATGGCGGCCTCCGACGGCGACCAGGAGGCGCTGCGCCCGTTCTGCGAACGGCTGCGCATCGGCGACCTGGCGACGCCCGACTTCTACCGCGCGCGGCTCGCGGGGCTGGGCGTGACCGCAACGGAGTTCGAGGACCTCTCCGCGCACGTGCCGGTCCACTACGCCCGCCTCCAGGAGGAAGTCGGCCGCCGTGCCGAGGAGTTGGCGGACCGGGCCGGGGTCGACCAGGTGGCGCGGCTGCGGACGAACCTGGACCACTGCCTGGAGGTGTGCGAGGCCGGACTGCTCTCCTGGGGCCTCTTCCACGGCCGCAAGGCCGTGCGCTAGGACCGGACCCACCCGGGCGGCGGGACGGCGTCCCACCCGGTGTCCGTGGTCCTCCCCGGTCGGTGGTTTCCGGAATGCCCGGACGAGTTCGTACGGAAGTCCATGGTGGGTCCTCTCCTGACGGGTGGCCCGTCGATCGGGCGGATGCGAAGGGACTCTAAGGGCGGGAAAGCCGGTGCTCCGAGCGAATTGAGGAAGATTTGATCCGGGCACCGGGGTAGGCACCCCTTTGCTTTTCTCTCTGATGTGTGAATTCCGGCGGCATCCACCGGAGTGCCGATTTCCCGTTCTGGCAACGGTGCAGGGGGTGCCTCCGGGGTGCCTCCGTGCCTGGCGAATTCTTGACCTCCGTTTCTAGGATCCGGTGTCGAAGCCGATTCACGGTTCCCGAAGATTCCAGAGACGGTTCAAGACTGCATCCATGGCGCACCCTCTCCACCTCCTGTGTTCCGCGGTGGGACTTTCCCAGTCCGAATACGCCCGCGACGGTTCCCGCCTGCCGCGGACCCCCCGGAGCCCGTCGTGAGCGAACCGCTGCCGGGCCCGGGTGCCCGGGCGTCGGCCGGATCCGGCGGGAAGCCGGCGTACACCAACCCGCTGACCCGGCTGCGGACGGGGATGGGCCTGTCCCAACCCGAGTACGCCAAGCTCATCGCGCGCACCCACGGGGCCCTCGCCCTCGGGCAGTTGGCCGCACGTCGGGAACTGGTCGCCCGCTGGGAATCGGGGCGCGCCGTCCCCGTGCACACCGTCCAGTTGGCGATGGCGCACGTCCATGACGTCCCCGCCCGGGAGGTGCACCGGCTCGGCTGGCCGCACTGGCTGCACCTGGTCGGCGGTGGGGCCGCCCCGCTGGACCAGCCCTACACGGACCACGGGGCCGTCCTCGCCCTGCGCGCCGCCGTGCACCCGCCCGGGAGCGCCGGGTCGCCCGAACTCGGCCTGAGTGGGCGCGCGTTGGCCGATCAACTGGGCGAGGCCCTGCGGGGGTTGGCGGAGGCGGGGCGGCCGGACGGCGGCTCCCCGCCGGAGGCGCCGCCGCAGGGGAGGGAGGCGCAGCTGAGGTGGATCGAGGCCCGCACCAGCGCCCTCGAACAGCACGAGCGCGGCACACTGCTGCCGCCCACCGTCCTGTACCGCGCGGCCGAGGCCGAACACCGGCTCGTCGTCGACCACCTGCTGGCCGGTTCCGGTGGCGGGCCCCCGGCGCCGCGCCGGCTGTTCCCGCTCGCCGCCCGCACCGCACTGCTCTGCACCTGGCTCAGCAGCGCCGTCGGCGAGGAGACCAGGGCCGAGCGGCACAACCTGGCCGCCCTCCGTGCCGCCGTCGCCTCCGGCCGGCGGACCGCCGTGGCCACCGTGCTGGCACAGCTGGCCACCCGCCACCTCCTGGCGGGCGACGCGGCCGACGCCCGGACGGTCGTCCGGGCCGCCCGCGCCGCCGATCCGCGCCCGGAGCCGGTCGTCGCCGCGCTCCTGCTGACCAGGGAGGCGCTCGCCCTCGCCCGCCTCGGGCGGCCCGCCGAGGCGGCGCGGGCGCTGGACCACGCAGCCGACGCCCTGGCATCGTCCGACGGACGGCACCGGCCGGGCTTCCCGTTCGCCGTCGACGGGCGCCACCTGGCCGTCACCCGCGCCGAGAGCCACCTCCTCGCGGGCGCGCCGGACCGGGCGGAACCCCATCTGGCCGCCCTGCTGGACGAGTTGGACGGCCCCGAGCCGGTGCCCGCCCCGCCGCTCGCCGGGCGGATGCTGCTGCTCGCGGTCGACACCTACCTCGCGCTCGGCCGGGCCGACCAGGCGGCCCGCGCCACGCACTGCGCGATCACCCTGACCGGCGCCCTGCCCCCGGGCCTGGCGCGGCAGTACCACCGCCGGCTCGCCGCCCACCAGCACGCACCCGTGATCCGGGGCGCCCTGGAGCGCCTGGCGGACGCCGGACCATGAGCGTCGACGGCGGGACGGTAGGACGGAGGGGGGCTCAGCGCTTGGGGATCGGGCCCAGGTAGGTGCCGCCGGAGGCATCGATGGTCTGGCCGGTCACCCAGCGGCCCTGCGGGCCCGCCAGGAAGCCGACCACGTCCGCGACGTCCTCCGGCAGGCCGATCCGGCCCAGCGCGGTCACCGACTCCAGTTCGGCCATTGCCTCCGGTACGCCCGTCCACCGGGACGTCATGTCGGTCAGGATCACGCCCGGATTGACGGTGTTGACGGTGATCCCGCGGTGCCCGAGCTCGTTGGCGAGCGGGACGGTGAGGGCCACCAGCGCCGTCTTGCTGATGGTGTAGCCGAGTTGGAGCGAGGAACCGATCCGGACGGCCGCCGAGGCGATGTTCACGATCCGTCCGCCGTCCCGTAGCAGCGGCAGGGCCCGCTGGGTCACGAACAGCGGCGCGCGCACGTTGATCGCCATCACCCGGTCGAACTCCTCCTCGGTGAGCTGCTCGATCGAGCCGATCAGGTGGATGCCGGCGTTGTTCACCAGGATGTCCAGACCGTCCTCGTCGTGCTCCGCCAGCCCGGCGGTGAGGCCCTCGAACAGTGCGTCCAGCGCGTCGCTCGCGCCGAACCGGGCCCGCACCGTGAAGGCCCGGCCACCGGCCTCGGCGATCAGCCCGACGGTCTCGGCGGCGGCCTCCTCGTCGCTGCCGTAGTGCACCGCGACCAGCGCGCCCTCGGCCGCGAACCGCAGGGCGACCGCCCGGCCGATCCCGCGCGATCCGCCCGTCACCAGTGCCGTCCTGCCGTCCAGTTCGCCCATGGTCGCCGCTCCTCCCGTACCGCCGGTCGGGTCCGGGACCGGCACCGGGTCGCCCGGCCGGGTGCCGGACGACCTCTGATACCTGCCCGGCGCCGCCGGGCCGATGCCTCGGCCGGGGCTCGTCGACACCGGGTGGAGGTCCCGTCCGGGAACGCTCGACGCCGGGTGTGCCCCGCCGGGTGGTGCGCACACACTGTCGGAACGTTCCACGGCCCCACGCTTCCCGTGTTCCCCGGTCCCCCCGTTCCCCCGTTCCCCCGTCTCCACCCGACAGGAGTGCGCGCGCCATGGATCAGATCACCCTGCCCGCCTTCCGGATGCCCTTCCCGGCCACCGGCGGCAACCCGCACCAGGAGGAGGCGGGCCTGCGCATGTGGGCCTGGGCCGAGGCGTTCGGCCTCTGCACCTCGCCCGGGGTGCGCCGCCGGATGCTGCGCACCCGGTCCGAGCTGTGGTGCGCCCTGACCGACCCGACCGCCGGGCCGGGGCCGCTCGCGCTGCGCTGCCAGTGGACCTTCTGGGCGTTCGTCGTCGACGACGCCTTCGACGACGACGGCTGCGGGCAGGACCTCGCGCGCAGCCGGGCGGCGATCGACGAACTGACCGGTGTCGTGAACGGCGTCCGCCGCCCCACCAGCCCGGCGGCGCTCGCGCTGGCCGACCTCTGGCGGCGCACCCGGGCCGGCCGGTCGTCCTCCTGGCGGCGGGCCTTCCGCGCGGACGTCACCGGCTGGCTCTGGACGTACTGGCGCGAGGCCGTGGAACGCGCCGCCGGCCACACCCCGCTGCCCGAGGACTACCTCACCCACCGCCGGCACTCCATCGGCATGGGGATGTTCCTGGACCTCTTCGAGACCCCGCCCGCCATCGACCTGCCCGAGCACCTGCGCCGACTGCCCGCACTCCTCGCCCTGCGCGGCGCGGTGGTCGACCACATCGCCCTCTACAACGACATCTGCTCGGCCCGGAAGGAGGGCGCGGCCGGCTACTACCACAACGCCGTCTTCGTGCTGCGCCACCACCGGGGCGGGACGGTGCAGCAGGCCGTCACCGAGGTCGACGCCCTGCGGGCCGCCTGCGTCGAACGGGCCGTCAGCGCCGAGGAGCAGCTGCCCGCCCAACTGGCGGCCGCCGGCGCCACCCGGCCGATCCGCGCGGCCGTGCAGCTCTACGCCGGGCACCACCGTTCCCTGCTGCGCGGCGACTTCGAGTACCACGCCCGCGCCGAGCGCTACCGGCCGGACCCGGGGGCGCCGCCCGCGCCGGGCCCGCTGCCCGGCCCGGACGTCTTCACACCGCGTCCGCGTCCGCACCGGCCAGGAACGGGCGCAGCAGCGTGAGCAGGGCGTGCGGTCGGTGCAGCGGGATGATGTGGCCGCAGTCCTCGATGAGGTGTCCGGTGAGGTCGTCGGCGATCGGGCGGAGTTGGCGTTCCAGCGCCGTGCCGACGGGCCGGGCGCCCAACGCCAGCGTCGGCACCGTCAGCCGGGCGGTGGCGACCGCCCGCTCGATCTGTGCGGCGCTCTCCGGCAGGGCCCGGTAGTACGAGAAGGCGCGGCTCAAGGCCTCGCGGCCGGTGTACGCGCGGACGAAGGCGTCCCGGAGGGCGGGGCGCACACCGTCGCCGAGCGTGCCGGTGCTCAGGAACCAGTCGACGTAGGCGGCCTCGTGGCCCTCCAGCACGGTCTCGGCGAGGCCGGGCGCGGCGGAGTGGAAGCCGAACCACCACGGCGGCCCGGCGGCGAGGAAGTCCTCGGCGCCGGGCAGCCGGCCGAGCAGGGACTCCATGACGACCAGGCGCCGGACGAGACCGGGGCGGCGCAGGGCGAGCAGGAAGGCCGGCGCGGTGCCCGCGTCGATGCCCACCACCGCGGCCGAGTCCACGCCGAGCGCGGTGAGGAGCGCCGCGGCGTCCTCGGCCAGGGTGCCGGCGTCGTACCCGGAGGCGGCCCGGCCGCTGGCGCCGAACCCGCGCAGGTCCGGTGCGATGACGAGGTGGCGGTCGGACAGCTCGGCCATGACGTCCGTCCACAGCTCCCAGGTGTGCGGGAAGCCGTGCAGCAGCAGGACGGCGGGGCCCGATCCGGCGAGGGCGACGTTCAGTTCGACACCGTTGGCGAGGACGCGGCGCAGTTCGGGCATCGGGCGCAGTTCGGGCATGGCGGGACTCCGGGTACCTGGTGAGGAACGGTGAGGAATGGTGACCAGGTCACGCTAGGGAACTATCCTGGGCTGCCCAAGACGGCACTTTCCCTTCAGGTGGTGAGCCCCAGGTGACCACGGCGACGCCCGGCGGACGTGACCGGCGCCCAGGTGAGCACGGTGACCTGCTGGATCCGCTCTGCCCGACCCGCCGGCTGCTGGACCGCCTCGGCACCAAGTGGACGTCGATGACGGTCAAGGTGCTGGCCGAGCAGGCCCCGGGGGAGCTCCGCTTCGCCGAGCTGCGGCGCCGCATCCCGGGCATCTCGCAGAAGATGCTCTCCGTCACCCTGCACGGCCTGGTCCGCGACGGTCTGGCCGCACGCCGGGTGGAACCCACCGTGCCGCCCGCCGTCCACTACCGGCTCACCGGGCTCGGGCTGTCCCTCGAAGGACCGCTTTCCGCCCTGCGGGTCTGGGCCGAGACGAACATGGCGGAGATCGACCGCAACAACCGGCTCGTCGACGAGTCGCCTCAGGTCTGACGGACGGTCAGGTCGCTCGGGCCCGGTGGCGGTGGGGCTTCGAGCTCGGCGAGGGTGGTCGACACCACCGTGCGCAGCCGGGAGTTGGGGGTGTGGGTGTCGAGCAGGGCGAGGGCCTGGTGGAGGTGGGCGGCGGCTTCGGCGGGGCGGGCCTGGCGGCGGTGGTGTTCGCCGAGGTAGTAGAGGGTGATGCCCTCCAGGACGCGGGTGCCGGTGCGGCGGTGGCGGGCGAGGCAGCGGTGGAGGCGGTCGGCGGCCTCCTCGGGCCGGCCGGCCAGCAGGGCGGCGATACCGAGGTTGGTCTCCAGGGCGCCGATCGCCCAGTCGTCGCGGCGCTCGGGCGGTTGGGCCGCCAGGAGGGCGAGGGCCTCTCGGGAGTAGGCGGCGGCCTGGTGGTGTTCGCCGGTTTCGAGGCACTGGTCGCCCAGGTTGCCGATGACGTGGGCCTCGCCGACCTGGTCCCCGGCGGCCGCCAACAGGGCCCGGGCGCGGTGGAGTTCGGCGCGGGCCTGGTCGGGCCGGCCGAGGGCGCCGAGCGCGGTGGCGAGGTCGTTGCGGGCGTGGCCCTCGCCGAAGCGGTCGCCGGACCGCTGGGCGGCGGTGACGGCGATCCGGTCGGCCTCGACCCACTCGTCCAGGTGCGGGCTGACCGCGTAGTAGCTCCAGAGCAGCACCGGGAGCTGCCAGGCGTGGTCGGAGCGGCCGTGCCGGGCGGCCTCGCGGATCACGGCGAGCAGCTGGGTGTGCTCCTCCTCGCACCAGCGGAAGGCCTGCGCCGGGGTGGTGAACCCGGGTGGCACGTACCAGGGTTCGGGCGGTGGCAGCGGGATCCGCCGGCGCTCGGGGGTGATCAGCAGGCCGGCGGCCTCGGCGTGGTGCAGGTACCAGGAGCAGAGCCGGGCGCGGGCGGCCGCGCGTTCGCCGCAGCGGGTCTCGGCGGCGCACCGTTCGCCGGCGTACAGGCGCAGCAGCTCGTTCAGCCGGTAGCGGTCGCGGTCCAGGTGGGTGAGCAGGTGGGCGGTGGCGAGCCGGTCGAGGACGGGCCGGACGGCGGCGGTCGGGGCGCCGGAGAGCGCGGCGGCGGCGTCCGCGGTGACCTCGGCGGCCGGGGCGAGGGCGAGCAGTCGTAGCAGGGCGCCGGCCTCGGCGGGCAGCGAGCGGTAGGAGAGGTCGAAGGCGGCGCGGACGGCGGAGGTGGCGTCGCCGTCGATCTGCAGGGCGGTCAACCGGTGTTCCTCGTCGCGCAGTTCGGCCGCGTGGTCGGCGAGGCTGCGGTCCGGGCGGGCGGCCAGCCGGCTCGCGCTGATGGCCAGGGCGAGCGGCAGGTGGCCGCAGGCGGCGGTGAGTTCGGCGGCGGCCCCGGGTTCGGCACCGGTCCGGTGTGCGCCGCTGATCCGGGCGAGCAGGTCGAGGGCGGCGGGCGCGGGCAGGACGTCGAGCACCAGGGAGCGGGCGCCGTTGCGGGCGGTCAGCCCGTCCAGCCGGGTCCGGCTGGTGACCACGGTGCGGCAGTCGGGGGCGCCCGGCAGCAGCGGCCGGACCTGGTCGGCGTCGCGGGCGTTGTCCAGGACGACCAGCAGGCGGCGCCCGGCCAGCAGGGAGCGGTAGAGCGCGGCGGCCTCGTCGGGGGCGGTCGGGACGCGCTCCCCGGGGAGGCCGAGGGCGCGCAGGAAGCGGGCCAGGACGGTGTGCGGGGTGAGCGGCGGGTCGACGGAGAAGCCGTGCAGGTCGGCGTAGAGCTGCCCGTCGGGGAACCGGTCCCGGGCCCGGTGGGCCCAGGCGACGGCGGTGGCGGTCTTGCCGACGCCGGCCGGGCCGGAGAGGGCGAGGACGGCGGCGGGGCCGGTGAGCAGCCGGTCGAGTGCGCCGAGTTCGGCTTCCCGGCCGACGAACGTGGGTAGCGGGGGCGGGAGTTGGGCGGGCCGCGGGGTGTCGTCGGGCGGCTCGGGTCGATCGGCGTGGCCCGGTTCACCGCGGGTCCGGTCGCTGCGGGCCTGTTCGCCGCGGGCCGGCTCACCGCGGGCCGACCCGGCGCGGACCGGGGCGGTCGCGAGCAGGTCGAGGTGGAGGGCGCGCAGCTCCGGTCCGGGGTCCAGGCCGAGTTCCTCGGCCAGCCGGTCCGCGAACCGTCGGTACACGGCGAGGCCCTCGGGCGCGCGGCCGGAGCCGTGCAGGGCGCGCATCAGCTGTCCGGCGAAGCGCTCCCGGAGCGGGTGGTCGGCCACCAGGGCGGTGAGCTCGGGCACGGTGGCGCGGTGGCGGCCGAGGGCGAGTTCCAGGTCGAGGCACTCCTCCCAAGCGGTGAGGCGCAGTTCGTCGAGGGCGACGGCGCCGGGGGAGCCCACGGCGCCGGAGAGCCCGTCGAGTGCGGGGCCGCGCCACAGGCCGAGCGCCTCGCGGAGTGCGGCCGCGGCGGTCTCGGGCCGGCCGTCGGCGGCCGCGCGGCGGGAGTCGGTGAGCAGGTCGGTGAAGCGGTGGGCGTCGAGGCGGTGGCCGGTGAGGGCGAGGCGGTAGCCGGGGCCGTCGGTGAGCAGCGCGGGCGGCGCGTCCGGGTCGGCCTCGGCGAACCGGCGCCGGAGCAGCCCGGCCAGGTTGCGGGCCTGGCGGCCGGCGGTGGCGGGTGGCCGTTCGTCCCACACGGCGTCGACCAGCCGGGCCACCGGGACGGCGCTGTCGGCGTTCAGCAGCAGGGTCGCGAGCAGCCGTTCCGTTCGGGAGCCCTCCAGGGGGATCCGCCGCCCGGCGCCGGTCCACACCTCCAGCGCTCCGAGGATCCTGAACTCCAAGCGGCCCTCCCCGGGACCTGCGGCGACTGCGATGGGGCATCGCCTGAGTGCGTGATGTGACAGAACGATGACCAGATCATGCCAGTTGTGTGCGTGCGGTTGAGAGGTTTGTCGTGCACCGGCTGAAACCAGTCGGTCACAGCACGCGAACCACGTCCTGTGCACCGCGCCCCACCCCTTGCCCCACCCCTTTGCCCCAGCCATGAGGAGTTGTCGATGAACCGCCTGAAGAAGGCCGTCGCCACCGCGACCGCCGTCGCCGCGGCCGCCCTGGTCCCGCTCACCGCCGCACCGGCGGGCGCCGCCACCGGCCCGGCCACCCACCTCGGTATGACCTGGGCCGCCCTCTCCTACGGCCCGGACGGCACCGTCCAGGTCGGCGGCCCGGGCGGCAGCCCCAGCGACGCCTACCACGGCGACACCGCGCCCTCCGTCGCCCTGCCCGTGCTCTGCCTCAACGTCGACGGCAGCCCGGCCCCGGCCGGACTGAACATCGGCTTCTACAACGGCTGGGCGCAGGGCACCGTCGCCCTCAGCCCGGCGGTCAAGGGCTACCGCCTGAACAGCAAGGCCGCCGCCGACAGCATCTGCCAGGCCTCCTTCGGCGCCGGCTGGCGCCAGGCCGAGTTCCACGACGGCCACTTCGGCCCCGACCTCGCGCAGACCGGCGGCTGGACCTTCTGGGCCTACGGCAACATCCCCAACAACACCCGGTTCTGGACGGCCATCAACGACCAGCCGGCCAACCCCTGGAACTGAGCCGGAGCGCTCCGGGTCCGCGCCCCCGCGCAGCGGGCGCGGCCCCGGGCCGCACAGGTCCCTGAAACCCGTCCCGGTCCGGCTACCCCGCGTGGCCGTCCCAGGCCGCCAGCGTGGCCGTCGCCCAGTCCCGTACCCGCTCCGGGAACCCAGCGGCCGGGAAGGTGCCGTCCAGCGCGACCTGCTCGATGGTGACCGCGAACCCGCCCCGCGGCGCTGCCGGGGCCGCCGTCACGCTCCGTGGCGGCCCGCCCGTCACCCGATGCGAGTTCGCCCGGCGGGCCCGACCGATCAGCCGCTCCACCGCCGGCAGCCCGCCCGTCAGGTAGGCCCGGAGGAACGCCCGCGCGCCCGCCCCGCCGTCGCCGGGCAGCCGGCCCGGGTGCTGGAGCAGGAAGCAGGACACCGACACCCCGTGCAACGGCCCCCACGGCTCCGCCCGCGCGTGGTCCAGCGCCAGCAGCAGGTGGAACAGCGACGTGCAGTCCCGCGCCCCGCACTCCCCGCAGCGGCCGTCGCCCGTCACCGGTGCGCGGTTCCGTCCGCGGTCCCGCCCACGGCCTTGCTCATCGACATCGCCTGCACGCCGTAACCGCAGCGGCGGTACAGGGCGATCGCGGCCTCGTTGCCGCCGAAGACGTTCAGGGCGAGGCCGGTCATCCCCTCCCGGGCGACCAGCCGCTCGGCGGCGGCCAGGACGGCGGCGCCGTAGCCCCGGCGGCGGAACCCGGGGAGGACCCGGATGTGGTACAGCCAGGCCGTGCCGGAGGTGCCCGCGCCCGAGCGGGGGTCGGGGCCGATCCAGGCGCTGCCGACGACCTCGCCCGCGGCGTTCTCGGCCACCACCAGGTGGTGGCCCGCGGTGGCGCGGCCCTGCGGCAGGAAGGTGGCGGTGCCCGCGCGGGAGCGCTCGCGGGCCAGCTCCTCGGGCATCAGCCGGGCGAGCTCGGCCGTGGTCTCGGCCTCCCGCACTTCGGTCGCCGACCGGTACTCGGCCTCGGTCATCCGACGCAGCGTCACGCTTCGATCGTCCATCCCGCCATCCTGGGGCAGTCGGCACCGCCCGCGACAGCGCTTTTACCCGGGGTAGGGCGAAGGCGTGGTACCGCGGTACTACGCGCCCTCCGATGATCAGTCCCCGGTGCCGTCGATCCGGCCGCGCCCGGCCCTAGCGTGGAACCGTGGGCGGCCGGACGGACCGGCCCCTGAACGGTGAGGGTGAGCGATGATCGAGGCGCACCAGCTGACGAAGCGGTACGGGGAGAAGACCGCCGTGGACGGGCTGGACTTCACGGTCCGGCCGGGGGCGGTGACCGGCTTCCTGGGGCCCAACGGGGCGGGGAAGTCGACCACCATGCGGATGATCGTCGGGCTCGACGCGCCGACCGGCGGGTCGGTGCGGGTCAACGGCCGCCGGTACGCCGAGCACGCCGCGCCGCTGCAGGAGGTGGGCGCGCTGCTGGAGGCCAAGTCCATCCACCCCGGCCGCTCGGCGTTCAACCACCTGATGGCCCAGGCCCACACCCACGGCGTCCCGCGCCGCCGGGTCGAGGAGGTCATCGAGCTGACCGGCCTGCAGTCGGTGGCCCGCAAGCGCGCCGGGGCGTTCTCGCTCGGCATGGGCCAGCGCCTCGGCATCGCGGCCGCCCTGCTGGGCGACCCGGCCACGGTGATGCTGGACGAGCCGGTCAACGGGCTCGACCCCGAGGGCGTGCTGTGGATCCGCAACCTGCTCACCTCGCTCGCCGCAGAGGGCCGCACCGTCTTCGTCTCCTCGCACCTGATGAGCGAGGTGTCGCTGGTCGCCGACCACCTGATCATCGTCGGGCGCGGCCGGCTGCTCGCCGACACCACCGTCCAGGAGCTGGTCCAGCAGGCCGGCGGGGACGTCGTCAAGGTCGCCAGCGCCGACCCGGCCCGGCTGCGCTCGGTGCTCTCGGGCCCCGGCGTGGAGATCACCGGCCGTACCGGCTCGGAGGAACTGCTGGTCACCGGGCGGACGGCCCGGGAGATCGGGCTCACCGCCGCCGAGCACGGCATCGCGGTGTTCGAGCTGACCCCCCGGACGGTCTCCCTGGAGGAGGCGTTCATGGAGCTGACCCGGGACGCCGTCGAGTACCACGGCACCACCACCGCCACCACCGCCACGACCGAGACCGTGAGGAGCGCGGCATGACCACCATCGCCCCCAGCCAGACCGCCACGCCCGCCGCCCCGCGCCCCGCCCGCCCCGCCTACAAGGTGACGGCCGCGCGCGTGCTGCGTTCGGAGTGGGCCAAGCTCTGGTCGCTGCGCTCCACCTGGATCACCCTCGGCCTGGCGCTGCTGTTCCTGGTCGCCTTCGGCCTGATCGCCGCCTTCCAGTTCAAGTCGCGGATCACCTCCGGCCGCCCGATGGACCGGGACTTCGCCGACGCCAGCGCGCTCAGCCTCTCCCTGTTCGGCACCAACTTCGCCCAGCTGGCGCTCGGCGTGCTCGGGGTGCTGGTCGCCGCCGGCGAGTACTCGACCGGCATGATCCGCTCCACCCTGGCCGCCGTGCCGCGCCGCCTGCCGGTGCTCTGGTCCAAGGCCGCGGTGTACGGGGCGATCGCGCTGGTGCTGGGCACCGTCGGGGTCTTCGTCACCTTCTCGGCCGACAGCGGCATCCTGTCCGGCACCCGCGCGGCGATGACCCTCTCCGACACCGGCGTGGTGCGCGGCCTGCTGGGCGCGGGCCTCTACCTCGGCCTGGTCGGCGTGATCGGCGTCGCCCTAGGCGCGGTGCTGCGCTCGGTGGCGGGCGGCATCGCCGTCCTGGTCGCCTCGCTGATGCTGATCCCCGGGCTGACCTCGCTGCTGCCCACCTCCTGGCAGAGCCACATCAGCCCCTACCTGCCCAGCCACGCCGGTGAGGCGATGTTCGCCCTGCACCACGACTCGACCACGCTCTCGCCGACGGCCGGCCTGCTGGTCTTCCTCGGCTGGACGGTGCTGGCCCTAGCCGGGGCGGCCGTACGGCTGGTGCGCAGCGACGCCTGAGCGGGCGGAGACGCCTGAGCAGGCAGCGACGCCTGAGACACTCGCGGTGCGGCGCCAGGACCGACCGGCGCCGCACCGCGTCCTTCGTCCGAGCAGCAGGGAGAACCCACCGGTGAGCGAGGAGTACGTCACCCCGGCCGGCCCGGCCGTGCCCACCGACGCGCTGTCCGGCCACCCGTTGTACGGCCGGCTGGCCCGGATCGGCCAGCGGCTGCGGGAGGCGGACCGCGCCCACCCCTGGGTGCTGGACACCACCGTGGTGGCCGTGGTCTTCCTGCTGTTCTGCCTGCCCGACCTCGTCCACGGCCACGGTGACGGCGGCCCGCGCGAGCACCGGTTCACCTTCGCCCGCCCGCCGCTGCCGGCCACCCTGGCCCTTCAGATGGGCCTGGTGGTGCCGCTGCTGTGGCGCCGGCGGCGGCCCACCGCGGCCTTCGCCGCGATCATGGCGGTGTTCGTGCTGCAGTGGTCGCTGGGCGTCGCGCTGCGCGCCGACGCCGCCCTGCTGGTGGCGTTCTACAGCCTGGCCCTGCACGGCCGGCTGCGGCACCTGGCCTGGGCCTGCGGTGTGATGGCCGGGGCGATGGCGCTGGTGGCGGTGGAGGTCTCCGGCGGCGGACTGCCGGTCGGGGACGCGCTGTTCTTCCTCGGCAGCGCCGCCACCGCGGCCGTCGCCGTGGGCATCGCGGTCCGGGTGCGCCGCGCCCAGCTGGCCGGACTGCGCGAGCGCGCGGCCCGGCTGGAGATCGAGCGCGACCAGCGCAGCAGGCTGGCCACCGCCACCGAACGCACCCGGGTGGCCCGGGAGATGCACGACATCATCGGCCACAACCTGTCCGTGATCATCACCCTGGCCGACGGCGGCGCCTACGCCGTCCAGGCCTCGCCGGAGCGCGGCCGGGAGGCCCTGCAGCTGATCGGCGAGACCAGCCGGCAGGCGCTCGGCGAACTGCGTCGGATGCTCGGCGTCCTGCGCGACCAGGCCGACCAGTCCGCCGAGTTCAACCCCCAGCCCGGCGTCGCCGACCTGGACGGGCTGTGCGCCCGGATCCGCGCGGCCGGCCCCCAGGTGGTCTACACCGTCAGCGGGGACCCGGACGGCCTGGACCGCGGCGTCCAGCTGATGGCCTACCGGATCGTCCAGGAGGCGCTGACCAACGCCCTCAAGCACGCCGGACCGGAGACCGGCGCGCACGTGACCCTGACCGTCGACGCCGCCCGGCTGCGGGTGCGGGTCCGGGACAGCGGCCCGCCCGACGGCGTCCGCCGGCCGGTGCGCCCGGACGGCGAGGGGCACGGCCTGGCCGGGATGCGCGAGCGCGCGGCCCTGTACGGCGGGACCGTCACGGCGGGCCCCGGCCCTGGGGCAGGATGGACCGTGGAGGCCGAACTGGACCTCACCCCCGACCCGACAGGCGGCCACCCGTGACCACCGTCCTCATCGTGGACGACCAGCCACTGCAGCGCTACGGCTTCCGGATGCTGCTGGAGAGCCAGCCCGACACGGAGGTGGTCGGCGAGGCCGCCCACGGCGGCGAGGCCGTCCGGCTCACCGCCGACCTGCGGCCGGACGTGGTGCTGATGGACATCCGGATGCCCGGCATGGACGGCATCGAGGCCACCCGGCAGATCGTCGCCAGCGGCGGCCGCTCCCGGATCCTGGTGCTCACCACCTTCGACCTGGACGAGTACGCCCACGCCGCGCTGCGCGCCGGGGCCAGCGGCTTCCTGCTCAAGGACGCCCGGCCGGAGGAACTGCTGGCCGGGATCCGCGCGGTGGCCGAGGGCGACGCCGTGGTGGCCCCCGCGATCACCCGGCGGCTGCTGGACGCCTACGCCCACCGCCTGCCGGTCCGGCCGGCCGGGGCGGCACCCGCCGAGGACCCCCGGCTGGACGCGCTGACCGAGCGCGAGCGGGAGATCCTGGTGGCCATCGCCCAGGGCTGGACCAACAGCGAGATCGCCCAGCGGCTGGTGCTGGCCGAATCGACCGTCAAGACCCACGTCAGCCGGGTGCTGGCGAAGATCGGCGCCCGGGACCGGGTGCAGGCGGTGATCTTCGCCTACGACCGCGGCCTGACCCGGCCCAGTCCGCCGATCTCCGGCTGACGCGGAGCCGCGGGACGTCCTACGCCTGGCTGCTGGAGCTCTGCTCCGGCGCCCGGCCCGGGTGCGGGACGGTGGCCGGCAGGGCGTGGCCGGTGCGGTCGTCGGTGTGCCAGGACTGCGACTGGAAGGCGAGGAACACCGCCGTCCAGCGGTTCTCGTCCGGCAGGTGGATCAGCAGGCCGCCGTCCTGGTAGACCCCGTCGTCGCCGCGGAACTGGCCGCTGTTGCCCTGGTTCATGTGCACGTCGTGCACGCCGTTGCCGGGCAGGAAGCCGAACACCTTGTCGGGGACGCCGGGTTCGGGCCCGAAGCGCTGGCCGAACACGTACACCGCGGCGTCGGCGTCGGCGATCGCGCGCTGCACGTAGTGGTCGAGCAGGTCGGCGAGGTCGTTGTCCGGGCCCGGGAGGTCGGGCGGCAGCACCCGCATCGCCGTGTGGTCGAAGAGCTTGCCGCGGACGAAGTCCAGGGCGGCCGTGCCCGGCCGGGAGGCCAGCGCGGTCCAGCCGCTCCCGGCGGCCGGCAGCAGCCCGGTGACCGGGTGCCGGAAGTCCTCGTCGGCGAGGTACAGCAGGTCCGAAGGGGCCTGCTGGGAGAGCACGTTGACGGCCGCGCGGTAGTCGGTGCCGTCCGCGTCGCGCAGGTGGATCTGGTAGTGCGGGGTGCCGGTGGCGCCCTCGCGGCGCCGGTCGACGGCGGAGGCGGCGAGCACGCCGTAGTTGTTGATCGGCATCGGTCGGTTCCTCGGATGGGGGTGGGCAGGAGCACCTCCGTTATCGTCCACGGGACGGGCGGGGCACCGGGGAATCGACGATTGTTCATCTGCCGTCCCCCGTACGGGTCTTCGCTCCGCCGAACACGGGCGACGGTCCCGAACAAAGGCTTCGCGCGGGGTCACCGCCCGGCGCTGCGGTCGGAGTGAGCGCCGGAGCCGGCGACCGGGCGGGGGCCCTGGCGCCAGCTCCGGGGGAGGGTGGCTCAGAGGTTCTTCTCCAGCGCCGCCAGGTAGTTGCGCATGAAGTGGTCGCGCACGCCTTCGCCGGTCGGTTCGAAGGCGGCGGAGGTGAGGCCCTTGGCGCGGTTGGCGATGCCCGCGAGCATGCCCCCGGCGCCCTGGTGGACGACGCCCGAGGAGTCGATGAAGTGCAGGGCCTCGGTGTGGGTGAAGGCCGGCTCCGGGGGCAGCTGGGGGACCACGTCGTTGTTGTTGACGAAGCGGTGGCTCCGGCCCTGGAACGCCGTGTTGTACGCGGCGGTGAGCAGCCGGTCGCAGGTGCGGGGCTGGCCGAAGGTGTACACGCCGTCGGCCGTCAGTCGGGGGTCCTCCAGGCTCAGCCGGGCGGCGGCGAGCATCGCGAGGGCGCCGCCGAGGCTGTGGCCGGTGAACCAGACGCTCTGCTCCTCGGTGCGCAGTTCGCCGAGGGCCTTGCGGACGTCGGGGAAGACGGACTCCAGGGCCTCGGCGAAGCCGTAGTGGACGTAGCCGGTGCCGGCCGGGCCGGGCCAGGGCGGGGTGCTGGAGTCGGTCAGCCAGTCCCGGATCTCCTTGGGCTCGGTGCCGCGGAAGGCGACCACGATCATCCGGTCGCTCGCCATGGTGTAGGCCTGGGTGTCCTGGAGCGGGAACGGCGGGGTGAACCTGGTCTCGTGGTGGCGCACGGTCTCGAAGCCCCAGTCCCGGGCCTGCCGGTCGACGGTGGCGTCGTCCTTGTACGCCAGGTCGGCGGCCCGGGCCAGGCAGTAGGCGTGGGCGAGGCTGTAGCCGGAGGCGCTGTGGTCGAAGGTGGTGGGCACGGCCATGGCGGGACCGCCTTTCGTCGGGTGGGCGTGATCCTCCGTTGGTAGCGGAGCCGCCCCCGGGCGCCGGGGCGGCAGCGCCCGGGAGTCACCCGAACAGCGTCGTGAAGGCCCCCGAATCCCCGGGCGTGCCGCCGTGTCGGCCGTTCGATGCACGGCGATTGCGGGTGCGGGCGGCGGGTGAGCCACTGGGTCGGGTCGGCGTTTCGCCGACGAACGGAACCGACGAGCAGAGGAAGACCTCCACCATGAAGCACACGACGACCCGCAGGGGCCTGGCCGCGCTGGCCGTGCTGATCGCCGCGGCGGGCACCCTCGCCCAGGGCGGCACGGCGCAGGCGGCGACCCGGGCGGCGGGCCAGTGCGGCGGGAACGTGGCCGACTACACCTACCCGGCGCGGCCGTTCCGGTTCGACGACCGGATCAGCAACTGGCTCGGCATCACGGCCGTCCAGTTCAACGACGACATGACGCTGACCGTCACCCCGTTGAACAACCCCGCCACCGTGTCCGGCGGTTGGGAGCTGCACGACCCGAACGGGCCGAACCAGGCGAAGATCGGCATCGTGACCTTCTACACCACGGTCTCACCGCCGGTGGAGGGCGACGGCGTGGCCAGCATCTACTGGTACACCGGCTTCCCGAACTGCAACCCGACCACCGCCAACTCGGCGAAGCAGCTGTTCCAGATCTACGGCGACGTCCAGATGCAGCCGGTCTACGAGGACAACAGCCGGGGCCCGCTGAGCAAGATCAACGGCTACCAGGCGGACCGCTGAGCCGACCTGTCGCGGCCTCCGGGGGCCGAACCGGAACGTCCCCGGAGGCCGGTCGCGCACGGTGCTTGGGAGGGAACGGGTTCGTTCACTAACATTGGGGGTAGGCCAGGTGAACGCAGACCAGGCGAAGCCGGCCCAGGCGAACAGGGAACCCCCGGAAGGTGTGCCGTCATGACCGCTGAAGCCCGCACTGTCGCGGGCGGCACCGCGCACCCGGCAGCGGACGCCGCCCCCATCCGTCGGCGCGGCGAGGCACTGGAGAGCGCCATCTACGGGGCGGCCCTCCAACAGCTCACCACCGACGGCTACGCCCGGCTGACCATGGAGGGCGTGGCCGCGGCTGCGCAGACCGGCAAGGCCGCCCTCTACCGGCGCTGGTCCTCCAAGGAGGAGCTGGTCATGGACGCGCTGCGGGCCAGCCTGCCGCCGTCCGTACCGGCCCCCGACACCGGCAGCCTGCGCGGGGACCTGCTGGAGGTGGTCACCCGGCTGCGCACCGCGATGTTCAGCGAACTGGGCGCCGCCGTCCGCGCGATCATGGGCGAGCTGGACCACCGGCGCGCCCACGCCTTCCTGGAACTGGTGCTGGAACGGGTGGTCGAGCCGACCACCGCGCTGATCGCCGAGGTGCTCGACCGGGGCACCGCCCGGGGCGAGGTGCGCCCCGGGACGGTCACCCCGATGGTCACCGACGTGGTGCCGGCACTGATGCTGTACCGGTTCAAGATGTGCGGCGGGGGGCCGGTGGAACTGGACCCGGCGGCGATCGTCGACGAGGTGCTGCTGCCGATCGTCCGCCCGGTCCGTTCCTGAGTCCTGAGTCCTGAGCCCTGAGTCTTGAACCCCGAGCCAAGGTGCCGGCTCAGGCCCCGCTGTTGCGGAGCATCTCCTCGCGCTCGACGACCTTGACGCGCTCGCGGTCCTCGGCCCGGCCGAGCTCGCGCTCGTGGGCGTCCAGCTGCTTCCAGCCGTCCCAGGTGGTGAAGCGGACGCCGCGGGCGCGCAGGTGCTCCTCGATCGCCGCCGGGTCGGGCTCGACCGCGCCGGGCAGCCGGCCGCCGGCGTGGTCGTCCAGCAGGCAGGCGACGGTCTCGTTGGCGTCGCCCTTGGTGTGGCCGATCAGGCCGACCGGGCCGCGCTTGATCCAGCCGGTGACGTAGACGGCGGGGACGTGCGAGCCGTCGCCGTCCAGGACCCGCCCGGCCTGGTGCGGGACGGTGCCGGAGACCGGGTCGAAGGGCAGCTTGGGCAGCTCGTCGGAGTAGTAGCCGACGGCGCGGTAGACCGACTGGACGTCCCAGTCGGTGTGCCGGCCGGTGCCGCGCACATTGCCGGTGCCGTCCAGCTCGGTGCGCTCGGTGCGCAGGCCGACGACCTTGCCGTCCTCGCCGAGCACCTCGACCGGGGACTCGAAGAAGTGCAGGTAGACCCGGTGGGGGCGGTCGCCGACGTCGCGGATCGCCCAGTTCTCGACGGTCGCGGCGACCAGGTCGACGTGCTTGACGGCGCGGCGCTCGGCGATCGAGCCCTCGTCGTACTCGATGTCCTCCGGGTTGACGATCACCTCGATGGTGGGCGAGTGGTCGAGCTCGCGCAGCTCCATCGGGCTGAACTTGGCCTGGGCCGGGCCGCGGCGGCCGAACACGTGGACCTCGACGGCGCGGTTGGCCTTCAGGCCCTCGTACACGTTCGGCGGGATCTCGGTGGGCAGCAGCTCGTCGGCGGTCTTGGCGAGGATCCGGGCGACGTCCAGGGCGACGTTGCCGACGCCGAGGACGGCGACCTTCTCGGCCTCCAGCGGCCAGCTGCGCGGGACGTCCGGGTGGCCGTCGTACCAGGAGACGAAGTCGGCCGCGCCGTAGGAGCCGTCCAGGTCGATGCCGGGCAGGTCGAGCGCGCGGTCGGCCATCGCGCCGGTGGAGAAGACCACGGCGTCGTAGTGGCGGTGCAGGTCGTCCAGGCCGAGGTCGGTCGGGTAGTCGACGTTGCCGAACAGGCGGACCTGCGGCTTGTCGAGGACCTGGTGCAGCGCGGTGACGATGCCCTTGATCCGCGGGTGGTCGGGCGCCACGCCGTAGCGGATCAGACCGAAGGGGGCGGGCATCCGCTCGAACAGGTCGATCGAGACGCCGGGCGCCTGCGCGGCATCGGACTTCAGCAGGGCGTCGGCGGCGTAGATGCCGGCGGGGCCGGCTCCGACGATGGCGACTCGGATCGGGCGGGTCATGCGGACGGATCCTCCGGTCGGGCGAGGCGAAAGGCGGATTGGTCTGGACCCTTGCAGCAAACCCGCTGTTCGGCCGGAGGTGTAGTCGGTTTTGATCTATGACGTCATAGAGCGGAGCTATGGCCGACCCGGGAACTTTTCCCGGGTCGGCGGCGTACCTGTCAGCTGTCCTCGGTCGGTGCGGCCGGTGTCTGCGACGGTACGACCGGTGTCTGCGGCGGGACGGCCGGTGTCTGCGGCGGGGCGGCCGGTGTCTGCGGCGGGGCGGCCGGGGCGGCCGGGACGTCGGTGAGCCGGGCCGCGGAGGCCTCGAAGAAGCGCAGCATCTCCACCGGGAACGGCAGCACCAGCGTCGAGTTCTTCTCCGCCGCGACCTCGACCACCGTCTGCAGCATGCGCAGCTGCAGCGCCGCCGGGGTCTCGGCCATCTTGCCCGCCGCCTCGGCGAGCTTGGCGGCGGCCTGGAACTCGCCGTCCGCGGTGATGATGCGGGCCCGGCGCTCCCGGTCGGCCTCGGCCTGACGGGCCATCGAGCGCTTCATCGAGTCGGGCAGGCTGACGTCCTTGATCTCTACCCGGTCGATGTGCACGCCCCACCCGGCTGCCGGGCTCTCCAGCATGACCTCCAGGCCCTGGTGCAGGTGCTCCCGGCCGGACAGCAGGTCGTCCAGCTCGCTCTTGCCGATGATCGAGCGCAGCGAGGTCTGGGCGACCTGCAGCATGGCGAAGCTGTAGTTCTGCACGTCCACGGTGGCCCGGATCGGCTCGACCACCCGGAAGTACAGCACCGCGTCGACGCTCACCGAGACGTTGTCCTTGGTGATGCCCTCCTGGGCGGGCACCGGCATGGTGACCACCTGCACGTTCACCTTGCGCATCCGGTCGACCACCGGCACCAGCAGCGTCAGGCCCGGCTCGCGGACCTGCCCGCGCACCTTGCCCAGCCGGAACACCACACCGCGCTCGTACTGCTGCACCACCCGCACGCCGGTCATCAGCCACAGCAGGACGACCACGACGGCGACCACGAGTACTGCCACGCTGTTCTACCTTCTCCCCGTCGCGGCGCGGCCGGGCCGGGTCCGGAGTGGCCCTGTCGCCGGGCGCTCGCCGCGCGCAGCACAGTATGCTCCCGGCCGGCGCGGACGGTAAGGCGTGTGCAGGGGGATCTTGACGCAGCGTTGACGAGCTGCTCCCCGGCGCGCGCCGGCCCCGGGTCGGCCGGGGCCGGGCCTGGCGGGGGCCGGGCACGGGCCCGGCGGGGTTCAGGCGCGGAACGCGTCCGCGTGCTCGGCGGCGAACTCGGCGAAGGAGCGCGGCGGACGACCGGTCAGCTTCTCCACGTCCGGGCTGACCGCCGAGGCGTGCCCGGCCGCGTAGAGCCCGTACAGCTCGACCATGCCCTCGGCCCGCCACGGGTTCCAGCCCAGGCCGAGCAGGCCGTCCAGGGCCGTCTCGGGGGTGAGCGCGGTGTACGCGACCGGGTGGCCCGCGGCGGCGGCCAGCTGCTCGGCCACCTCGCCGTGGGTGAGCGCCGCCGGACCGGTCAGGGTGTAGACCGCGCCCTCGTGCCCCGCGCCGGCCAGCACCTCGACGGCGGCCGCCGCGACGTCCCGGGCGTCCACGTACGACACCGCGCCCTCGCCGCCCGGCGCGGCCAGCTGTCCGGCCCTGACGGTCGCGGCGGAGCCGAGGAAGTTCTGGTGGAAGCCGTTCGGGGCGAGGACCGTCCAGGGCAGGCCGGAGGCCTTCAGGTGGTCCAGGCCCGCCACGTGCGCGCCGACGAAGCGCACGCCCTCCGGCCGGTGCTCGACGCCGGCGGCGGCGTGCAGCACGATCCGCGGGCGGCGGCCGGTGCGCACCGCCGCGTCGATCACGTTCTTCTCGTGCTGGGCCATCTCCGGGTGCACGGCGACCAGCAGGTACACGGTGTCGGCCCCGGCCAGTGCGGCGTCCAGCGAGGCCGGGTCGGCGAAGTCGGCGGCGACCCGCTCGACCGCCGCGTCCCACTCGGCCGGGCCCGCGGACCCGGCGCGCACCAACGCCCTTACCTCCCGGCCGCGTTCGCGCAGCCCGACGACGACCTTCGAGCCGACCGTACCGGTGGCACCCGTCACGACGATCACGGATGTGTCTCCTTGCTTCCCCGTTGTTCCCCGCTGTGCGACGCGGACTGATTCCACGTCAGGGGCATGATCGCAGGCGGGCGGTGGGCGATCAAGGTCGGGGCGGCCCGGTCGGCGGCGGGCGGCGGGCGGCGGGCGGGTGCGCCGACACGCACGGGGCCCTGCCGTTCCTCGACTTGGGGTGGGCCGGGCGCTTGGATGGATCCGGCCTGGTCACCGCCCGAACAGCCGCCGGGGCACCGCCCTCGGCGAGCCGAGGAGCCACCACCGTGAACGACACCACCGCATCCGATCCCACCGAGTCCGACCCCACCGCCGTGGCCCGCCGGGTCGCCGAACGGCGCGAGCGACTCGGGCTCACCGAGGCGGACCTCGCCCACCGGGCCGCGATGGCGCCGCGCTACCTGGGCCACCTGCTGCAGGCCGGGCCCGAGTTCGACCCCGGCGGCTTCGTCCGGATCGCCGCCGCCCTCGGGCTGAGCCGGCAGGAACTCCTGGAGGGCCGCGCGGACGCCCCGCCCGGGCGCGGCGGGCCCGGCCCCCGGCCCCGGCTGCTCGACCTGACCGACGCCGAGTGCTGGGAGCTGGTCGGCTCGCACGGGATCGGCCGGATCGGCCTGCCGGTGCGCCCCGGCCCCGCGGTCTACCCCGTCAACTACGTGGTCGACCACGCCTCCTTCGCCTACCGCACCGGCCACGGCACCGCCACCGCGCCCGAGCCGGGGGCCGAGGTCTCCTTCCAGGTCGACCGGATCGACGAGTACCTGGGGCGCGGCTGGAGCGTGCTCGCCCTCGGCACGGCGCAGTACCTGGACGACCCGGAGGAGGTGCGTCGGCTCGACGGCCTGCCCGGCGCGGCCCCGTGGGCGGGCGGCGACCGGCCGTGCTGGGTGCGGATCCGGTGCGCCGAGATCAGCGGCCGACGGCTGGTCACCGGCTGAGCGGGGTCGTCCCGGCCGCGCGCCGGGCCGCGTGTCGGGCCTCGCGTCGTGCCTGCCGCCCGGCCCGCCGTACGGCCGACAGGTGGCGGCCGAGCGCGACGGCGGCCAGCAGGGCGAGCAGTGCGCACACGCCCCACCACCCGGCCCGGCCCCAGACCCGGACACCGAGCCAGGAGCCCGCGCTGCCGCCCAGATAGCCGCAGGTCATGTAGGCGGTCTTGACCCGGCCCGGCGCGTCCGGGCGTACCGCGTACGCCCGGGCCTGGCCGGCCACCATCCCGCACTGCATCGCCACGTCCAGCAGCAGCGTGCCGAGCACCAGCGCCGCCAGCCCCAGCGGGCCGCCCCGGACGCCGAGCGCAAGCACCGGGGCCGAGCCGAGCACGCCCAGCAGGCAGACCAGGTTCACCGGGTCCGGCCCGTGCCGGTCCACCAGCCGGCCCGCGTACGGGGTGCAGAACACGGTGGCCGCCCCGACCAGGGCCAGCAGGCCCACCGCCGGGGCGCCCAGCCGGTACACCGGGCCGGTGAGCAGCAGCGCCAGACATGTCCAGACCGCGGAGAACCCGGCGAAGACGCAGGCCTGGTACAGGCTGGAGCGGCGCAGCTCGGGCTCGGTGCGCAGCAGCCGGAACGGTTCGGCGAGCAGCGCCCGGTACGGCTGGCGGGAGGTCGGGACGGTGGTCGGCACGGCGGTCCCGAGGACGACCGCGAGCAGCAGCGCCGCGGCGGCGGCGACCAGGTACGGGGCCCGCCAGCCGAGCCACTCGCCGAGCGTGCCGCCGAAGGTGCGGGCCAGCAGCATCCCGGCCGTCGAACCGCTCAACAGCACGCCGATCACCGCCCCTTGGCGCTCCGGCGGGGTCAGTCCGGCCGCCAGCGGGCCGACCACCTGGGCGGCGACGGTGGTCAGGCCGACCGCCGCGCCGGCGGCCGTCAGCGGGCCGAGCGCCGGGGCGCAGCCGGCGGCGAGCAGGGCGAGGCCGGTCAGCGACAGCAGCACGACCAGCAGCGGGCGGTTGGGCAGCCGGTCGCCGAGCGGCACCAGCAGCACGATGCCGGCGGTGTAGCCGAGCTGGGTGGCCGTCACCACGACGGCGGTCGCGTCCGGTGACACGTGCAGGCCGGCGGCGACCAACGGGCCGACGGCCTGCGGGAAGTAGAGGTTGCCGACTGCCACGGCGCAGGTGACGGCGAGGAGGGCCAGGAGCCGGCGGGGCATGGCGCGGGTCGTGGGGTGGGGCGTGGAGCCGGGGGTGGAGCCGGGCATGGAGCGGGTCATGGAAGGAAGTGCACGGCACCCGCCGGGCGGCGCCAATCGATGTAGCGTGGCACTTAATGATCAGCTTCGAACTCGACGTCGAGGACCTCGCCGACACCCGCTTCGCGCTCTCCCCGCTGCACGAGGCCGTCCTCAGCCTGCGGGTCCTCCAGGACCCGGGGCTCTCCGCCCTCCACCTGCCCTGGCGGCGCTGGGCGCGGCAGCGGCTCGACGGTTCGGACACCGAACTGCTGCTGGCCCTGGTCGCCCGCCGGCGCACCCTGCCCGATGTCCTCACCCCGACCCCGGAGCGCTTCGCGCCGGACTTCGCGGAGGAACTCGCCGTCGTGGCACGGGCCCCGGCGGCCGTGCTGCGGCACGATCTGCGGCTCGCCCACGCGCCCGACCCGGTGCCGGAGGCCCTGCGGGACGCCCTCGACGGGGACGACGCGGCCGTCCTCGCTCTGCGCGACGCCGTCTGCGCACTGCTGCGCCGCTACTGGACGGTGGCGATCGAGCCGCTCTGGCCCCGGATGCGGCTGGTGCTGGAGGCGGACATGACCTACCGGGCCCGCCAACTCGCCCTCGGCGGAGCCCGGTTGCTGTTCACCGGCATGCACCCCGACCTGCGCTGGGAGAACGGGGTGCTGCACGTGGACCGGATGATCGGCCACCACCGGGTCGCGCCCTCCGGTCAGGGCCTGATGCTCCTGCCGTCCGTCTTCGCCCACAAGCCCGCGCCCCCGGTCAGCCCGGACGAACCGCCGCGCCTGGTCTACCCCAGCCGCGGCGTGGCCACCCTCTGGGACACCCCGCCGGCCCCCGACCCGACCGCCCTCGCCACCCTGCTCGGCGCCCCGCGCGCCCGACTGCTCCTGCTGCTGGAGGAACCGCTGCCCACCGTCGAACTGGCCCGGAGGCTCCGCGTCACCCCGAGCGCCGTCTCGCAGCAGCTGCGGGTGCTGCACGCCACCGGCCTGGTGGCCCGGGCCCGGGACGGGCGGCAAGTGCTGTACCGGCGTAGCGGGTTGGGGGACCAGCTGGTGGCGGGCGGCGGCTGACCGACCGGACCCGTGCCCCGGGCCGGCTGCTCCGGCATACTCCTCGGATGGACGGATCGAGCAGGGCCGACTGGACCAACACCACCCACGACTGGGCCGCCGCCGTGGACGCCGAACACCTCGCCCGGATCCGCGCCGCCCCGGCGGAGTTCGCGCCGGGCGGCGTCGCCCACCTGGTGCTGGAGGTGCTCGCCTACCCCGCCGACGAGGCGGCCGCGCGCGGCGCCGGCCGGTGCACCGTCACCCTGCACGCCGACGGCTCGGTCTCCGTCCGGGACGACGGACGGGGCACCGACACCCGGGTCGACGAGCACGGCGAGGTGGTCAAGAAGCCCGTCATGGCGACCAAGGACCTGCGCTTCTTCGACCACCCCGGGGCCGAGTCGCTCCCGGACGGGCACCCGCGCCGGGGCATGTCCGTGGTCGCGGCGCTCAGCACCCGGCTGCTGCACACCAACCGCCGGGCCGACGGCGCCTGGACCCAGCGCTACGAGCACGGCCTCCCCACCACCGGACTCGACCCGATCGAGCCCGACGGCACCACCGGCACCTGCGTGACGTTCCGGCCGGACGACTCGTTGTTCGTACCGAGCCCGTTGGACCCGGACCGGCTGGCGCGGTGGGCGCGGCACTGGCCCGCGCTGGCGCTGGAGGTCCGGGTGGAGGAGGACGGGGAGAACGGCGGATAGGGCGGGTGCGGGATGG
This sequence comes from Kitasatospora sp. NPDC089509, assembly GCF_044749365.1. Classification (NCBI taxonomy): domain Bacteria; kingdom Bacillati; phylum Actinomycetota; class Actinomycetes; order Kitasatosporales; family Streptomycetaceae; genus Kitasatospora; species Kitasatospora sp. NPDC089509. Next base: position 128,990 of record NZ_JBIVHS010000012.1, on the reverse strand, counting down.
GCGTGACCCTCGGCGTGGTGGTGCTGACGATGGGCGACCGCCCCCGCGAGCTGCGCGCGCTGCTCGACTCGGTGGCCGCCCAGGAGGGCGAGGCCGCGACCGTGGTGGTGCTCGGTCAGGGCGTCCCGCTGCCCGAACTCCCCTCCTGGGTCCACGCGGTGGAGCTGCCCGAGAACCTCGGCATCCCCGGCGGCCGCAACCTCGGCGCCGAGAAGCTCCGTCGGCTCGGCGGCATCGACGTCCTGGTCAACCTGGACGACGACGGCCTGCTGCCGCGCACCGACACCTTCCGGCTGGTCCGGGAGGCCTTCGCCGAGGACCCGCGGCTGGGTGTGGTCGGCTTCCGGATCGCCGACGAGACCGGGCACACCCAGCGCCGGCACGTACCGCGCCCGGGCGCCGGAGACCCGCTGCGCTCCGGTGAGGTCACCGGCTTCCTGGGCGGCGGCCACGCCATCCGGGCGGAGGTGTTCGCCCGGGTCGGCGGGTTCTGCGCGCCGTTCTTCTACGCCCACGAGGAGACCGACTTCGCCTGGCGCGTGCTGGACGCCGGGTGGACCGTCCACTACCGCGCCGACCTGCTGCTCCAGCATCCGCGCACCGACCCCGCCCGGCACGAGACCTACTACCGCCGCACCGCCCGCAACCGGGTCTGGCTGGCCAAGCGCCACCTGCCCGCCGTGCTGGTGCCGCTGCACCTGGTCGCCTGGGCGCTCTACACGCTGAGCCGCCGTCCGCCGAGGGCGGGACTGCGGGCCTGGTGGGCCGGGTTCCTGGAGGGCATCCGCACCCCGTGCCCGCCCCGCCGCCCGCTGAGCTGGCGCACGGTGTGGCGGATGACCCGGCTGGGGCGGGCCCCGGTGTTCTGACGCCGCCCTGCCGGTCCGGGCTGTTCCGAGGCCGCCTTGTATCGCGCGGTACAGCTGGCTACGCTCGCCGCCATGAAGCAGCTCAACGTACGACTGGACGACGCCGTGCACGAGGCGCTGGAGCAGCGCGCGGAGGCCGCCGGGATGAGCCTGCCGGACTACGCGCGCAAGGTGCTGGCGGAGGAGGCGGACGAGCGGCGCGAGCGCTTCCTGACCGCCGCCGCCCACTTCGCCCACGCCTGGGGCCCGGCCTTCGAGGAGGAGTTCGGGCCCTACCCGCGCGGCAGCCGCGAGGACGCCACGGCGGACGCGGCGTGATCCTGCGGATCGACCGGGCCTGGCTGCTCGACATCGCCCACCAGTTCCTGCCCGGCGATCCCGATGTCACCGACTACGGCACCCTGACCGCCGCGGTGGCCCGGCACGCCGACGAGGTGATGGAGGTCCCCGTCTACGGCGCGGTGCACCAGCGCGCGGCCGCGCTGATGCACCAGTTGATCCGCGTCCCGGCGCTGGAGTCCGTCAACGAGCACTTCGCGGCGGTGGTCGCCGCCGCCTACCTCAGCGCCTCGGGCGTCATCGTCACCGCCGAACCCAAGCAGGCCGTCGAGCTGGCCGCCCGGATCCGCTCCGGCCAGGCCTCGGTACGCGACACCGCGGCCGGCATCCGGACCTGGTACCGCTGAGCCGGGCCCGGGCGGTCGGGCCCGGTCCGGCTACCGGCCGAGGGCGGCGGCGGAGAACCAGGGGTTGCCGCCGAGGACCCAGACCGACACCCGGGTGACGCCCGCCTCCCTGAGCACGGCCAGTTTGGCGTCCATGCCCGCCTGGTCGGTGTAGTCGTAGAGCGTTCCGCCGTTCGTCCAGCGGACCTCGCCGGAGCCGGCGTCCCGGCGGGCGGCCACCGTGGCCGGGTCCTCGCTGTAGCCCGGCCGCTCACGCAGGTCGGCGAGCGGCACGCTGTCCTTGATCCTGCCGGTGTCGCAGGGGTCGGGCGCGGAGAAGCCGTACGAGGCCAGGCCGATGACCAGCCGGTCGGGGTCCGGCACCTTGGCGCGGGCGAACGCCACGCCGGCCCGGACCCAGTCGTGCGGGGAGACGGCCAGGCAGCGGCCACCGGTGGTGTTGAACATCCGGCCGTAGTCCATCACGACCAACTGGTCCGCGCCGGCCTTCATCAGCGCGGTGTAGTCGAACGGCGAGTCGCCGTCGGCGACTTCGACCGGGCCGTCGATCTGGAGCCGCAGCCCGGCGGCGTGCAGGTCGCGGGCCAGCTCGGTGACGAAGGCCTGGTAGCCGCGCTCGTCGTCCGGGGACCAGTTCCAGAAGTCCTCGAAGTCGATGTCCACGCCGGTGAAGCCGATCCGCTTGGTGAACCCGGTCAGCTGCGAGACGGCGGCGGTCCGCCGGCCGGGGTCGCCGACCAGGGCGGCGACCGTGGCCCGGTCCATGGCCGAGACGGTGACGTACTGGGCGGCCGAATGCGCCTTGATGTCGGCTGCGTTGGCGTCGCTGAAGCCGTTGCAGGGCAGGTTCTCGGCGGTCTGCAGCACCAGTGCGCCGTCCTTGTCGACCTGCCAGTACTCCGCCTTCAGGACACCGTCGCGCAGTCGGCCGTCCCGGTACTCCGCCGGTGCCCGGCAGGTGGCCTCGCCGGTGGAGCCCGGGTACACCCAGGCCTCCAGGGCCGGGGTCGGCCCCTGACCGGCGGCGCGACTCGGCGTCGCGCCACCGGCGGCGGGGGTGCTCGGCGTCGCCGGAGCGGCCGCGGGGGTGCTCGGCGTCGCCGGAGCGGCCGCGGGGGAGCTCGGAGCCGCCGTGGTGGAGGCGGGGCTGCTCGGGCCCGACGGGCCGGCGGCCGAGGTGCCCCCGCCACCGGTGCAGGCGGCCGCCCCGAGGGCCAGGGCGGCGGCGACGGCCGCCCGGAGGACCGGGCCGGAGCCGTGCGGACGGAGGTGGCGACTGGCGGACATGACGGCCTTTCCCGGCTACCGACCTGCTGGGTTCCGCGGGCGCGTCCAGGTCGGGAGCAGCATGTCACATGCCGTCACCCCTGGTGGCGGTCGGTCCCGGCGGAGAGCAGCGGGCCGCCGGCGCGCTGGGGGCGGTTCGCCAGGTAGGCCTTCGCCGCCTCGGGGGCCTTGGCGTAGGAGCCCGCGTCGAAGGGCGGCTGGGGGTCGTACTCGATGGCGAGCTGGAAGGCCTCGGCGGCGGTCCGCCCGGCGATCAGTTCGGCCAGCCGCAGTGCCATGTCGATGCCCGAGGACACCCCGGCGGCGGTGACGATGCCGCCGGGCTGCTCCACGACGCGGCGCGCGGTGTAGCGGGCGCCGTAGGACTCCAGGCTGTCGACGGCGCTCCAGTGGGTGGTGGCCTCCAGCCCGTCGAGCAGCCCGGCGGCGGCGAGCAGCAGGGAGCCGGTGCAGACCGAGGTGGTCCAGGTGGTGGTGGCGTGGATGCGGCGGATCCAGTCGAGCAGCAGCTCGTCGGTCAGGCCGCGGCGGGCGCCCGGGCCGCCGGGGACCAGCAGGACGTCGGCCGTGGTGACCTCGTCGAACGAGGCGGTGGCGAGCAGGCCGAGCGAGGCCACGGTGTCCAGGACGGGGCCAGGAGCGGCGGCGGCGAAGACGACCTCGGCCTCCGGGAGCATCCGGAGGACCTCGTACGGGCCGACGGCGTCGAGGGCGGTGAAGCCGTCGAAGAGCGGGATGGCGATGCGCATGGCGGGGCCTTTCGATCAGAGGTGGACGGGCGGCGGGCGGGCGGTGGGGGCGGGTGTCAGGCGTGGGCGGAGAAGCGCCTGCGGTACTCGCCCGGGGTGACGCCGAGGCTGCGCTTGAAACTGCGGTGCAGGGTCTCGACGGTGCCGAAGCCGCAGGAGTGGGTCACGGCGTCGAGGGTGACCGCGGTGGTCTCCAGCAGCCGCCGGGCGGCCTCGATCCGGACGCTCTCGACGTACGCGGCGGGGGTGCGGCCGGTCTCCGCGCGGAAGACCCGAGTGAAGTTCCGCTCGCTCATCGCGGCGCGGGCCGCCAGGGCCGGGACGCCGAGGTCGCCCTCGGGGTGGTCGGCGACCCAGTCGAGGACGTCCCGCAGCGGGGCCCGGTCCGGCCGCTGGGCGGCCAGCTGGGCGCTGAACTGGGCCTGACCGCCCGGTCGTTGGACGAACATCACCAGTTGGCGGGCGATCGTGCGGGCGACCTCGGGGCCGTGGTCGGCCTCGGTCATGGCGAGCGCGAGGTCCAGACCGGCGGTGATCCCGGCCGAGGTCCACAGCTCGCCGTCCCGGACGAAGATCCGGTCGGGTTCGACGGTGACCCCCGGGTACTGCTCGGCCAGTTGGTCACAGCGCGACCAGTGGGTGACCGCGCGGCGCCCGTCGAGGAGTCCGGCGGCGCCGAGCAGGAAGGCGCCGCTGCACACCGAGGCGGTACGGCGGGCCCGCCCGGCGGTTCGGGCGAACCAGTCGACGAAGCGGCGGTCCTCGCAGGCCCGGTGGACGCCCCGGCCGCCGACGGCGATCAGGGTGTCCACCGGGCCGTCGACCTGGTCGACCTGGTCGATCGTCAGGGTCGGCGTGACGCCGAGACCGCTGCTGGCGGGCACCGGCCCGGGGGCGGCGGCCACGGTGTCGACGACGACCCCGCCGGTCAGCCGCCCGGCCTGGGTGAAGACCTCGTGGGGTCCGGTCAGGTCGAGGATCTGGAAGTCCGGGAAGACGGCGAAGACGATGCGCGGGCTGCTCACACCTCCAGCCTGCTCGGGCGGGCCGATGGCGGCAAGGACACGGAGGTGACGATTTCCGCCACGCCCTGGCGGTAGGCGGACCGGGCCGGACCAGGCCGGGGCGGGTCAGGGGCCCCAGGGCAGTCGGAGCGCCTCCAGCTCGGGGTCCGTCAGCAGTGCCTCGATCAGGGCCGGGGGACCGGCGACCTTGGTGCCCCACAGGTCGTAGTCGGTGCACAGGACCCAGGAGCGGTCCTCGGCCCAGAGGTTGGACGGGCTGAAATCGGCGTCCGTGTTGTCGTAGAGGGCCTCGGCGTCGCGGAGGTGCCCTGCGCGGACGTGCAGGTTCTCGAAGTCCGCACCGCGGAGCATCAGCGGGTTGTAGTAGGCGAGGCAGCGGGTGTCCGGGCCGTCCGGGCTGTACGCGGTGAGGACGCGGACCAGTCGGTTCCAGGTCTCCCGGTCGAGGCTGCCCTCGGTGGGCGGGTCGAGGTGGAGCGGCCAGCTGCCGTCCTTGCGGGCGGACGGGAAGCAGTGGCGGGCGGGCGGCCTGCCCTCGGGGACGACCGGGTCGCCGGTGCGGCGGGCGAGTTCGGCCCAGCGCAGCCGCCGCCAGCCGGGGCCGGGGTGCTCGGCGCGACCGAGACCGCCGCCGGTGGCGATGCCGACCTCCAGGTCGAGGCCGGCCACGGAGAGCGGCTCGATGCGTCCCGCCGCCAGGAGGGCCTGGCGGTGCTCGTGGTACGAGATGTCGACCGGTCCGCGTTCGTGCTCGTACATGGCGTTGAGCACCCAGGCGGCGTCGGGCAGCGGGGGCGTCAGGAAGCCGGTGACGCCGTCGTCGGCGCACAGCTCCCGGAGCCAGTCGGCGGCGCCGGACGGCGCGAGCGGCCAGCGGTCCGACAGGGGGTTCTCGGGCATCCGGTCATCCTCCCAGACGGCGGGGGCCGGGCCGCCGGTGGGGACGCGGGCGGGTCAGACGGCGAGGAGCTGGGTGCGGGCGAGGGCGGCGTACAGGTCGTCCCGGGCGAGCAGCTCGGTGTGGGTGCCGACGGCCCGGATCCGCCCGGCGTCGAGGACGACGATCCGCTCCGCGTCGGCGGCGGTGGCCAGCCGGTGGGCGATCACCAGGACGGTGGTGGAGCGGGCGACCTGGGCGACCGCCTCGCGCAGCGCCTGCTCGTTGGCGGCGTCCAGCTGGGAGCTGGGCTCGTCGAGCAGCAGCAGGCGCGGGCGGCGCAGCAGGGCGCGGGCGATCGCGACCCGCTGGCGCTGGCCGCCGGAGAGGGCGCGGCCGCGTTCGCCGAGGGGGGTGTCCAGACCGGCGGGCAGCGTGGCGGTGAGGCCATCGAGCCGGGTCAGGGTCAGAACGCGGCGCAGCTCGGCCTCCGGGACGTCGCCGGGCGCTCCGAGGCAGAGGTTCTCCCGGAGGGTGCCGGCCAGCACCGGGGTGTCCTGTTCGACGTAGCCGATGGCGGCGCGCAGTTCGGTGAGCGGCCAGTCGCGCAGCTCACGGCCGTCCAGGGTGACGGCGCCGGAGGTGGGCTCGTAGAAGCGTTCCAGCAGGGCGAACAGGGTGCTCTTACCGGCGCCGGACGGGCCCACCAGGGCGGTCAGGCCGCCGGCCGGCAGGTCGAGGGTGAGGTCGCGGAGCACGGGGTGGTCGCGGTCGGGGTAGCGGAAGGTCACGTCCTGGAAGGCGAGCCGGGCGGGGGTGCGGGGTGGGGTGCGCGGGGGCCTGGGGGCGGCGGTGCTCAACGGCTCGGAGGTCAGCGGCTCGGGGGCCAGGGGGGTGGGGGTCAGCGGCTCGACGGGCAGTCGTTCGACCTCGGCGATCCGCTCGACGGCTGCCAGTCCGCGCTGCAACAGGCCGGTACCGGCGACGAGTTGGGAGAGCAGCGGGCCGAGGTAGACCAGGTAGAGCAGGAAGCTGATCAGGCTGGTGACGCCGAGCCGGCCGTCGGCCACCCGGGCGGCCCCCAGGCCGAGGACCGCCAGGAAGGCGAGCTGGACGGCCAGTGCCGAGAGCGCCTCGGCGACGGTCTCCCAGGCGGCCGCCCGGCTGCCGCTCGCCCAGGCGCGTTCGGCGGCGCCGGCGGCCTCGGCGGTGAGCTGGGGCTCCAGCCCGTTCGCCTTGACGGTGCGGAAGGCGCCCAGCGACCGGTCCAGCAGTGCGCCCAGCTCGCCCAGCACGGTCTGCGCCTGCTTGGCCGCGCGCATCACCCGGGGGAACAGCCCGCCGGACAGCACGGTGACCAGCAGCAGCACCGCGACGGTCACCCCGCACAGCACCGGGTCGAGCAGCAGCATGGCGACCAGGGCACCGAGCGTGAGCAGCAGTGAGGTGGCCGAGCCGACCAGCGCCTGGGCGGTGGCGGCGCGCAGCAGGGTGGTGTCGGAGGTGACCCGGGAGATCAGGTCGCCCGGGCGCAGCCGGTCGAACTCGGGGACGGGCAGCCGCAGCAGCCGGGCGGCCAGGGTGCCGCGCGAGCGGCGGACCACGGTCTCGGCGATCAGCTGGAGCTGGTAGGAGCCGAGTGCGTTGAGCGCCACCCCGGCCAGCATGATCCCGGCGAGCAGCAGGGCGGGGGCGGCGGTCGGCCGGTGGGTGGTGAGCGAGTCCAGGACGCCCCGGGCGGCGGCGGGCTGCACCAGACCGACCAGGCCGCCGAGCAGGCTGAGGGTGCCGGCCACCGCCAACCGTCCGCGCTGCGGCCGGAGTTGGCGGGCGAGCAGGCGCCAGGCGGGGGGTGTGGCGGCGGGGGGCATCGGTGGGCCTTTCGGATCGGGCGGGGGAGCGTTCGGTGGGTTGATTCGGGCCTCGGGTGGGGTGATCGGGGCTCAGGTGGGGGTGGTCGGGCGGAGCGCCGGGTGGGTTCCTCCGGTCTCGGGTGGGCGCGGGCGGGGGTGTGCTCAGGCGAGCAGCAGGGCCCGGTCCCAGGTGGTGGCGGGGGCGCGTTCGGTGGCGAAGGTGTGCAGGGCGAGGGCGGCTCCGGCGGCGCCGGTGAGGAAGCCGGCCGGGTCGTCCGTCCAGCCGTTCCTGGTCCGGGGCTCGGTGAAGCCGAACGGGGCGTCGGGGTCGAAGAGTTGGAGCAGGTGGGCGGCGAGCCCGGGGAGGCGCTCAGCCGTCCGGGGGTCGGCGCCGTCCTGGGCGATGCGCCAGGCGCACTGGAGCAGGCCGCCCCAGCCGTGGCAGAGCCCGGCGTCGGTGGGGCCGGCCCGGAGGTGGTCGCGGTCGAGGGCGGCGAGCAGCGCGTCCTCGGCGGTGCGGCGCCAGGTCGGGACGTCGAGGGCCAGCCCGGCCAGCTGGAGGGCGCGGGCGATGCCGGGGGAGCCGTAGCACCAGGACGGTCGCCCGGGTGCCTCCTGGCCGGGCGCGTCCTGCTCGGGCACGTCGGCGTCGGGCGCGTCGGCGTCGCGCGTCAGCTCCACGGCAGTGGGCCACCAGGGTCCGGTCCGGTCCGTCCGGGCCGCGTCGAGCAGCCACTCGGCCAGCCGGGTGATGGCCTCGGCCTGCCCGGGCACCCGCAGCCCCTGCCGCCAGGCCAGCGCGAGCACGGCGAGCGGGCCCGGGGCGCCGTGCGCCAGGCCGAGGTTGGCGTGGCCGAGCTCCGGTGCGACGGCGCGGTAGCTGTGCACGTCCTGGGCCACCCACCAGCCGGGCAGACCGGCCAGCGGCTCGGTGAGCGCGACCAGGCCGCTCAGCACCTCCTCCGTCGCCGGTCGGTCCTGGTCGAGCAGGACGGCGCCGAGCCCGGCCAGACCGGAGATCAGGTCGTAGGACTCCAGCGCGGTGTGGCCCGCGCCGTCCGCGATCCGTCGGCGCTCCCGGCCCGCCAGCCGCTCGGCCAGGTCGGCGGTCCCGGTACGCAGGTGGTCGCGGGCAGCGCGGTAGTCCTGCGGACCGGCGGCCGCCCTGGGCAGGACGAAGCAGAGCGCGGGCACGGCGTCGTACAGCCCGGTGCCGGGCGCGGCGGTGCGGGCCGCGCGGGCCGCGAGGCCGAGCCAGGTGTGCGCGGTGGTGCGGAAGGTGGAGTCGTGGTGGGCGAGTTCGGCGTACAGCAGGGCGATGCCGGGGGCGCCGCCGGCCAGGCCGGCCGGGTCCCAGGGGCGGCCGGCGGCGGTCAGTGCGGCGGCCACCCGCTCGGGGTCGGCGAGCCGCTCGGCGGCGACGGCGACGGCCGCGGCGGCGCGTTCGCGCAGCGGGGTGATGGTGGCGGTGTGATCGGTGGTCGGGCTCATGCGACGGCTCCGGCGGTGTCGGCCGCTGCGACGGTGTCGAGGGCTTCGAGGGTGTCGGGTGCTCCGGGGACGGCCCGGGATTCCGCACCGAGTGCGGCCGCCCGGCCCAGGTGGGCCCGCACCGTGCGCCGGGCCAGCGCGAGCGAGCGCTCCTCGCCGGTGCGGTCCACGCCGACCAGCCGGTTGTGGTGCATGTGCAGCAGTGCGCCGAGCGCGGTGTCGGTGCTGCTCCACCGCTCGTCCAGTCGCGCGCGGTAGGCGGCCAGCGCGGCGGCCCGCTCGTCCCAGGAGGCGAGCAACTCGCTGCCGCCGGGGAGCCGGCCGAGGGCGCTCCAGTGGCCGTCGGGGTCGATCAGCGCGCGGGCCTGTTCCCGTACGGCCGGGGGCAGGTGGTGCCGCTCGGTGGCGCGGTACCGGCGGGTCAGCAGGCCGAGGTCGCCGAAGTGGTGCGCCAGGTCGACGTAGTTGGCCGCGAGCAGGGTCAACGGGTCGAGGCCCAGGCGGCGTTCGTGCAGCAGCCGGAGCTGCGCGAGGCAGGAGCGGCTGTCGGCCGCGAACACCTGCTCGGCCGCCGCCATCGCCGCCGGGCCGCCGTAGCGCTCCAACTCGGGCTCGTAGCCGTCCAGGACGAGGCGGTCGGCGAGGCCGGCGGCGGCCAGTCGGTCGGCCCAGGCGCCGAGGGCGGGCAGCAGTTCGGTGCGAAGCGCGGTCGGGTCGCCGTGGAAGCGCAGGCGCAGGTGCGGCTGCGGGTCCAGGTAGCGGAGGTAGAACCAGCGGTCGACCGCTGTCGGCAACTGCTCCAGCAGAGTGGGCAGTTGCCGGTTCAGCAGCTCGTCCTGCCGGGCGGTGGCGCAGTACAGCTTGGCGTACAGCCAGGGCGAGGATCCGGGGCCGTAGACCGTGCGCCGGCGGGGCGGTGCCACGGCCGGGGTTCGTGCCGTGCCGGGGGAGCGGCGGAGGAGCGTGAAGGCCAGCTCGTTGCTGCGGCCGCCCGCGCCGAGCCAGTCGGACGGCTGCTCCGGCACCTCCTGGAGGTGGCCGTCGGCGGAACCGGTCCACGCGTGGTGCAGCAGCTCGCGGTGGCGCTCGTCCCCGAGGTCGAGGGTGATTCGCTGGTCGTCGCTGACGCTCTGCACCACGCGCGGCACCCGCCAGCGCCGCCGCCACTCCTCCAGGCGCGCCGACCACTGCGGGTACGGCAGGGCGGGGTCGCGCAGCTCCGGCTCCTCGGGGCGCCAACGGGCTGGGCTGAGCACGGTGCGCCCGGAGCGGACCCGGGGCAGGAAGGGCAGCCGCTCGGCGGCGCCCCAGCGCCAGCGCGGCCAGGCCGGTCCGCCGCTGCGGGACAGCTCGTCCAGCAGCCGGGCGGCGTTGGGCGCGTGCACATCGGTGGCCAGCATGTGCGGCACGGTCGGCACCACCTCGCGGCCCAGCCGGCGGGAGACCACGGCGAGCCGGTCGTGGTCGGCGACCACCGCGAGGTCGGCCGGCCCGAGCACGCCCGGGTCGGTGCGGTCGGCGAACTGGGCGAGCGTCACGGTGTACGGCAGCACCTGCGGCGCCCGGGCCACATTGGCGCTGTGGGCGCGGGGCGTCCGGAAGAGCAGCTGGGCCCGGACGGCCTCCGGGTTGTCGGTGGGCAGGGTGCGCACGGCCTCGGTCAGCGGTCGGCCGGCCTCGCCCAGCAGCGGCGCGAAACGGCCCGCCATCGCCCCGGCGGTGACGCCGGTACCGCTCACCACCAGGGTGAAGTCGCCGTCCGCGAGCGCCTCGGGGGAGGCGGCCCGCAGCTCGACCAGCAGGTCCAGCGAGGGCGGCGCGGTGCCGCCGGGGCTGTCGGCCGCGGTCCCGGCCGTGGCATCGCCCGCGGTGCCGCCGAGCCGGGCCAGCAGCGCCTCGTCGAGCACCAGCTCGCGCTCGCCGCTCACGGCCGCCCGCTGGGCGAGGGCCAGCAGCAGTTCGTCGCGCGGGTCGTCAGGCTCGCCGGGCCGCAGCGCCCGGGTGCTGCGCGGCAGCAGGTAGCCCGCCGGGGCGCCCAGGCCGCGCTCGGGGTCGAGCAGGTCGAGCAGCGGCACGGCACGGCCCAGCCCGTACCGCTCCAGGAAGTCCTCGTGGTACTGCCGTAGGTGTGCCGGCCCCGGTCGTCCCGCCGAGACCGTCCACAGCGCGTGGGCGGCCCGCTCGACCTCCCGGCGGACGGCCGGCGGCAGCCGCACCTCGACGTCGAGGCCGAGGTCGACCTGCACCAGCCGTTCGGTGGGGTGCAAGCGGCGCATCCGTTCCGTCAGGGTTCGCCACGCGGGCAGGCCGGCGCCCGGCTCGGTGCGCTGGTACGCCGCCAAGTCGTCCCGGACGGCGCGCAGTTCGGCCGCGACGGGGAGGCCGGACAGCCGCTCCAGCAGGTGCCCGATCGGGTCCGGCTCCGCGGCCGGCGGCAGCAGGTCGGTCAGCAGGATCTGGGTGCGCACCAGCTCGCCGAGCAGCCAGTCCACCGCCGCGCCCTCCACCTGCGGGTGCGCGGCCAGTACGGCCCGGTGCAGCTCGGCCCACGACAGCGGCCCGGCGGCGCGCTCCAGCACGGTGCGGATCGCCGCGGTGTGGCGGATCGACAGCTCCCGTCCGGCGGTGCGCTGCTCCGTGCCCGGCACCGGCAGGTACGGCAGCACCAGTCGGTCGTCGCGCACCCGGCAGAGGTCGTTGGCGGTCACCCGCAGCCCGCGCAGCACCGGGAGCTCGCGTTCCAGCGCCGCGACCAGCCCGGTCAGCCACTCCTGGTCGGGGCGGGCCGCCTTGCGCGGGCGCCCGCCCCAGCGCACCGCGGGGCGGTCGGCGAAGCGGGCGACGGCCACCCCGGCCATCAGGCCGAACGGGGTGGCCCGGTCGGACATCCGGAGTCGGTAGCGGGTGACCGCGCGGGCCGCCTTGCGCAGCTGCTTGGGCTTCACCGGCAGCCCGGCCTCGACCTGGTCGAGCACCCGGCTGAGCGAGGGGCTGGACACGGCGACGGCCTCGCGCAGCAGCTCGTCGCCGAGTGCGGCGCGCAGCTGGTCGAGGTCGGTGTCCCGGGAGGTGGGGGCGGTGCTCTGCGGGGAGGGGGACTCAGTGGTCCGCGGGGCGGGGCGCTCGGGGAGGGAGCGGGCCGGCCGGACGGCGGCCCGCAGCAAGGCGACCTCGCCGCAGGCGAAGGTCGGCGTGTCCGGCATGGCTGGCTCTCCTACGAAGGGGGCGGGCAGGACGCGGTAACGGCCCGGGACGGAAAAGCCCGGTGCGGCGGCCGGGGGAATGTGGCCGCCGCACCGGGAGCTGTGGGTCAGTCGCAGCAGCGCGAGTTGCGGGTCGAGTTGCAGGAGTACGGCCAGGAGGCGGCGACGGCCGCGTTCTGCGCCTCGGTCTCCTCCTGGGCCGGGGCGTTGATCTCCAGGACGTCGAGCTCAAGGATGTCGTTCATGGCGAACCACCTTTCAGGGGATCCAGCGGATTGTCGTCGGGAAGGGCGGGCCGCCGATGTTCCGTAGGCTCCGTGGCCCTTCCGACACCAGGAACACTAGGCAGGACCGATCAACACCCGATCGACCGAAGGTCAACGCCCGAGCGACGCCGATCGACGCCCGATCAACGCGGCCGCACCGAGAGCGCCCCGGATGTGCGAAGGACTCGGCAGCGAGCAGTTCCTCTGCCTAATCTGTGCACCGGACGAACGAAGATCGACAGCCGCGTGACCCGCGGTCGAACGGGGGGCAAGGCGTGGTCGAAGGAGTCGCGGAGCTCGCGTTCTCGGTGCTCGGGCCGATGCGCGGCCGGCGGGACGAGGTGGCGCTGCGGCTCGGCAGCCCGCAGCAGCAGGCGATGCTCGCGGTCCTGCTGCTGCGTCCGGGCGGGGCGGCCGGCGCGGCCGACCTGATCGAGGCACTCTGGGGGGAGGAGCCGCCGCAGGCCGCGACCACCACCGTCCGCACCTACGCCTGGCGGCTGCGCAAGCTGCTGGAACCCGGCCACCGGACGCCCACCGTCCTGGTCTCGCTCGGTGACGGCTACCGGCTGGTGCTGCCCCCGGGGGCGGTGGACGCCCAGGTGGCCGAGCGGCTGGCGGTCCGCGCGGAGGCCGGGGCGGCCGCCGGGAGCCCCGCACAGGCGCGTGAACTGCTCAACCAGGCACTGGAGTTGTGGCAGGGTGAGCCGCTGGCCGGAATCCCCGGCCCGTACGCGCAACGCCAGCGCGACCGGCTCGGGGAGCTGCGGCTCGCGCTGCTGGAGGAACGCCTCGCCCTCGACCTGACGCTCGGCCGGGCGGCCCGCTGCGTGCCCGAGCTGACCGCGCTGACCACCGAACACCCGCTGCGCGAACGGCCGCACGGCCTGCTGATGCGGGCGCTGAGCCGCAGCGGTCGGCAGGCGGACGCGCTGGCGGCGTTCCGGCGGGTGCGCGAGGTGCTGGTGGAGCAACTGGGCGTCGAGCCGGGGCCGGAGCTCGCCGAGCTGCACCGGCGGATCCTGAGCGGGGAGGAGTGCGGGGAGTCCCGGACGGCCGTGGCGGCCGTGCCGGTTGAGCCGGCTGCGGCGGTCGGAGGGGTCGGAGCGGCAGAAGCGGCAGAAGCGGTCGAAGTGGCGCGAGCGGCCGAAGAGCCGCCCGGCGAGGCATCCGGGCGGGCCGAGCCGGCCGCGGCCTCCTTCGGCCCACCCCGTCCGGCCCAACTTCCGCCCGCACCAGGGGACTTCATCGGCCGGGCGGTCCAGGTCGAGGCGATCCGGGCCGCCCTCACCGCCCCCGCCCGGGACGCCCTACCCGTGGTGTCCGTGGTCGGTATGGGCGGCGTCGGCAAGACGGCACTGGCCCTGCACGCCGCCCACGGCGCCCGTTGCGCCTTCCCCGACGGGGAGCTCTACGCCGACCTGCGCGGCGCCGACGCCCAACCGGCCAGCCCCGCCGACGTGCTCGCCGCCTTCCTGGCCGCGCTCGGCACCCGCCCCGAAGCCGTACCGGACAGCACCGCCGACCGCACCGCGCTGTTTCGCTCGCTCACCGACGGACGGCGCCTGCTGGTCGTCCTGGACGACGCCCGCGACACCGCGCAGATCCGCCCGCTGCTGCCCGGCTCACCCGACTGCGGCGCGCTGGTCACCAGCCGCACCCGCCCCAGCAGCCTGCCCACCGCCGTCCAACTGGACCTGGACGTCTTCACCCCGGAGGAGGCCGTCCGGCTGCTCGGCCGGGTGATCGGGGAGCCGCGGTTGGCCGCCGAACCGCAGGCCGCCCATGACCTGGCCGCGGCCTGCGGCCACCTGCCGCTCGCCGTGCGGATCACCGCCGCCCGGCTCGCCGCCCGCCCGCGCTGGACCATCGCCAGCCTCGGCGAGCGGCTCGCCGACGAACAGCGCCGGATCGACGAACTGCGGATGGGGGACCTGGCCGTCGGCGCGGCCTTCGAGCTGGGCTACCGTCAGCTGACTTCGGACCAGGCCCGGGCCTTCCGGCTGGCCGCCTGGGCCGAGGGGCCCGACCTCGGCCTGGACGCCGCCGCGGCCCTGCTGGACCTCGGGCCCGACGAGGCCGAGGAACTGCTGGAGTCGCTGGTCGACGCCGCGATGCTCGACTCGCTCACCGCCGGCCGTTACCGCTACCACGACCTGCTGCGCGGCTTCGCCCGCCGTACCTCGCACGCCCTCGGTGCCGAGGAGGCGGTGGCGGCCCGCGCCCGGCTGCTCGGCCACCTGCTGGCCGGCGCCCGGACGGCCTTCCAGCTCGCGGTGCCGGGCGACCCGGTGGCCGGGGCGCTCGGCCCGGTCCGGTCGATCCTGCCGGGCGCGCGACCGACCGGACCGGACCCGGACGGCGAACCCGTCGCGCGGTCCGCTGACCCGGCACCCGCGGTGGCCGGCGAGCCGGCGGCCGCCGCACCGCAGCCGGTCGGCCATCAGGTCTCGGCGGGGCCCGTGCTCGGGGACCTGTCCGCCGCCCGGGCCTGGGTCCGCGCGGAGGGCCCGGGCGCGATCGCGCTGGCCGGGCGGCTGGCCGGTGAACCGGCCCCGGCCGCCCAACTCCGCCAGGTGACCGACCTGTTGATCGCCCTCAGCCCCTTCGGCCCGGGCGAACTCGGCGACCGACTGGAAGCCTCGGTGCTCGCCCTGATCGGCGCCGCCACCACCGGCGGCGACCGCTTCGCCGAGGGCCGGGCCCGCTTCCTGCTCTGCGGGCTCAGGATCGCCGCCACCCGGCTGGACGAGGCCCGCGCCGAGGCGGAGCTGGCGGAACGGGCCAGCCGCGCGGCCGGGGACACCGTCATCCTGCGCCAGGTGCTCAACGACCTCGGCCTGATCGCCCAGACTCTGCGCCGCAACGAGGAGGCGATCCGCCGTTTCGAGGAGTCGGTCGACCTCGCCCGCCGACTGGGCCACCGCTCCGGCGCGGTGACCGGCACCGTCAACGCCGCGCTCGCCAAGGTCCGGCACGGCCGGGCCGAGGAGGCCGCCGTCACCTGCGAGCAGGTGCTGCCCGAGGTTCGCGCCCTCGGTGACACCGCCGGCACCGCGTACACCCTGTACGTCCTCGGTCTGGCGCTGCACGGTCTCGGCCGGTACCAGGAGGCGGCGGAACGCTTCCGGGAGTGCCGGGCCGTCGCCGCCGCCGCGGGCCGCCGCGACCGGGAGGCGCTGGCGGGCGTACGGCTCGCCGAAGCCCTGCTGGCCCTGGGCCGGCCCGAGCAGGCGGCCGAGGAGGCCCGGACGGCACTGGCCATCACCGTGGAGACCGGCGCCCGCCGCGACCAGGGGTACGCACTGGTCGTCCTGGGCCGCTCGCTCGCCGAACTCGGCCGCCCGGCCGCCTCCCGGGACCGCCTGCACGAGGCGCACGCCATCTTCGAGGGCCTCGGCCTCCCGGACGCCGCCGACGTCGCGACCCTCCTCGGCGAGCTGGTCACCCTGCCCGCCGAGGACTGATCGCGGCCGGGCTACGACCCGTGACGCTTCACGCAGCTGACGCACCAGGCCCCGGTGCCGTTCCACTCGTCGATGTGCTGCCGGCCGCCCGGGCCCGTCACGCCCCCGGCGGTCTGGTGCGTCCCCACCCGCGGGGCGTTCGCCGCCGACGCCGACGCGCCGACCTGCGGCAGGACGACCAGCCCCACGGCGACCGCCAGCGAGGCGAGCCGGGCTGCGATGCGGGTGCTGCTGCGGTGCTTGACCATCCGAGTGCGCCTCTCTACCGACAACTACCGTCTACCGACAACTACCGGGACCGAACACCGAGCCCCCGTCGGGGATTCGGTGGACGGGGCTACGCTCGCACGGTCCGATCAACACAGGATCAACGCCCGGGCAGCTCGGCTGCGGGACCGTTCATCCGGGCCCGCCACCGGCCAGGTCGAGCGCCCGGTTCAGGTTGTACTCGGCGATCCCCGCCATCGTCGCCCGGTCGGGGAAGTCCCCGTCCAACAGCCGCAGCGGCCCCGCCGTCAGCGAGAGCCGCTGCGCCAGCAGGTAGAGCGCGATCCGGTGCCCGTCCAGCCCGGCGGCCGCCAGCGGACGGTAGTCGTCGTGCAGCCGGATCCGCAGGAAGACGTGCTCCCACTCGACGTCGAAGTACATGGTGCCTTCGAGGTCGATCAGGGTCGGCCGCCCGACGGGGTCCACCAGCACGTGGTCCGGCCCCAACTCGCCGTGCACCACGGCGTGTTCGGCGCGCGGGCGCACCGCCGCCGCCAGCTCCGTCAGCCGTTCCTCCAACCGGTCACGGGCCCGTGCGATCCGCGGATCGCGCACCGCCGCCTCGGCGAGGTCCCGCCGGGCCCGGGCCAGCACCACCTCCTCGCACGAGCCGCCGTGCGAACGCCCGCCCGCGTCGACCACCGCCACCTTGCCGTACCCGGGCGCCCGGTGGCCGCGCATCGCCGCCAGGGCCTCACCGAGCCGCTCCAGCACCGGGGCAGCGGCCCGCCGGTCGCGGGCGAGCAGCGCTTCCAGGCTCTCGCCCCGGACGTCCTCGACGACCGCCAGATCGGACGGCCCGTGCACCCCGTCCCGGTCGACCAGCCGGATGGCCGGTACCCGCACGCCCAGCCCGGCCAGCCGGGCGTGCGCGGCCTCGAAGAGGTCCAGTCCGAGACCGGGGGAGAACGGGTCGGCGAGGTCGTCGTCGCCCTCGGCGGCCGGCCAGTAGTTCTCGGCGTCGTCCCAGCGGTAGGCGAACGCCGTCGTGCCGTCGTCCAGCACCAGGCGGTACACGCCCTTCTTGCTGCCGCCCGAGAGCCGCTCCGCCCGCGCCAGCCGCCGACCGCCACCCAGGGCGGCCCGCGCCGCACCCGCCAACTGCTCCCGCACCGCTGCCACTTCGGCCGTCATCCGCCCGTCCCGCCGCTCCGTCGTCATGATCGGGGTACCCTACCCGGCTCCCGGCCCTCGGCCGGTTCCACCGGCTGCCGTCGTCGCCCGCGGGCGCTGATCGGAGAGCTCGGCGACGCGTTGCGCCCGGCCGGCTGACAGCTGCTACTGCTGCTCCGCGGCACGCAGGGCCCCGCGCAGCTGGTCGACGGTGGGCGCCCCGCAGAGCGCGCCGGACGCGTCCCGGAACAGCCGACAGGAGAGGCCCGCCGGTCGGCCGGGCCCGGCGAAGGGGTCGGCGAAGGGGTCGACGCCGTCGATCAACAGCGTCGGCGAGCCGCACATGCCCAGCTCCTCCGCCCGCTCCCCGTCGGTCACCAGGACCTCACGGATCCCCTCCACCGGGCGCCCGAGCCCGGCCAGCGCCTCGTCGAGCCGCCCACGCAGCAGCGGGGCGTTCGGGCAGTCCGGGACCGCCAGGATGGTCAGTTCCACCGTTTCCACGTCCTCTCGTCGCCCCCGCCGTGCACGGTAGACCTTCCAGCGCACTGGAAGGTCAAGTCGTAGCCTGGAGCCATGCGCATCGGAGAGCTCGCCGCCCGGGCGGGGGTGTCGACCAAGGCGGTCCGCTTCTACGAGCAGGCCGGCCTGCTGCCCGCCCCACCCCGCACCCCCGGCGGCTATCGCGACTACCCACCCCGGGCGGCCGACCGGCTCGCCTTCGTCCGCGACGCCCAGGCGGCCGGGCTGACCCTCGGCGAGATCCGCGAGGTCCTGCGGATCCGCGACGACGGGCAGGCGCCCTGCGGGCACGTGACGGCGCTGCTCGCCGACCACCTCCACGCGGTCGAGCAGCGCATCGCGGAGCTCACCCGGGCCCGGGCCGAACTGCTGCGCCTGACCGGGACGGCGGCCGCGACCGACCCGGCCACCTGCACCGAGGACGACATCTGCCGGATCCTGTCGCCCCGTTGACGCCCCTCCCGTACTGCCCGCCAGGACCGGGAACCGGAAGTCCGTGTGCGAAGTCCTGGTCGGTGTGAACACCGACACCACACAGCACGAACCGATCCCGCCCGTGACCGCACCCCGGCTCCACCGCCGGCGGCTGCTGCTGAGCGCTGCCGGAGGCCTCGGCGCGCTCGCCGTGGTGGGCGGGGCCGCCTGGTGGGCGCGCCGGGACGCCGTGCACGGGCCGCGGCTGTGGAGCTCGGCCGGCGCGGGCGGGCGGGTGGTCCTGCCGAGCGGTGCGCAGCGGGGGCTGTTCGCCTCGGGGTACGACGGCACGGTGCGCTCGCTCGATCCGGGCACCGGGGCGGTGCGCTGGAGCCGGGCGGTCAAGGCGGCCCCGCCGGTGAACCGCCTGGACGGCTGGCAGCTGGCCGACTCGGGCGGCTGGCACCTGGCCGCGGGGGACGGCGTGGTGTGCGTGGTCTCCACCGCCGGGATGCAGGTCCTCGACGCCGCCTCGGGGGAGCAGCGCTGGGAGGTGTCGCTGCCGGAGTGGTCCGAGACCCCGGAGACCTCGGGGCCGGTCATCGGCGCGGGCGGCGTGTTCGCGGTCCACGGCGCCGCGCTGCACTGCTACGACGCGGTCGGAGGCGGCCTGCGCTGGAGCAGCGATCCGGAGGCCGTGGCCGTCACGGGGGTGCTGGCGCACGCCGGTGACGCCGTGTACGTGGCCGGCCGGGACGGCGGGCTGCTCGCCCTGGACGCGCGCAGCGGCGCCCGGCTCTGGACCCAGGACGCCGTGGTCGCCCTCGAAGCCCCTCCGGTGATCCACCGGGGGCTCGTCCACCTCGGGTACAGCGGTGGCCAGCCGGACTCCTACACGGCCCTCGCGCTGGACGCGGCCACCGGCCAGGTGCGGTGGCAGCGCCGGTGGCTGCCGGTGGCGGGCCCGCTCGCCGCCGCCGACCGGACGGTGTGCCTGCTCAGCGGGGACCGGCTGATGGCGCTGGACGCGGACACCGGTGACACCCGTTGGACGGCCGGGGTACCGGTGGGCACGGGGCGCGGGATGAGCTCGATGACCGCCGCCGACGGCACCGTCTACGTGGGGACGAACGACGACCGGCTGTTCGCCTTCGACCTGGCGACCGGTCGGCCGCGCTGGCGGGACGAACCGGAGCAGCTCAAGTCCGACACCGAGTACACCAGGGTGTTCCTGACGGCCACCGGTTCGACCGTCTTCTCCGGCAGCCGGGCCGGCCTGCACGCCCTGCGTTCCGCCGTCTGACCCGACGCCGCCCTCCGGGCCGGTGCCGCCGGGTGGTTCGTTTCCGGCCGAGTGCCGTCCGGACGCTCGCCATCGACGTACCCCGGGGCGCAGGCTGCTCCCGTGACCGCGTCCGTCCGGACGCGGCGTGAGCGGGAGGACGAACATGACGAGCACGCGCGGTCGCATCGCCGCCCTGCTGGGCGCCGTCGCGGTGGTCGCCGGCACCACCCTGGCCGGCCCCGCCGCCACGGCGTCGGCCGAAGCACAGCCCGGGCCCGGCGGCGGGATCACCGGGCAGGCCCCCTGCCCGGACGCCCCGGAGTTCACCTGTGGAAGCATCACCGTGCCGCTCGACCACAGCGGCGCCACCCCCGGCACCCTCCAACTCGACGTGGCGACGACCGGCAACGCCGACGCCCCCAAGGGCGACCTGCTGTACCTCACCGGCGGCCCGGGCCAGCCCGGCGTGCCGTCGATCAAGCGGATGGCGGACAAGCTGGCGCCCGTCCTCAAGGACTACCGCCTGGTCATGTACGACCAGCGCGGCACCGGCCGGGGCGCGCTCCAATGCCCGGGCCTCCAGGCGGACATGGGCTCCTCCGACCTCGTCGTGCCGCGCCGGCAGTCGATCACCGACTGTGCCGCCGCCCTCGGCCCGGACGCCCGCCACTACACCACGGCGGACACCGTCGCCGACATCGACCTGCTGCGCCACGCCCTCGGCGACCGGCGGCTCAGTCTGGACGGCGTCTCCTACGGCACCGTGGTCGCCGAGCGGTACGCCTTCACCCACCCGACGCGGGTGGCCCGGCTGGTGCTCGACTCGGTGGCGCCGCCCGGGGGTTTCGACCCGCTCGACCTGGCCGCGATGCCCGCCACCGCCCGGGTGCTGCGGGCCGCCTGCCAGGCCACCGGCTGCACCACCGACCCGGCCGCCGACCTTGCCGCCACGGTGCGGCGGTACGGCGACGGGGCGCAGATCCTGAGCGCGCTCACCGGCTTCGAGTTCATCGACCCGGACTTCGGCGGGTTCCCGGAAGCCCTCCACGAGGCCGCCGCCGGACAGCCCGCGAAGCTCCAGGACCTCTTCGCGCTCGTCCACCAGGTGGTCGACGCCGCGCCCGCCGAGGAACTCAGCCAGGGCCTGCACTCCGCCGCCCTGTGCGCCGACTCGCGCTTCCCGTGGGGCACCGCCGACACCCCCGTCGCGGGCCGCGCGGCCGCGCTGGAGCGCACTCGGCAGCGGCTGACCGCCGAGCAGACCTGGCCGTTCGACCCGGCGACCGCGACCGGGCTGGGCAGCCTCCTGGTCTGCCTGGACTGGCCGCGCGAGCAGGTGCCGCCGGTGCCGTCGCCGCACCACAGACTGCCGGACGTGCCGGTGCTGCTGCTCGGCGGTGACCGGGACCTCGCCACGCCCTACGAACTGCTCTACCAGCAGGCCGAGTTGGCGCACGACCCGGAGATCGTGATCGTGTCCGGGGCGGCCCACTCGGTGCAGAACCGGGCGACGAACCCGGCCGGACGGCAGGCGGTGTACGACTTCCTGCTGAGGTAGTGGGCCGGGCCCTGGCCAGCGGCAACGACCAGCGGAAATCGATTTGCCCGGAGGGCGGTCGGCCGGGGATCATCCTGAGGTCCTGACACCCCCCCGACCCCGGAGACACATGGCCACCGAACTGTCCGAAGCCTGGGAGCTCTACGAGTCCGGCGACTCGCAGGGAGCGATGCGGACGCTGCGCTCCGCCGCGGACCGCCTCCCGCCCGCCGAAGTCGCCCCGCTGGTGGCCAAGTTGGCCAAGGGCGCCGGTTTCCGGGATCTGGCGGAGGCTTCGAGGGCACTGGCGGCCGGGCCCGGGGACGCCGACCGGCTCTACGCGTACGGCTACGCCTGTGTCGAGCGCGGCATCGACGCGGTGGCCGTCCCCGCGCTGCGGGAGGCGCTGCGGCTGGTCCAGGCGCCGCCCGCCGCTCCGGCGCGCACCGGCCTGTTCCGCCGCAAGCCCAAGGCGGAGGCCGGCCGGCAGCTCGGCCTGCGCAAGGTGCTGTTGGAGCTGGTCTCCGCGCTGGAGGGCTGCGAGCGGCACACCGAGGCGCTGGCCGTGCTGCGCGAGCACGACGCCCGGCTCGACGACTGGCCGGACCGCTATCTGACGGTCTACAACGCGCTGATGAGCGGCCGGATACCGCTGGCCCGCGAGGTGTACGGGGCGCTGTCGGCCCCCGAGGACGTCTGGGTGGGCCCGGGTCAGAGGGTCGGCCGGATGCTGGAGCGGGCGGCGGCCCTGCCACCCGTCGACGACCGGGACCTGCGCGGCTGGCACCACGTGCTCACCGGCGGCCTGCTCACCACCCTCTCGCCGCACGGGTTCGACCAGGGCATGACCGGCCGTTGGGCCTACCTCCAGGACGACTTCGAGTACTGCCGGTACGGCCTGGAGCGGCTGCGGACCGTCCTGGCCGCCACCGACCGCAAGCCCGCCTCGGTCGGACTGCTGGCCGACCGGGGCAGCCGGGCCCTCGGGCTGGCGGCGGCCCGGCTGCTGGGCGTGCCGGCCGCGCCGTACCAGCCGGGTGCGCCGGGCGTGCTGGTGGTCGCGTACGACCTGAACGAGTGCGACCCCGCCGTGGTGGCGCAGCTGAACGAGCGGGCGGAGGGCGAGCTCCTCTTCGAGCACGCCACCTGCTGGACCGACCCGCCGGCCGTGACGGCCGACGTCTCCACGCTGTTGGGGCAGATCGTGCACGCCCCGTGGGAGCCCGGCCTGCAGTTCGACGAGGACGGCGAACCGGAGGAGGCCGAGCCCGACGGACGCTCGGCCGAGGAACTCGCCGAGGCGATCCTGGCCGCCGCCCCGACCGCCCCGGAGGGCGACGGCGAGACCCCGGCTGACCCGGACGACATCCTCACGGCCTTCGCCACCCGCGCGGCCGGCTGGCCCGCTGCGGGCCCGCGCGACCGCATCGGCTCGTCCGGCCCGGTCCGGAGCTCCCGCTTCGCGTGACGGCCGGGCTCGACCGGCCCCCGGTGTCCGCAGCCCCCGGCGCCCTCAGCCCCCGGCGTCCGCAGCGCCGGGGGCCGGGCGCCTCGTGGTTACCGCTGCGCCGGGCGCTCGGTGCGCCGGACCCAGTAGTCCCAGCCGGCCTCGATCTGGCCGGCGGACCAGACCAGCGCGTCCTTCTCCAGGCTCTCCCGGTGCCCGGTCCAGCGCTTCGGTCCGCCCGCCGCCAGGGCGGTGAGCTGGAGCCCGCAGGCGCGTTCCAGCAGCACGGCGTACATCACCGCGTGGGCGATGTCCCGGCCGACCGTGAGCAGCCCGTGCTGGGGCATCAAACAGGCCCGGGCCGGGCCGAGGTCGGCGGCCAGGGCCCGGCCCAGCTCCGGGGTGCGGATCAGGTTGGCGGTGGCGCCGAAGGTCGGCAGGCCGTGCTCGGCGAAGGCCACGGCGTCGTGGCTGAGCGGCCGGAGCGGCTCGCCGAGCGAGGCGAAGGCGTTGACGGTGCCGGAATGGGTGTGCAGCGAGACCTGGGCGTCCGGGCGGGCCCGCAGCACCTCGGTGTGGATGTGGTACTCCAGGTGCACCCGCCCGCCGTCCGGGAGCCCCTCACCGCCCGCGAGCCGTTCGCCGTCCCAGGAGACCAGCAGCACCCGGTCCTGGTCGATCTCCTCCAGGCCCCAGCCGGAGGCCTTCATCCAGACCCCGCGCCCGGCCGGGTCGCGGACCGCCAGGTGTCCCCAGATCATGTCGCCGTGCCCGGCCTCGGCGAGCACCCGGCTGCCGAGCGCGGCCAGCGCCGCCGCCTCCTGGTCGTTCCCGGGGGTGTCGATGGTCATGGCCGCTCCTTGCGCGTGCGGTTCCGTCGGGCGGCTGCGATCGCGGCCGCCCGTCACGGTACGAACCTACGGGGGAGCGCTTTCTGACGATCAGTCGGGGTGGGTCAATCGCAGGGGGCCGGTACGGGGTGCGACTCGTGGGGATCGGCGACCTGCCACAGAGGTGGATCTGCGCAGCCGGCCGGGGAGGGCCGCGGTGGGCCGTGGGGGCGTCTCGGGTGGCGGATCCCGGGGCGGGACGCGAGGGTGACTCGGGGGACCTCAGAGGAAGAGGAAGAGCGACCATGCCCGAAGTCACCACCCCGTACGTGACCGGCACCCCGTGCTGGGTCGATCTGATGGCGAAGGACCAGCAGGCCGCGCTGGACTTCTACCGCGACCTGTTCGGCTGGCAGGGCCAGCCCGGCCCGGCCGAGTTCGGCGGGTACGCCGTCTGCCTGCTGAACGGCAAGGCGGCCGCCGGCATCGGCCCGGCGATGGCCCCCGAGGGCATGCCGGAGCCGCCCACGGTGTGGACCAGCTACCTGGCCAGCACCGACGCCCAGGCCACCCAGGACGCCATCGTGGCGGCGGGCGGCACCCTGCTGGTCCCGGTGATGGACGTCGGCACCATCGGTCGGATGCTGATCGCGGCCGACCCGCAGGGCGCGGTGTTCGGCGTCTGGCAGGCGCTGGACTTCTCCGGCGCCCAGGTGGTCAACGAGCCCGGCGCGCTGACCTGGAACGAACTGCACACCAGCGACATCGAGGGCGCCACCGCCTTCTACGGTGAGGCCTTCGGCATCGAGATCGTACGGATGGCGGGCGACGTCGAGTACTGGGAGCTGAAGATCGGCGGCCGCCCGGTCGGCGGCGCCACCCTGCTCAGCAACGACCCGCCCGGCACCCCCGCGCACTGGCTCAGCTACTTCGCGGTCGACGACGCGGACTCCTCGGTCGACGCCCTGGTCCGCAGCGGCGGCAACGTCCTCGTCCCGCCCTTCGACATGATGGCCGGTCGGATGACGGTGGTCACCGATCCGCAGGGTGCCCCGTTCGCGATGATCAAGCTCGCCCCGCGGTAGCCGCCCACCCACCGAAGGTCCGGCCCAGGGCGATGGTCTGCGCCCTCAGCGGGCCTTGCCGCAAGGCCCCCTGGCGCGTCACTTCGGCAGTGGCGAGGAGTTCGGAGTTCCCGAACTCCTCGCCTTCGTCGTTCCCGGCCGTGGTCCGGCTGCCGGACGGGTGGCCTTCGGGGCCCTCGTCGGCGCTCTGTTGTTTACACATCTGGCATCGAGTGTTAAATTCGTAGCATGCCGAAGGTTCCACCCGCACAGCTGGTGCTCGAAGCCGCCTACCGCTGCTTCGCCCGCAACGGCTACCGCCGCACCACCGTGTCCGACATCGTCGAAGAGGCGCAGATGTCGCGCCCGACGGTCTACAAGTACGTCGGGAGCAAGGACGAGGCGGTGGTCAAGGTCGTCCGGTCCGCACTGGAGCGGGCCCGGACGGCCGCCCGTGCGGCCGCGGCGGCCGCGGACACGCCCGAGGAGAAGGTCCTCGCCGTGCTCGGGGTGAAGCTGGAGGTCGCCATCCGGCTGTGGCGGGACAGTCCCGCCCACGCCCAGGAACTGCTGAACGCCGCCACCGCCCAGGCGCCCGAGCTGATCACCGACTACGTCGACGACCTGGCCGAGCTCCTGACCGCCGCCCTCGCCGAGACCGCCCCGGACACCGCGCGCCGGGCCGCCGCCGTCCTGCTCACCTTCACCCGGGGGCTGGAGGACGACCTGCGTGACGCCGGGACCGCCCGCCGCGACCTCGCCGAGGGCGTACGGATGATCACCCGAGGGGCGCTCGACCGCCCCGAGGCTCCCCCGGCCTGACCCCCATCGGCGGGCCGCACCCGAAAGGCCACCGACCATGAGCACCGCCACCCCCACCCACTACCGCGACCAGCAGGCCTGGCGCGACCTCCAGCAGTTCCTGCCCGCCCGGCTGCGGCTGACCGACGCCACCGCGCCCGGCGAGGAGTTCTGGAACTGGCGCGGGCACCGCGTCCACCTCGACCGCTACCGCAACCCCGAGGCGCAGGCCAAGGTCGTGCTGCACCACGGGGTCGGCACCAACGGCCGCCAGATGTCGCTGATCCTGGGCGCCCCGCTGGCCGCCCGCGGCTTCGAGACCGTCGCCCTGGACAACCTCGGCTACGGCCTCACCGAGGTCCGGCCGGGCAGCACCCCCTCGTACGACGACTGGGTCGACCTGGTCGTGGACTTCCTCGCGTACGAGCGGACCCGCGACGACCGCCCGATCGTGCTCTACGGGCTGAGTGCGGGCGGCATGGTCACCTACCACGTCGCCGCCAAGGCCCCGCGCGGCACCCTGGCCGGCATCGTCGGCATGACCTTCC
Source organism: Kitasatospora sp. NPDC089509 (assembly GCF_044749365.1). Lineage (NCBI taxonomy): Bacteria > Bacillati > Actinomycetota > Actinomycetes > Kitasatosporales > Streptomycetaceae > Kitasatospora > Kitasatospora sp. NPDC089509. Next base: position 103,389 of record NZ_JBIVHS010000012.1, on the reverse strand, counting down.
TCGACCAGCGCGACCGGACCGTCCGAGAGGAGACCGCCCACGACAGGCTCACCGTCCGCGCGGGCGTGCCGCTGATGGGGCTGGCGGCCAGGACCCCGGCCGCCGCGCTGAAGTACCCGATGAGCCTGGCCTCCAAGATGTCCGCGCTGGCCAACGACCCGGGCGCGATGAGGGTGTTCATGAAGGACCGCACCTCGGCCGCGAACTGGGTGAGCGTCCGCTTCCTCGACCGCTACCTGAACTACGCCCCCGCCGTCGAGCCCGAGGACTTCGACGCCTGCCCGGTGCTGCTCACCCAGCCCGCCGAGGACCGCTGGACCCCGCACCACCTGAGCGTGCCGTTCCTGTCTCGGATCACCAGGGTGCCGGTGGAGACGGTGCTGCTGGAGAACGCGGGGCACTACCCGCTGGAGGAGCCGGGGCTCACCCGGATGGAGGAGGCCATCGCCGACTTCGTGACCAGGTGCGCGGAGCGGCCGGCGGCCTGACGACGGGGGCGGGCGGTGGCGCTCGGGTGGTGGCGCTCAAGGTGGGGATGCGGGGGGCGGTGATTCTGCGGCGATAGCCGGTCTACGGCGCCTGCAATCGTTGCGCTTGCAAGTATGGAGCGATTGCAACTATTGTCGAGGCCTGTAAGGCGCTGTAGTCATCGCATGAAGGGTCGCGCCATGCCTCTCGCACTTCTCGCCCTCGCCATCGGGGCTTTCGGGATCGGGACCACCGAGTTCGTGATCATGGGTCTGCTGCCCCGGATCGCGGGTGACTACGGCGTCTCCGTCCCCACCGCCGGCCTGCTGGTCACCGGCTACGCGCTCGGCGTGGTGATCGGCGCCCCGCTGATGACCGTGCTGGGCACCAGGATCAGCCGCAAGACCATGCTGATGCTGCTGATGGGCCTGTTCACGGTCGGCAACCTGCTGTCCGCCGTCGCCCCGAGCTTCCCGCTGATGCTCGCGGGCCGGATCGTGACCTCGCTGGCCCACGGCGCGTTCTTCGGCATCGGCTCGGTGGTCGCCGCCGAACTGGTCGCCCCGCAGAAGAAGGCCGGCGCCATCGCCACCATGTTCACCGGGCTGACCGTCGCCAACATCGTCGGCGTCCCGCTGGGCACCCTCGTCGGCCAGGCCGTCGGCTGGCGCACCACCTTCACCGCCGTCGCCGCCCTGGGCCTGCTCGGCCTGCTCGGCATCGCCAAGCTCGTCCCCGCGCTGCCCCGCGCCGAAGGAACCCGGCTGCGCGGCGAGTTGACCGCCTTCCGCAACCCCCAGGTGCTGCTCGCGATGGCGATGACGGTGCTCGGCTTCGGCGGGGTGTTCGCCGCGATCACCTACATCGCGCCGATGATGACCAACGTCGCCGGCTACTCCGAGGGCTCGGTCACCTGGCTGCTGGTGCTGTTCGGCGTCGGGATGTTCCTCGGTAATCTGATCGGCGGGAAGTTCGCCGACCGCCGACTGATGCCGCTGCTGTACACCACCCTCGGCGGCCTCGCCGTGGTGCTGGCCCTGTTCACCCTCACCGCCCACAACAAGATCGCCGCCGCGGCGACCGTCCTGCTGGTCGGAGCCCTCGGCTTCGCCACCGTCCCGCCGCTGCAGAAGCGCGTCCTGGACCACGCGCACGGCGCCCCGACCCTCGCCTCGGCCGTCAACATCGGCGCCTTCAACCTCGGCAACGCCCTGGCCGCCTGGCTCGGCGGGCTGGTCATCTCGGCCGGGCTCGGCTACACCGCCCCCAACTGGGTCGGCGCCCTGCTCGCCGCGGCCGCCCTCGTCCTCGCGCTGTGGTCCGCGGCCCTGGAGCGCCGGGCCGGCGGGGCCGCCGTCAGCGCCGAGGTCGACGTCACCGCCGGGATCGACGTCACCGCCGAGGCCGCCGAGGCGCGGATCCCCGTTCACCACTGACCCGAATCCACTGACTGAAGGACCGTAACAACTGTGAACACCTCTCACCCGTCGACCGTTCCGAATGTTCCGACCGCTCCGATTGTTCCGACCGTTCCGACCGTTCCGACCGTGAAGCTGAACAACGGCGTCGAGATCCCCCAACTCGGCTTCGGCGTCTGGCAGGTGCCGGACGGGGAGACCGCCGCCACCGTCACCGCCGCCCTCGAAGCCGGCTACCGCAGCATCGACACCGCCGCGGCCTACGGCAACGAGACCGGCGTCGGCGACGCCCTGGCCGCCTCCGGCCTCCCGCGCGAGGAGCTCTTCGTCACCACCAAGGTCTGGAACGCCGACCAGGGCTACGACGCCACCCTGCGCGCCTTCGACACCAGCCTCGGCAAGCTCGGCCTCGACCACCTCGACCTCTACCTGATCCACTGGCCCGCCCCGGAGCGCGACCGCTACCTCGACACCTGGCGCGCCCTCGAACGGCTGGCCGCCGAGGGCCGGATCCGGGCGGCCGGCGTCTCCAACTTCCGAGCCGCCGACCTGACCCGGCTGTTCGACCACAGCGAACTCGTGCCCGCCGTCAACCAGATCGAGCTGCACCCCGGCCTCCAGCAGACCGAACTGCGCGCCCTGCACGCCCGGCACGGCATCGCCACCGAGGCCTGGAGCCCGCTCGCCCAGGGCGCCGTCCTCGACGACCCGGCCGTCACCGCCATCGCCCGGCGCACCGGAAAGTCCCCGGCCCAGGTCGTCCTGCGCTGGCACCTCCAGCTCGGCACCATCGTGATCCCCAAGTCCGCCACCCCGGCCCGGATCCGGCAGAACCTCGACGTCTTCGACTTCGAGCTCACCGAGCAGGACCTGGCCGCCATCGCCGCCACCGACCGCGACCTGCGCACCGGCCCGCACCCGGACCAGTTCAACTGACCGCAGGAGCCCCGTTCCCCGGCCTGCCGACGGCGTACGACGCCCATCGGCAGGCCGAGGGCCGTCTCAGGACGGTCCCGGGACATCGAATCCGGTGTCCCGGTAGCGGTGTCCGTGCCAGGATGGCGCCGTGACGACCCTCGGGAGCGATGCCGCGTAGGCGGCCGAAGGGGCTGCGCGCAGAGCGTCGGCGCCCCGGTGGAGTGGTGCTCGTGCGCCGGATCCGTGGCGTCTCGGGGCTGACCCGGGCGGCGATCCGGCGGCTGGAGGACGAGCGGCTGGAGCCGAACGCGGTGTGCCAGGCGCTGGCCGAGTGCCGGCGGTACCTCGGGCAGCCCGGGCGGGTGCTGCCGGAGCCCGAGGTCGGCTGCGACGAGTGCAATCCGGTGCTGGCGCGCGACCCGTTGGAGGCCGTGCTGCGGTGGCTCCCGGCGGGTGCCCGCGCCGATCTGGGCCGGGTGGTCGCCCGGCTGGACGAGGAGTTCGACCGGCGGAGCGTGCCGCACCCGGGGCTGCGGATGGCCCTGCCGCCGTGGGGAGTCGACGGATGGTGGCGCAGGCGCCTGGAGCTGGGCCGGTGCCGGTGAGAGAGGGTGGCCGAGATGATCTTGGAGTGCGGGGGATCCGTACGTGATCGAAGCGGCGCGCCACGGGGCGTTCGGCGGCCCGGAGCTCGGCGAACACCCCGGGGACGCCCGCGCGGTGGACGTCGTCCAGGGCGGACTGCAGGGAGTACTGCAGGGCTGCCGGAGAAGGGGGCAGGGGGAGGCATGGGGTCCGTCCTCGTCGAAGGGGTGCGGGCCGGGGTTCAGTCGGCCAGGGCGCGGCGCAGCGCGGCGCCGAGTTCGGCGTGCTGGCGCTGGGAGACGTCGGCGGACACGAGCGCCTGGGAGCCGTGGAACGTGCCCGGCCACTGGTGCACCTCGACCGAGACGCCCGCCTGGAGCAGCCGCAGCGCGTAGCCGAGGTCCTCGTCGCGGTTCGGGCACAGCTCGGCAGTGGCGACGTAGGCCGGCGGCAGTCCGGTGAGGTCGGTCGCGCGGGCGGGGGCGGCGTACGGGGTGGCGGGCCGACCGCCCAGGTAGTGCCCCCAGGCCTGGACGGCCTTGGCGCGGGTGAACCAGGGCGTGTCGGTGAAGTTGCGGGCCGACCAGGTCTCCAGCCGGTCGTCCAGGCCCGGCTGGTGCAGCAGTTGGAAGCGGACCGCCGGCCCGCGGTCGTCGCGCGCCCGCAGGGCGAGCGCCGCCGCGATTCCGCCGCCGGCGCTGTGGCCGCCGACCGCGATCCGGTCCGGTTCGACGCCCAGTTCGGCGCAGTGCTCGGCCGTCCAGGACAGCACCGCGTAGCCGTCGTCGAGCGCGGCCGGGAACGGGTGCTCGGGCGCCAGCCGGTAGCCGACGGAGATCACCACCGCGCCGGAGTGCACGGCGAGCCGGGCCGCCCACGGGTGTTCGGTCTCCACCGTCCCCATCACGAAGCCGCCGCCGTGCAGCCAGACGACGGCGCCGCGCGCCCCGGCCGGCCGGTAGATCCGCACCGGCACCGGCGGATCGGCCGGTATCAAGCGGTCCTCGACGACCATGTCCCCGGTGTCGGGGACCGGTACGGCGGCCGCGAGTTCGGCCAGTTGGCCGCGTGAGTCGGCCGGGTCGGCCAGGTCGGTCTTTGGGAAGAGGGCGATGAACGCTTCGAGTTCGGGATCCATGACGACCATCCTGGCGGCCGCCCGACGGCCGGTCAGCCGCCGGGTGTCGCGGCTCCGGCGCCGATCGCGCGCCGATCGGCGCGGGTGCCGCCCGGGCGGACCTCCTATCCTGCTGGCATGGAGGCACTGGCCGTACGGCTGTCAGGGTTCGATCCGTACGTGGACGGCGCGATCCGCATCGTCGCGTTCTACGACACGCTGATGCGCCGCCGGGTGGACCTGCCGGCGCTGGCCCGGGCCTCGGCGGGGCTCGCCGAGTGCGTGACCGGGATCAGGCTGCACGGCACCGGGCGGGTGACCCGGGTGTCGCTCCACGGGACGGAGGCGAGCGGCGAACCCGCGCCGGCGACCAGCGAGGTGCCGGTCACCCTGGACGACGAGGAGATCGGCACGGTCTGGCTGGAACGCCCAGGCCCGGAAGGCCCGTTGGACGAGGTCCTGCTCGACCGGCTGGCCATCGCCGTCGCGGCAGCCGTCGAACGCTTCGGCCCGGCCCGGACCACCATGGCCGACCCCGCGCTGGTGGAGCTCGCCGTCAGCCCGGACGGCGACGAGGCCACCCGGGCACGGGCGTTGCGGCTGCTCGGCTTCGCCCCGGGGCCACTGGTCGCCGTCGCCGTGCGGTCGGCGCTGCCGCTCGACCGGGTCGCCGCGCTGCTCTGCCCGGCCGGGCTGGTGAAGGCGGCGCCGCTGGCGGAGGTGGGCGTCGTGCTGGCCGCCGCGCTCGCGCCGGACCCGGAGTCCGTCCCGCTCCCGGATTCGGTTCGGGTCGGGATCGGCGCGGCCGGGAGCCCCGAGCGGTCCTGGCGGCAGGCCCGGACCGCGCTGCGGTTCGCGGGCACGCGTCAACCCGTCGTCCGGCACGCCGGGTTGGGCGCGCTGGCGCTGCTGGCCGAGGTGCCGGCGCAGACGCTGCGGGACAACCCGGACGTGGCTGCCGTGGGCCGGATCGCCGCCGCTGCGGCGGACCTGGACACGCTGGACGTCTACTGCGCGACCGGCTCCCTGCGCCGGGCCGCCGAGGTGCTCCACCTGCACCACAGCAGCGTCGCCCGGCGGTTGGACCAGCTCGCCGGGGTGCTGGGGTTCGACCTCACCGGGCCCGGCGGGGTGACCCGGGCCCGGCTCGCGCTCACCGCCTGGCGGCTGTCGGGCGGTTGATCCGGACGGCCGGGGCCGGTCGGTCGGAGGCCGGGGCTCAGGCCGTCGGGACGAGGTAGCGGAGCTTGCGGCCGTCCACGGTGAGGAGGCGGCCGCCGTTGGCCTCGATCACGCGCCTGGAGACGGTGTTGGCGTCGTCGCAGGTCAGCAGCGCGCCGGTGACGCCCAGGGCGGCGGCCACCGGCAGGGCGGCGGCGAGCATCGCCGTCGCGTGGCCCCGGCGGCGGGCGCCGGGCCGGACGTCGTAGCCGATGTGCCCGCCGACCCGCTCCAGGTGCGGGGTCAGCCGGTGCCGGATCGCCAGCCGGCCCAGCAGCTCGTTCCCCTCGGCCCACCAGAGGGTGGTCATCGGCACCCCCGCGTCCGTCCGCATCCCGGCCTCGGTGCGTTCGGCGAGGACGCGCTCGACGTAGCCGGCGAACGCTCCCGGGTCGGTCAGGGCGGCCGGGTCGACGTCGGAGACGAACCACGGGACGGGCCGGTCGGACGCGGCGTGGAACTCGGCCACCGCCGCGAGGAACGAGGTCCGCAGCCGGACGGTCGGGTCGATCAGTTCGGGCATGGCGCCATGATGCCCGACGGCCGGACCGCTCGGGGTGTCGTCAGGGGGCCGGGGCGTAGCCGCGCGCTCGCACGAGGTCGTGGACGAGGCGGGTGAAGGCGCGGGTGGCGGCGCTCTGGTAGGCGTCGGTGCGCCGGAGCAGGGCGACGGTGCGGGCCGGGAGGGCGGGCTCGACCGGGACGGGGGTGAGGTGGGGGTGGTCGTGGGTGATGGCGTCGGGCAGGACGGTGGCGAGCGGGGTGCTCCGGACGATCTCGGTGAGGGCCTGGATGGAGTTGGCCTCGACGGCGATCCGGGGCGTGGTCCGGTGCCGGGCGAAGTAGTCGTCGATGTGGCTCCGGGTGGCGAAGTCACCGGTGAGCAGGGCCAGTTGGCGCCCGGCCAGGGTCTGTACGGGCAGTGGTCGGGGCCGGCCGAGGTCGGTGTCCCCGGGGCCGGTGACCAGGCTGAGGGTCTCGGTGAACAGTGCTTCGGCGGTCACGCCGGCCAGGTGCTGGCCGGTGAAGGCGATGCCGAGGTCGAGGTCGTCGGCGAGCAGGGCCGCCTCGATCCGTTCCTGGGGCAGTTCGGTCAGGGTGAGGCCGACGCCGGGGTGGCGGCGGTGGAGCTCGGCGGTGAGCGGGCCGATCAGGTAGGCGGTGAAGGTGGGTGTGACGCCCAGCCGCAGATGGCCGCGGGAGAGGTCCTGGACGTCCTGGACGGCACGTTCGGCCGAGGCGAGTTCGCGCAGGGCCCGCCGGGCGTGCTCGGTGTAGACGGCCCCGGCGTCGGTGAGCCGGACCGTGCGGCCGGTGCGGTCCAGCAGTTGCACGCCCACCGTGCGTTCGAGCTGCTTGATCTGCTGGGAGAGCGTGGGCTGCGAGATGTGCAGCTCCTCGGCGGCGCGGGTGAAGTTGCCGTGCTCGGCCACGGCGAGCAGATAGCGCAGGTGGCGCAGTTCCAGGACAGCCATGCCCACAACTATAGGTGTCATCGATCGTTCTCATGGGTATTGCCTCTTGGACACTATAGGAGCAGGTCATGCATGGTGGATCTCACCAGCCCACAGGGCCGATCACCACCCGAAGGGAGTGACCGTGCAGGACCTCACCGAGGGCGTCGCCCGTTTCCAGCGGGACGTCTTCCCCGCCAAGGCGGAACTCTTCGCCCACCTGGCCACGCACCACGCACCGCACACGCTGTTCATCGGCTGCTCGGACGCCCGCGTCGTCCCCGAGCTGATCACCGGCACCGAGCCCGGCGACCTCTTCGTCATCCGCACCGCCGGGAACCTGGTGCCCGCCTACGGCCCCGAGGCCGACGGGGTGGCGGCCAGCATCGAGTACGCCGTCGCCGCGCTCGGCGTGCGGTCCATCGTGGTCTGCGGCCACTCGGCCTGCGGCGCGATGACGGCCCTCGCCCAGGGGCACGACCTCAGCGGCGCCCCGGCCGTGGCCGCCTGGCTGCGGCACGCGGACGCCTCCCGGGCCCGCACCGCCCCCGGGGGCGACGTCCCCGCCCTGGTGCGGCAGAACGTCCTCGCCCAGCTGGCGAACCTGGCCACCCACCCCTCGGTCGCCCGGGCGCTGGCGGAGCGGAAGGTCGCCCTGCACGGCTGGGTGTACGACATCCCCACCGGCCGGGTCGAGGACCTGACCGAGGCCACGCTCGCGGCCTGACCCGCCGGGCCCGGATCCCGCCCCACGCCACCCGATTCCACCCGACCCCACCCCACCCGCCGCTTCCCGCTCGGGGAACGGCACATCCCAGAGAGGACGTACCGATCATGGTGCACGCCCAGTTCGACCCCACCGCCCGCGAGGCCCTGGCCGCCGCCGCAGTGGACGCCAAGATCCGCAAGGACCTGACCTGGCAGCAGATCGCCGACGTCTCCGGCCTGTCGGTGGCCTTCACCACCGCCGCCGTCCTCGGGCAGCACCCGCTGCCGAAGGAGTCCGCCGAGGCCGTCGCCGAGCTGCTCGGCCTGGACGCCGACGCGGCGCTGCTGCTGCAGACCATCCCGCTCCGCGGCTCGATCCCGGGCGGCGTCCCCACCGACCCGACGGTCTACCGCTTCTACGAGATGCTCCAGGTCTACGGCACCACCCTCAAGGCCCTGGTCCACGAGCAGTTCGGCGACGGCATCATCTCGGCGATCAACTTCAAGCTCGACGTGAAGAAGGTCGCCGACCCCGAGGGCGGCGAGCGCGCCGTCATCACCCTGGACGGCAAGTACCTGCCGACCAAGCCGTTCTGATCCCTGCCGCTACCGAGGGGTGGGCCGGAAGCAGCCCGGCCGGCCCACCCCGTTCCCCGTACCTCCTGGAGGACCCCGTGGACTTCGTCCAGCGCACCATCGACCTCGCCCGGCAGAACGTCGCCGAGGGCGGCCGCCCGTTCGCGACCGTCATCGTCAAGGACGGCGAGCTCCTCGCCGAGAGCCCCAACCGGGTCGCCCAGACCGGCGATCCAACCGCCCACGCGGAGATCCTCGCGATCCGCGAGGCCTGCACCAGGCTGGGCACCGAGCACCTGACCGGCGCCACCATCTACGTCCTCGCCCACCCCTGCCCGATGTGCCTGGGCTCGCTCTACTACTGCTCGCCGGACGAGGTCGTCTTCCTCACCACCCGCGACGCCTACGAGCCGCACTACGTGGACGACCGCAAGTACTTCGAACTCGCCACCTTCTACGAGGAGTTCGCCAAGCCCTGGCAGGAGCGCCGACTGCCGATGCGGCACGAGGAGCGCGCGGACGCCGTCGAGGTGTACCGGTTCTGGCAGGAACGCAACGGCGGCGAGCGCCGGGTGGCCGGCGCCCCCACCGGCGCATGAGCCGGGTGATCGAGAAGGTGGCGTGGATCCACCTCGACGACGGACGGCTGCTGACCGCCCGCAGCCACGGCCGCGACCGGTACTACCTGCCCGGCGGCAAGCCCGAACCCGGCGAGAGCCTCGAACAGACCCTGGTCCGGGAGATCCGCGAGGAACTCGGCGTCACCCTGGACGCCTCCACCGTCACCCCCGTGCTGACGGTGGAGGCCCCGGCCGACGGCAAACCGCCCGGCACGACCGTGCGCACCGTGTGCTGCACCGCCGTCGCCACCGGCACGCCGAAGCCGTGCGGGGAGATCGCCGAACTCGCCCACCTCACCCACGGCGACCGCCCGCGCGCCAGCGCCACCACCCGGCAGGTCCTCGACCGCCTGGCGGCCACCGGCCGGCTGCTGCGCTGGTGAACCCCGCCGCCACCCCGGAGGGAGGGCGGGTTGGAGCCGGTGGGTGCGGCCGCGTAAGGTCGGCCGGGTTTCACGGCGATGCCGCCCGTGTCCCGCTGGTTCGTCGGCGGACCACCGGCGCGGGCGCGGGTTCGGCTCAGCCCTTGCCGCCGCCCGCCTTGAGGACCTGGGCGGCCGCCACGCCCGCGGCGCTGAAGCCGTGGCCGCCGCCCTCGACCTCGGCCGCCACGGCGAGGTCGTTGCGGTAGGCGATGAACCAGCTGTTGTTGGCGTCCGAACCGGCCTCGGCGGTACCGGTCTTGGCGCCGATCTGGCCGCTCAGCCCGGACATCGGGGTGCGGGCGGTGCCCTGGGTCGCGGTCCTGGCCATCATCGAGCGCAGCGCCTGGGCGACGTCGGACGGCAGCTTGCCGGGAGCGGACACCCGCTTGACGTCCTCGCGCAGGACGGGCTGACGGAACGTTCCGCTCTGCACGGTGGCCGCGACCGAGGCCATCGCCAGCGAGTTGACCTGGATCTGGCCCTGGCCGATGTACGAGGCGGCCGCCTCGTCCTTGCTGCCGGGCGTCGGGATGGTGGCGTCCCGGCTGGGGATGCCGATCCGCCACTGCAGGCCGAGGCCGAACTGGTCGCGGGCGACGCCGGTCAGCGTGCCGGGCTGGAGCTTCTCCAGGCCCTTGTCGATGAACCCGGTGTTGCAGGACTGGATGAAGTCGTCGCTGAGGGTGTAGTCGGGGTGGCTGCCGGGCTCGTCGTTGTGCCAGCTCCTGGGCGAGTTGGTGGTCTCCTTGCACGGCACCACGGTGTCCGGGGTGACCCCGGCCTCCAGCAGCGCGGCCGCGGTGACCACCTTCATCGTGGAACCGGGCGCCTGCCCGCCGCCGACGGCCCGGTTGAAGCCGCCCTGCGGAGCGTAGGCCAGCGCGAGGATGTTCCCGGTGCTCGGCTGGATCGCCACCAGCGAGGCGGGCTTGCCGCCCGCCGACTGCTTCTTCACCGCCTCCTCGGCGACCTGCTGGAGGTCGGCGTCGATGGTGAGCTTGACCTGGGGCGCGCTCGGCGGGGTCAGCACGAACAGCTGCTCCGACTGCTGCCCGCCGCCGCTGAGCACCACGGCCTGGCCGGTGACGGCCTTCGACCCGTCGGGCGGCGGGATCTGCGGCAGCACGGAGGCCAGGGACGGGAAGGAGTCCAGCGGCCGGCCCTTGCGGTCGGTCGGCTTCGACACCGGGTCGGGCAGTGGCTTCACGGTGATGCTCTGCCCGGCGGAGAGCTTGGGGTGGACCACGGTCGGCGACCAGCGCACCAGCACCCGCCCGTCCGCCGCCCGCAGCACGCCCAGCGTGCTCTCGTACTCCCAGGCCTCGGTGGTGCCGTCGAACTCGGCCCGCACCCGGTAGCCGAGGACGGGTTCGCTCGGCGTGCCGGAGGCCGCGGGGCCCGTCCCGGTCAGGGTCAGCGAGCGGGCCGGTACGCCGTCGTGGAAGGAGGTGAGCGCCATCCGGGCGGCCTCCGGCCGGTCGGTCAGACCGGCCGCGGCACCGATGTCGCCACGGCCCCAGGCCGCCAGGAAGTCCTTGGCGACGGCGTCGGCCTGCTCGGTGGTGGGCGGCGTCTGCGGCCCCTTGGACGCGGTCGTGGTGCTGCCGCCCCCGCCGGCGGAGGACCCGCCGGACACGGCGTTGAAGACGTTGTACGCGCCGTACCCGCCGACCACCACCAGCGCGGTGAACACTCCGCCGACCGCCACCAGCCAGACCCGGCGGGAGCGCGGGCGGCGCGGGGTCCGGTCGTGGTCGCCGTGGACGAGGTGGTCGTCGTCGTAGCCGTCGTAGCCGTCGGGCTGGTGGCCGGGCTCTTCGTACGGTTCGTACCGTTCGTGCGGTTCGTGCTCTCGGTGCATGGTGTGGTGTCCCCCCTGTGTCGATCCGGTGTCTGCTGCCCGCCCCCTCCCCGGCGGCCGCTCGGCGGCCGTCGGCTCGATCGGGCCCGGACAGCCTAAGCCGCGGCGGTCGGCCGGTCGAGAGCGGGGTCTTTACGTGCGCTTGACCTGGGGTTCGGATCGGCCGGCGGCACGTGGCGGAGACGCCGACGGCCCGGACGAGCGGGTCGCTCGTCCGGGCCGTCTCGCGCGGGGCCCTGGGGGGCCTCAGGCCTTCTTCACCACGCTGGACTTGAGCTGCATCGCACCGAAGCCCTCGATCCGGCAGTCGATGTCATGGCCGTCCACACCGTCGACCAGGCGGATGTTGCGGACCTTGGTGCCCGCCTTGATACCGGAGACGCTGCCCTTCACCTTGAGCGCCTTGACCACGGTGACGGTGTCGCCGTCGCTCAGCACATTGCCGACCGAGTCCCGGACGACCCGCTCACCCGCGTCGGTCGCCTGCCCGGCCCCGGTCCCGGTGCCGCCCTCGGCGGGCACCCACTCGTGGCCGCACTCCGGGCAGACCATCAGGGCGTTCATCTCGTAGGTGTACTCGCTGGAGCACGAGGGGCACGGGGGAAGGGCGTCGCTCATGGGCTCTGGCTGTCCTGTCTGTCCGGTCGGCGCCGGGGTCGGCGGCACGCCAGCCTGTATGAACTTGAAGAATTTTTCAAATCGACATCCCAGGGGGCGTAGGCCTCCCGGGGGCGCGCCCCCGGCCCGCCGACCGCGCACACCGCGCCCGGTCCGCGCCGTGGACGCGGACGCTCCGGACTGGTATCCAGACCACTGGTGACCGGTCGGAGCGGGCGCCCCCGGTCCGACCGCCCAGTGGACGAACCATCAGGAGAGCAGGGGCGATGCGCAGGATTCTGATCATCGGTGCCGGGCAGGCCGGCCTCCAACTGGCCCTCGGACTGCAGTCCCACGGCTACGACGTCACGCTGCTGACCGACCGCGACGCCCAGGAGGTGCGGGACGGCCGGGTGCTGTCCAGCCAGTGCATGTTCGACTCCGCGCTGCGCACCGAACGGGCCCTCGGCCTGGACCTGTGGGCCGAGCGGGCGCCCCGGATCGAGGGCCTCGGCGTCTCGGTCGGCGGACCGGACGGCACCCGGGTGATCGACTGGGTCGGGCGGCTGGACGCCTACGCCCAGTCCGTCGACCAGCGGCTGAAGATGTCCACCTGGCTGGAGACCTTCGCCGCCCGCGGCGGGCGGGTGGAACTGCGGCAGGTGAGCGCCGCCGACCTCGACCACCTCGCCGGCTCGTACGATCTGGTGCTGGTCGCCTCCGGCAAGGGCAGGCTGGCGTCGGTGTTCGAACGCCACGAGGAGTGGTCCCCGTACCTGCGGCCGCAACGCGCGCTGGCCATGAGCTATGTGCACGGGCTGGCGCCGCGCCCCGAGCACGGGTTCCCGGCGGTGCGCTGCAACCTGGTGCCCGGCGTCGGCGAGTTCTTCACCGTGCCCGCCCTGACCGCCGCCGGACCGTGCGACATCCTGCTCTGGGAGGCCCTGCCGGGCGGACCGGCGGACGCCTTCGACGGGCTCCGCGATCCGTCCGAACACCTGCGGGTGACCCTGGAGTTGATGAAGGCGCACACGCCCTGGGAGTACGACCGCACCCGCGCCGGCCTCGAACTCACCGACTCCGGCGCCACCCTGGCCGGCCGCTTCGCCCCCGTGGTCCGCCGCCCGGTCGGCGAACTGCCGGGCGGCGGCGCGGTGTTGGGGGTCGCCGATGTGGTCATCACGAACGACCCGATCACCGGACAGGGCTCCAACAGCGCCGCCAAGTGCGCCGCCCACTACCTGGCGGCGATCCTCGCGCACGGCGACCGGCCCTTCGACCGGGACTTCCAGCAGTCCGCCTTCGACGGCTTCTGGGCGAGCACCGGGCGGTCGGTCACCGCCTGGACGAACGCGATGCTGCTGCCGGCGCCCCCGCACGCGCTCCAGCTGTTCGGCGCGGCGGGTGAACTCCCGGCGGTGGCCGACCGGTTCGCCAACTCCTTCGACGACCCGGCGGACGTCGAGGAGTGGCTGCTCGACCCCGGGAAGGCGGCCGCCTACCTGGCCTCGGCCGCCTCGGCGGCGGTCGACGCGCCGGTGGTGGTCGACGCGCCGGTTGCGGGGAGGGGCTGAGCGTCGGTCCCGTCACGGGGAGGTCAAGCTCTCCCCAAGTCCTGCGCGGGAACGCCCTGATCATGGTGGGTTCGTGGCAACTCCGGTCGGCCCGGGGGCAGCTGGGTACAGAACACGAACAACAGGAGACACGTGGTGGCGGTCGACGGCAGCAACATGGCGCACAAGGTGATCGAGACGGCGGTGAAGGAACGCACGCGCCTGCACACCGGACGTAGCCGGACCACGGCCGTGGTGGTGCTGGTGCTCCTGGCCGGCCTCGGCCTGTTCCTGGGCCTGGTCGTCGGCAAGTCCGACCCGACCAGTGCCCCCACCTGCAACGGCCAGACCATGAGCCGCAGCGACGAGTGCCGGATCTGGTCCAACCACGGCGGTGGGGGCACCTTCGGCTACGACGAGATGATCGACCGCCGGGAGTCCGGCAAGGGCGTCTGGAAGGTGGTCGGCTTCGGCGGCGCGGCTCTGGCGGTGGTCCTGATGGCCGTGTCGATCTCCAAGCTCGATCCCAAGCGCCCCTGGGGCAAGCCGGTCACCGAGGTCTGCCCGCGCTGCCACCAGCCCACCCTGCGGGAGAAACTGACGGTGCACACCATCTCCCGGGGGCGGACCAACTACCGCTACAGCGGCATCGTCACGCTCTGCACACCGGTGTGCGGCTTCACGGCCGTCCGGCAGCGGTGACCTCTCCGGCCCGGCCGTGAGCCGTGACCGGGCCCCGTTCAGCGGGAGTGGGAGGCGAGGGAGAGGAGCAGGTGCGCGGACTCCGGGTGCTGGAAGTCGGAGTGGGCGCCGGAGGGGTGCAGCCGGGTGGCCAGGCCGCCGCGGTAGACCTGTCCGGCGTCGATGTTGACGATCGGGTGGTCGAGCTCGGCGTGCGGGTACGGGGAGTCGGTCGGGCGCAGCCGGGTGCTGAACTGGGCGACCGGCGCGGAGCCGGTGCCGGAGTGGCCGATGCCCGGGCGGCCCTCGGCGCGCAGGTGCCAGAAGCCGGTGGCGCGGTCCCAGCGGGAGTGGGTGAGCACCAGCGGGCCGCGCAGCGGGGCGCCCGCGCGGCCGGGGCCCAGGAACAGCCGGGGGAAGAGCCGCTCGAAGGCGTCCCGGGGTGCGGCCATCTGGAAGACCAGCGCGCTGTCGACGGTGAACGGGCGGGCCGGGTCGCCCGGCCGGGAGGACCAGCTCAGCACCGGCGGTCCGGCCGGGCGGTCGGCCGCGTACTGGACGGCCTCGCAGAGGAAGCGCCCGCCGAAGGAGTGCCCGAGCAGGTGCAGGTACTGGCCGTGGCGGTTGGCCAGCACGCGCGGGGCGTCCGGGCGGCCCCGGCCGGTGTCGAGGTAGCCGAGCAGGTGACCGAGGATCCGGCCGGCCTGGCCCCGGGCGCTCATCGCGTGCGCCCGCTCCCGGATGCGGCGGTAGCCGTGGAGCGTCGGCAGGCTGGACGACGGCCAGCGCACCACCACGCACCAGGGGCGGAACCCGGCCGCCAGGCCCGGGTAGCCGCCGCGGGCGGTCCGGTGCAGGGAGGCGGCCCGGTCGATCAGCGCGGTGGCCGTCCGGTCGGCGGCGTCGGGGCTGGTCTGCCAGCCGTGCACGTAGACGTACAGGTCGGTGGCCCACTCGGGGATCCGCAGGTGGCGGGCCAGGTGGTCGGCGACCCGCGCCTCGGGGACGGGGGTGGTGGTGCCGGGCACCAGCAGCCGGCCGTGCTCGTCCAGG
Organism: Kitasatospora sp. NPDC089509; assembly: GCF_044749365.1. Classification (NCBI taxonomy): domain Bacteria; kingdom Bacillati; phylum Actinomycetota; class Actinomycetes; order Kitasatosporales; family Streptomycetaceae; genus Kitasatospora; species Kitasatospora sp. NPDC089509. Next base: position 88,134 of record NZ_JBIVHS010000012.1, on the reverse strand, counting down.
TCGACGGTCGCGGGCCGGACGGCGGTCGAGGGCGTGCGGTTCACGGGTCGGGCCTCGGTCACGGGTTGAGCTCCAGGATGCTGTCGATGCCGCAGTGCAGGGAGTAGGCCAGCGCGAGCGGGTTGCGGTACTCGCGGGCGAACCACCGCACCAGCTGCTGGGTGATCTCGCCGGCCGTGAACTCGCCGGTCAGGTAGTGGTCGAGGAAGGCGAAGGCGTACTCGGCGGCGAACTCCTGCGGGATCTGGATCTGCGGCCCCAGCACGCCGTCGGCGCCGAGGTCGACCAACGCCCGCCCCAGGTGGTCCAGTTCGGCCGCCGCCGACTGCCCGGTGTGGCAGGCGTTCAGAAGCACGAAGGGACGGAACACGGCGTCCGGCCGGTCCAGGTGCCGACGGCGGTGGCGGCGCACCAGCTCGGCGTCGATGTGCCGGTCGTCCGAGAGCCGGACGGCGAGCTGCTCGTACGGGGAGTCGTTGGCGACGAACTGGCCGTGGCACCAGAAGTACATGACGTCCTCGTCCAGCACGGCCGCCGACAGCGCCTCCAGGAGGAGGTCGGAGTCGGTGCGCACGGTCAGCTGGGAGCGGTCCTCCAGCAGCTTGCGCACCTCGGGCGCCCGGCCGATGGCGGTCAGCTGGTCGTCGGTGTTCAGGCTGGTGACGGGCTTGGCGCGGGGGGCGTTGGGCGGTTGGATCGGCGGGTAGGCGGCGCCGGTCTGCTCGATCTGGTGCCGGTGGCCGAGGAAGTCCGCCCAGGGGTCGGGCTGGTCGCCCTCCACGGCGAGCATCGGCCAGGGGAGGTGGAGGTCGGAGTCGAAGCTGATCCGCAGCGAGCCGTGGTCGGTGAGGGTGTCGGTGAGGTACTCCCGGAAGAGGGTCAGGCTGCGGTCGCCGCCCGCGAACATGGTCTCCAGGAAGTACCGTCCCTCCTCGGCGAGTTCGGCGACCTTGCGCTCGGCGACGGCGGCGCGCGGGGAGAAGTCGACGGTGCTGGCGAAGGGGTAGGGGTCGTAGGGATCCGGGTCGTAGCCGACCAGACGGTCCCGCCAGACGGAGCGCAGTCGGGCGGCGAGGTGGAGCAACTTGGGTGCCGAGACGGCCAGTTGGGCGCGGTTGACCCGGCCGCGTGGCGTGCGTTCGCCGGGGCGGAAGGCGCTCGCGTGGAGCTCGTCGCCGTGCCGGCGGAGGGTGACGATCAGGTCCAGCGGGGCCGGGCCCTTGGTCGGGGAGACGTCCCCGTGGTCCGGCTGGTGGGGCAGGCGGGTGTAGTCGGCGGAGGGGTTCTGCCGGACGAGGAGCTGGAGCTCCCGGGGCACGTCGATCACTCCTGGTCCTGGGGTTGTTGGTCGGCGGGGACCTCCACGACGGCGGAGAGGTCCTGGAGGACGGCGCCGTGGCCCCGGTCGAAGACGGTGATCCGGACGGTGTGCGGGCCGGGCGCGGCGGGGGTCAGGGCGAACCGGGCCGGTCCGTCGGCGGGCCAGAAGTCCGTGACGGGCGGGTCGAGGGCCGCGTCCGGGGCCACGGCGGCGACCAGGTACAGGTCCGGGAGGTCGGTGGGGTCGGCGGAGTCGTCGACGGACTCCAGACGCAGTTCGAGGTGGGTGGTGGCGCCCACGGCGGGGTCGTCGGTGAGGGTGAGCCGGGGGCGCCAGGCGGGGCGGGGCGTCGGCGGTTCGACGGCGCGGGGCAGCGAGCCGCGGGAGCGGCGGGGGAGCAGGGCGGGCCGGCTCGGGCTGAGCACCGCGAGGGGCGCCGGGACGTTCTCCGGCTGGGCGGGCGCGGCAACGGCCTCGGTCACCAGTGGGTGGCCGGGGTCCATCAGGGCCTCGCGGCCGACGCGGACCGCCGCCAGCAGGTCGCGCGCGGCGCCGGGGCGCCCGGCCGCCGCGAGGGCGTGCGCCAGGCCGACGGCGAGGGAGGGGTACAGCGGCAACGGCCCGGGGCGTACGGTTCCGAAGTCGACGGCGACCTCGTCGGCGTCCCGATGGGCGGCGAGCAGCGCGGCGGTGGGGGAGACGTCCCCGACCGTGAGCCGGTCGGCGACGATCCGCTCGTACACCCGGACCGCGCCGTTCGCGTCCCCGGCCCGCAGCCGGGCGTGGGCGAGGGCCTGACGGACCTCCAGGGTGCGGGCGCTGCGCGGGCCCCGGTACGCCTCGCAGGTCTCCGCGAGCTCCTCCAGCCGGACGACTGCCCGCAGCGGGCGGGTGCCGTCGGCGAGTAGGAGCGCCTGGGTGAGGCGGGCGGTGACCGTCGCGTCCTCCGGGTCGCCGAGGGGCTCGGTGGCGGTGACCAGGTCGCCGGCCAGGCGCAGGGCGGCCGCAGGCTCCCCGGCGAGATGGCGGGCGAAGGCGAGCACGCATCCGGCATGGATCAGCTCGGGCAGCCCGGGACCGGTGAGGTCGGCCCAGTCGTCCGCGAGGGGCGAGAGCTCGGCGACGGCCGAGGTGGGCTCACCGCTGAGGACGAGGGCCGAGGCGAGGTCGGCGCGAAGTCCCCGGACGAAGGAGTGCTCGGGCGGGAGCGCCTCGGAGGTGCGGGCCAGCGCGTCCCGGTAGTGCGCGGCGGCCTCGGCGTAGTGGCCGGCCTCAAAGAGGTTCAGGGCGATGCTGTCCCGGACGTCGAGGGTGTCCGGATGGCCCGGGCCCAGGATCCGGGAGCGATCGGCGAGGACGCTTTGGTAGAGCTCGGCGGCGCGGTCGTACTGCCGGCCGTGGCGGAGGGCGTGGGCCAGCCGGTCCCGGGCGGTCAGGGTGTCGGGGTGCTCCGGCCCGTGGACGCGTGCGTGATCCGTGACCAGGAGTTCCCGCTCGACAACGGCCTGCCGGTGCGACCCGGCGATCACCCGGTCGGTGGCGAGGACGCCCCGGGCAGTCAGGACGGTCGGGTGGTCGGAACCCCACAGTCGGATCAGGTCCTGGAGCCGGGCCTCGCCGAGCCGAATGCTGAGCTCGTGGTCGCCGGCCGTCCGGTGAACCCAGGCGAAAAGCATCCGGGCGTCGAGGGTGTCCGGGTGGTCCGGCCCGTCGACCCGCAGCCGGTCGGCGACCAGCGTTTCGCACAACCGCCGGGCCCGGTCGAGGTCGCCGGCCGCGCGGTACGCGGCCGCCTCCCACCAGCGGCAGTCGAGGGTCTCTCGATGCTCCGGGCCCTGGATCCGGGCGCGGTCGGCGACCAGGTCCGCGAACAGGTCCAGCGCACGACGGTGGTGGCCCGCCCCGGAGTGGGTGCGGGCCAGCTGTTCGCGGACCTCCAGGGTCTGCGGGTGGTCGGTCCCGTTGATCCGCAGGTGGTCGGTGGCCAGCGCGGTGAGTTCGGCGAGGGCCAGGTCGTACTCGTTCGACTCCCGCCAGGCCGAGGCGCGTTCGCGGCGGCACCGCAGGGTGCTCGGGTGGTCGGGGCCCAGCACGCGGGCGTAGTCGTCGGCAAGCGCGTCGAGCAGGGTCACCGCGCGCAGGTGGTCCTCGGCGGTCCGGCAGGCGGACGCCTCCGAGTAGCGCGTCAGGAGTGTGTCGGGGTGGTCCGCGCCCTGGATCCGGGTGCGGTCCGCGACCAGGGCTGCGAACAGCCGGGCCGCCTGCCGGTGTTCACCCGCGCTCTGGTGGGCGGTCGCCTGCCAGTGGCGGGAGTCCAGTGTCCCGGGGTGGTCGGTGCCCTGCACCCGGGTCCGATCGTGGACCAGGGCTGCGAGCAGTTCGATCGCCTCGCGGTGGTGGCCGACGTTGACACAGGTGTTGATGTACCTGGAGCGGGCGTCGAAGGTGTCGGGGTGCTCCGGTCCGTCGATCCGGCTGTGGTCGGCCACCAGCGCTTCGAGGAGTGTCAGGGCCCGGCGGTGGTCGCCCAGGATCTGGTGGCTGAAGGCCTGCCAGAAGCGGGTGTTGAGGACATCGGGGTGGTCGGGGCCCTGGATGCGGGTGCGGTCGACGATCAGCGCCTCGCACAGCGCCAGCGACTCCTGGTGCCGGCCGAGGTTCCGGTGGGCGGTGGCGTGCCACCACCGGGTGTTGAGCACGGCGGGGTGGTCGGGGCCCTGGATGCGGGTGCGGTCGGCGAGCAGCGCCTCGAAGAGGCTCAGGGCCGTCTGGAAGTCGCACGCATTGGAGTGGATCGAGGCCTGCCACCAGCGCGTGGTGAGGACGTCGGGGTGGTCCGGGCCCAGGACCAGCGCGCGGTCGACGACCAGCCGGTCGCACAGCTCCGCCGCGCGCCGGGCGTCTCCCGCTTTGTCGAAGGCCCGGGCCAGTCGCAGCCTGGTGTCGAAGGTCTCGAAGTGCTCGGGGCCGTGGACGCGTTGACGGTCGGTGACGAGTTCCGTCAGGACGGCGACGGCCTCGCGGGGGCGACCGGCGGCGTCCAGCGCCCGGGCGAGCCCGGCCCGCTCGGTCAGGGTGTCGGGGTGGTCGGGGCCCTGGATCCGGACCCGGTCGGCCACCAGTCGCTCCAGTTCCTCGACTTCGAGCGCGGGCAGGCCCGCGACGCGCAGCGCGTACCCGAGGAAGTTGCGCTCCTCCAGGGTGTCGGGGTGGCTCTCACCCTGGATCTGCGCCCGCATGCGGATCAGGGCCCGGTGCTGCTCGACCGCGCGCTCGGGGGTGCCCGCCTCCCGGTGCGCGCGGGCCAGGCCGCTGCGCGCGTTGAGGGTGTGGGGGTGGTCGGGGCCCAGCACCCGGGTGTAGTCGGGCACGAGCTCGTCGAACTCGGCCACGGCGCGGGCGGCGTGGCCGGCCTTGCGGTGGAGGGAGGCCAGACGCTTGCGGGCGTACAGGGTCTGCGGGTGGTCCGCGCCCTGCGCCCGGGTGCGGTCGGCGACGACGGCCTCGAAGGCGGTGATGGCCGCGAGGTGGTTTCCGGTGTCGGCGTGGGCGGCGGCGAGCCAGCCGCGGCTGTTCAGGGTGTCCGGGTGGTCCGCGCCGAGCACCCGGGTGCGGTCGACGACCACCCGCTCGTACAGCCGGATCGACAACCCATGCTGCCCGGCCGCGAGTTGGGCGAAGGCGAGGCCGTTCCGGCGTGTCAGTACCTCCGGGTGGTCGGCGCCGAGCAGCCACTCAGCGTCCCGTACCAGCTGCTCCAACTCGGCCACCGAAGCACGGTGTTGACCGGCGACCTGGAGGGCGTAGGCCAGACTCCCGCGGCTGTGCAGGGTTTCGGTGCGGTCCGGCCCCAGGACTCGCGCGCGGTCCGCCACCACACCCTGGAACTCCGCTATCGCCAAGGCGTGTTGACCGGCCTTGCGGTACGCCTGGGCGAGGGTGTGCCGGTCGGTGAGGGTGGCCGGGTGGTCCGCGCCCTGGACCCGGATCCGCCGGTTCACCACCTCCCGGCACAGCTCCACCGCCCGCGCCGGGTCGCCGGTCTGGGCCCGCAGCCGGCCGAGCCGTCCGAGGGTGGTCAGGGTGTCCGGGTGGTCCTCGCCGAGCAGCCGCCGCTGCCCGTCCGCCATCGCCTCCACCAGCGGGACGGCGTACACCCGTTGGGCCCGGTCGGTCAGTTCGCCCGCCGCCAGCCCGTACAGCGTGATGGTCTCCGCCGTCGGCTCCGGGGACGGGCCGCTGTCGGCCAGGTCCCGGACGTGCGGCAGCAGCGCCCGCCGCAGCTCCGGCCGGGAGGTCGGCCAGAGCCGGACGGCCGCGGCCGCCAGGTGCCGTTCGGCGCGGGCGCGGAAGCGGACGTCGGAGCCGCGCAGCACCGCCTGGAGCAGCCGGTGCACGGTGACGGTGTCGCCGAGGGTGATCAGGTGGTAGTCGGCGAGCAGCCGCAGCGCCCGGTCCACCTCCTCCGGTCGGCGGGACCCGAACGGCGTGAGCACCTCGCGGGGCAGGGCCTCGGGGGCGTACCAGGCCAGGGTGCGCAGCAGCTCGACGGCGAAGGGCGCGGTGTGCTGGACGGTCCGCAGGGTGGTCCGCCACAGCCGGGCGACAGTGGACTCGGCGCCGGGCCCGGCCGGGCCGGTGGCGCGCAGCAGTTCGCGGTAGGCGGCGAAGGTGGTGCCGGTCTGCTGGAGGTAGGCGCCGGCCTGGGCGAGGGCGATCGGCAGGTGGCCCAACTCGTCGGCGAGGGCGCGGGCTTCGTCCTGCTCGGCTGGATCAAGGGCCACGCCCGGGGACGCCGCCGCGTACAGCAGCCGGGCGGCCTCCGGGGCGTCCAGCACGTCGATGCGCACCGGCCGGATGCCCGGGTGCCAGCCGCCCGCGCGGCGGCTGGTGACCAGTTGGTGGCCGCAGCCGAGGAGCCGGCCGACGTACGGGGTGAGGTGGTCCGGGTCCTCGGCGTTGTCGTAGACGAGCAGCCAGCGGTCGTGGGCGCGCAGCCAGGCGATGGCCCACTCGACCTGCTGCCCGGGCGGGGCGGTGAGGGCCCAGCTGGGGTGGAGGTGTACGGCGAGTCCGGCGAAGGCCTCGGCGAGCTGTTCCGCCGACTCGGCGGTGATCCACCAGATCAGCCGGTAGTCGTCGGTACGGGCGTAGGCGTGGTGCAGGGCGAGGCTGGTCTTGCCGACGCCGCCGAGGCCGTGCAGGGTGGTGGCCTGGGTGACCAGGCCGCCGCCGTCGCGGTGTGCCAGGGCCTCGGCGACCGCCCGCAACTCGGCCTCGCGGCCGATGAGTCGGGCGGAGGAGCGGGGCGGCAGATTGGGGGTCGGGGTGGTCGCCCCGACCGTCTGCGCGGCCCGCGCGGCCTCGGGCGGGAGGACGGCGGCGTGCGGGTCGCCGCCGGCGGCCGACGGGGAGCCGGGACGGCGGCGCTGCTCGTAGGGCTCCGGGTCGGGTATGCCGCTCTCGGGGCGGACGTGTGCCGTCATGGACATCAACACTGTGCCGCCCCCACCCCCGTGACCTGCCCTGCCCGCCCCACCGTAGTGCCGGGGTGAGGTCCTGTCAGCGGATTCCGCCGAGGGCGGAGGCGGGCCCGCTCGCCGCCGGTCAGGGTGGGGAGGCGGGCTTGCTGGCCGTGGGTCAGGGCATGGTGGAGGCGGTGAAGCTGCCCAGGAAGTTCAGGGCCTCCTCGGCGGGACTCCCGGGCGCGGCTGTGTAGACCACCAGGAGGTGGTGCGCGGCGCCGGGGACCTGGAAGGTCTCGTAGCTGAGGGCCACCTCTCCGACGGCGGGGTGCCGGAAGCGCTTGGGACCGTGGGTCTTCTCGTGCACGTGGTGGCCGGCCCACAGTCTGCGGAAGGTCTCGCTGCCCAGGGACAGTTCGCCGACGAGGCGGACCAGCTCCGGGTCGTGCGGCCGTCGCCCGGCGGCCATCCGCAGGATGCCGACCGTGGTGCGGGCGGCCTCGTCCCAGTCGGGGTGGATCAGCTGGGCCTCCGGGTCCAGGAAGATCCGGCGGGCCATGTTCCTTTCGCGGACCGGGAGTCGGGGGAAGTCGGCGATCAGCGCGGCCGCCAGGTGGTTCCAGGCCAGGACGTCGTTGCGGTCGTTCATGATCATCGCGGGGGAGGTGGGGAGGGTCTCGACGACCTGCCGCAGCGCGGGACGCAGCGCCTCGCCCCGTCCGGGTCCCGCCGGCAGCGCAGCGGCCCGGCGCCGTGGCCGGGCCAGGTCGTACAGGTGGGCGCGCTCGGCGGAGCCGAGCCCCAGCGCCCGGCCGAGCGCGTCGAGGACTTCGTCGGACGGGCGGTCCGCGCGTCCCTGTTCCAGGCGCACGTAGTAGTCGGTGCTGAGGCCGACCAGTTCGGCGACCTCCTCGCGGCGCAGTCCGGGCACCCGGCGGCGACCGGTCGTCGGCAGGCCCGCGTCCGCGGGGGACACCAGCGCCCGGCGGGCCCGGAGGTAGTCGCCCAGCGAGTTGACGATCCTGATCGTTTCGGCCATGCGCCCCAGTATGGCGGCGCGGCCGGAGGCGCGGCGGTCGGAAGGTGGCCCTGTGAGTCCCAGGGAACCGTGGTCCCTTCAACCGTGGACCCGCCGCCGCGAAGGATCGGGGCCATGTCCACGAAATCCCCTCTCGCTTCCCTTCCCGGCCCGTCTCCTGACGGCTCGCACGGCCCGAACAGCTCGCACGGCCCGAACAGCTCGCGCGGCTCGGACGGCTCGCGCGGTTACTGGCCCACGGTCGTCGCCGTCGGGTCCGCCAGTGTGATGCTGCCGTTCTCCGTGACCGGGGCCGCCGTGGCCCTGCCCGACATGGCGGCCCGGTTGGGCTCCTCGGTCGGTGCCGCGCAGTGGATGCTGAACGCCTTCAACCTCACCTTCGCCGCCCTGCCGCTCGCGGCGGGGGGCCTGGCGGACCGGCTCGGCCGGCGCCGGGTGCTGCTGACCGGCATCGCCCTGGTCGGGGCCATGTCCCTGCTGGTCGCGCTGGCGCCGTCGATCGCCCTGGTCGACGCGGCCAGGGCGGTCCAGGGCTGCGGGGCCGCAGCCGTGCTGGCGGCGGGCGCGGCGGTGCTGGCCCACGCGACCTCCGGGCGGCGCCGACAGCTGGCCTTCGGGATCCTCGGCACCTCCTTCGGCACGGGCCTGGCGGTCGGACCGCCGGTCGCCGGGGCCCTGGTGGAGGCGGCCGGCTGGCGGTCGGTGTTCCTGCTGGTCGCGGCGCTGTCCGTACCGGCGTGGCTGTGCGCGACCAGGGCCCCGGAATCCCGCAACCCCGAGCCACCCGCCCTCGACGTGGCCGGGGCGGTGAGCTTCACCGCCGCGTTGGGCTGCCTGTCCTTCGCCTTCGTCCGGGCCGGATCCGCGGGCTGGAGCGCGCCGGGCACCCTGGTGCTGCTGGCGGCGACCGCGGCACTGCTGGGCCTGTTCACGGCGGTGGAGCTCCGGCGGCCGGACCGGGCGATGTTCGACGTCCGGCTGTTCGGCAGGCCCGAGTTCGTCGCGGTGGTCTGCCAGCCCTTCACGGTGACCCTGGGTTTCGTCGTCCTCCTGGTGTACCTGCCCGCCTACCTCCAGGGCGTCGGCGGCCGGGGCGTCCTGGCGAGCGGTCTGCTCCTGCTGCCGATGACCGCCCCGGTGCTGCTGCTGCCGCTGGTGGCCGGCCGGTTGGCCGCGCGCACCTCGGTGCGGACGGTGCTGACCGGCGCCTCCGCGCTGATCGTGCTCGGGGCCCTGCTGCTGGCGACCCTGCGCAGCGACGGCTCGTGGTGGGCGCTGGCGTTGCCGCTGACGCCCTTCGGCGCCGGGGTGGGCCTGGCGTTCGGCGTCATGGACAACGCGGCGGTCAGCACCGTCCCGGTCGAGAACGCCGGTGCCGCGGCGGGCATCTTCAACACGATGCGGATCACCGGGGAGTCCGTCGCGGTCTCCGGTGCGGCGGCCCTGCTCACCACGCTGGTCGCCGCCGGGTTGGGCGGCAGCGGCCTATCGTCCGACGCCGCCACCCGGATCGCCGGGCAGGCCGTTCAGGGGCAGGTGGCCGAAGCCCAACACGTCGCCCTGGCCGAGGGGTTCACGGGTGCCCTGCACACCCTCGGCCTGATCCTCGCGGCCCTGTCCACGCTCGGCGCGGTGCTCACGTACCTCGCGCTCGCCCCCGGGCGTGCCGCCGCGCGCCCGGGAGAGTCCCCGGCTCGTTCGAGCGCTGAGCAGATCCAGCCGGACGTGTAGGTGCGCGACCCGGCGCCCCGTACGCTTTCGATCATGAGATCCAAGGGGGAGCGCGCCGCACGCAACGCGGAGCGGCGCGCGGTGGAGCGGCAAGCGCGGGAACGTGACCGGGAGTTGGGCGAGCGCGCCCGGCGGGGGGCGATGACCCTGCAACGGCGGGCCTGGGGGCGCGGGGAGCCCGGCGGATTCGCCGGCCATGTGGAGGTGCGGGGGCCCGACGGCGTGCCGGTGCGGATCGCGGTGGGACGAGGGGGCGGTCTGGCCCGGATCGGGAAGCCGTCCGAGCTGGGGAAGCCCGGCCCGGTCGACATGATCATGGGGTGCGCTCCGCTGGTTCCGGTGGTGGTCGCGGTGGCGGTGGTTGGCGGCATCGTGATGCTGGTGGTCACGATGGTCCGGCGGCTGGTGGTGGAGCTCTCCGGCAAGCCGCACTGGTCGGTGAGCGCCGCGGTCGGGGCGGAATCGTCCGCAGCCGTGGTGGTGTGGCGCAGTCGCCGGGCGCCGGAGTCCGCGCGGGCGGCCGCCGAACTCGCCGACCGGGTGGAGCGAGAGGGCGCCGCGGCCGTCCTGCCGGCCTGAGCCACGTCGAACGATCCGACACCGGCCCTACGCCGACCGGACGGCGTCGGGTCTAGTCGGCGAGCCCCAGCGGGTCCGGGGCGGTGGCGAGCAGCTCGGGGCCGTTGTTGCGGACGCTGTTGACGGTGGGCGGGACGGCGCGGACCCGGAGGGCGCCGTCGGCCGGGCGGCGCAGCAGGTGGTGGAGCTCGGCCGGGTCGGTGTGGCCGGGGGACAGCCAGGTGGGCAGGTCGTCGGGGGCGACGGTGAGCGGCATCCGGTCGTGGACGCGCCCGGCGGAGTCGGTGGCGTCGGTGGTGAGGACGGTGGCGGTGGCGAGCCAGGCGAGCGGGTCGTCGTCGGGGCGGGTGCGGTCGCGCCAGAACTCGTACAGGCCGGCCATCAGCATCACGCCGCCGGTGCTGAGGAAGTACGGCTGCTTGTACTTCTTGCGGTCGGCGTCGGCGGGGACCTCGCGCCACTCGTAGTAGCCGTCGGCGGGGATGACGCAGCGGCGGGCGGTGAAGGCCTTGCGGAAGGCGGGCTTGGTGTCGACGGTCTCCGAGCGGGCGTTGATCATCCGGGCGCCGCCGGACGGGTCCTTGGACCAGGACGGGACGAGGCCCCAGCGCAGCGGGCGGAACTGGCGGACCAGCTCGCCGGTCTCCCGGTCCACGCGCTCCAGGACGGCCGGGACCGGGTCGGTCGGGGCGACGTTCCAGCTCGGGGCGAGGGTCTCGGCCGGGTCCCACCGGAGCTCTCCGAGCAGCGAGACGAGGTCCTGGGGCGTGGTGGTGGAGACGAAGCGGCCGCACATGCCCCCCAGCCTGCCACCCCGCACGGACAACCGGGGTGCTCAGCGCCCCGTGCCGCCCTCGACGGAGGGGCCGGAGGCGTGTCCAGGGGTGTGGCCGAAGGTGCGGCGGAAGACGTCGATGAAGGCGCTCGCGGAGGACCAGCCGCAGCGGTGGGCGACGGCGGTCACCGGCTCTCCCTCGGCGAGCAGTACCAGGGCCCGGTGGAGCCGCAGTTGGGTGCGCCACTGGGGGAAGGTCAGGCCGAGGTCGGCGCGGAAGAGCCGGGAGAGCGTCCGGTCGCTGGCGCCGACAACCCGGCCGAACTCGGCCAGCGTGCGGGGGTCGGCCGGGTCGGCGTACAGCAGCGCGCACACCGCCCGGAGCAGTGGGGTGTCGGGCGTGGGCACGTGCAGCGGCTGCTGGGGCGAGGCGCGCAGCTGGTCGAGCAGGACGGCGCGCAGCCGGGAGCGCTCGGGGCTGTCCTCGTCCGGGGTGCGGGTGTAGGCGATGATCAGTTCGCGCAGCAGCGGGCCGACGGCGAGTACGCCGGGCCGGTCGAGGCCGAGCGGGTTCTCGGTGGCGGGCAGGCCGACGAGGTGGAGTTCCAGTTCGCCGTGCGCCTGGTGGGCGTGCACGGTGCCGGCCGGGATCCAGAGCGCCCGGTTGCCGCTGGCGACCCAGGACCCGGCGTCGGTGGTGACGGCGACCACGCCCCGGGCGGCGTAGGCGATCTGGTGGTCGTCGTGGCGGTGGGCGTCGATCCCGGTGCCGGGGGCGAGGAGCTCGGCCCGGGTGGGGGCGACGGGATCGTGGCGGATTCTCGACATCAGTTGGCAGATTATCGGAAGTCCGACAGGGGGGCGCGGCCCGAGCATGGCGGCGTGACGAAAACACCCGACCAGATGAAAACACCGAACCAGACGAAGACACCGGACCGACCGAGCCGCCCGATGCCCCTGGACGAGCCGCCCCCGGCGAACCGACCCCCGGGCGACCGCCTGTCGCCGAGGACCTCGATCACCCTGCTCTCCGTCGGCCACTCCTGCGTGGACGTCTACCAGGGCGCGGTGGCGGCCCTGGTCCCCTTCCTGGTCGCCGAGCGCGGCTACGGCTACGCCGCCGTCTCGGGCGTGGTGCTGGCCGCCTCGCTGCTCTCCTCGGTCGCGCAGCCGCTGTTCGGGGCGCTGACCGACCGGTGGCCGCTGCCCTGGCTGCTGCCGGTCAGCACGGTGCTGGGCGGCGCGGGCATCGCGCTCTGCGGGGTGGGCGACTCGTACGGGCTGACGCTCGCCTGGGTGGCGCTGTCGGGGGTCGGGGTGGCGGCCTACCACCCGGAGTCGGCCCGGGTGGCCCGGCTGGTGGCCGGCTCCGGTGGGAGCGGGCACCGGGGGATGGCCTGGTTCTCGCTGGGCGGCAACCTGGGCTTCGCGGCGGCTCCGCTGCTGGTCGCCGCCGTGGTGGGCCTGGGCGGCCTGCGGCTGACCCCGCTGCTGGTGCTGCCCGCCCTCGCGGGCGCGGCGCTCTGCCTGCCGGTGCTGCGCGAACTGGCCCGACGGCGGGCCGCCGGGGCGGGCGCGACGAACGGGGCGGGCCGGGACGACCGGGCCTCCTTCGTCAAGCTGTCGTTCGCGGTGGTCTGCCGGTCGATCGCCTTCACCGGGCTGAGCACCTTCCTGTCCCTGTACGCGACCCAGCGCATCGGCGGCGGCACGGCGGCGGGCACGGCCGCCCTGGTGGTGCTGTACGCGGGCGGCGCGGTGGGCTCGGTGCTCGGCGGGGCGCTGGCCGAGCGCTGGGGGCGGGTCGCGGTGGCGCGCTGGTCGTACCTGGTCGCGACGGTGGCGGTGGCCGGGGTGCTGGTGGTGCCGGGCCCGGCGCTGTACCTGTGCGTGGCGTTGACCTCGGCGGGCCTGTACGTGCCGTTCTCGCTGCAGGTGACGCTGGGCCAGGACTACCTGCCCTCGCGGATCGGCACGGCGAGCGGGATCACCCTCGGGCTGACGGTGAGCATCGGCGGCCTGGCCAGCCCGCTGATCGGCGGTCTCGCGGACGCGACCTCGCTGCGTACGGCGCTGGTGCCGCTGGTGGCGATGCCCCTGCTCAGCTGGGCGCTGTTCCGCACCCTGCCGGAACCGGTGGTGCCCGAGGCGGACGGGGAGGAGGCGTAGACGGCGGACCGCGACCCCCATCTATCGTTCATCTCTGATACGTTCGTAAGACGAACGATAGATTGATGGGTGGAACGGTCATGCGCAAGCGCAGCAGGACATGGCGGCTCTGGGTCCCGCTCCTCTCCGTGGCGGTGCTGGTGCTCGGGGCGGGCGGCTGGGTCGTCCACCAGAACGAGTACGACCTCAAGGAGGAGCGGGTCACCATCACCGGCGGCAGGCAGCCGCTGCACGGTGTGCTGGCCCGCCCCACCGGGGCCGCGGGCCCGACCGGACTGGTGGTCTTCGTGCACGGCGACGGCCCGATCGACGCCACCCACGACGGCTGGTACCGGCCGATCTGGGAGGCGATGGCCCGGGCGGGCTACGCCACGCTGTCCTGGGACAAGCCCGGCGTCAACGGCGCCCCCGGCAACTGGCTCGACCAGACCATGCAGGACCGCGCCGACGAGACCCTAGCCGCGATCCGGTGGGCCAGGACCCGGCCCGGCATCGACCCGGCCCGGATCGGCCTGTGGGGCGCCAGCCAGGCCGGCTGGGTGATGCCCAAGGCCGCCCGGCAGTCCACCGACGTCGCGTTCGTGATCGGCGTCGGCACCGCCGTCAACTGGCTCCAACAGGGCCGCTACGACCTGCTCGCCCACCTGCGGAAGGACGGCGCGAGCCAGGCCGAGACCGACGCCCGGATCGCGAAGAGCGAACGCAGGCTCACCGCCATGCGGGAGAACCGCACCTTCGAGCAGTACCGGGCGAGCGGCGCCGACGTCACCGGCATCACCCCGGAGCGCTGGGACTTCGACCTGCGCAACTACCGGTCGGACGCCACCGAGGACCTCACCGCCGTCAAGGCCCCGGTGCTGCTGATCCTCGGCGGGCGCGACCTCAACGTCGACAGCGCCGACACCGAGGCCGGCTACCGACGGACCCTCACCACCCCCGGGCAGCTCCAGGTCAGGCGCTTCGAGGACGCGACCCACAACCTCGTCCCCGAGTCCGTCGAGGACTCGGAGCTGAAGAGCACCGTCCTCGCCATCGCCGCCCCGCGCTCGCTGTTCGCCCCCGGCTACTTCGACGCCATGCGGCAGTTCCTGACCTCGATCAACCGCCCGAAGGGATGACGGGGATGAAGGTGCTCGCCCTCGGCGGAGCCGGCGCGACCGGCCGGGTCGCCGCCCGGGTCACCGCCCGACTCCCCGGCGTCCGTGAGCTGGTGATCGCCGACCGCGACCCGGCGGCCGCCCGCCGTACGGCCGCCCTGCTCACCGCCCGGGCAGCGGGGACGGGCGCCAGGGTGAGCGCCCGCCGGGTCGACGTCACCGACCGGGCCGAACTGCACGCCGCCCTCGGCGAGATGGACGCGGTGCTCAACACCGTCGGGCCCTACTACCGCTTCGGCCTCGACGTGCTGCGCGCCGCCATCCGCACCGGGACGGACTACCTGGACATCTGCGACGACTGGGAACCCACCGTCGCCATGCTGGAGTTGGACGACGAGGCGCGCGCCGCCGGGGTCCGCGCGGTGATCGGGATGGGCGCCAGCCCCGGCGTCAGCAACCTGCTCGCCGTCCGGGCCGCCGCCCTCCTGGACACCCTCACCGACCTCCACACCGCCTGGCCCGTGGACGTCGGCCCCGAACCCGTGCACGCCCCGCCGACGGACCCCGACGGGGCGCCCGCGGCCGCCGCCGTGCACTGGATGCAGCAGATCAGCGGCACCGTCGCGGTGGTGCGCGGCGGCCGGATCGTCCAACGGCCGCCGCTGGAGCAGGTGGTGCTCGACCTGCCCGGCGGGCACCGGGGCACCGCCTGCACCGTCGGTCACCCGGAGCCGGTCACCCTGCACCGCAGCCTGCGGCCCGGCGGTGACGCGGCGAGCCTGATGGTGGTCCGGGCGGGCACCGCCGCCTACCTGGACGTGCTGCGCCGCGACCTGGACGCGGGCCGGCTCAGCAACGAGAGCGCCGCCGCCGAACTGGAGCGCCCCTCGCTGCGCCGCATCCTGCGGGCCGGCGCCCGGGTGCTCCGCTTCGGCTCCCCGGGCACCCTGCCAGGCTTCTTCGCGGCCGCCACCGGGACGATCGACGGTCGGCCCGCGAGCGTCCTGGCCCGGCTGACCGGTGGGGACGCGCTGATGGCCGACCTGGCCGAGGGCACCGGAGTCCCGGCCGCGCTCGGCCTCGCCCAGCTGCTGGACGGCACGGTGCGCACCCCGGGCGTGCACCCGCCGGAGACGGCCGTCGACGCGGAGCGCTTCTTCGCCGACCTGGCCCGGCACCGCCCGGGGGTGGGGGTGTCGGTCGAACTGGGGGTCTGAGCGTGGTGACCGGGACGGCCCGAAGTCCGTTGTCAGAGCCTGCCGGTAGCGTGCTGCGGCCAGATCCGATCCCTCTCCGGGAGGTCATCCGTGGACATCCTGCTCATCGCCGGTCTGTGGCTCGACGGGTCCGTCTGGGACGACGTGGTGCCCGAACTCACCGCGCTCGGCCATCGTCCGGTGCCGCTCACCCTCCCCGGCCAGGGCGACGGCAGCGCCTCCGCGACGCTCGACGACCAGCTGGCCGCCGTGCTCGCCGCCGTCGACGCGGCGCCCGCAAGGCCGTTGGTGGTGGGGCACTCGGCCGCCACCAGCCTGGCCTGGCTGGCCGCCGACGCCCGGCCGGAGAAGGTGGCCAAGGTCGCCCTGATCGGTGGCTTCCCCGCCGCCGACGGACGGGCCTACGCCGACTTCTTCGCGATCGAAGACGGCGTGATGGCGTTCCCCGGCTGGGGTCCCTTCGAGGGGCCGGACTCCGCGGACCTGGACGAGGCGGCGCGGCAGCGGCTCGCCTCCGCCGCCCATCCCGTCCCGGAAGCGGTCGCCCGGGGAGTCGTCCGGCTCACCGACGAGCGACGCTTCGACGTCCCCGTCCTGCTGGTCTGTCCGGAGTTCACCCCCGCCCAGGCGAGGGAGTGCATCGCCGCGGGGGAGAGCCCCGACCTCGCCCGGGTCACCGACCTGGAGTATGCGGACCTCGACTCCGGCCACTGGCCGATGGCCTCCCGTCCGCGCGAGCTCGCCCGCATCCTGGCGGAGGCCGCCGAGGCCTGAGCCGGTCGGGATGCCGCTCACCTGGGGCGGCATCCCGACCGTCATCCGCTCAACTGCTCAGTCACCGGCGTCCGTTGTCGGTCCGGCAGCGCAGCGTCACTTCAGGTGCCGGTCGTAGAAGCGGCCCCCGTCCTCGAGTTCGAACCACGGGGTGCCGACGTGCCCGCCCATGTTGGCGTGCATCGTCTTCTGCTTGCTGCCGAAGGCGTCGAACAGGTCCAGGGCGCGCTGCCGGGGGTTGCCCTCGTCGTCCCACTGGAGCAGGAACAGCAGCGGAATGGTGACCTGCCGTGCCTCCTCGCGCTGGGCGAGCGGCACGTAGCCGCCGGCGAAGAGGCCGGCGGCCTCGATGCGCGGCTCGGTCGCCGCGAGGTGGATGCCGACGGCGGTCCAACCCGAGTACCCGACCCGGCCGTTGGTCTCGGGGCGGGCGAGCAGGGCGTCGAGGGTGGTGCGCCATTCCGGGACGGCGTTGGCGACCAGCGGGCCGACGAAGGACTCGAAGATCTCGTCGACCGGCTCGCCGGCCTGCATCGCCCGGCGGAGTTCGGCGCGGACCCGGTCGTCGGCGGCGGAACGGGGCCGCTCGCCGCAGGCGGGCGCGTCGATGGTGGCGACCGCGTACCCCTGGGCCGCGGTGTGCCGGGCCCGGGCCAGCAGGCGGGGTTCGCGCCGGGGCAGGCCGTTGTTGTGGGCGATGAGGATCAGTGGGGCGGGCTCGGATCCGGACGTCCAGAGGGTGCCGGGGATCTCGCCGAGGGTGAATTCGCGTTCGAGGACGCCGTTGTCGAGGCGCTGCTCGGTGGTGAACTTCATGGTCGTGCCTTTCGGGAGTGCGCTGAGAGGCGCTCCCGGACGACCTATCGCCCGGCCGTGACCCCGGAGGGGAGCACCCACGTCGAAACTGCGTTCACGGGTACCACCTCCTTGTTCTCTCGCACGGCCACCGGAAAGTTAGCACCGGTCACTGCCGTCCGCCAAATGGTTTCCGCCCGGGCCCGTGGTGGCCGCTCCGTGGTGGCCGTTCAGTGGTGGCCGTTCAGCGGTGGTCGGGGCCCGGGCGGTGATCGGTCGAACCGGTCCTGGCCGGCTTCCTCCGTCAGCGGTCGAGGGTGGCGAGGGTGGCGTCGAGCGTCGGCGTGCCCGGTCGGGGGCGGTTGTACGGGAGCTTGCCGAGCAGGGCCCCCATCGCGCAGCTGTTGCCGAGCGCGGAGAGGACCAGTCCGCCGCCGATCGCGGCCGACACCCAGCGGGCGCCGGGCAGGGCCAGGTCGACCAGCAGGCCGAGCAGCACGATCGAACCGGCCGTCAGCCGGACCTGACGGTCCATCGCCCACACCGGGCGGGCCCCGGCGATCCGGTCGACCGGGTGGCCGGCCTCGGTCCAGGCGTTGGTCCCGCCAGTGACGACCAGGGCGGTGACCCCGGCGTCGGCGAGCTGCCGGCAGGCGTTCCGGGAGCGCGGCCCGGCCGCGCAGACGACCGCGAGCTCGTTCCTCCCGGCGGCGGCGCGCAGGGCGGGCAGGGCGCGGTCGAGCTGGTCGAGCGGGATGTTCAGGGCGCCCGGGATGTGGCCGCCGGCGTACTCGCCGGGGGAGCGGACGTCGATCAGGGTGAGTCGGCCGAGGCGGGGCTTGAGCTGCTCGACGGTGAGGGGCGTGGTCATGGGGGGTGGGGTCCTCTCGGGGGGAGGGGGAAGTGGGGGGAGAAGGCGGTCAGCTCAGGGTGGTGACCAGCATCAGGACGGCGACGCCGAGCAGCGCGATCGCGAAGGCCCGCTGCAGGGCGCGTCCGCTGAGCTTGTCGGCGAGCCGTTTGCCGTCCCAGGCGCCGAGGATCGCGGCCCCGGTGAAGGGCGCGGCCACGGCCCAGTCGATCGATCCGGTCGCGCCGAGCCGGGGCAGCAGGGCGGCGAGGGAGTTGGCGGTGATGATGAGCAGGCTGGTGCCGACGGCCTCGGCCATGGTGAAGGCGAGCACCGAGACCAGGGCGGGGACGGCGAGGAAGCCGCCGCCGACGCCGAGCAGCCCGGTGACGGCGCCGAGTCCGGCGCCGGCCGCGGTGGAGCGGGCCGGCCCGGTGGCGGAACGCTCCTGCTGGTCGGCCTTGCGGGGCACCAGCATCCGTGCGGCGGCCAGCGCCGCGAGTACGGCGAAGGCGCCGGTCAGCAGCGCGCCCGGCAGTCGGGACGAGAGTGCCCCGGCGGCCGCGGCGGCGGGCAGCCCGGCGGCGGCGAACAGCGCGCCGGTGCGCCAGCGCACCCGCCCGGCCCGGGCGTGGGCGAGCAGCCCGGTCAGCGAGGTCGCGGCGACGATCACCAGGCTCGCCGTGGTGGCCAGCGCCGGGGTGAAGCCGAGCAGGTAGACCAGCGCGGGTACGGCGAGCATGCTGCCGCCGCCACCGAGTCCGCCGAGTGCCAGCCCGACCACCGCGCCCGCGGCGAGCGCCAGCAGCAGCGCGGTCATATCGCGCACCCGCGGATGTCGGGCCGGACGGTGGCGCCGGTGCGGGCCGGCCGGCGGACCCGGGTGGGGGTGATCCCGCCGGGGGTGGCCGGTCCGGGGGCGGACGGCAGTAGCTGCATGGGGTTCTCCAGGTGGTGCGGGGCGGACTGCAGTGGTCCGGTGCGTCGGGGTGCCGCGGGCACGCGGTGCGTCGCGCGGTGGTGCCGGGTGCGCGTCGTCGCTTCCGTGTGCCATGGGCGGGCGGCACGGGCAGGCGGCGCGGGTCTCCTCTCGGTGCCGTCCGCACCCGGTCGGGCCGGGTACGGCGGTGGGCGGGCCCCCGTCGATGCCCACCATAGTACCCCCGGGGGTATTATCGAAATCATTCGGCGATACCCCCGCCCGTATCGACCCCGAGGGCCGTATGCTCATTTCTATACCGAGGGGGGTATCGCCGCGACGGCGACCGACCCCGACGAGGAGCAACCCCGTGATCTTCAGCCAGTACTACCTCGACTGCCTCTCCCAGGCGTCCTACCTGATCGCCGACGAGACCAGCGGCCAGGCCGTGATCGTCGACCCCCGCCGGGACGTCGACGAGTACCTCGCCGACGCGACCGCCAGGGGTCTGACCGTCGTCGGCGTCATCAACACCCACTTCCACGCCGACTTCCTGGCCGGCCACCTCGAACTGGCCGACCGCACCGGCGCCTGGATCGGCTACGGACACCGCGCCGAGACCGAGTACCCGATCCGCAAGCTCACCGAGGGCGACCGGATCGAACTCGGCGACGTCACCCTGCGGATCCTCGAAACCCCCGGCCACACACCCGAGTCGATCAGCATCCTGGTCTACGAGCAGCCCGACGACGCCGTCCCGTACGGCGTGCTCACCGGCGACGCGCTGTTCATCGGCGACGTCGGCCGCCCTGACCTGCTCGCCTCCACCGGCGTCACCGCCGCCGAACTCGGCGCGATGTTCTACGACAGCGTCCACCGCAAGCTGCTGGCCCTGCCCGACGAGACCCTGGTCTTCCCGGCCCACGGCGCCGGCTCCGCCTGCGGCAAGAACCTCTCCGCCGAGAAGCGGTCCACCATCGGCACCCAGCGGCGGACCAACTACGCCTGCCAGCCGATGGATCAGGACACCTTCGTCCGCATCGTCACCGCGGGCCAGTCCACCGCCCCCGCCTACTTCGGCCACGACGCCGCCCTCAACCGGCAGGACCACCCGCTGCTCGACCGCGCGACCGCCGCCCGTCCGCTGTGCCCCCAAGGCTTCACGGAGGCCCGCGCCACGGGCGCCGTCGTCCTCGACACCCGCAGCCCCGAGGACTTCGGCGCGGGCCACGTCCGCGGCGCCGTCAACGTCCCCGTCGACGGCCGCTTCGCCGAACAGGTCGGAACCGTCCTCACCCCGGACCGCACCCTCGCGATCATCGCCCCGCAGGACCGCCAGGACGAGGTCGTCACCCGCCTCGCCCGCATCGGCTTCGACCACATCGCCGGCTACCTGCGCGACCCCGGCAACGCCCTGCCCGCCCTCGCCGACGACCTCACCCCCGCCAGCCGTCTCACCGCCGACCGGCTCCGCACCGCGCTCGCCGGAGAACAGCCCCCCACCGTCCTGGACGTGCGCACCTGCGGCGAACGCGAAGCGGGATCCATCGAGGGCTCCCTGCACATCGCCCTGGCCGAACTCCCCGCCCGCCTGGCCGAGATCCCCACCGACCGCCCCGTGGTCGTCCACTGCGCCGGCGGCCGCCGCTCCTCCATCGCCGCCAGCCTGCTCCGCCACCACGGCCACCCCGACGTCTCCGACCTCCTCGGCGGCTACGCCGCCTGGCACACCCTCACCCACCCCGCCCGCGACTGACCCAGCACCATCCACCCAGGCCTCGGGAACCGCCCGAAGGCAGCGCCACACGCTGTTGTCCTCAGGGCACCACCCCGGCCTCCGCGCCACGTGTCGACCGAGTGTCCTTCACGACGCCGGAGGGGCCGAAAGTACGGCGTTGCGCTACTCCAAGGGCCCGCTCCGCCGTGCGGAACGGGCCCTTGGGTGTCAGGGAATTCTCACCGTGTCACGCCGCCCGGGTGAGGGGACGTGCCTGCACGGCCGGGAGTTCGGCGTGGTGTCTAGTCGGCGTCGAGGTCGCGCTCGGTCTTTCCGTCGCCGTCGCTCTTCCCGAACCAGTTGTCGCACGGGAAGGTGTAGGTCGTGCCGTGCGCCCGGACGGTGGCCTTGTCGAGGTACCAGCCCGCGTGCTCCCCGCTGTTGTCGTGCCCGATGGTGATCTGCTTGGGCGTGCCGACGTTCTGTCCGACCACCCGGAAGAAGTCGACCTTCCCCCTCTCGAAGTTGTTCTCGTCGTTGTCGAGGAAGATCTGGTCGGTGCTTCCTTCCGTGCCGCGGATGTAGATGTACACGTTCGCGTCGGTGCCGGCAAAGTCCCGGTCTCCCGTGTACGTGGTGACCTCGTACTCGATCTTGCTCATGAGTGAACTCCTTCTGTCGTCTTTCCTTTGGCATTTCTCCGAGGTTCCCGCCCGCGGTGTAAGAAGTGCTGGCGGGCGTACCAGTCCGCACCGGCGGCGAGGGCCGGACAGGCCTCCGGGCTCGTACGTGTGGTGGCCCGGCTCCCCGGCGCAAGGACCGGTGCGGCCACCGCGGCCGCCGTTGCAGCGGCGACCAAGCGAGGCATCCTCATGTGCCACCTCGGTATCACTCGTCTACGAACAGAATTGAGCGTACACAGAGTGTCATGGCTTGGGGTGGATTGTGGCGACGCAACACTGATGGTGATGGCGGCGGTCCCGATCCACCGTTGTCGCGCCGATGTTGCGAGTGTCGTAGGCCGGCCCGTCCTGCTTGAGCTGCGGAGATCGTTCCAGGTCCGGACCAAGTGTGTTCGGCTGCGACCGGATTGACGGGGTCGCAGGGTCGAGGTCGCTTCCGGCGGGTCGGGGCCTTCGCACCGGGCCTCGGTCGTTGTGTGTACGAGGCGAGTCGGAGCCCGGTCGAACGGGGCGGCGCGAGGGCGCCATTGGCGACGTTCCGCCCGGTCAAGCCTCGGTCATGGACCCGACATCGACCTTGTTGGCAGGTCCACGCTTCGCTACTTTTCTGGCTCTGACGCCGACACGGCTCAGCTTCATCTCCAGGGCAAGTCCGGGACACCCCTCGTTCGGTCGGGATCACGCCGCCGGTAGCGGCTGACGCTCCGTCTCCGTCGGGCTTCCCGGGTGCCGTCTGCACGTGCGCGCATCCCCCTCAAACCCCGGGCCGGCATGCCGACAGCACCCTCACCACGGCGTGCTCGCGCTCCTGGGGCCCAAACCCCACATGGGAGGGCTCAGTTGCACACCCAGATCCGTTCGGTCCTTCGCAGCGGTAGATTCCGTGCCTCGACCGCGACCCTCGCGGTCGGCGCCGTGGTGGCCGCCGGTCTCGCGCTGGCGGCCCCCGCCGGCGCGGTCGACAGCGCCACCGGCCAGGTCGGTGCCAAGCGTGTCTGCGCCCTACCGGCCGACCCGCACCTGATGGCCTGCCAGGCCCTGGTGCGCACCGACGTCGTGCAGCCGCACGCCTTCGCGCACAGCGCGGTGTCGCCGGACGCCACGCCCTCCGGTTTCGGCCCGGGCGACCTGCAGAGCGCCTACAAGCTGCCGGCCAACGGCGGTTCCGGGCAGACGGTGGCCATCGTCGACGCCCAGGACGACCCCAACGCCGAGTCCGATCTGGCCGCCTACCGCACGCAGTTCGGGCTGCCCGCGTGCACCACGGCCAACGGCTGCTTCAAGAAGATCGACCAGAACGGCGGCACCAGCTACCCCACCTCCGACACGGGCTGGGCGGGCGAGATCTCGCTGGACCTGGACATGGTCTCGGCCGTCGCCCCGAACGCCCACATCGTGCTGGTCGAGGCCACGTCGGCGAACATGTCCGACCTCGGCACCGCGGTGAACCAGGCCGTCGCCCAGGGCGCCAAGTTCGTCTCCAACAGCTACGGCGGCGCCGAGGACCCCTCCGACACCAGCGCCGACAGCCAGTACTTCAACCACCCCGGCGTCGTCATCACCGCCTCCTCCGGCGACTCCGGCTACGGCGCCCAGTACCCGGCCGGCTCGCCGGGCGTCACCTCCGTCGGCGGCACCTCGCTGACCCGTGACTCCAGCTCCCGCGGCTGGAGCGAGAGCGTGTGGGGCACCAGCTCCGGCGGTGAGGGCACCGGCTCCGGCTGCTCCGCCTACGAGCCCAAGCCGAGCTGGCAGACCGACAGCGGCTGCTCCAACCGCACCATCGCCGACGTCTCGGCCGTCGCCGACCCGGCCACCGGTGTCGCCGTCTACCAGACCTACGGCGGCAGCGGCTGGGCCGTCTACGGCGGCACCAGCGCCTCCTCGCCGATCATCGCCTCCGTCTACGCCGACGCGGGCACCCCGGGCGCGAACGACAACCCCGCCTCGTACCCGTACGCCCACACCAGCGCCCTCAACGACGTGACCAGCGGCGCCAACGGCACCTGCTCGCCGAGCTACCTGTGCACCGCGGGCGCCGGCTACGACGGTCCGACCGGCCTCGGCACCCCCAACGGCCTGGCCGCCTTCACCGCCGGCGGCAGCACCGGTGGCAACACCGTCACCGTCACCGGCCCCGGCAACCAGTCCGGCACCGTCGGCACCGCGGCCAGCCTGCAGATCCACGCCACCGACTCGGCCACCGGGCAGAGCCTGAGCTACTCGGCGAGCGGCCTGCCGGCCGGCCTGTCGATCAACGCCTCCTCCGGCCTGATCTCCGGCACCCCGACCACGGCGGGCAGCAGCAACGTGACGGTCACGGTCAAGGACGCCACCGGCGCCACCGGCTCCGCGTCCTTCACCTGGACCGTCGCCGGGAGCGGCGGCGGCACCTGCGCCAAGCCCGGCCAGCTGCTCGGCAACCCCGGCTTCGAGACCGGCTCCGCCGCACCCTGGAGCGCCTCCGCCGGCGTGATCGACAACAGCTCCTCCGAGCCCGCCCACAGCGGTAGTTGGAAGGCCTGGCTGGACGGCTACGGCGCCCCGCACACCGACACCCTGAGCCAGACCGTCACCGTCCCGGCCGGCTGCAAGGCCAGCTTCTCCTTCTGGCTGCACGTCGACACGGCCAAGACCTCGACCACGGCCGACGACACCCTGACCGTCCAGGCGGGCTCCACCACCCTCGCCACCTACTCCAACCTCAACGCCGGCAACGGCTACGTCCAGAAGACCTTCGACCTGTCGAGCTTCGCGGGTAAGTCCGTGACCGTGAAGTTCACCGGCACCGAGGACGGCAACGGGCAGACCAGCTTCGTCCTCGACGACACCGCCCTCAAGACCTCCTGACCGAACGCCTTGACGATCCTCTGAACCGTCCGGAGGGGCCGTGGTCGACCACGGCCCCTCCGGTGCGTCGGACAGCGGGTCGAGGAGGTACGTCGTCAGCCCCGCGCGGAGGGCTTCGGTGCGGGAGCGGGGACGAACAGCACCGCGATCAGCGCCGCGACGGCCAGCAGCGCCGCGGTGACGACGAACGCGCGGTCGTAACCGGCCGCGAGCGCGGCCAGTGGCTGCTGTCCGGTGTGCTCCGCGTCCCGGGTCGCGGCGACGGCGAGCGAGGAGAGCACCGCCAGGCCGATGCTGCCGCCGCACTGGCGCCCGGCGTTGAGCAGCCCGCTGACGAGTCCGGCCTCGTGCGGGGCGACCCCCGAGGTGCCCATCGCCGTGTTGGCGACCATGCAGATCCCGACGCCGGTGCTGGTGACGATGCAGGGGCCGAGGAAGGCGGTCAGGTAGCCGGAGTCGACGCCGAGCCCGCTGAACCAGAGCATCCCGAGGCCGGCCAGCAGCAGTCCTCCGGCGAGCGTGGCCCGTGCTCCGAACCGGGTGCTCAGGCGGCCGGCCGCCATGCTGCCCGCCATCACGCCGGCGCAGAAGGGGAGGAAGGCGGCGCCGGCCGCGAGCGGGCCGTAGTGCAGGACGTTCTGGAGGTGCAGCGAGCAGAAGTAGAAGCCCACCAGCATCGCCGCGCCGATCAGGGTGACGATCAGGCTCGCGGTCCAGGCGGTCCGGGCCCGCAGCACCCCGAGCCGGACGATCGGCGCGGACGCGAAGCGGGCCTCCCAGACCAGGAACGCGATCCCGACGAGTACGGCGGCGCCGAGGGTGACCAGGGTCCGGGCGGAGGTCCACGGGTGGCGGTCGGTCTCCATCAGCCCGTAGACGAGCGCGCACATCGCCCCGGTGCCGAGCACCGCGCCGACCAGGTCGAGCCGGCCGGTGCGCTCCGGCCGGGCGGTGGTGATCGCGCGGACGGCCAGGACGCCCGCCAGCAGGACCAGCGGGACGTTGACGAAGAACACCCAACGCCAGTCGAGCAGGTCGGTGAGCACTCCGCCGAGCAGGACGCCCATGGCGCTGCCCGCGGCCGTCACCATCGACCAGACGCCCAGGGCGCGGGCGCGGGCGGCCCCTTCGGCGAAGGTGACCATGATGAGGGTGAGGCTGAGGGGTGCGAGCAGTGCGGCGGCCACGCCCTGTCCGGCCCTGGCGGTGATCAGCTGGGCAGGGGTCTGGGCGAATCCGCCGAGCACGGAGGTGATCCCGAACAGCGCCAGACCCGCCAGCAGCGCACGACGGTGCCCCACCAGATCGGCCACCCGTCCGCCCAGGAGCAGCAGACCGCCGAAGGCGAGGGCGTAGGCGTTGACGACCCAGGGCAGCGCGCCGTCGGCGAAGCCCAGGGAGTCGCCCATCGACGGCAGGGCGATGTTCACGATGCTCGCGTCGAGCGCCACCAGCAGCTGGCAGAGGCTCGCCGTGGCCAGCACCGGACCGGTGCGCGGCCCGGACCGGCCGTGCCCGCTCGGAGCGGCTGCGGAGCGGCCCTCGGGAGGGACCGTCGACGAGGTGGGCAGGGGTGATCCGGGCATGGTTACCTCCGATGCGAACAGTGTTCGCGTAAGGTAAGCCTTACCTGAATGGAGATGCAAGCCTGCAGGTGGGCCGGTCCGGCGTGGCAGGATGACGGAGTGGCAGAACAGCGAACGACGACCGGCCCCGGCCACGACGGCCCCCGCCGACGGCGCCCGGGGCTGACCCCGGACGTGATCGTCGCCGCCGCACGGCGACTGATCGAGCGGGACGGCATCGACGCGCTGACCATGCGGGCCGTGGCCACCGAACTCGACACGGCCGCCGCCTCGCTGTACCGGCACGTCGCCGACCGCGAGAGCCTGCTGCTCGCCGTCCTCGACGAGATCGCCGACGGCATGCCCGTGGACGTCCCGGGCGACTCGCCGATCGCCAGGCTGCTCCGCCGGCTCCTGGACGCCCACGACTTCCTCGCGGGGCACGTCTGGGTCCTGCACGTCCTCATCCGCGGGGAGCTGACCTCCGAGCGGGCCCTGCCCTTCACCGACGCCTGCCTCGCCGACCTGATGGCCGCCGGGCTCCGGCCCCCGCTCGCGGTGGCCGCCTACCGTTCCTGCTGGCAACTCCTCGCCGGTGAGCTTCTCTCCGAGCACCCCGTCAGCCGCCCGCGCGAGCCCAGCCAGCGGACCGCCGCGCTCGCAGCCGCCGATCCCCTGGCCCTCCCCGCGCTGGCGCTCGCCCGCACCGCGGCCCCCCACCTGGGGCCGGGCGCCCACTGCGCCGAACTGCGGCCGGCCCTGGCCGCGTTGATCGGTGGCCTGGCGCGCCCGGACGCGGCCGGGTCGTGAGCCGGGCGCCGAGGGGCGGCGTTCGACGGGGGCGGGGCTCGGCGATGGTGCGCAGGCCCCGTAAAGTTAGCTGAGGCACACCTAAGTCACACAGGCCGTACCCACTCCCGTCACACCGGCGGGGGTGGTCCCCGACGCCGGGGTGCGCCGGGCGAGTGCACCAGGACAGGGGAGAGATGGCGAGAGACCACCAGGAGGCCAGGCGTCCGCACGGGGAGCTGGTCGCGGACGTGATGGCCGTGCTGTGGGCGGCCGGGGAGCCGATGACGGCCCAGCAGGTCAAGGGCGCGCTGTCGCAGGGCCTCGCCCGGACGACGGTGGCGACGATCCTCACCCGGCTGCACGAGAAGGGCACCCTGGAACGCACCCGGCCGGGGCGCTCCTTCGCCTACGCGCCGGTCTCGGACGCCGCCGGCCTGGCCGCCGGGCGGATGCGCCGGGAGCTGGAGCGGGAGCCGCAGCGGGACTTGGTGCTGAAGCGCTTCGTGACCTCCTTGTCCGCGGACGACGGGGACGTCCTGCGGCGGCTGCTGGCCGAGGTGGAGGGCGACGCGGCCGCCCCGGTCGAGAGCGAACCCGCTCTGGAGGGCGGGACGTGACGCTGTTCCTGGTGATCGTCGCCCTCGCCGTCCTCCTTCCCTGGGCAGCCGCGCCCGCGGCCCGTCGCCTGGCCGGCCTGCTGCCGCCCCGCGAGGCCTCCCTGACGCTCGCGGGGGCGGCGGTGCTGCTCGCGGGCGGCACGGTGGCGGCGTTGGCCGGGCTCTTCCATGTGCCGTTCCTGGCGGTGCTGGAGCAGCTGCGGTTCGCCCAGGTCGCGGCGGACTGGCCGGCGGTGGTGCCGGTGTCCGGTGCGGCCGGGGTGCTGCTGGCCGCGCAGGCGGTCCGGCTGGCGCTGGCCGCACGCCGGCATCGTGTGCTGTTGTCGCGTGCGTGGGAGCTCACCGGGGAGGGGAAGGCCGACGGTGATGTGCTGGTGGTGCCGGGCGAGGAGGCGGAGGCCTTCGCCCTGCCGCGCTACCGCGGGCGGGCCGGCCGCGTGGTCGTGACGGAAGGCATGCTCGGAGTCCTCGGGCCGACGGAACGCGCGGTGTTGCTCGCCCACGAGCGGGCTCACCTCGGCGGCTGCCACCACGTGCTCTCGGCCGTCACCGACTTCGCCGCCGCCGTGCACCCGGCGCTCGCGCAGTTGGGCCCGACGCTGGAGTTCCACCTGGAACGGTGGGCGGACGAGGCGGCCGCGGCGGCGGTGGGGGACCGGAAGGCCGCCGCGACCGCCATCGCCCGTGCCGCGCTGGCCGGATCGGTCGGGACGGGCGGGCGCGGCGGTGGGTTCCTGTCCGTGAGCACGGGGCCGGTTCCCCAACGGGTCCGGGCCCTGCTGGAGCCGGTACCGGCCGGGCCCCGGGGGCGCGGGCCGCGTGCGGCCGCGTCCGGGCTCGTCGCGGCGGTGCTGGTGTCGGCCCTGCTGGCGCTCGGTCTGGCCTACGGCCTGCACGAGTACGTGGAGTACGCGGCCCGGAGGATCCTGGCCCACTGACGTGCGGGTCCCCGACGTATCTGACGACATCGATGTAGACCGATGATCGGAGGCGTGGGTATGGTGAGCCTCGGCTTGCTCCGCCGACGCCGTGTGCGTCGCGCTCTTCCGATGATGGGGTCACGGTTTGTACGACGGACGACAGGGATCGTCGAGTCCGTTCGAGCAGTCCGTCTACCTCCTGTCGGAGGCCGGGCGGGCCGTCGACCGCCTGTTGGCGGCCCGGCTGGAACACCGCGGGCTGACCCCGGTCCACCATGCGCTGTTGTCCGCACTGGCGAAGCTGGGGCCGCACGGGCGGCACGACCTCACCGCCCGGGTCACGGCGGCCGCCGAGGAGGTCGACCAGGCGCTGGACGACCTGCTGTCGGCGCGTCTGCTGCAGTCGATGGTGGTGCACGTCGGCGGTCGGCAGGAGGTCCTGACGATCACCGCCTCGGGCGAGGCCGCCCTGGAGGTGCTCCACGACGACGCGTCGGCGACCCAGGACGCGCTGCTGGCGTCGCTGACGAAGGGGCAGCGCGTCGAGCTCAACTCCCTGCTGCGCCGCGTGTGCGCGGCCGCCGCCCGGGGGGCCGGGCAGCAGCCGCAGCCCCAGGGCGGGAGGGGCGGTTGGGCGCTCAGCCGCGGAGCCCGGCGGACCTGGACGGATGTCCGGGACGGCGTCGGTCCGGCCGGTGGGCCGGACGTCGAAACGGCGGGCTGACTCCCCGCGGAGGGCTCAGTTGGGCACCGGGCTCGCGGCCGCCGGGCGCTCGGTGAGCGGTGTCCGGCCGGTGCCGTCGAGGGTGAGCAGGAGGTCCGCGTGGGCCGACACCAGGGGCAGGTCGTGGCTGACGAGCACCACGGCGAGGCCCCGGTCGGCCCGTAGGCCGCGCAGCAGTTCCATGATGCCGTCGGCGGTGTCGGCGTCGAGGGCGGAGGTGATCTCGTCGCAGAGCAGGACGTCGGGTTCGGCGGCCAGGGCCCGGGCGACGGAGACGCGTTGGCGTTGTCCGCCGGACAGCTCGTGGGGGTGGCGGGCGGCGTGGTCGGGCGTCAGGCCCACGGCGGTGAGCAGTTCGGCGACGCGTTCCCCGCACTGGTCGGTCGGCCGTCCGAAGTGGAGCTTCAACGGCCGGGTGAGGGTGGCGCCGACGGTGTGGGCGGGGTTGAGCGCGCCGAGCGGGTTCTGCGGGACGAGCTGGACGCGGCGGCGTTGGTCCCGGTTGCGGCGCCGGTAGGAGGGGGCCAGCGGTTCGCCGCCGAGGGTGATGCTCCCGGCCTCGGGGCGGTGCAGCCCGGCGAGGGTGCGCAGCAGCGTGGTCTTGCCGCAGCCCGAGGGGCCGGTGATCCCGGTCAGCGTGCCGGCCCGCAGGGTGAGGTCGAGGCCGGTGAAGACCCGGTGGCTGCTCCGCCCGCTGCCGGCCCGGGCGTCGAGCGCCCTCACCTCGATGACCGGCTCCGCGTCGGCGGATGGTCGAACTCGGCTGATTGACGCGGGTGTTGCCGGAGTGCTCGGCCCTGCGGGCGCCAGGGTGAGGACCTCGTCGGCGCAGTGGGCGACGAAGTCGGAGTCGTGACTGGTGAGGGCGACGGCGATGCCCTCCCGCTCGGCGAGGTCGCGCAGCAGTTCGGCGATCTCGTCGCGCAGGGCGGCGTCCAGGCCGGCCGTGGGTTCGTCGAGGAGGAGGATCGCGGGGCGCCGGGCGAGGGCGCGGGCGAGCGCGACACGGCGCTGCTGTCCGCCGGAGAGGCCGGCGGTCCGGCGGTGTTCGAGGCCTTCGTCGGTCGGCAGCCGGACGGCGCGCAGCAGGTCCGGTACGGAGACGGCCCGGCGGTCGGCGGCGGTCTCGGTGATGAGCCGGTCGACGCGCATGCGGGGGTTGAGTCCGGAGCCGGGGTCCTGGCCGACGAAGGCGAGTCGGTGGCGGCGCAGGCGGCGCAGGTCCCCGGGTGGGAGGGCGAGGATGTCCTGCCCGA
Organism: Kitasatospora sp. NPDC089509; assembly: GCF_044749365.1. Lineage (NCBI taxonomy): Bacteria > Bacillati > Actinomycetota > Actinomycetes > Kitasatosporales > Streptomycetaceae > Kitasatospora > Kitasatospora sp. NPDC089509. The sequence goes on along the minus strand of NZ_JBIVHS010000012.1, from coordinate 58,279 downwards.
GGACGGTGAGGCTTCCGTCCGTGATCCGCGCGCCGGGCGGCAGGGCGCCGACGAGGGCGCGCAGCAGGGTGGTCTTGCCGGCGCCGGAGGGGCCGGTGACGGCGGTGACGCGGCCCGGGGTGAGGGTGAGGGTGGCGCCGGTGAGCAGCGGGGTGTCCCGGAGGGTGATGGTCAGTCCGGTGGCCTGGGCGGCGGGGGCGGGGGTGCTCACAGCGGGGTCTCCGGGGTGGGCCGGGCGGGGGCGAGGGCTTCGGCGGCGAGGTTGACGCTGATGGCGAGCAGGCCGATGGCGAGGCAGGGCGCGCCGACCGCCCACGGGTTGAGGGTGATCCCGGCGGCGTTCTCGCGGATCATCAACGCCCAGTCGGCTTCCGGTGGTTGGGGCCCGAGCTGGAGGAAGGCCGCGACGGACACGATGTAGATGCCCTCGACGAAGCGCAGGCCGAACAGGGCGAGGACGGTGGAGCGCAGGTTGGGGAGGACCTCGTGGACGGTCAGGCGCCAGAGGTTCTCCCCGCCGGCCGCGGCGGCTTCGACGTAGCCGGCGGTGGCGATGGGCGCGGCCGCGGCGGCGACGATCCGTACGGCGTAGGGGATGCCGAGGAGGGTGGCGGCGGCTGCGACGGCGAGGCGTCCGCCGCCGGGCCAGGCCAGGGCGATGAGCATGATGGCGAGGACGGACGGCAGCAGGATCGTGAGGTCCGCGGCGCGTTCGATCCACCGGCCGAGGGCCGGGCGCAGGACGGCGAGGATGCCGATGGCCGTGGCGGCCGCGGTGACGACCAGGGCGATGCCCAGGGCGGTGGCGATCAGCGGCGCGCCGCCGGTCAGCAGCCGGCTGAGGACGTCCCGGCCGAGCTGGTCGCCGCCGAGCGGTGCGTCGCCGCCCGCTTCGGCGTAGGGGAAGGTGACCGGGGTGTCGATCGGGTGCGGGGCCAGGAGCGGTCCGGCGAGCGCGAGGACGACGAGCAGCAGTGCGGGGACCGCGCGCAGGAGGACCCGTCGCTTCCGCCGGACGTCGCGTACGGGGACCGGGGCGGGGGCGGGGGCCGGGGCGGTGGTGGTCATCGGCGCTCGTCTCCGAGGGTGAGGGTGCGGACGAGGTCGGCGAGCAGCAGGAGCAGGCTGATGGAGGCGCCGGCGGCGGCCACGACTCCGGCGACGAGCGGGGTGTCGCGGTCGGTGATGGCTCCGGCCAGGACGGAGCCGATGCCGGGGTAGTTGAAGAGGGTCTCGACGACGACGGTGCCGCCCAGCAGCATGCCGGCCGAGGTGGCGATGCCGACGGCGACGGCGGGCAGGGCGCCGGGGAGCATGTGGTGGCTGAGGATCCGTCGGCGGGGCAGGCCGTCGAGGACGGCCGCCTGGACGTGCGGCAGGGTCGACTGGTCGGCGAGCGCGCCGCGCACGATGCGGGTGTTCCAGCCGATCTGGGGGACCGCCAGGGAGAGCAGCGGCAGGACGATCATGGTCCAGGACTCGGGCCTGCCGTCCGGGCCGGTGAGGGTGACGGCGGGCAGCCAGCCGGTCCACTGGGAGAGCAGCAGGAGCAGGGCGACGGAGACGACGAACTCCGGCAGGGCGAACGCCGCGGTGGACAGCGCGTCGATCGCGCGGTCGACGCGCCCGCCCGGGCGCAGGGCGGCCCAGCCGCCGAGGGCGAGGGCGCCGATGGTGCTGAGGGCGAGGGCGAGGCCGCCGAGCAGGAGGGTGTTGGGGAAGGGGCCGGACAGGACGTCGGTGACGTGCTGGCCGCGGGCGGTGGTGCCGAGGTCGCCGGTGGGCAGGCCGGTCATCCAGTCCCAGAAGCGTTCGGCGACCGGCCGGTCGAGGCCCATGGCGGCGCGCCGGGCGACGAGGTCGGCGGCGGTCACACCCCGGTCGGAGCTCGCGCCCGCGGCGTCGCCCGGCAGCAGCTCGACGGCGGCGAAGACGGCCGCGAGCAGCACGACGAGCATGACCAGGCGTCGGACGGCCTGCCGGGCGACCCGGCCCGCACCGGGGAGGATGCGGGCCGGGAGGCTCCGGGGGGCGGGCGCGCCCACCGGGTGAAGGGTGGTCAACGCGCCAGCCAGGTCTTTTCGAGCTGGACGCGGCCGTAGCCGGGCAGCTTGGGCAGGTCGCGGACGGGCGCGCCGGCGAGGTCGATGCCGTCGGCCATGCCCCACAGCAGGTAGCCGGACTTGGCGAACTCGATCTCCTGGAGCTGGTGCAGCAGCTTGTCGCGCGCGGCGGCGTCGGCGGTGCCCATGGCCTTGCGGTAGGTCTCGTCGAAGGTCGGCTCGTTCCAGCCGGACTCGTTCTGCCCGGCGTCGGAGAGCATGGTCTTGGAGGCGAAGAAGACGACCGAGTCGTTGGTGCCCCAGTACGTGGTGTAGAGGGTGCCCTTGAGCCAGGTGGCGTCCCAGAACACCTTGGAGTCCTGCTTCACGACGTTGATCTTCACCCCGGCCTCGCGGACCTGGGTGGCGAACAGGGTCGCGGACTCGGCGAGGCCGGCGATGTCCTCGGTGGTGATCAGGTCGTAGGTCTTCGAGGTGTCGAAGCCGGCGTCGGCGAGCAGCTGCTTGGCCTTGGCGAGGTCGCGGGTGCGCTGCGGGACGTCCTTGGCGAAGGCCGGGTCGCCGGTGCCCAGGATGTCGTTGCCGACGCTGCCGTAGCCGGAGAGGACCTGCTTGACCATGGCGTCGCGGTCGACGGCGAGCTTGACGGCCTCGCGCACCCGGACGTCGGCGAACGGGCCGTCGGCGGTGCGCATGACGATCGGCATCGCCATGTCGTTGGCGCGCCGCACGATCTGGACGTCCTTGCGGGCCTCGGCGGTGCGGGCGGCGACGGCGCCGACGTTGGAGGCGACGTCGATCTGCCCGGCGAGCAGCGCGTTGGCCATCGCCTGGGGGCTCTCGAAGAGGCGCACCTCGACGGCGTCCAGCAGGACCGTGCCGCCGTACCAGTGGTCGTTGCGCACCAAGCGGGCGTTGCCGTCGCGGTACCAGTCGAGCTTGAAGGGGCCGGTGCCGGGGGCGCCGGCGATCGCGTCGTCCTTGGTGTCCTTCTTGAGGACGAAGGTGGTCAGGCGGGTCAGCAGCGGCAGGTCCGCGTTGGGGTAGTCGGAGACCAGGACGACGGTCCTGGCGTCCTCGGCGGTGATGCCCTCGGGCTGGATGCCGGGCAGGCGGCTCTTGCCGGCCGGGGTGTTGCGCAGGCGCTTGAGCGACCAGACGACGTCGTCGGCGGTGACCGGGGTGCCGTCGTGGAAGGTGGCGCCGTCGGCCAGGGTGAAGCGCCAGGTCTTCAGGTCGTCCGAGGGCTTCCAGGAGGCGGCCAGGCGCGGGGCGGTGTTGGTGGTGGCCCCGGGTATCGCGAGGGTGTCGTAGACCAGGCTGATGATGAGGTAGTCGCTCTCGTTGGCCTGGGTGCCGTGCGGGTCGCGGGTGACGGCGGAGGCCTTGCCGAGCGCACCGACCTTCAACGTGCCTCCGGCGCGGGGCTGTTGGGAGGCCCCGGCGGAGGCGGCAGCGTCCTTGGATCCTCCCGTGCCGCCGCCGCAGGCAGCGAGTGCGCCGACCGCCCCGATACCCGCACCGGCCCACAGCAGCTGTCGTCTGGTGACGCCCACGTTCGATCCTCGTTTCGGGTCGCGCTCGATTTACTTAGGTTTACCTACCCTAAGTTTCAGCCAGAGCGCAAGCCGCCGGGCGGAGCGCACCGACCCCCGGGGCGTGCGCCCTTCCCGCCGCAACATGCCTTCTGAGCAGGCGCGTTGACCCCGCGCGGCGCGTGCGCCGTCATCCGGAATCGAGACTACGTAAATGTAGACATCCAGCCGGGTTAGGGTTGCCTTACTTCGAAGTCGTTGTTAGGTTCCTGCCGTCCGGCCGTTCGAGCCGTCCCGGACCGACCGCCCCACGCGAAGCTCCCGCCGCCGTCCCGCACCGGCGCGGTGATGCCACGTGCCCGCTCCCCTTCTCCTGTCCCCGGAAGGCCCCACCGTGCCCACCTGCCCTGCCCCGGTACGCCGTCTCGACACCGCCGCCGCCGAGGAACTCACCACCACCGCCGCCAAGCTGCTGGCCTTCCACGGCTCCGCGACCAGCCCCGCCCTGCTGGCCGACCTGCCCGTGATGTGCGCCCAGCTCAGCGAGCCGCTGCGCCGCCGGCTGCGCCCGGTCGACACCGCCGACGGCCTGTTCGTCCTGCGCGGCCTGGACGTCGACGACGCGAAGCTCGGCCCCACGCCCGGCCATTGGTCGACCGTTGCCGACGCCGGTGCGGTGTGGGACGTGGCCCTGCTGCTCGTCTCCACGCTGATGGGCACCCCGATCGCCTGGGACGGCCAACAGGACGGCCGGTTCGTCCACAACATCGTTCCCTCGCCCGGCCACGAGAGCGAGCAGACCGGCGCCTCCAGCTCCGTCCTGCTCACCCCGCACACCGAGGACGCCTTCCACCCCGGCCGCGCGCACCTGCTGCTGCTGTGCTGCATGCGCAACCACGACGGCATCGCCACCACCGCCGCCAGCGTGCGCCTGACCGAGCTCGCCCAGGCCGACCTGGAGCAACTGCAGCGGCCCGTCGCGCCGATCCTGCCGGACGACGCGTACGAGGAGGCCCAGCAGTTCGGCGGCCGGCCCGACCCGGTGCCCACGCTCTTCGACACGCCGGAGGGCCTGACCATGCGCTACGACCCCGCCTACACCCCGCTGGAGGGCGCCGACGATGCCTGGCGCGAGGCGTACGGACGGCTGGGGGAGGAGCTGGCCCGCGTCTCGGTCGCCGTCTCGCTGGAGCCGGGGGACATCCTCGTCGTCGACAACGACATCGTCGTCCACGGCCGCGTCCCCTTCCGGGCCCGCTACGACGGCACCGACCGCTGGCTCAAGCGCGCCTCGGTGCGCGTCGAGGACCGCCCCACCCGCCCGGCCGCCGAGCGGGGCGAGCACGGCTACGGCCAGGCCGCCCTCACCGCCTGGTCCGCCTGAGCGCCATCCCGCCTCAACTCCTCGAAAGGGCAGACCACATGGACCGGGACGACACCACCCTGCGGGTACTCTCCACCAGCGACCTCGCCGGCCTCGACATCACCCTCACCGACCTCGTCGACACCGTCGAACAGGCCTACCGCACCCTGGCCGCCGGACAGTCCGACAACCCCCGCAAACTCACCGTCAAGCCCGCCGACGGCCACTCCGTCTCCTACGCCATGCTCGGCCGCGACGGCGTGCGCAATGTCGTCGCGATCAAGACCTCCTACAAGCACGGCCTGCACGAGAGCCGCGAGAACCAGCACTACTACACGACACTGACCATCTACGACGACGTCACCGGCCTGCCCGTGGCGATGATGGACTGCTCCCGGATCGGCTCGCTGCGAACCCCGGCCGTCTCCGCCCTGCTCGCCCGCGAGTGCGCCGCTCCCGACGCCCGCACCGCGCTGGTGATCGGCACCGGCACCCAGGGCCGCCTCGCCCTGCCCTTCCTGCTCACCACCCTGCCGAAGCTGGAGCGACTGCTGCTGTCCGGCACCCACCCGGACGGCATCGCCGCCGTCCGCGCCGAACTCGCCCGGCACTTCCCCGACCGCGGGATCGAACTGGTCACCGACCTGGAGGCCGCCGCCCGCGACGCCGACGTCATCGTCGCCACCGCCGGCGCCCACACCCCCGCCGCCGTCGAGGCCGACTGGCTCAGGCCCGGCGCGGTCGCCGTCCTCGTCGGCCACGGCCTCGCCCCCTCCACGCTCCACCGGGCGGACCGGGTGATCGCCACCAGCGAGGCCCAGATGCGGGTCACCGGCACCGACATGGCCGACACGGACGGCAACCTCCCGGCCGTCGACCTGGAACTGCCCGTGGTCATCTCCGGCGCCGCCAACGCACGCACCGCCGACGACCAGCGCATCTTCGCCTACAACAGCGGCCTCGTGGTCACCGACATCGCGCTCGGCCACCGCTTCGCCCAGCTCGCCGCCGCCCAGAACCTCGGCACCGAGGTGGCCCTGTGGCGCTGACCCTGCCCGCCCACCCCGACCCGCTCGCCGACCGCCTGCACGCCGGCGGCCTGCTGCACGAACTCGCCCACGGCCTCGGCGGCCCCTTCCACTACCTGCTGCCGGAACGCTTCGACGCCAACCTGGCCGACTTCCGCGCCGCCCTCACCGAGGCCGGCGTCGAGGGCCGGGTCCACTACGCCAAGAAGGCCAACAAGGCGTCGGTGTTCATGGACCGCTGCGCCGCCGCCGGCGGGGGAGCGGACATCGCCTCGCTCGGCGAACTGCGCGACGCCCTCGGCCACGGCGTCCGCGGCGAGGACCTGGTCGTCACCGGGCCCGCCAAGTCCGCGGAGCTGCTCCGGGTCGCCGTCCGCCAGGGCGCGCTGATCGCCGTCGACGCCCTGGACGAGCTGGACCGCCTGCTCGCCCTCGGCGGCGAGCGCCCCGCCCGGGTGCTGCTGCGCCGGCACCCGCCGACCCAACTGCGCAGCCGCTTCGGCCTGGACGACGCCCAACTGCACGAGGCACTGGGCCGCTGCGCCGCCGCCGGGGACGCCGTCCGGATGGAGGGCTTCAGCTTCCACCTCTCCGGCTATGCGCTCCAGCCGCGCGCCGACCTCGCCGGAGAGCTGGTCGAACTCTGCCTCAAGGCCCGGGTGCTGGGCCTCCAGGCGGACCGGATCAGCATCGGCGGCGGCTTCCCCGTCGACTACGTGGCCGCCGACGCCTGGGACGCCTTCCTCGGCGAACACGGCCCCGAGCACTACCACGGCCAGAAGGCCTTCGCCGCAGGCGACTTCTACCCGTACCACTCGCCGGTCGCCGGCGCCGACGCGCTGCGCGCGATCCTCGCCGCCCGACCGGCCGGCAACGGCGCGAGCCTGGCGGAACGGCTGCGGCAGGCCGGGGTGATGCTGCTGCTGGAACCCGGCCGCGCCCTGCTCGACCGCGCGGGATCCTCGGTCTTCCGCGTCCAGGGCGTCAAGGACCGTGCCGGGTACGGCATCGTCACCGTCGACGGCACCAGCCTCAGCCTGTCCGAGCAGTGGTTCAACAGCGAGTACCTGCCCGAACCCGTCCTGCTGCCCGCGGAGGACTCCGAGGGCGACCGCGAGGACGGCCCGTACGAGGCCTGCGTGGGCGGCGCCAGCTGCCTGGACTCCGACCTGCTGACCTGGCGCAGGATCCGCTTCCCCGTCCGGCCCCGGTTCGGCGACCTGCTCGTCTACCCCAATACGGCCGGCTACCAGATGGACTCCAACGAGTCCCCGTTCCACGAACTGCCCCTGCCGCCCAAGGTCGTCATCGACCAGGACGGCGACTGCCCGCGCTGGCGCCTCGACCGCTGACCCCACTGGAGCCCTCCACCATGACCGACGCCCTGCACCGCCCCCCGGTGGTCAGCCGGATATCCGACCTCATCGGCTACACCCCGATGTTCGAACTCGCCCGCGCCGACAACGGCGCCCGCCTGCTGCTCAAGCTGGAGATGTACAACCCCACCGGCAGCGCCAAGATCCGGATGGCCCGCCAGATGGTCCTCGACGCCGAGGAGCGCGGTGAACTGCGCGAGGGCGGCCACATCATCGAGTCCACCTCCGGCAACACCGGCCTGGGCCTGGCCGTCGTCGCCGCCGAACGCGGCTACCGCTTCACCGCCGTCGTCGACCACCACGCCGCCGCCGACAAACTGCGCGGGATGAAGGCCATGGGCACCGAACTCGTCTACGTCGACGAGGACGGCGGCGAGGAACTGCACACCGCCGCCCGCGAGGACCTCGCCGAGGAGATGGCCCGCGGCAAGGACAACACCTTCTTCACCGAACAGCACAACAACCCCAGCAACGCCGTCGGCTACCACGCCGTGGGCCGCGAGATCGCCCAGGCCCTGGACAACCGGGTGGACGTGCTGATCGGCGCCGTCGGCACCGGCGGCGGCCTGTGCGGCACCGGGGCGGAGCTGAAGAAGACCGTCCCGGACCTCACCGTCGTCGGCGTCGAACCCAAGGGCTCGATCGCCTTCGGCCCGCCCGCCCACGACTACTACCAGTCCGGCACCGGCACCCCCGAAGGCGCCACCATCGGCCTGCTGGTCGACTACGACCTCATCGACGAGGGCGTGAAGGTCGGCGACATCGAGGCCTTCGCCACCGCGCGCGTCGTCGCCCGCCGCACCGGCCTGCTGATCGGCGGCTCCGCGGGCGGGGTCGTGTACGAGGCCCTGGAACGGCTGCCCCGCCTCGCCCCCGACGCGGTTATGGTCGCCTTCATCAACGACGGAGGCGAGAAGTACATGGACACCGTCTTCAACGACGACTGGATGGACGCCCGCTCCCTCGTCGACCCCGCCGTCGAAGCCGGGATCGACGAGACCCTCACCAAACTCCGCAGGAACTGAGTATCTCGATGCAGCAGTTGACCGCCCTCGCCCGCGACAGCCGGGCCCTCGCCGCCCTCGCCGTCCCCCTCGCCCTCACCCAACTCGCCCAGGTCGCGCTCACCACCACCGACACCATCATGATGGGCGCCCTCGGGACCGAGGCCCTCGCGGCCGGCGGCCTCGCCCTGGTGATCTTCAATCAGCTGCGCACCATGGGCGTCGGGCTGGTCACCTCGGTCGGCAACCAGGTCGCGGCGGCCGCCGTCCGCGCAGAGAAGGCCGAGGAGCCGGAGCAGGCCGCCACGGTCGGCGACGGAGACGAAGTACGCGGCCTGGTCCGGGCGGCGATGGCCGTCGCCACGATCGCCGGCCTCGCGGGCGCCGTCCTGATGGTCCTCATCGGCCAGGCCGCGACCTGGCTCGGCCAGGACGCGGACGTCGCCCACCGGGCGCAGGGCATGCTCGCCGCCCTGGCACCCGGCCTGCTGCCCTGCCTCTGGTTCCAGGCGATCCGCCAGTTCACCGTCGGCATGCGCCGCCCCCAGGCCCTGCTGCAGATCACCATCGTCTCCGTCGCCGTCAACGCCGGGCTCAACTGGGTCTTCATCCACGGCACCTGGGGCCTGCCGAAGCTCGGGCTCACCGGCATCGGCGTCGCCACCAGCAGCGTCTACCTGCTCTCCTTCCTCGCCCTCTACGCCTCCGCCCGCCGCGACCCCCGGCTCGCGCCGCTGCTGGGCCTGGACTTCTGGCGCGCGGACGCACCCACCGTGCGCCGCCTGCTCGGCCTCGGCACCCCGATCGCCGCCACCTACGGCTCCGAGGCCGGGTTCTTCTCCGTCACGGCCCTGCTGGCCGGGAGCTTCGGCGCCGCCGCCCTCGCCGCCCACACCGCCGTCAACCAGCTGATCTACATCGTCTTCCAGGTCGCCGTCGGCCTCTCCCACGCCGCCTCCATCAACGTTAGCCGCGAACTCGCCCTCGGCGAGTACGCCGCCGCCCGCCGGATCAAGAACACCGCCCTCGCCTGCGGCGCCGTCGTCACCACCCTCGTCGGCATCGCCTACCTCACCGTCCCCGACCTCGTCCTGCGGCCGTACTTCGACCCCGACACCGCCGCCGACCAGCAGGGCCTGCAGATCGCCACCGGCCTGCTGGCCGTCGTCGCCGTGCTGCAGTTCTTCGACTGCGCCCAGAACATCGGCGTCGGCCTGCTGCGCGGCCTCGACGACACCCGGAGCGGCTTCCGCATCACCCTCATCGGCTACTGGCTGATCGGCCTGCCGGCCGCCTGGCTGCTCGCCTACCCGCTCGGCGGCGAGACCCGCGGCCTGTGGCTCGGCCTGCTCCTCGGCCTCGCCACCACCGCGGTCCTGCTGCTGCGCCGCTACGGACTCGCCCTCACCGCCAGGGCGGCCGTGGTTCCCGAGCCGGCCGTCACCGGCTGAACCACGCACCGCCCGTACCCGCGGGGGCCGGACCGACCCGTCCGGTCCGGCCCCCACGGTCCGAAGCACCCACCACCCGTCCCCCCGCTGAACCACCAGGGGTGCCCATGACCGTCCCCGTATCCCCCGCCCGGCCCTCGACAGCCGAAACGACCTGCACCATCCTGAGCACGGCCACCTCCGCCGCCCTCACCACCGCCGGGCGACCGGCCCACCCGGTCCGACTCGTCTCGGTCGGCCACACCGGCCACCTCGTCCTCGACAGTCCACCCGACGCGGCCCTCGCGCACTCCCTCGGCGCCGCACCCCGACAGCGGCTCGCGGCCGTCGTCGACATCACCGACCTCGCCGCCAACCCCGTACGGGAGCGGGTACGGGCCAGGCTCGCCCTCCGTGGCCGGATCACCCTGATCTCCGGTCGCCTGCTCGGCTTCGCCCCCGCCACGGCCACCCTCCAACAGGGCTCCCGCACGCGCCCGGTGGAGCTGGACGACCTCGCCCGCGCCGAACCGGACCCGCTGGCCGCCCGCGAAGCGGAACTCCTCCTCCACCTCGCCGATCACCACGCCGACCTCGTCGACGCGCTCACCCGACGGCTCGGTGCGCGCGAACTGCTGGGCGTGGTCCGGGTCCTGCCGCTGTGCCTGGACCGCCACGGCATCGTGCTGCGGCTGGAACGCGCCCGCGACCACCAGGACGTACGGCTCCCGTTCCGCACCACGTTGGACGACCCACGGGACACCGGGAAGCGGCTCCAGGAGCTGCTCGTCCGGACCCGGGCCGGCCACTACCACCGGGCTTGACCCACCCCCCTCTCGAACGAACCACCCCCTCAGACAGGCAAAGCTCCATGAACACCGCCTCCCTGGCCGCGACCACGGCCGGATACGCCATGCCCCAGCTCTGGCGAGTCCTCACCAAGACCGGCTACTTCCTCGGCCTCAGCGGGGCCATCGGCGCTACCGTCACCTACGCCACCACCGTGCGCCCCGCGCTGCGCTCCGCCCACCGCACCGCCGAGGACGCCTCCGTCCTGCGCGGACGGTCGGCGGTCTTCCTCGCCTGGTCGGGCGTGGCCCTGTTGGTCGCGGGCTACTTCCAGCTCGCCGGCCGGGTGGCCCGGGCGGGCAAGGGCATGCCCTTCGGCGACGCCCTCGCCCCGAGCGCCCAGTGGGACTTCCTGCGCGCTCCCGCCGCCAAGGGCGCCTGGATCGCCCAGGGCACCGTCTATCTGGTCCAGAACGCCGTCCTGGTGGTGACCGCCGCCGCCCTGATCGCCCTCTTCCGGCCGGCCGCCCGCCGGCACACGGACCGGATCGCCCTCACCGCGCTGCCGCTCGCCCTCGCCGTCACCCTGATCACCGCCGTACCGACCACGGCCCCCGCAGGCCTCGACGCGTGGCTGAACCTGCTGTTCGACCAGGCCCACATCGTCTCCGGCGTCGTCTGGCTCGGCGGCCTGGCACTGCTGGTCGCCCTGGCCGGCACCCGCAAGTACCTCGGCGACGGCGCCGGGCTGCTCTGGGCCGACCTGTGGCGGCGCTTCGGGCTGGTCGCCATGGTCTGCGTCGGCGCGGTCACCGTCTCCGGCCTGTGGCTGAGCTGGCGGCACGTCGGCGGCATCTCGCAGCTGTGGACCACCGGTTACGGCCTCGCCCTGCTCCTCAAGGTCCTGCTGGTCGCCGGGCTGGTCGTGGCGGGCGCCTTCAACCAGTTCTGGCTGATGCCCCGGATCGTCCGGGCCCGCACCGCCGACGACACCGCCTCGCTACTGCACCTGACGCTTCGTCATTTTCCTGTGGTGGTCTGGGGCGAGGTCGTCCTCGGTGTCGCCGTGCTCGCCGTGATGCCGTTCATCTCCGGCTCGGCCCGCACCGAGGCCGGCAGCCCCAAGGCCGTCTCCTCCGGCACCCTGTTCGCCGGCGGCGCCGCCCTGACCGTCGCACTGGTCGCCTCCCTCTACGCCACGGCGAGGGTGTCGGACGCCCTGGCACGGCGGCGGCCCGCCGCACCCGCAACCGCCTGACCTGCCGATCGATTTCGCCAACTCCGAGATTGGAAACCTGACATGGGACGTGGTTGGGAGGGCGTGGCCCTCAAGATGATGCGGGGCCGGGACTTCGAGTTCACCGTGACCGCCGTGGAGGACGTCACCGCACACTGCCGTCGGCTGAGGTTCGCGGACGGCGGCATGCTCGACGCCACCGGCGTCCACCCCACCATGTGGGTCCGGCTCTGGTTCCCGAACTCCGGCCGCCCGCACCAGCGGGCGTACACCCTGGTCGACCCGGACCCCACCGGGGCCGCGTTCAGCGTCGACTTCGCCCTCCACGACGGCCCGGCCAGCCGCTGGGCGGGCGCGGCGACGGTCGGCGACACCCTCCAGGCCACCGTCCAGGGCTCCGCCTTCGTGGCCCCCGTCCCGACGCCCGCGCGGATGTTCCTGGTCGGCGACCGCGCCTCCGCTCCCGCGATCGCCTCCCTGCTGCACGCGCTGCCCGACGTACCGGCCACCGTCTGGCTGGAGACCCAGCACGACAGCGACGAGGACCTTCCGGTCGCGCGGACCGGCCGCGAGCACCACGACGTCCGCCTCGTCCCCCGGGAGAACGCCGGCGCCCACCTCGCGAACCGGGTCCGCACGGCCCTGCCCGAGCTGCTCGGCGACCCGGCCGAGGCCTACGTGTGGATCGCCTGCGACACCGCCACCACCCGCGACCTCGCCCGCTTCGTCCGCAAGGACCTCGCCGTCCCCAAGTCCCGTACGCACGCCCTCGGGTACTGGCGGGCCTGAAGCCCCGCCGGTCGTGTGCGGGGACCCCCGGGGCGGTTGTGAAGGTCGCCACGCCCGGTCACATCAACCATGGTTCGACGCGCGCACGGGGCGGGGTACGGTTTCCAACGCGTCCTGCGGGCAGCGCGCGGCGTCGCGTTGGAGGTGAGCCGCCGGCCGGCCCCCGGCCGCCTGGCGGCGCATGTGCGGCACGAGGGGGAAGGTGTCAGTTTCATGATCGACCCTGCCGTCCCACGGCCACGGCGGATCACTCGCCCTGACGCGATCCTGCGCGGGGAGGAGATCGGTGCCGGACCGGCCTTCCTGCTGCTGCACGCCGGTGGCGAGCGGCGTCAGGTGTGGGGGCCGGTCGGCGAGGTCCTCGTCGATGCCGGGTACCGGTGCGTGGCCTACGACCAACGAGGCCACGGTGAGAGCAGCGGCGACGCCCGGGCGCTGTCCCCGTGCGCGGACGACGTCACCGCGATGCTGTGCGCCGAGCCGCCGGGATGCGTGGTCGTCGGTGCTTCACTGGGCGGCCTCGCCGCCGTCGCCGCCCTCACCGACCCGGCGGTGCGGGCGAGGGTGGCGGGGCTGGTGCTGGTCGACGTCGTGCCCTGCCTAGAGCCCTCCCGGGTGCGCCGCTTCCTGGCCGCCGCCGGCCTGCTCGGTACCCGCACCGAGCTGGTCGAGGACATCCTCACCCAGGTTCCGCAGCTACGGCAGGTGACCGCGGAACTCGACCTGCCCATCCTGCTCGTCCACGGCGACCACGGTTCCTCGCTCGCCGACGAGGACATCGACCAGTTGCTGCGCCTGGCTCCCCACACCACGGTCCGGCCCGTCCAAGGCGCCGGGCACCTCATCGCCCGCGACCGGCCCGTGGCCCTGGCCCGGACCGTCGTCGCCGTCACCACCGCCTGGCGGTGAACGACGCCGACATCAGGTTTGTGGCCCGACGATCCGTGGTGGCCGAAGCCTCCGTCTGCCCGGTCTTCGTCTGCCGCCACGCGCCGGCCCTGCTGGGGCAGCAGCAGGGGGTGTGCCTCCGACCCGAGATCGGCTCCCACGGGCGGTCGACGGTCGGCGGTTCGGCCGCTGTTCAGCGGCGCGTGGCTCGGCGGATGATCTGCGACCAGACCCGGTACGTACCGTCAGGGCCCACACCATCTCCGGGAGCGAACATGCACGACATCCACGAGTCCGGGCAGGTATGCGAATGCCCGCGGACGGCCGACCTCGACGGGGACGGAGCGGCCGCGGCCGGCCGGCGCCGATTCCTGCGCGGAGCCGGCCTGTTGGGCGCCGGCGTCGGGACCGTGGGGCTGGGCCTGCTCGGCGCGGCGCCGGCGCGGGCGGCCTCGGCGGACGCGTCGGAGAAGACGAAGCAGGCCAAGGGCCGGGGGCGTTGGCAGCCCGACCCGGACGCCCGGCGGTTCACCGTCGTCGTCATGCCGGACACCCAGTACCTGTTCGACCAGGACCGGATCCACCCGGCCCCGTTGGAGGCCTCGATCCGCTACGTGCTCGACGGCGGGGTCAACCGGGAGGACGGGACGGACGACAACATCGTCTTCCTGGCCCACCTCGGCGACGTCACCGAGAACGGACTGGCCGTCGAGTACGCCGCCGTCACCAAGGTGTTCGGCCTGCTGGACGACGCCGGCGCGGCCTACGGCGTGCTCGCCGGCAACCACGACGTCCGCTCCTCGACCGACGACCGGCGCGGCAGCACCCCGTACCTGGAGACCTTCGGCAAGGAGCGCGCCGCCCGCACCTCCGGGTACCACAGCTCCAGCCCGGACGGCTACAACACCTGCCACATCTTCACCGCGGGCGGGCGGCCGTGGATGCTGCTCTCGCTGGACTGGCGGCTCTCGGACGCCGGTTTCGCCTGGGCCAACGCGGTGATCGCCGCCAACCCGAAGGTCCCGGTGATCCTGACCACCCACGAACTGGCGTACGCCGACGACGGCGGCCGGGCCGAGCTGTCCGACTACGGAAAGCAGCTCTGGGAGCGGCTGATCAGCGGCAACGACCAGATCTTCCTGACCGTCAACGGGCACTACTGGCCGCCCGGGCGGACGGTGCTGCGGAACAAGGCGGGCCACGACGTCCACGTCCACATCACCAACTACCAGGACCGCTACTACGGCGGCGCCGCGATGATCCGGACGTACCGCTTCGACCTCGACCGGAACACGGTCGACGTGTCGACCTTCTCGCCGTGGATCCAGGAGATCGCGGCCGAGGAGCGCAACACCCTGGCCGCGCAAGAGGTCGAGCTGACCTCGGACGTGGACCGCTTCTCGCTCGCGATCGACTTCGACCGCCGCTTCGCCGGCTTCGCGCCCGTTCCGCAGCGGCCGGCCCGCCGGGCGGCCGAGTTGCTGGTCCGGGGCACCGTGGCGTACTGGCGTTTCGACGGCGGCGGTGGCGACGGTACGGCGGTCTCCCCGCAGCAGGTCGTCAAGGACCTGACGGGGCAGGGCAACGACCTGCTCCGGCAGAGCGCCCCGGGCACCCCCGACGGCGCGCTCACCTGGTCCGCCGACCACCACCCGGACCAGCCGGGCCACGGCAGCCTGCTGTTCAAGGGCACCCGCCCGCCGGTCCACGGCGGCTACCTGGAGACCGTGCCCACCGCGCCGATCAACCGGGAGACCTTCGAGCGCGGGTTCACCGTCGAAGCCTTCTGCAAGCTGCCCGCCGACTGGGACTCGGCGCAGAGCCGCTGGTCCGCGCTGCTCAGCCGGTGGGGGACGGCGAGCGAGGCGGGCAGGAGCGGCCCGGGGACGGACCCGGACGAGCCCGTCCTCACGCTCAGCGTCAACGAGGCGCCCGCCCTGCAGTGGTGCGTCTACCCAGTCAACCAGACCGGGCCGTCGACCTGTTGGGGCCACCAGCTGCCGCTGGACCGGTGGTGGCACGTCGCGGTGGTCAACGACGGGCAGCTCAGCCGGATGTACGTCGACGGCTGCGAGGTGGCCCGCAACCCGGCGACCCCGGCCGTCGGGCTGGTGACGTCCGGGCGGCCCTGGATGCTGGGCGGCTACTCCTACGCGGGCGTCCTGGACAAGGTGTTCCACGGGTACGTCGGCGACGTCCGGATCGTGAAGCGGGCGCTCCGGGTCGGCGAGTTCATGACGGCCTGACGGCCTGTCCGCCCCACCGTCCGGCCGCCGGCCGCCGTCCGCATCGGGTCCGCGGACACCGCCGGGTCCTCCTGGGGGAGAGGACACGGCGGTGTCGCGCGTCGCGGTGCCCCGCCCGTCCGGCTGCCGCTAGCGTCGGCCCTTTCGGGACGGTCGGGACGATCGAGGCGGAGGTCCGGGGATGGCGGCAGGCGCGGCGCCGGGAGAAGTGTCCGTCACGGGGCGGGAACGCGACCGGCTGACGGTTCCCCAGGGGATCGCGGCGCTCTCGCTGGACGCGATGGCCTCCGTCGCCTACGGCCCAGAGGCGATCGTGCTGGTCCTCGCCGTGGCGGGCACCCACGGGCTGGGCTTCACGCTGCCGGTGACGGCCGCGATCGTGGTGCTGTTGATCGGGCTGACCGTCTCCTACCGGCAGGTGATCGCCGCGTTCCCCAACGGTGGCGGCGCGTACGCGGTGGCTCGGGCGCATCTCGGGCGGCGGGTGAGCCTGGTCGCGGCGGCATCACTGGTGATCGACTACGTGCTGAACGTCGCGGTGTCGGTCTCGGCCGGGGTGGCTGCGCTCACCTCGGCCTTCCCGGGGCTGTACCCGGAGCGGGTGGGCCTGTGCGTGGTCGTTCTGGCGCTGATCACCGGCGTCAATCTGTACGGCGTCGCCGAGTCGGCGAAGGCACTGATCGTGCCGACCGTCGTGTTCGTCGTGGCGGTCTTCACCGTGATCGCCGTCGGCCTGCTGCGCGCGCACCCGGCGACCGAGCCCGCCCACGTGGCGCGGGCCACCGAGACCGTCGGGCTGCTCCTGCTGTTGAAGGCCTTCGCCTCCGGCTGCGCGGCGCTCACCGGGGTGGAGGCGATCGCCAACGCGGTGCCGACCTTCCGCACGCCCCGGGTGCGGCGGGCCCAGCGGACCGAGGTCGCGCTCGGCGCGCTGCTGGGGGCGATGCTGCTCGGACTCGCGCTGCTGATCCAACGGTGGCACGTCGCTCCGAGCAGCACCAAGACGCTGCTCGCCCAGCTCACGGACGGCGCACTGGGCCACAACCTCGGCTTCTACGTCGTCCAGTTCGCCACCATGGCCCTGCTGGCGCTGGCGGCCAACACCTCGTTCGGGGGGATGCCGGTGCTGGCGTCGCTGCTGGCCCGGGACCACCACGTGCCGCACGTCTTCGGCCTGCGGGCGGACCGTCAGGTCTACCGGCACGGCGTGCTGGTGCTCGCGGGCGCCGCCCTGGTGCTGCTGATCGGCGCGCAGGGCGACACCCAGGCATTGGTACCGGTGTTCGCGATCGGGGTGTTCATCGGGTTCACCATCTCGCAGATCGGCATGGTGCGGCACTGGCGGGCCGAGCGCGGCCCGGGCTGGCACGGCAGGGCCGTGCTCAACGGGGCCGGGGCGGTGCTGACGGCGGCGGCGACGGTGATCGAGTTGATCGCCAAGTTCGGCGAGGGCGGCTGGCTGGTCTTCGTCGCGGTGGCCGTGCTGGTGGTGGCGTTCGAGTCGGTGCACCGGACGTACGAACGGATCGGCCGGGCGCTGCACGTCGGTGAGGTGCCGGGGCCGCCGCAGGAGCGCCACTCGCTGGTGGTCGTCCCGGTCGGCGCGGTGAACCTGCTGACGCGGGAGGCGATCGGAGCCGCGCTGTCCCTCGGCGACGAGGTGCGCGCCGTCACCGTCGTCCACCCGGAGGACACCGACGCGCCGAGCGCCGAGCAGGTACGGGAGGAGTGGGAGATCTGGCACCCGAACGTCCCCTTGACGGTGCTGACCAGCCGCACGCGGTCGCTGACCCGGCCGATCGTCGACCATCTGCGCGCGCTCGCGGCGGAGGACGAGCACGACGAACTGGTGGTGCTGATCCCGGAGATGCACCTTCCCCGCCCGTGGCACCGGCTGTTGCAGAACCAGCGCGGCGCGGTCCTCGACCGGGCCCTGCGGCGCTACACCGACGCGGTGATCTGCCGGCTGCGCTTCCGGATCGACATCCCGCGCTGATCACGGCCGGCCGCGAACGCCGTGCGCGCCGGTGCGTGGCCTTCGACCGGCGTCGGTCTGCACGGACCCGACCGTGCCGGGCCGGGGCGCGGCACGATCGGGTGGATCGGGCCCGTCATTCCTGCCGTTTGTAGCAGAGGAAGACGTACTCCCCGCCCGCGTCCTTGTTGAGGTCCGTTCTGCACGGCGTGAAGCCCAGCGGAGCGGGCGCGTCCGGGTCGCCGGAGAGGACGACGGCCAGTTCCGTGATGGGCTTTCCGGGCTTCCTGGAGAAGCAGAGGTAGAGGGTGGCGCCCTTGGCGCCCTTGTTGAGGTCCTTGAGGACGGGGGGCTCGAAACCCGGAGGGGCCGTCTCGGTGTCGACGAGGATGGTGAGGTCGGTGATCGGGCTCGATTTCCCGTCCTTCTCCCATGTCAGGAAGAGGTCCGCGCTGCCACGGACCCCTTTGTTGAGGTCGTGCCCGTCCTTGAGCCAGCCTGCGGGTGGCGGGGTGTTCTTGCCGTCCAGGATGTCGATGTCGGTCACGGTCATGGTCGGTCTCCGAGAAGTCGTGGTCGGTCGGGGGAGGGAACGCGCGGTGCCGCGACCCGCACGGTCAGGCGGATCAGTGCACGGTGTCGGCTTGGTCCGGGATCACCCGGCCCCGGCTGTCCAGGACCGGGCCCGCGGAGCCGTCCGGTCGGGTGTAGGCGGTGGTCGAGCAGGGGTAGCGGGTGGCCCGGGCGGGCAGCGGGTCGATGAACATCGGGTTCACGAGCCAGCGGCCGTCGTCGTTGTCGTAGGCGTGGCACATCAGTTCCGGGAGGTTCCGGTTGATCGCCAGGCGGAGCCCGGTGGCGTCGCCGACGAACGTGACGTCCGTGGTGGAGTCCCCGGCCGCGAAGGCCTGCCGCCGTTCGGCCGGTGCCGGTGCGAAGGCGGCGGCGCCGGAGACGCCGAGGATCTCCTGGTTGATGAAACAACGCTTTCCCTCGATGTAGGTGATCACGGTGTCCGTGTCCGCGCCGCCGCAGCCGGCCAGATGCGGGGTCAACTCACCTGAGGCACCTACCTGGTTGCGGATGCCGATGACCTCGTCCGCCGTGAGCCCCAGCGCCTCGGCCCAGACCCGGGCGACGGGCTCGGGCGAGGCCGAGACGACCCGGACGTCGAAGCCGGCCCGGCGCAGCGTGTCGACCAGGTCGGCCATCTGCCGGTAGTAGCGCACCCAGGTCGGAACCTGGTGGGTGCCCACGGTCCGGGTGGACCCCGGTGATGCGGCGAGGCTGTCCTCGCGTGCCGCGCGGGCGAAGGCCAGGACCTCGTCGGGGGTGTAGCCGGCCAGGAGTTGGGCGGCCCAGGCGAGGGCCGGTTCGATCCGGCGGTGGTCGTGGTTCCCGAATGCCGCCTGGTGGTCCGTGGTCGAGGCGTCGCGGTAGACCGAGAGGATCTCGTCCGCACACGGCGCGTGGTCGGCCGTCGGCAGGGGCTGTCCGGCGTCCGCCGCGTCCGCGCACGCGGTGCTCAGCGCGTCGGCCGCCGCGGGGGTCAGGTAGCGGCTGGTGGTCGACCAGTCCTTCCCCGCGGGTTGGCGCACCTTGCTGTTCCGCAGCAGCCACATCAGCGTCGCGTCACCGGTGTCGTTGCGGACCATCGTGTTGTCCCAGTCGAACACCGCCAGCGGGTGGGCCTGGGGCTGGGCGCACGTCCCGGCCGCGTCGATGAAGTCCTGCAGCGCGGCGAGGTTGTCGCCGTACCAGTCCGGATCAGGGGTCAGCGTCGGACAGGCCGCTGCGCCGGAACGGGGGGCTGCCGCGCCTCCCGGTGTCGGCGATGACACGACCACTGCGGCGGCCACCGCGGCGGCCACCCACCCTGGAACCCTCATGCGCCACCTCGTTCAAGATCGCCCACGAACAAAATCGGTCGTGGGCAGAGTGTCACACTCCGCTGCGGACGGTGACGGAGCGACACTGGCCGTGATGGCAGGGGCGGGACGACTCTCCCGCTGTCCTGCGTTCAACGCCTTGCGAAGGAGGCCTGCCCATGGGGCAGTTGATCACCGACATCGACATCCTGGTCCCGTACAAGGAGCCGCCGAACAACACTCCGGACCACGTGCCCACCGGGTGGACGCCGATTCCCGTCAACCTGAACAGCGGTGCGGGCGGCGCCTGCCTGTATCTCGTCTACGAGAGGCACACGGGGGACCAGGCCATCACCGGTCTGCGCATCCTGAAGGGCGAGGAGCGGCCGCCCGCGGGGTACCAGAAGCTTCCGATCGACCTCAACAAGGGCATCGAGAAGGGAGTCGGCCCGGACAAGAAGATCGTGAAGGCGACGGCCCTCTACCTGGCAGTGACCCGCGAGGGGGGTGAGCCGATCGCCGACCTCGACATCGTGCACTGGTCGAAGTCCGGTGACGCCGTCAAGCCCAAGGAGGGGTATCGCCGACTCCAGCGGGACGGCGCCGACGCCGACCTCAACTTCGACGCCGGCGGCGACTTCGTCTACCTCGACTACCGGCCGGCCCCGAACCTCCAGGAGAAGGCGTGACAAGCGAGCTGCCCCAGTCCCTGCAGGACGCCGCGAAGCGGCCACCGAGCCTCCACAGCCTGAAGGACATCAGGCACGTGGTCTTCCTGATGCAGGAGAACCGCTCCTTCGACCACTACTTCGGCAAGGGCCTCGGCGGGGTCCGAGGGCAGGACGACCGCAACCTCGTCACCCTCCCCGACGGGCAGTCCGTCCTGGACCAGCCCGACCAGGACAGCGCGGTCCCCGTCGTCTACCGCCCTTATCAGATCAAGCCCGGCGACGCGATCAAGGAGCCGCGCGCCCACGACTGGAACACCGGCCACGAGGCGTGGAACGACGGCCGCTACGACCAGTGGATCATGGCCAAGGGCGGAATCACCATGGGTTACTTGGACCAGCCCGAGGTCGTGGGGCTGTACCAGGACCTGGCCAAGGCCTTCACCATCTGCGATGCCTACCACGCCTCGGTGATGGGCGAGACCAGCAGCAACCGCAACTACCTCTTCAGCGGCTTCGGCGGCTGGGAGCCCAAGGGCGACCGGGTCACCGGGGCCGAGGCGCATGATCGTGAGGATCCCGACGCGGACGTGCACGAGGAGGACCGGAAGCCGGGCTACAACTGGCCCAGCTACCCGGAGATCCTGGAGGTCAACAACGACCCCTTCGGCTCCGGCACGATCAGCTGGAAGGTCTACCAGGGCTGTGACAACTTCTACGACAACAACCTGGAGTTCCACGAAGAGTTCAAGAGGATCTCCGCGACGGTCCTGAAAGAGGCCGGCTACCCCCACACGATCAGCCTGTACGACTACTACCAGCCCTTCGTCAAGG
This sequence comes from Kitasatospora sp. NPDC089509, assembly GCF_044749365.1. Classification (NCBI taxonomy): domain Bacteria; kingdom Bacillati; phylum Actinomycetota; class Actinomycetes; order Kitasatosporales; family Streptomycetaceae; genus Kitasatospora; species Kitasatospora sp. NPDC089509. The sequence continues at coordinate 37,186 of NZ_JBIVHS010000012.1, read as the reverse complement.
CCATGCACGATGCCATGGAGAAGAACGACCCGGCTGGGATCGACAAGGCCAAGAAGGCCTATCGGGCGGCAGTGGTCCCCCTGGACAATGCGGCCGCCGATTCGAAGACCCTGTCGGCGACCGACAAGAGCCTCTACCGCCGAGGGCTCGCCCGGCACGCGCCCCCGCTGGACATGGACAATCCGGAAGGGTACGCGGACTTCGTCTACGAGTTCTTCAAGGACGTCAGCACCGGCAATGCGCCCCGGGTGTCCTACCTGGTACCGGCGGAACCCGACTCGGAGCACCCGGGCAGTTCGACTCCCAGGGACGGCGAGAAGGTCGTCAAGCAGGTCCTGGACGTGATCGCCCGCCGCCCCGACATGTGGGAATCCACCGTGCTGTTCATCAGCTACGACGAGAACGACGGGTTCTTCGACCACATGCCGCCGCCCGTGCCCCGGCCCGAGGTCGAGGACGAGTACGCCCAGCGCGGTGGGGGGCCCAAGTGGCCCATCGGCCTGGGCAATCGGGTGCCGATGATCGTCGTCTCCCCGTGGACGGTGGGTGGGTACGTCAACTCCCAGGTCTTCGACCACACGTCGCAGGTCCGCTTCCTGGAGGAGTGGCTGGGCGTCCGGCAGCCCGCGATCAGTCGCTGGCGGCGGACCGTGGCCGGCGACCTCACCTCGGTGTTCGACTTCGGCCGCACCGGGGACAAGCCGAAGCAACCCACCGACCCGACCCGGCGGTTGGCCCGGCCGCTGCCGTACCAGGTGGACGTCCACGGCGCGCTGCACCGGAAGTCCGACGGGACCTCCGACGCGGTGGCCCTGTCGATGTCCAACACCGGCTCCAGTACCGGCAAGGCGTCCGCGCACGTGACCCTCTACGCCTACCAAGTCTTCGAGAAGCCGCAGCACTTCGACGTGCTCGGTGCCCCGGCGGAGCCCTTCAGCGTGCCGCTCAAGAACGGGGCGTACGACTTCTACCTCACCGGCCCCAACGGCTTCCGCCGCGAGTTCGCCGGCACCTCCGCGGGAGCCGCCGCCAAAGCCGACCTCACCACCGCCATCGGCACCGACCCGGCCTCCCCCCGCGCCCTCACCCTCACGCTGACGACCGCCGGAACCACCCCGCTGAACGTCACCGTGACCTCGCGTCACTACCAGGAACCCGCTCAGTCCAAGAGCGGCAAAGCCGTCCAGGGAGCGCCCTTCGTCATCTCCTGGGACACCCAGGGCACCGACGGCTGGTACGACCTGGACGTCTCCATCGCGGAGGACAAGGAGTTCCGTCGCCGCCTGATGGGGCACATCGAGGACGGCCGACCGAGCATCACCGGCTGAGATGAAAGCCCGATCCGACGAAGCGGTCGGCTGTGTCGCAAGGTTTCCGGCCGGTCGACAGGGGCGGACGGTGGGGGTGCTGCGGATGAGGGACGGAACGGTTTCCGGTAGCGGACCTGCTCAAGCGGTGCACCGGGATCCGATCCCGGTGCACCGCTCGGCGGTCGGTCAGGCCTTGGAGATGTCGTCCAGCTGCTCCGCCGCCGGCCGCACCGGGTAGAGGTCCCCGCCGGGTGGCGGCGGGACGTCCGGGAGGGCGCGGCGGGCGGCGTCGTCGCCGGCGTCGGCGGCGGCGTGCAGGACGTCGAGGGCCGCGTAGCGGCGCAGGTCGGTCTCGGGGTAGGGCCAGTTGGCCGGGGTGCTGGTGGCGGTGGGGATCAGGAAGTCGACGGCGTCGGCCAGGTCGCTGCCGGCCGGGGTGCGGTGGTCCCAGAGGTCGATGCCGAGGTGCCGGCCGAGTTGGGCCAGCCGGGTCAGGGCGACCAGGTTGAAGTTGAAGTAGTGCCAGGTGCGGGTGCGGGTGCGTTCCTGGGGCTGGCTGCCGTCGGCGTCGATCTGTACGTCCAGCCGCTTGCCGGCGGCTTCCAGGACGATCCGGCGGGCGGTGTCGGTGCGGCCGGTGTAGAGGGCGAGGGCGGCGGTCATCAGGTCGTCGAAGGAGCCGTGGTTGTTCGACGCGGCCGCCTCCTCCCGGCCGTTCTTGCTGGTCCGCAGCCAGTCCAGGAAGGCGCCGTCCCAGCCGAGGACGCCCTGCCGGTCGCCGTCGGTCCAGCCGGGGGCGCCCGCGTCCAGGATCGCCGTGGCGTCGACGACCTGGGTGAGCAGGTAGGAGAACTCGATGATGCCGATGCCGCGGCCGTCGACCTGGCACGGGATGCCCTGGGCGTAGTTCATGTTCGGGTTCATCCGGGTCGCCGGATCGGTGAACCAGGTGCGCAGGTCGAGTTCGGCGCGGTCGGCGTAGCGGCGGTCGCCGGTGTAGTACCAGGCGAGGGAGAGCTGGTAGATCGCGGTGAAGGCGTCGAGGCGGCCGGCGTGGTCGGGGATGGTGTCGACGATCGGGTTGCGTTGGCCGTCGCGGTTCTCGTACGGGCAGCCCCACGGGTTGTCGGGGGTCTGCGGCTCGGTCGGCCAGTAGTAGGGGGCGAGGCTCAGGTAGTCGTGCCGGTCGCCGCTGGGCGGGAGCTGCTGCTTGCCGGTCACCGTCCAGGGCCCGGTGGTGAGTTCGGCGTCCGCCTGGGCGAGCAGGGCGGTGAGGGCGGCGGTGCGGGCGGGGTCGGAGCCCTCGTGCAGGGCGCGGCGGGTCTCGGCGAGCCGGTGACCGTCGAGGACGACGGTCCGCGGCACGCAGGTGTGGTGGTCGTGCCCGGCGCAGCGCGGGTGGCCCCCGGCGGGTGCGGCGGCCGCGTCGACGGCTCCGCCGGAGGCCGAGACGGCCGCGGTGAGGCTCGCGGCGACGAGCAGACCGAGACGGGTCCGCCAGGTTCGGGTGCGCGGGGTTCGGGTGCGCAACTCGGCCTCCGTGGTGGGTCGGTGGGTCGTCAGTGCTGGACGCCGGTGGAGAGGCTGAAGTGCGCGAAGTAGGCGTACTGGTCGGTGGCCGGGCCCCAGGAGGTGTCGTGGCCGCCGTAGAAGGTGGAGAAGAACACGCCGCTGAACGGGATCGAGGCGAGGTCCGGGGCGCCCGCGCCGGCCTGGGTGAAGACCTGGGTGCCGTCGAGCCAGACGGTGATGTCGCCGCTGTTGCGGTCGACCAGCTGCTCGATGTCGTGCCAGGCGCCGTCGGCCGGCCACTGCCAGGAGCCCAGGCCGAGGTCGACGCCGTAGCCGGTGGGGCCCGAGTTGGACGGGGTGTAGAGGTACACCTCGCCGTTGCCGACCCCGGAGCCGGGGTTGCGCCACATGTAGCGGGTGGACCAGGCGTTGCCGTGGTTGCCGCCGGAGGCCTCGCCGGGGGTGCCGCCGTACAGGCCGGGGAGCTTGCCGGCCTTGCCGAAGTCGAAGCCGGCGGACAGCTTGAGGCTGTACTTGAGGTCCAGGGTGGTGGAGTTGGCGAGGTTGTCCAGGCCGAGGGTGGGGAGGTCGGTGTAGAACTGGCCGCCGCCGGCGGAGGGGCAGTCGGAGCAGGAGTTGGCGGAGGAGCCGGCGCCGTAGAACACCTGGAGGGCCGAGCCGTCGCCGGGCGCGGCCGAGTCGTTGACCAGGCTGAGGTCCTGCTGCCCCCACTGGCCCTTGGTCAGGGTGCCCCAGGCCGAGGTCCAGGCTCCGGTGCCGTAACCGGTGAAGTCGCCGGTCCAGGCGGGCGCGTCGGCGGGCCGGGCCCGGACGGCGGTGGCGGCCTGGGCGGGGGCGGTGGCGAGCAGGGCGAGGGAGGCGCACAGGGCGGTGAGCAAGCGCTTCATGACGGTCCTTCGGCTGGCGGGGAAGGGGAGTCGTGCGGCGGTGCGGGAGCGCGGGGAGCGGTGCGGGGGCGTCCACCATGACACGGCTGCGGGCATGGCTCAGTCAAGAGTCTGGACGAAGTTCAGAAGTGTGAACGAATGGAGGGTGTCGGCTGAGCCGACCGGGCTATATTGCTCGCAGCCCACGCGCACGTGAACAGGGAGGATCCCCGATGGCGCAGCCGAGCCCCGCCGCCCCAGCCGCCGGTGCGGGCGTGAAGTCCGCCGTCCGCACGATCGAGGTGCTGGAGTACTTCGCCGCGCGCCCCGGACTGCACAGCCTCGCCGACGCGCAGGAGGCGCTCGGCTACCCCAAGAGCAGCCTGTACATGCTGCTGCGCACCCTGGTCGACCTGGGCTGGGTGGAGACCGACCTGACCGGCACCCGGTACGGCATCGGGGTGCGGGCGCTGCTGGTCGGCACCGCCTACATCGACGGCGACGAGGCGGTGGCGGCGACCCGTCCGGTGCTCGACCGGCTCGCCGACGACACCACCGAGACCGTCCACCTCGCCCGCCTGGACGGCACCGACGTGGTCTACCTGGCCACCCGCGCCTCCCAGCACTACCTGCGCCCGTTCACCCGGGTCGGCCGTCGGCTGCCCGCCCACGCGACGGCGCTCGGCAAGGCGCTGCTGGCCACGCTGCCGGACGAAGAGGTCGAGCGGCTGCTCCCCGAGCGCCTGGACCCGCTGACCGACCACACCCACACCAGCCGGGCCGCCCTGCTCGACGACCTCCGGGAGGTGCGCGAGCGGGGCTACGCGACCGACCGGGAGGAGAACACCCTGGGCCTGTGCTGCTACGCGGTCGCCGTGCCGTACCGCACGCCGGCCCGGGACGCGGTCAGTTGCTCGGTGCCGGTCGCGCGGCTCACGCCGGGGCGGGAGCAGATGATCCGGGACGCGCTCGCCGAGGCCCGGGAGCGGCTGGCGCTGGCGACGCGTCACCTCTGAGCCGCCGGCGGCAGGGGCGGGCTACCGGCGGGCGGGCTAGGGACCGACCGGTGTCCCGGCGACCGCCTCGACGGCGGTGCGGATCGCGGTGAGGTCCGGCCGGGAGGCCAGGCCCAGGTGGTAGAAGCGCAGTTCGGTCGCCCCGGCCGCGGTCAGCTCGGCGCACCAGGCGGGCAGGTCGGCGGGGTCGCCGCCGAGCCCTGCGACGGCGCCGACGGTGGCCACGACGCGTCGTCCGGGCGCCGTCGGGTCGGCGTAGGCGCGGACGGCGGCGAGCGCGGCTGTGGAGCGGGTGGGGGTGAGCAGTACGGGCGCGGCGGCTCCGGCCCGCTCGGGTGGCAGGCCGGGGGAGGGGCCGAAGCCGAGCGGATCCGGCTGGCCGTGCAGCAGGACGGGCAGCTCCGGGCGCTCCGCCGCGACGGCCGTGAGGACGGACCGCCGCAGCAGGTCGGCTGCGCCCACCCGCATCCGGGCGACGGCCGCGGCCGACTCGGGGTCCAGCGCCGCGTCCGGGGCGGTGCCGGCGAAGACCGGGTCGAGCGCCTTCCGCACCCGCGCGCGCAGGCCCCGGGGGTCGACCCCCGCCGCCCGGTAGCCGTCCTGGCAGTGCGGGCAGAAGCAGAGCGAGAACAGCAGCCGCGCCGAGGGTGGCAGGGTGACCCCGGCGACCTTGTCGTGGGCGTGCAGGTGGTCGAAGCCGTACCAGCCGCAGGACTCCAACTCCAGCCCGGCCAGGCCCGGTTGGGCGGCCGTCTCGGCGGCCAGGGTGGCGCAGTAGAGCCGGACGGCGGGGGAGGCGACGCACAGGGCCCACGGGTAGCGGTCGCCGTAGGCGTTGAGCACCGCCACGTCGGGATGCCGGGCGCCGAGCCGCTGCCCGTGCGCGAGGACGGTCCAGGCGTACACCTCCACCCCGGCCCCGGTCAGTGCCTCGGTGGCGCGGCCGAAGGAGCGTGGCGACCAGGGCGCCTCCACCGGCTTCAGCCGACCGGTGCCGGACCAGCGGTCCGGGTCGGGCCGGAAGTAGACGGCGGCGTGCTCGGCGGTGACGACCTTGTGGCGCGGGTGGCGCGGGGTCAGCGCGCGCACGCTGTGGTACGCGGCGGCGACGGCGGCCCGGCGGATGCCGAGGCCGGTGAGGCGCTCGCCGCAGGCCGGGGCGCCGTCGGCGTCCCAGGGGTAGAGGTAGCCGCCGACCGCGACGGCCGGCGCACCCTCGGGTGCGTTCACGCCAGCGCCTTCCGGGCGCGGTCGAGGAGCTCCGACAGTTCGCGCAGGTGCGCCGGTTCGGGCTCGGTGAGCGGCGCCCGGACGCTTCCGACCGGGTGTCCGGCCGCCCGGGTCGCGGCCTTGACCAGGGACACGGCGTACCCGGGCCGGCGGTTGCGCAGCTCGACGTAGGGGCGCAGGAAGACGTCGACCAGGGTGGTCAGGGTGGGCCGGTCGTCCTCGGCGAGGGCGCGGTGGAAGGCGAGCGCGAGGTCCGGGGCGAAGCAGAAGACGGCCGAGGAGTAGAGCGGCACGCCGATGGCCCGGTAGGCGAGTTGGGTCATCTCGGCGGTCGGCATGCCGTTGAAGAACTGGAAGCCCTGGTGCCCGGCGGCGCGGACCGCACTGACGGTGCGGAGCATCCGGTCGAGGTCGCCGAGGCCGTCCTTGAAGCCGACCACGCCGGGCAGCCCGGCCAGCCGGGCGACGGTCCCGGGCTCGTAGACCGTCCGGTCGCGCTGGTAGAGGATCAGGTCGAGCGGGGTCCCCTCGGCGAGCGCGGTGATGTGGCGGACCAGGCCGTCCTGGCCGCCCCCGGGGCCGTACGGCGGCAGGACGAGCAGGGCGTCGGCGCCGGCGCGCTCGGCCGCGCGGGCGAAGTCGAGGGCCAGGGCGGTGCCGTAGCCGGTGCCGGCGACGACGGGTACCCGTCCGTCGGCCGCCTCGACGGCGACGGCGACGCAGCGCTCGTACTCGGCGGGGGCGAGGGCGGGGAACTCGCCGGTGCCGCAGGCGGCGAACACGGCGGCGGGGCCGTCGGCGAGGCGGGCGTCGAGGTGGGCGCGGTAGGCCCCGGCGTCGAAGGCGCCGTCGGGGCCGAAGGCGGTGACGGGGAAGAACAGCAGGCCGTCGAGCGGCGGCAGGCTGGTGCGTGCGGGCACGGGGATGGGTCCCTTCGTGGAGAGCGTCCAGCGGTGGGAACACCGAGGAGCGTAGGAGGGCCCGGGTGCGAAGGTCAAGGGAGCCGCGTTCGCATATCTGAATGAGGGTCATTCCTGTGAACCGCTGTTCTTGTGGACGGTCCGAAGCTCTGTGACCATGGGCCCGCACCGCACACCCGTCTCCGACCTAGGGAGTCACCGTGCCCCGCATCCTCGTCACCGGCGCGGCAGGCGCCGTCGGCACCTTGATCCGCCCCCGGCTCGCCCGCCCCGGCCGCACCCTCCGGCTGCTCGACCTGCTGCCCCTCGACCCGGGCGAGGGTGAGGAGGCCGTCCAGGCCTCCGTCACCGACCCGGACGCGATGCGCGCCGCCTGTGAGGGTGTCGACGCCGTCGTCCACCTCGGCGGGATATCGCTGGAAGCGCCCTGGGAGCGGATCCTCGACGTCAACATCAACGGCACCTACACCGTCTTCGAGGCCGCCCGCCGGGCCGGTGTCCCGCGCGTGGTGTTCGCCTCCTCCAACCACGTGGTCGGCTTCCACACCCCGGCCGAGTACCCGCTCACGGCGGCGAGTCCGCCGCTGCCCGACACCTACTACGGCGTCTCGAAGGCGGCCGGCGAGGCGCTCGGCGCGCTCTACCACCACCGCTACGGCCTGGACGTGGTCTGCATCCGGATCATGACCTGCTTCGCGGAACCGCCGAACCCCCGCGCCCTCTCCACCTGGCTCTCCCCGGACGACTGCGCCCGCCTGCTGGAGGCCTGCCTCGCCGTGGAACGGCCCGGCTACCGGATCGTCTACGGCGTCTCCCCGAACACCCGCGGGGGCTGGGTCTCGCTGGACGAGGCCCGCGCGCTCGGCTACGAACCGGCCGACGACGCCGAGGTGCACGCCGAGGCCGTCCTCGCCGCACACGGGAGCCCGCCCGTCGACGACCCGGTCTTCGCCCACCTGGGCGGGCACTTCACCTTCCCGGACCTCGACGCCGACCGGCTCTGAGCAAGGGCGACGATCCGGCGGCGGTGGTCACCCGCGCAGGCCGAGTTCGATCTGCTCCAGGGTGCGGCCCTTCGTCTCGGGCACCAGACGGAGGGTCAGCACCAGCAGCACCGCGTTGACCCCGGCGAAGACGTACATCGAGGTGCCGACCCCGAGGTGGTGCCGGTCGGACATGATCGGGTAGACGGCGGTGACCAGGCCGGTCGCTGCCCAGAGCACCACGGACCCGACGCCCATCCCGGCGCCGCGCGCCTTGAGCGGGAACACCTCCGCCATCATCACCCACACCACCGCGCCCCAGCCCAGTTCGTACCCGGCGAGGTAGAGGACCAGCAGCACCACGGTCAGCGTGCCGAGGGTGGACTTGTCGTGCACGTGGGTGACGACCCAGCCGGTCAGGCCCAGCGTCACCACCATCACGGCGCTGCCGATCAGCAGCAGCGGCTTGCGGCCCCAGCGGTCCACCACGAACACCACCCAGGCGGTGAAGGCGAGTTTGGTGATGCCGAGGATGACGGCCGAGAACAGCGCGGTGTTGGCGGTCAGCCCGAGCGAGACCAGCATCGTCGGAAAGTAGGCGTTGATCGCGTTGACGCCGCTGAACTGCTGCCCCACCGCGAGCAACAGGGCCACCAGCAGCATCGGGCGCACCCAGGGTGCCCACAACTCCCGTACCCGGTAGGTGGTCTGCTCGGCGTCGAGGCGGATCACGTCGCGGATGGAGGTGAGTTCGGCCTCGACCTCCGCCGCCGGGCGGGTGGCCGTCAGGACGGCTCGGGCCTCTTCCTCCCGGCCGAGGTTGACCAGCCAGCGCGGGGTCTCCGGCAGGAACCGCAGTCCGGCGACCAGTACCGCGGCGGGCACCAGCGCGCCGGCGAACATCCAGCGCCACAGGTGGTGCGGTTGGAGCCAGTAGTCGACCAGGAAGGCGATCAGGATGCCGCTGACGATGAAGATCTGATTGAGCGCGCCCATCGCGCCGCGGATCCGGGCGGGGGCCAGCTCGGAGAGGTAGGTCGGCACGGTGGCGGAGGAGAGCCCGATCCCGAGGCCGAGCACCGTCCGGAAGGCCACCAGGGCGCCGAAGCCGGGGGCGAGGGCGCAGGCGAGGGTGCCGACGATCACCACGCCGCCGGCCGCCATGATGGTGCGGCGGCGGCCGATCCGGCCGGTCAGCCGGGCGGCCAGGCCCGCGCCGACCATCGCGCCGACGGACAGCGAGGCGGTCAGGACGCCCTGTTGGAAGCCGGACAGCTGCCAGGACTTGGCGATCACGACGAGGATGCCGGCGATCACGCCGAGGTCGTAGCCGAAGAGGATGCCGCCGAGGGCGCCGAAGGCGTAGAGCGTGACGGGATTGATCCTGCGGGGGGTGCTGCGGGGTTGGCGCGGGGGTTGGCGCATGGGGGACCGCCTCGTCTCGGGGGTGGCGCGGGGGTGGTCGGTGCCGTGCGAGGGAGGTGCCGTTTCCGGGAGTGAAGCGGCCGGCAGGGAACAGGTCAAGACCTCTCGTTCGTATCCGCGAATAATTGGCGTGGCCAATTGCCTTGTATGGGAGAGGATTTGGCGATTCACCCCTTCACGTCCATGAATCATGGACAGGTTTCGGAACATCCACGGGCTCGTCCGGCATGCGCGCGCGAGTGAATTGAACACGTTCAATTCTCGCGCTACGCTGACGGTCGGAAATGAGGGGGAACCCATGAAGATCGTCATCCCCGGCGGCTCCGGCGCGCTCGGCACCCTGCTCGACCGCAGCCTGACCGCCGCCGGCCACCAGGTCGTGGTGCTGAGCCGACGCCCTACCGGACCGCGCCAGGTCGGCTGGGACGGCCGCACCCCGGGCGCCTGGACGGCGGAGGTCGACGGCAGCGACGCCGTCCTCAACCTGGCCGGGCGCAGCGTCAACTGCCGCTACACGCCCGAGAACCAGCGCGCGATGATGGACTCCCGGGTGCACTCCACCCGGGCCGTCGGCCAGGCGATCGCCGCCGCCCGGCGACCGCCCGCCGTCTGGCTGCAGATGAGCACCGCCACCGTCTACGCCCACCGCCACGACGCGCCCAACGACGAGCGGGACGGCCTGATCGGCGGCGAGGAACCCGACGCCCCGCCCTCCTGGCGCTACAGCATCGACATCGCCCGGGCCTGGGAGGGCGCCCAGAGCGCGGCCGACACCCCGCGCACCCGCCGCCTCGCGCTGCGCACCGCCGTCGTCCTCGGCCCGGAACGCGGGGGTGCCCTCGACTCGCTGTCCTGGCTGGCCCGGCTCGGCGTCGGCGGACCGATCGCGGGCGGCGCGCAGTACGTGTCCTGGATCCACGAGCGGGACTTCGCCCGCGCCGTCGAGTTCCTGATCGCGCATGAGGAGATCGACGGCCCGGTCAACCTCGCCGCCCCGAACCCGTTGCCCCAACGGGAGTTCATGCGGGAGCTGCGGGCCGCCTGGGGCATGCCGCTGGCGCTGCCCGCGTCCCGCTGGATGGCGGAGCTGGGGGCGTTCGCGCTGCGCTCGGAGAGCGAACTGCTGCTGAAGAGCCGCCGGGTGGTGCCCGGGCGGCTGCTGGAGGCGGGCTTCGCTTTCGAGCACCCGGACTGGCCGCGGGCCGCCCGCGACCTGGTGCGGCGGCTGCGCGGGCGGTAGGCCCTCGCCGGCCGGTCGGGGCCTTCCGTCACGGCGCTGTCACAGCTTCCCGCCGCCGGTTGCCCGGGGCGGGTCCGGGCCGGGACGGTGGGACCGGTCGCGGGGAGCGGCCACTGGGGAGGGGGCGTCGGGATGCGTACGGTGCGGTTGTCGTCCATGCGGATGCGGACCGAGCTCATCGGTGCCGGCGTCCTGCCGATGATCGGCACGCTGGCCCTGTTGCCGGCCTGCGGTGCCACGGACGGCTTCGGGATCTTCCTGGCCGGGTGCGCGGTCAGCGCCGCCGCGTTCTTCGCGGCGCCGTACACCTTCTGGCTCCGGGCGGACGAGGAGGGCGTCACCCTGGTCCGGTGCCTGGTGCCTCGCCGGTTCGGCTGGGCGGAGATCGACGGGCTGGCGATGGAGTTCGGCCAGGAAGTGGAGACCGACGCCCACTTCCTGCGGCTGCGGTTGCGGCTGGCCGATCCGCCGGGGCGGGTCGCGGGACCGCTGGTCGGCAAGGTCGACGTCACCGACGAGGACACCCCGTCGGGGGTCCCGCCCCGGGCCATGGCCGAGCTGTTCGCGGTCTTCGGGGAGCGCGGACTGCCTGTCGAGGAAGCCGAGTTCGCGAACGAGGTGCTCCGGGTGCGCGGCCTCCCGCTGCTGTCCCCGCTGCGGGTGTGGGCCGAGCCCGCCGAAGGGGTGCCCGAGCCGGAGCGGGCCTACGCGGACGCGCCGGACATCGCGGCGGAGTCGGCCGCCCTGCCGCACTGGCGGCAGCGGCCCCGGCAGCGGTACCGGCGCGAGCACCTGTTGCGGCGGGCCGCTCTGGCCGACCGGGTGTTCCTGCGGGACCGGGACGGGCTGGCGCTGGGGATCGCGCTGAGTGCGGCGGGGGAGCTGGTCCGGTACGACCTGCTCACGGTGGAGGGCGACCAGCGGAGGTACGTCCGGCAGCAGTACCTGAGCTGGCGCACCCTCAATCGGTAGTCGGGGGAGGGGTGGCCAGCAGGTGGTCCAGCACCCGGCCGAACACCAGGCGCCCGGCCAGTGCCACCGCCGGGTCGAACAGCCGGGGCAGGCCGGTGATCCGCAGCTCCTCGGCCCAGACCACCTCGCTGCCGCCGGTCGAGCCTCCGCCGGAGCCGCCCGCGCCTGCCGAGCCGCCCGCGCTCAGCGCGCGCACCCGCAGCTCGGCGCCGCCGCGCACCACCCGGCCGCGCTTGGCCAAGACGCACCGGGCGGGCGGCGCCAGTTCGACCAGTTCCATCGGGTCGTCGAAGCGCAGCGGCCCGAGGGCCGTCCGCGCCAGGATCACGTCCCCCAGCTGCCGCCCGGTGCCGCGCACCACGCTCACCCGGGTGAGCGGGACCCGGTCGCCGTGCCGGGGCCAGGCGGTGAGCCGGGCCCAGCAGTCGGCGGGCGGCAGCGGGGAGCGGCGGGTCAGGACGAATCGGGCCATGCCGCAGCCTAACCGGCGGCCGTCCGGGAGCCCCCTCGGACGGCCGCCCGGGCGGGTCAGAGCGGCAGGCCCTGCCAGCCGCCGAAGCCGGTCGGCGTGGAGCCCGCGCGGTAGTAGACCCGGCCGTCCGTCCCGATCGCGAACACGTGGAGCACCCCGCTGCCGTCGACGATCGCGGTCGGGAAGTCGAGGACGGTGCCGCCGAGGTCCTGCCAGGCGCCGTAGCCGGTGTTGGGGGCGGTCTGGGCGGTGGTGCTGACGCCGCCGCCGCGGTTGCGCTCGAACAGCACGACCTGTCCGCCGAGGTTCGCGGCCGCGGGCTCGCCCACCCCGCCGTGTCCGCCGAGCGGGGCCGGGGACCGGCTCCACGAACCACCGGGCTGGACCTGGTAGCTGACCAGCATCGTGCCGGTGTCGGCCTCCCGGTAGGCGAGTTCGATCCGGCCGTCCTGGTCGAGCACGGCCTTGGGCGCGCTGGCCGGCCGGGCGTTGGGGATCTGACCCGGGCCGCTGAAGGCGCCGTTGGGGGCGGTCTGCCACCAGCCGAGGATGCCGCTGCGGGTGCTGGCGAACACCTCGATCGCCCCGACGCCGTTGCGGATCGCGGTGACCGGGTCCTGGACGTCGCTGCCGCCCTGGTCCGCCCAGGTGCTCGACCACCCGCCGTTCGGGGCGGTCTGCCAGGTGCTGCTGAGGCCGCCGCCGCCGTTCTTGACGAAGATCTCCAGCCGTCCGTCCTGGTCGTCGGCCACCACGGGCACGCCGACCTGGTCCTCGTTGCCGAGACCGGAGTTGGGGTTGCCGTGGTCGGCCCAGCTGTCCGACCACCCGCCGTTGGGCGCGGCCTGGGGCAGCGAGACGATGTGGTGGTCGGTCAGCCGTCGGGCGAAGACCTCCAGTCGGCCGTCGGCGTTGCTGCCGACGGCGATGCCGGGCGCCAGCCGCCCGCCCGGGTCGGCCAGCCGCAGTGAGCCGCTCCAACTGCCGTCCGGCTGACGCCAGTACGTGTACAGGGCGCCGGCCCGGACCACGAAGACCTGCGGTCGGCCGTCCTGGTTCAGCCCGGCCCAGGAGGTGCCGCGGGACCAGCGGTAGTACATCCGGGAGAACCAGTCGGCGGAGTAGTTCCCGCTGGAGTGGTCGTGGCTGGCGTACTCGGAGAAGAAGACGCCCTTGGGGCCGGACGCCGCCGGTTCGAGGTTCACCGGGGCGTCGCCGATGTTGTAGTCCCGGTAGTTCACCTGGATCAGGGGGCCGCCGTAGAGCGAGGCCGCCAGGCCGGCGAACTTCGCGGCGGCGATGTGGTCCGCGTGGTCGCCCGAGTAGCGCCGGTCCGGGAGCTCGTCCTGCGCCCGGAGCACGGTCGGCTGGTACGTCACCATCAACTGCCGTAGCACCTCGACGACATCGGCGGCCGTGTAGCCGGACGGCCCGGTCAGTGGGCTGCCGACCGGGACGATGCTGGTGTCCGTGTTGCCGCCCAGCACGCCGCCGAGCTGGGCGTCGTGCAGGTTGAGGAAGATCAGGTGCACCGGGTGGTCCTTGAGGACGTACCGCTCGACCTGCTTGCCCGCGACCGTCCAGGCCTCGACGGTCCAGTGCCCGACCTCGTCGGTCGACGGGTCGGTGTCGCCGGCCCCGGCCATCCGGGAGTAGGCGTTGACGGCGCCCATCTGCCGGTTCCAGGTGCGCAGCGGTTCGCCCGCGGTGTCCCAACAGACCGTGGCGCAGGGGTCGCCGGTGCCGTTGCCCGCGGTGACGAACACCGTGACGGACGGCGTGCCGTCGGCGATCGCGGTGGACAGGTCCGGGTTCATGAACAGGATGTCGTCGTCCTCGTGCGCGACGATCTGCATGAACAGCGGGCCGGAGCCGGCGGTCAGGGTGTTGCCCGCGGTTGCGCCGCTCGCGGTCGCCCGGGCCAGGACCGGCCCGGCGAGGGCGGCGAGCGCGACGGAGGTGAGGAGTTGCCGTCGTCCGATGACCATGTGGTTCCCCCAGCGCGAGATCGACAGGTGATCGTGCCAAGAGGAGACTAACCCACCTTCGAGCAGGTCATGACAGGGAATGCGGAAGGTAAAGCTCGCCCCGCAAGGGATAGTTGACGATCAGTCAAGCCGAACGGTCCAGTGGCCCACCTCCTCCAGCAGTGGACCCAGCGTCGCGGGGTCGGTGTCGGCCGCCAGCAGGACGACGAGCGGCGGATGGCCGGGTGCCCCGAGCCGGGCGATCTCGTACGCGGTGAGGCCGCGGCCGGGTGGGGCGAGCAGGGCGACCGGGGCCCGCGTCGCCAACAGCGGCCCCAGCACCGGGCGGTAGGCGCCGGGCGGGGTGTCCTCGGCGCCCGGGCGCAGCACGCCGAGGGCCTGCGGGCCGGGCCAGGCGCGCGCAGTACCGGGGTAGCCGGTGTGCGGGGCGCCGGGCGGGGGGAGCAGCAGGACCCAGCCGGCGCCGGGGCGGGTGGCGCGGCACAGCACGTCCAGCCGTACGGTCGAGGGCTCGCCGTCGGGGGAGGTGGCGGAGTCGGCAACGGAGCCGGGGCGGGGCGTGGGCTGTCCGGCGAGGGTGGAGCGGAGCACCTCGGTGGTGCTCAGCCCGCTCGGCAGGTCGGGGAAGCTGCGCAGCAAGTGGGCGCTCTGGCTGAGGAGTTCGGCCGCGTCCTGGTCCGCGAGCAGGGCCCGGTCATGGGTCGCGGTGAGGACCAGGCCGCCGGTGGCGTCGTAGTGGGCGGCGAGGGTGATCGGGTACGAGGTGAGGGTGCCGGCCGGGACGGGGCTCTCGACGTGGATGCCGTGCGCCGCGAGGTCGGTCTCCAGCCGCAGCTGGTGCGCGGTCATCGGCTGGTGCTCCAGGACGACCAGGCTGTTCGGCCGCCGGCCGCGCCCGCCGGGGCCGAAGCGTTCGGCCTGGCCGGGCGAGACCCACTCGTAGGAGGAGAGGTCGAGCACGGTGTCGCGCAGCGTGCCGAGCAACTGGGGCACGGTGGCGCCCGGGTGGACCCGGACCGAGATCGGCAGCGGGGTGCGCAGGGCGCCGGGCAGCCGGTCGACGCCCTCCAGCGGGATGCCCCGGCCGGAGACGGTCACCGCGAAGCCGACCCGGACCGGCCGGGCCGGGCGCCGGGGGCGGTCGGACAGTGCGGCGCGGTAGAGCAGCAGCGCCCAGGCGGCCTGCAGCGCGGTGCTCTCGCCCGCGCCCCAGGCCGCCGCCCAGCCGCGCAGCCGGACCGCCTCGTAGGGGGAGAGCCGACGCCGGGCCCGGCCGCTGCCGCGCCGTCGCGGGTCGGGGGCGAGCGGCAGCAGCACCGCGGGGTCGGGCCGGGTGGACCAGAACTGCTCGGCCGCGTCGGTGGGTTGGGCCGCCAGCCAACGGGCGTGGTCGCGCAGGTCGGGGCGCCGTTCGCCGCCGGGGAGCACGCCGCCGCCGAGGTAGGCGCGGTAGAAGGACTGCAGCAGCAGCCGGACGCTCCAGCCGTCCAGCATGGCGTGGTGGTAGGTGAGCAGGACCCGGGTGACGGGCCCCTCGTCCGTGGGCTGCGGGGCGTCCAGCAGGGTGGCGCGCAGCAGGGCGGGGCGGCGCAGGTCGAAGCCGCGCAGCCGGTCGGCGGCGAGCAGTTGGTCCCACCCGACACTGCCGTGCGGGTGCCTGGTCACCTCGGGGACGGCGCGTTCGTGCAGCACCGTCCACGGCTCGCCACTGCCGTCCGGCGCCCAGTCGAAGGCCGCGCGCAGCACCGTCTCGTGGTCGAACACCGCCTGCCAGGCCGCGGTGAAGCGCTCGGTGTCCAGCGGGCCGTGCCAGTTCCAGGACAGTTGCTCGATGTGCCGCCCGCCGTGGTCGGGGCGGCCGAGGACGTCGCGCAGCAGTTCGCGCTGGAGGGCGCTGGTCGGGACGGTGACCGGCTCCGGCGGGTGGGCCAGGGCCTCCCGCAGCTCGGCCAGCAGGCGCGCGGCGTGTCCGGGCGGGCCGGGGGCGATCCCGACGAACAGGCGCCGGCGGCCCTGGGGGCTCTGCGGGTCCTGGGGGGCGGGGGAGTCCTGTGGGCCGTCCCGGAGGTCGGTGACCAGGACGGCCCGCAGCGGCGCCCCGGTGGCCAGCGAGCGGCCCAGCTCGGCGAGCAGGCCGTCCAGTGCGGCCGGGCCGGTCACCGTCCGCCGCCAGAGCAGGTCGGCGGCGGACGCCGGGGCGACGGCCCGCAGGGCGGTGAGGAGCACCTCGGGCCGGTGGACCCGGTGCAGCTCGACCAGCAGGAACTCGGGCGGCCGGGGGTCGGGGTGCTCGGCGACGGCCCGGTGGACGCGGACCTGGACGCGGGGACGGGGCGCGGTGCGGGCGAGCGCGGCGCGCACCTTGGCCGGGTCGAGCGGTCCCGGTGGGCGGGCGGCGGGCAGGCAGGGCGCGGGCGCGGGGGCACCGGCCACCAGCAGGGTGACGGGTGCGCTGGAGAACTGGCGGTTCGTCATCGCTGATCAGCGGGCTCCGGGCCCGGTTCCTTCCCGTCGTCCGGCCTGGTGCGCCGGGGCTACTGGGTGGCGAGGCCGCCGCAGACGTTCAGTGCCTGGGCGGTGATGCTGGCCGCGGTCGGGCTGGTGAGGTAGCCGGCCAGCGAGGCGACCTCCTCGGGGGTGGTGTAGCGCCCGAGCGGGATGTGGGTCTGGAAGTGCTGGTGGATCGTCTCGGGCGTGGTGTTGTACGCGGTGGCGTACTCGTGGTGGATCCGGGTGGTGTGCGGGGTGTGCACGTAGCCCGGGCAGATCGCGTTGACGGTGGTGCCGGTCGGCGCCAGCTCCTTGGCCAGCGCCCGGGTGAAGCCGATCACGGCGTGCTTGCTCGCGGTGTACGGGGCGCCGTAGGTGACGGCCTGCTTCCCGGCGGTGGAGGCGATGTTGATGATGCGCGGGTGCGTGGTGGTGGTGATCCGCCCGTGCTTGAGGGTCTCCCGGGTGACCAGGAAGACGGCGTTCAGATTGGTGTCGATGACGTCGTACCAGAGGTCGTCGGTGGTGGTCGCGGTGGGCCCGCCGCCGGTGCGTCCGGCGTTGTTGACCAGGACGGTGATCGGGCCGTGGGCGGCGACCGCGCGTTGGATCAACTCGCTGACCTGCGTGGGGTCGCGGACGTCGCAGGTGGAGCCGTCCGCCTGGTGGCCCTCGCCGCGCAGGGTGTCCAGGGCCTGGCGGATGTGGTCGGCGGTGCGGGCGCAGATGTAGACGTGGTGGCCGCGGCTGCCGAGTTCGCGGGCGATGGCGAGGCCGATCCCGCGGGTGCCGCCGGTGATCAGGGCGAGGGGTTTCTCGGGTTCGGTGGTCATGACGGGTCCTGTGGGTGAGGGCGGGAGAGGTCGTGGGTCCTGGGTGCCGCCTAGGCGGGGTAGAGGTTGTAGGTGGTCGGGTGGTGGGCGGTGGCCGGGGTGTTGAGGGTGGGGTCGAGGGTGAGGATGGCGTGGTGCAGGTGTTGCAGGTGCGGGGAGGGCTGGATGCCGAGTTCGCTGGTCAGCCGGTGCCGCAGGTGGTGGTAGGCGGAGAGCGCGTGGGTCTGCCGGCCCGCCCGGTACAGCGCGACCATGGCCTGGGCGTGCAGGCCCTCGTGGTGCGGGTGCTGGTGGGTGAGGTGGGTGAGTTCGGGGATCAGCTCGTCGTGCCGGCCGAGCCGGAGGTCGGTGTCGATGCGGCGTTCGAGGGTGATCAGGCGGCTCTCCTCCAGACGCATGATCTCGATGGTGAGGATCGGTCCGGGGCGGACGTCGACCAGGGCGGGGCCGTGCCAGAGGGCGAGGGCCTGACGGAAGTGGGTGGCGGCCTGGTGGTCGTGGCCGTGGTTGAAGGCGTGCTGGCCCTGGGTGATCAGCAGGTTGTAGGTGTGGACGTCCAGGTCGTCCGGGTGGGCGGTGAGTTGGTACCCGCCGTGCCGGGTGGTCAGCACGTCCTTGGCGGTGGTGTGCGGGGTCGGCCCGAGGGCCTG
This sequence comes from Kitasatospora sp. NPDC089509, assembly GCF_044749365.1. NCBI lineage: Bacteria > Bacillati > Actinomycetota > Actinomycetes > Kitasatosporales > Streptomycetaceae > Kitasatospora > Kitasatospora sp. NPDC089509. The sequence continues at coordinate 19,258 of NZ_JBIVHS010000012.1, read as the reverse complement.
GGCGATCCGGCGGCGCAGCTGCAGGATGTACGTCTGCATGGTGGTGAGCGCCTGTCTGGGCGGTTCGTCGCCCCAGATCTCCTCGATCAGGGTGGCGGTGGGCAGGATCCGGTTGGGGTAGAGCGCGAGCAGGGCGAGGATCTGGCGCTGTTTGGCGGCGGTGGGGACGACGGAGATGCCGTTGAGGTCGGCGGTGAGGGGGCCGAGGACCTTGAGGTGCATGGCGGTTCTCCTCTCGTACGGGGCGGCGGCTCGGCCTGGCGGATGTCAGTTCGAATCCGAGGAATGGTTCCGAGGGATGGTGGGGCGGACGCGTCGCACCCTAGTTGCGGCGGGGGCGGCCGGCCGGATTCCTCTAGTGCGGATCGAGCACGGTTCCGGGCAGGCTGGCGCGGACGTGTGGCGGTCGACCGGTCGGCCGTGGTCCCGTCACCGTCAGCAGAGTTGACGATCCGTCACTTCTTCCGGAGATCGCCCGCGAGGGTGGACACGGTGACGTGCAGGGCGCCGTCCGCGGTGCGGGTGTACACCTGCTCGTGCGGGTCGGGCACGCAGCCGGGCGTGATGCCGACCGGGGAGGTGCGCAGCACCACGCGGTCGGTGGTGGCGGAGATCAGGTCGGCGACGGCGTCGCAGTAGCCGGTGCCGGTACCGGAGTTGTTGTGGATCCGGGCGACCGGGGTGCCGACCTGGCCCTGGGCGAGAGTGATCGTGAAGTCGACGCGGAGGCCGGTCAGTTGGCCGGCGAGCTGGCCCTGCCAGCTGCCGAGGAAGGCGGCCGGGACCGCGCCGTCGGCGGGCGGGGAGGCGGGGGTGCCGGGGGTGCTGGCGGCGGCGGAGGTCGTCGCCGGAGCGGTCGGGGAGGTCGGGGAGGTGGCGGCCGGGACGGCGGCCGGGGTGGTCGGGTCCTTGGTGGCCGCCGGTCGGGCCGGCGGAGTGGTGGCGGCCGCGGTGGCCCCGCCGGACCGGTCGGTGGGCCGGTCGTCCGGCAGGGCCAGGTACACGCCCGTCGCGGCCACCGCCGCCGCCAGCGGGACGGCGATCAGCAGCGCGGTACGGCCCGGGCGGCCGCGGACGGGCTGCGGCTGGGTCGGCTGGGTCGGGTACGGCTGGGCCGGGTACGGCAGCGTGGGCGCGGGCGGTCGGCCGGGCGGCGGCGGGGTGGAACCGGGGGGTGGGACGGGCACGGTGGCCGCTGCGGTCGGTGGCGGCAGCGGAGCCGTCCACGGCTCGGGCGGCGGACCGAACCGGCCCGGCTCACCGGCCTGTTCGCCCTCCAGATCGAGCAGTTCGACGGCGAGCGCGGCGAGCGCCGCGGAGATCGCGGGCGGCAGCCAGCTCCGGCGCTCCAGCCGCTCGCCCGCCGCCGGATCGCCCGCGCTCAGCCGGGCCCGCAGCTGGGCCGGGGTGGGGCGCCGGGCCGGCTCCTTGGCCAGGCAGTCCGTCACGATGCCGAGCAACTCGTGGTCGGTGATGTGCAGTTCGGGCTGCTCGTGGATCACCCGGTAGAGCATCACGGGTGCGCTCACGCCGGAGCCGAACGGCGCCCGGCCGGTGGCCGCGTACGCGAGCACGGCGCCGAGCGAGAACACGTCCGAGGCGGGCCCGGCCGGGCGGCCCTCGGCCTGTTCCGGGGAGAGGTAGCCGGGGGAGCCGACCACGAAGCCCGAGCGGGTGAGCGCGGTGGCCGCGTCCAGCGCCCGGGTGATGCCGAAGTCGATCAGCCGGGGGCCGTCCAGGGCCAGCAGCACGTTCGAGGGCTTGACGTCCCGGTGCACCAACCCGCCCTCGTGGACGGCCTGGAGGGCCTCGGCGAGCCCCACCCCGAGTGAGCGGACGGCGGCGGCGGGCAGCGGACCGAAGTCCCGTACGGCGGTGCTCAGGGAGGGCCCGGCGACGTACGCGGTGGCCACCCACGGCCGGGGGCCCTCGGTGTCGGCGCCCAGCACCGGGGCCGTCCACCGGCCGCCCACCCGGCGGGCCGCGGCCACCTCGTTGCGGAAGCGCACCCGGAACTCCGGGTCGGCCGCGTACTGGGCGTGCACCGTCTTGACGGCCACGGTGCGCCCGCCGGGTGTGCGGCCCAGGTAGACCTGGCCCATCCCGCCCGCGCCGAGCCTGCGGAGCAGCCGGTACTCGCCGATCCGCCGCGGATCCCCGTCCTCCAGCGCCTCCACCCAGCCGCTCCCCTCGCCGTGATGCCCGTTGTGCCGCCCGTCGTCGTCCAGCCAGACGGTACCGCCCGGAGTGCCGGTTCCGATGGGGGAGTGGGCAGTTGGCGGCCCGTCCGATGCCGGGGTGGTCCCGGAGGTCGGCTGTCGGCGGAGATCCGGTCAAAGCTTGGCAAAGTCCGGCCCACCCTCTGGAGGTGTTATTGCACATGTCACATCATGCTCCTCATGAGAAAAGCCATCGCCCTCCTCGCGGCCGCCGCGGCCGTCGCCACCCTCGGCGGGTTCGTCGGCCCCGCCGCCTCCGCCGCCGAACCCGACGGCCCCGACCTGGCCGACACCGGCCAGGGAAAGCTGGCCTGGACCTCCTGCAACGACGCCACCACCCCGGCGCTCCAGTGCGCGATGCTGGAGGTGCCGGTGGACTACGCCGACCCCCGCGGCCGCAAGATCAAGATCAAGCTCAACCGGCTGCCCGCCACCGCCCCCAAGGACAAGCAGCAGGGCCCGATCCTGCTCAACCCCGGCGGTCCCGGCGACTCCGGCCTCTGGATGCCCGCCTACATCTCCGGCCAGGTCCCCAAGGACGTCGCCGCCGACTACGACTGGATCGGCTTCGACCCGCGCGGCACCAACGGCAGCGACCCCCATGTCATCTGCGACGCCCACTACTTCGACGCCGAGCGCCCCGACTACCAGCCCGACCAGGGCACCTCGAAGGCCTGGCTGAAGAAGGCGGCCGGCTACGCCGCCGACTGCGCGGCCGACTGGTCCTGGCTGCTGCCGCACATGACCACCATCGACAACGCCCGCGACCTGGACAGCATCCGCCGGGCCCTCGGCGCACCGAAGATCAACTACTACGGCGGCTCCTGGGGCACCTCGCTCGGCTCCACCTACGGCCAGCTCTTCCCCTCGCACGTGCGCCGGATGGTGCTGGACAGCATCGTCGGACCGAGCATCAGCTGGTACGACCACAACATCCTCCAGGACAAGGAGCACCAGCGCCGCTTCGACGCCTTCACCGCCTGGGCCGCCAAGGCCGACTCCGTCTACCACCTGGGCACCGACGCCAAGACCGTCGAACAGGCCTACCACCAGGTCGAGGCCGCCCTGCGCAAGGACCCGGTCGACGCCGCCCCGGCACCCGGGAAGATCGGCCCCGCCGAGTTCGAGGACACCTTCTACGGCGGCGGCTACAACTTCCTGCGCTGGCCCCGGATGGCCACCGTGCTCTCCGCCTACCTCACCCAGCACGACACCCGGCCGCTGAACATCGCCTACAACAAGTACGCGGCCCCCGGCCCCGACGACGGCGCCTTCCCCGCCTACAACGCCGCCCAGTGCACCGAGAACGCCTGGCCGCGCGACTGGGAGGTCTGGAAGAAGGACCAGGCCAAGGTCAACGCCGTCGCGCCCTTCTACACCTATAACAACATGTGGTACAACGCCGCCTGCATGTTCTGGCCCTACCAGGGCAACCCGGCCGGCCGACTGAAGATCACCGGCAAGAACCTGCCCCCGGTGCTGCTCTTCCAGTCCACCGAGGACGGCGCCACCCCGTACGAGGGCGGCCTCGCCATGCACGACGCGCTGCCCGGCTCCAAGCTGGTCGTCCAGAACGGCGGCAGCTTCCACGAGATCCTCTTCCACGGCAACGCCTGCCTGGACGACACCTTCGCCGCCTACCTGCGCGACGGCAGCCTGCCCCAGGGCAAGGGCCGGATCGCCAAGACCTGCGCTCCCGAGGCCGAACCGGCGCCGGTCTACGTGACCCCGCCGCCGGCCACCGCCAAGGACCTCACCGCCGCCTCGGCCGGCCCGCTCGCGCCCACCGACCCGGAGGCCGTGCGCGGGATGCTGCGGTAGCGACGCCCGTCAGGGCTGATCCGACGACGTGACGGCACTCAGCGGCGCAGCCAGCGACTCCAGGCTGCGCCGCTCCGCCCGCACCCCGATCGCCGCCTCGACCAGGCCGGCGGCCGTCATCAGCGCCGCACCGATGCAGAAGGCGAGCACGGTGTCGGAGACCCTGCCGCTGCTCACCAGGCCGTTGAAGAGCAGCGGGCCGCTGATGCCGCCGACCGCCGTGCCGACGGCGTAGAAGAAGGCGATGGACAGCGCCCTGGTCTCCAGCGGGAAGACCTCGCTGACCGTCAGGTAGGCCGCGCTGGCCCCGGCCGAGGCGAGGAACAGCACCGCCGTCCAGCAGGCCGTCATGGTGGCGGCGGAGAGCGAACCGCGCTGGAAGAGCGCGGCGGTGGCGAACAGCAGCAGACCGGAACCGATGTAGGTGCCGGCGATCATCGGCTTGCGGCCGACCGAGTCGAAGAGGTGGCCGAGCAGCAGCGGACCGAGGAAGTTACCGACCGCGATCACCGCGAAGTAGTAGCCGGTGTCGCCCTCCGGCACGGCGAAGTAGGTGGTCAGGATGGTGGCGTAACCGAAGGTCACCGCGTTGTAGAGGAAGGCCTGGCCGATGAAGAGCGCGAGGCCGAGCACGGTGCGGCGCGGATAGCGGGCGACCACGGTCCGCAGGATCGTGCCGAAGCCCAGCGGCGCGCGTTCGCGGATCAGGATCGGCTCCCCGGTGACCGGCGGCAGCGGGCGCCCGGTCTCCCGCTCGACCGCCTCCTCCGCCTCGGCCACCACCTGCTCGGCCTCCGGCGCCCGGCCGTGGGTGAACAGCCAGCGCGGACTCTCCGGGACGTGCCGGCGCACCAGCAGGATCACCAGGCCCAGCACCACGCCGATGCCGAAGGCGAGCCGCCAGCCGAGGTCCGTGGCGAACAGCGCGGTGTTCAGCAGCGCGATCGAGGCGAAGGCGCCGATCGCCGCGCCGACCCAGAAGCTGCCGTTGATGATCAGGTCGACCCGGCCGCGCACCCGGGCCGGGATCAGCTCGTCGATCGCCGAGTTGATCGCCGCGTACTCGCCGCCGATGCCGAAGCCGGTGAAGAACCGGCAGAGGAAGAAGAACCAGGCCGTCCAGGACAGCGAGGTGACGGCGGTGGCGGCCAGGTACACGGCGAGGGTGACCATGAACAGCTTCTTGCGGCCGAGCCGGTCGGTCAGCCAGCCGAAGAACAGCGCCCCGGTGCAGGCGCCCGCCACGTAGACGGCGGCCGCGACGGTGGTCACCTGGGCGGTGGTGATGGCGATGCCGCTGCCGTGCTGGGCGAGCCGGCCGGCCATGTTGCCGACGATCGTCACCTCCAGGCCGTCCAGGATCCAGACGGTGCCCAGACCGATCACGATCCGCCAGTGCCAGCGGGACCAGGGCAGCCGGTCCAGCCGGGCGGGCACCTGGGTGGCGATCACCCCGGACGGGGTGGGCCGCCGGCGGTCGGGGGAGGGCCTCACCGAGGGCGGGGGCTGGGACGGGGGTTGGGACGAGGGCGAGGTCGGCTGCGCCGGATCGGTCATGACGGGCCTCCTTCGCCGGGCGGATGGCTGCCGTACGACCGTCACGTTCGGTGAACGGCAGCGGCTCCTCCGTCAGGATGCCCCGAGAGCGGCCGGGCCGGGTGGCGGAGTACGCCGATCGGCCGTCGGGCGGCCCGTCCGGCGGCGGGCGGGCGCCGGGCGCATACGCGAGCGTCGCTCCGGCATTCGCGCAACGCGCTGCCCCCGGCGTCCACCCGCCACTGGAAGGCCGGTCGAGGGCCGCTGGAAAGCGCTTTCGACCCCGGGAACGGTGTGTTGTCGTGGGTGACGGAGAGCCGTGGCCGCCGCCGAACCGAGCGGGGTAGACGCTCACGCATGCATGTGAGTGCGGAGGCTATGGTTCGCCGGCCCGGGGGACCGTTGAATTGATGCATGACGACGAACCGGTCGGGCTCGGGAAACCGACGGAGCCCGCGGATCGCGTCGAACCGGCCGGGGGCCCGCTGTGCCCCCGACGAGCCGGTGTCAGGGTTCCTCCGAGTCTTCGAACGAGGGTGGTCATGATGACTGGAACGCGCGTTGTGGATCTGCCGACCGGTGCGGGTGCGGTGCTGGTGGTCGGCGGTACGGGCAAGACGGGTCGGCGGGTGGCGGACCGGCTGACCGCCCTGGGCTACCAGGTGCGGGTGGGCTCGCGGGCCGGGGCGGTGCCCTTCGACTGGCACGACGAGAACACCTGGGAGGCGGCGCTGCAGGGAGTGAGTGCGGCCTATCTGACGTACTACCCGGACCTGGCGTTCCCGGGGGCCGTGGAGGCGGTGGGCGCGTTCTCCCGGCTGGCGGCCGAGCGCGGCGTGCGGCGGCTGGTGCTGCTGTCCGGCCGTGGCGAGGAGGCGGCGGAGGCGGGAGAGAAGGCGGTGATGGAGTCGGGGGCCGCATGGACGGTGGTGCGGTGCGCGTGGTTCGACCAGAACTTCGACGAGTCGTTCTTCCTGGAGCCGGTGCTGGCCGGGGAGTTGGCCCTGCCGGTGGGGGACGCGGTGGAGCCCTTCGTCGACGTGGAGGACATCGCCGACGTCGCGGTGGCGGCCCTGACCGAGGCGGGCCACGCGGGGGAGGTGTACGAGCTCACCGGACCGCGGTTGCTCTCCTTCGCCGACGTGGCAAGGGAGTTGTCGTCGGCGATCGGGCGCGAGGTGCGGTTCGAGGCGGTGTCCCTGGAGGCGTACCGGGCCGTGTTGGAGGAGGCGGGGCTGCCGGGGGACTTCGCGGAGCTGTTCGCGGTGATCCTGGACGGTCGCAACGCCTCGCTGGGGGACGGGGTCCAGCGGGCGCTGGGGCGTGAGCCGAGGGACTTCGCGGACTACGCGCGGGCGGCCGCCGCCACCGGCGTGTGGAACACCTGAGCCGACCCGTCGTCCGACGGGCGGTGGTCGAGTAGCTGAACGGACTCTGGAGGTCTGGTCATGTCGGACGGTACGACGGTCTGGTCGAGCGAGCAGTCACTGGGCGCACTGCCCGAACACATCCGGGGCTTCGGCCTGATGCACGTCGCGATGCGCCGGGACGCGGCACGGCTGTGCGCCGTCGCCGCACGCGGCGGATCGGGCTCGCTGGCCGGGCTGGCCGACTGGTTCGGGCGGCTGCGGGCGGTGATCGACTGGCACCACCACAGCGAGGACGAGATCCTCTGGCCGTACCTGCGCGACCGGGTGGCCGGCTTCGACGGCAGCGGTGTGCTGGAGCAGGACCACGAGGCGCTGGACCGGGTGATGGCCCGGGTCGCCGGGGTGCTGGCCGCCGGTCGCAGCGCCGAACTGCCGGAAGCCGCGCGGGCGTTCCAGTCCCTGGTGCGCGAGCACCTGGGGCACGAGGAGCCGGTGGTCTTCCCCGCGCTGGCCGGCCTGCCGGTGCAGGAGTACCTGCGGGTGGAGCGGCGGATCATCGGCAGCGCGCCGGCCCAGGTGATGACCTACCTCCAGCCGTGGATGTTCGACGGCGCCGACCAGGCCTCGGTGCGGGCGGTGTCCGCCACCATCCCGGCCCCGGTGCGGCTGCTCGGCCGGACGGTGCTGGACCGGCGCTACCGGCGCACCCTCGGCCCGGTCCTCTGACCCGTCCTCCGACCCCGTCCTCCGACCCTGTCCGCCGGGCCTTCAGGGGCGGCCCGAAGGCCCGGCCGCTGTCCCGTTCGGCCGATCCGGCCCGGCACCGACGAGCACGGCAAGTGCCGTGACGCGAGGGGAGGTTCCGGTTGTCGCGGTTCTGTTGCGCGGCCCGCCGCACGGTGGGCGGTGCCGCGTGTTTCCGAAGTTCGTCGGCGCCGCACCCCGCGGAGCCGGGAGAGTAAAGGGGTCCTTGGATGCGTTCGGATCAGAGCACGGTTCCGCTGTCCTACTCCACGCCGTCCGCCATCGGCGGTACGGGACGCGGGAGTTCGGTGCACGGTACCGGTCAGGGCAAGGCCGCTGGTCCCGTGCTGGTGGGCGCCACCATCGCGATGGGGCTGATGGCGGGGCTGTTCTTCGCCTTCGACGTGTCGGTGATGCCGGGCCTGGCGGCCGGTGACGACCGGACGTACGTGACGGCGATGCAGCACATCAACAAGTCGATCGAGAACGGAATGTTCGGCCTCGTCTTCACGGGCGCCTTCGTGGCGACAGGCGTCGCCGCCTGGCTGCAGCACAAGGCGGGCCGGCGGCAGGCGGCGCTGTGGGCGGCGGGGGCGACCCTGCTGTACGTGGTGGCGCTGATGGTGACGATGGGCGTCAACATCCCGCTGAACAACGACCTGGCGGCCGCCGGGGACCCGTCGCAGATCCACGACTTCGCCGCGGTGCGGACGAAGTTCGAGGGGACGTGGGTGGCGGCGAACATGCTGCGGACGGCGCTGTGCACGGCGGGTCTGCTGGCGCTGACCCGCTCCCTGGTCCTGCACGGCCGGTTCGGCCGCTCCGGGCGCTGAGCCCGCCCGCCCGTCGCGCTTCCCCGGTGCCCGTCCGCCTCGCGCGGGCGGGCACTCGCGCTGCCCGGGGGCGCCGCCCCGCGGGCGCCACCCGGTGCGCCCGGGTGTGCGCCGGTGCGCCGGTCGGATGCATGCGCTCAATTCACTTGGTGAGACGCTGAGTTGGCGCTTTTCGGCAGGGTGGTGGAGCATGGTCGGGGCCCGGTCAGTTGCGGCGCGCTTGCGCCCGGCCGGGGTGGCACGCGTACGGCGAGAGGAGGCGGTTCCCGTGGGTACGGTGGCACGTCCGTTTCTGGTCCGGGGGAGGGCGGTTCCGCTGGCCAGGTACCTGGCGGAGGAGGACATCCAGGGGCTGGTGGCATGCTCGTGCATCGGCAACGAAGTCACCATCGACCTCGCCGACACCCGGATCCTGGTGAGCCTGGCCGACGTCGGCGGAGTGGTGGGCCTCACCTTCCACATGATCCAGGACGGCCCGGCCAAGTCCCGCTCCTGGACGCGCCGGCTGCCGAGCGACACCGGGCCGAGGGACCTCGCGGCGAGCATCGCCCGGGACGTCCGGACCCTGGAGCGCGAACTCGCGCCGCTGCGGCGGCGGCCGCCGGAGAGCGTGGTGCGGCGTCGGCCGCTGTAGGTCCTGGGTCGGCAGGATGGCCGTGATCACGTCGCCGCCGCCGACGACGACCGGATGATGGGCGGGCAGCCAACCCGTACCGCGACAACTGTGGGCGCCACTGGAGGGGTTGCCGGGGCCGCTGGGCTTCGAGGACGGCCGGGACCACTTCCTCGGCGCCCGCCGGAACCTCCCCGGCGGGCGCCTCCGGCGGCCCGGGCCCGGGCCGCCGGAGTCCGCGCTAGCGGGTCACCGACCAGGACAGGCTGCGGGTCAGTTCCGCCCGCAGTGTCGGGTCGGCCACCGCCGGGGTGGGGTCGGTGGCGACGACGGTGAGCAGGTGCGGCCGCGAGCGCGGGCCGGTCAGGTGCAGTGCGCCGAGGTCGAGGGTGGTGCGTCCGCGCAGCGCGGTCTGCTCGCGCCCGTCCAGGTACCAGTGCAACCGGGTGCCGGGCACCGGCAGGTCGACCGCCAGGCGGTCGGCGGCGGTGAGCCGGGTGCCGGTGGGGGTGGTGCTGGTCAGCGGGGTGGCGTGGCGGTAGAAGCCGGCGATCATCGCCTCCCGCCCGGGCAGGTTGAACTCCCGTCCGAGCGACCGCATGATCGAGTTCTCGGTCGGCCGGTACAGCCCCGTCGGGTAGTAGCCGGCGCCCTCGTAGGCGCCCACCGTTCCGCCGTCGGGCGAGGCCTGGCCGAGCCAGCGGGACCACTTGGTGCCCTGGGCGCGCATCCGGTCGGCGGTCAGGGTGCTGAGGTTGGCCTCGGGCGGCTCGGCGCCCTGGTAGGTGCCCTGGCCGTCGTAGGCGTACTCGTCGGCGAGCTTGCCCAGCGAGTGCCCGGTCTCGTGCACCGCTATCTGCCCGGACTTCGCGTTGCCGCCCGCGACGGTGGCGATGCCCTCGTAGCCCAGCGTGGACTTGACGTCGTTGTAGCCCGCGCCGCCGTACTTGGTGCTGTTGGAGACCACGATCACCAGGTCCGCCTGCGGCGCCTTGGCGGCGTAGCGTTCGACGGCCTTCTCGTCCACGCAGAGCAGCCGCTCGACGCCGTCGCACCAGAAGTAGGAGCCGAGCGCGGTGTGCCGGACGGTCGCCCGGTCCGGATCGCCGGTGACGCCGGACTCGGGCGAGACCGCGTTCACCGCCCAGACGTTGAACAGGCGTTGGTAGGTGGCGTAGGGCTCGACGGCGGTGATCTCGCGCCACTTCTCGGCGGCGTCCGTGCGGAACCTGCCCTGCTCCTGGGCGGAGTAGCCGTCGCCGATCACCACCACGTCCAGCTTGGTGGCCGGGTCGCCGTTGTGGACCAGGGCGGTGACCTCGCCGTCGCCGTCACCGCCGGCGGTCGGTGCGCTCAGAGCGGGGGAGGGGGCGGCCAGGTACGGGGAGGCGGCGGGCGCCGTGCCGCGGGAGATGGTGCCGTCCTCGGCGAAGGCCTCCACCTGGTGCCGGGAGGCGCTCGCCGTCGGGGAGCTCGGGCCGTCCGTGGCGGGCGCGCTCCAGGCGGGGGCGGCGCCGAGGAGGCCGGTGGCGAGGGCGGCGGTCAGCAGGGCGGCTGCTGTTCTGGTCCGGACGTGCACGGAGGTCCTCCCGGGGGTGGTGGGTGTGGGGAGGTTCCTTCCCTTGTTCGGGACCTGACATTCCATTGTTCGGGATCTGACAATCCCTCCTCGGCGCGGCCACGGCTCGACCCCGCCCGGTCGGTCGGTCGCTGGGGAGCGGGGAGCGGTGGAGCCGGTGCGGGGTCAGAGGCCCTCGAAGGTGGCGCGGCTGACGGCGGCGACGATCAGCCAGAGGACGACGGCGATGGCCAGGGTGACCGCCAGCGGCCACTGGAGGGCGATCAGGGTGAGGGAGCCGATGCCGGTCGCGATGGCCGTTCCGAGCACGTACCCCAGGGCCAGGGGCAGCATGAACTCGACGTCGTCCACGCTCAGCGCGAGCACCATCATGATCATGCCGAACGCGATCAGCACGCTGAACTCCACGACCGCCAGGTACGGGGTGTTCGGCGGTCGGGAGCTGTGCCCCTGGTAGCTGAGCTCGAAGACCTTGCCGTGCAGGATCTTCAACTCCACGTAGGTGCCGGTGTCGACGTCGTCGTAGAAGGCCCTGCCGACGCCGTAGCGGTCGCTGGGCGCCTTCTCGCGGGCCACCGTCAGCAGGTAGTCGGTCGAATCGGAGCCGGCCTCCTCCTGCTTCTTCGTCACCCGGCCGCTCTCCAGCGTCACGCAGTCCGCGCCCGGCTTCGCGTCCGCGGCGCAGACCGGGGTGGCGAGGTACGCGCGGGTCTGCTGGTAGGTCTCGGTGAACTGGACGAAGCCGAGCACGGTGAGGGCGAGGCCGATGACGAGGAGTACGGCCGGGGCGGCGGCCCGGAGCAGCTCGCCCGCACTGCGCCTCGGCTTCGGCGACGGCTTCGGGGGCTGCTGCGGCCCGGGTTCCGGCGTCGGCGGGGTGTCCCGGAGGGGAACCGAGTCCTCAGGCATCGTCACCGTCCGGCGTCCGTACGGTCCTCACGTTCATCGGCATCCCCACCGGTAGTACCTTCCCCGCCTGCCCGTGCTCCGGCTGGTACCCCGGTCGGTGCCGCGCCGGATGCGCGACGGGCCGTCGGCGCGGGAGCCGGGCGCTCCCGGGATCATGCCAGGGAACGGCGGAGTGCGCGAGGAATTCCCGCTGGCCGGAGGGGACTTGTGCGACGGCGGTAGATTGTCGGGCATGACGACGCCTGATGAGATGAGCCCGGTCTCGCGCACCGCCCTGGCCGTCGCACGGGTGCGGGCCCACGAGAGCCGCCGGCCCGACCCGCTCTTCGTCGACCCGTACGCGGCCGGGTTCGCTGAGGCCGCCGGGATGCCCTTGACGGCCCCCGGCGGCGTGCGCCTCAGCAGCCTGGTGGCAGGGCTCGTCGTGCACATCACGCTGCGCACCCGCTTCTACGACGACCGGCTGCGGGCCGCCGGTGCCGAGCAGGTGGTGCTGCTGGCGGCCGGACTGGACACCCGGGCGTACCGGCTGGACTGGCCCTCCGGGACGCGGTTGTGGGAACTCGACCTGCCCCCGGTGCTGGACTTCAAGCAGCAGGTGCTCGACGCCGCCGGCGCCGAGCCCGCGTGCGAGCGCGGCGTCCTGCCGGGCGACCTGCTGGACCCGGGCTGGCCGCGCCGCCTGGTGGCGGCCGGCTTCGACCCGCAGCGGCCCACCGCCTGGCTGGCCGAGGGCCTGGTGGTGTACCTGAGCGCCGAGCAGGCGGCCGGACTGCTCACGGCCGTCGGCTCGCTCTCCGCCCCCGGCAGCCGGCTGCTGATGGAGCGCGGCCGGGACGTCTCCCTCACCCCGTACGACCCGGCCCTGGCGCACGTCATCGAACTCTGGCAGGGCGGGCTCGGCCCCGACACCGACCAGTGGCTGAACGCCCGTGGCTGGCAGACCCGGACCACCAGCCTCGCGGACTGCGGGGCCGACTGCGGCCGACCGCTGCCGGAGGGTGTCGGGCTGGACAGCGGGTTCATCGAGGCGGTGCGCAGATAGGTTTCTGCCCGGCCGAACCCGTGTGGTGAGACCCTCTCACTGTCGTCAGCGGGTCTCACCAGCGGGCGTGACGGATCCTCAGCCGCCCGACTCCCAGCACCCCGGTGATCCTGATGGTCGGCCCGCCCGGGCGTGCGGGCCGACGGGGTCGGTACCGCGGCTCCCGCAGGCCGGGGAGCAGGCCGGTGAGGTCGACGACGGCGTCCCGGGGCACCGTGATGCGGGCCCCGCCGGTGCCGAGTCGCAGGTCGATGTCGACCACCGGATGCTCGATCACCGCCCGGGCCAGGTCCAGGCGGACCCGTCCGAGCGCCGAGGCGACGGTGAGGGTCCGGGGGACCTCCCAGGCGCCGCGCCGATGGATCCGCCCGCCGAGGGTGGCGCCGGTGAGGGTGGCCGTGCTGGGCGGGGGCGGTTCGGGGAGCCCGGCGAGCGCCTCGGCGAGTTCGTGGTGGCTGTCGGCGGTGAGGGCCCGTTGCAGGCGCCCGTCCAACTCCCCGTCGGGCAGCAGTCCTTCGCCGTAGGCCTCCTGCAGTCGCCGTACGGCGGTGTCGCGGTCCCCGGCGGCGATGGGCGCGGGGCCGCCGCCTCCGGCGCCCATCACTCCACCCCTGGACTGAGTACGTTGTACGCGGTCATGGCGGCCACGGTAGGTTACTGGGTACCGCGTACGCAAGAAGGAGGGCGACGGTGACCGACACCGAGCACGTGAACATCTGGATGCGGCCCGAACGCCCCGCCCGCGGGCCGAAACCCGCCTACAGCCGTGCCCGGATCACCGAAGCCGCGATCCGGATCGCCGACGCGGAGGGCCTGGAGGCCGCCACCATGCGCCGGATCGCCGCCGACATCGGCGCGGGCGCGATGTCGCTCTACCGGTACGTCCCGAGCCGCGACGACCTGATCCAACTGATGGCCGACCGGCTGATGGGCGAGATCGACATCGAGGGCATGCCCACCGGCGACTGGCGGGCCGACCTCACCCGCTACGCCGGGGAACTGCGCGCCATGTGGCTGCGCCACCCGTGGATCGCCACCGCCCACCGGGCGCTGCCGGGCTTCGGGCCCAACCAACTGCGCCTGATCGAAGCGGTGATGGGCGTCCTCGACCCCCACCTCCCGATCGACGAGAACCTCAGCCTGATGGCCGTCCTCAACGGCTACGTCGAAGGCGCCGCCCGCGACGAGGTCAGCTGGACCGAGGAGGTCCGCCGCAGTGGCGTCAGCGAGGAGGAATGGCTGGCGCAGAGCTACCCGTACGTGCGACAGCTGCTGGAGAGCGGGGAATACCCGATCTTCGGCAGGATCGCGGTGGAGGCACGCCGGCCGCGGCTCGGCCGCGACGAGCAGTTCCGCCAGGGGCTGGAGCGCGTCCTCGACTGCGTCGGCGCCGCCGTGTCCGCCGAGGCGGCCGAGGCGACCGAGCGGCGCGACGCCGGGTGACGTCGGCTGCGGGGAGTCGCCGGCGGGTGCGTGGTGGGTTCGGGTGACGGGGCGCGACGCGAGGGCCTGACGGCGGGGGAGACCGGCGGCCGACGGTTAGGACGGGGAGATGCGACTTCCGACTCCGACTCCGTCCCCGCCGTCCTCTCCGACCGTGCTCCTGGCCCTGGCGGTCCTGCTCGCCCTGCTTCCCGGCACCCTCCGCGAACCCGGTCCCGGCGGCTGGGAACCGGCCGGTTCCGCCGCCGCACCACCCGCCGCCGCGCCGACCGAAGGGTCCACGGACCCCCTGCCCGAGTACCGCTTCACCGGGGCCGGGTTCGACTCCTGCTCGGCACCGCCGCTGGAGGCCCTGGCCGCTTGGCGCACCGCCTCGCCGTACGGCGCCGTGAACATCTACAGCAGCGGCGGCCAGCGTGCCTGCGAGCAGCCCGAGTTGACACCGCAGTGGGTCGCCGAAGCCCGGGCGACGGGGTGGCGACTGGTGCCCACCCACGTCGGACTCCAAGCACCCTGCGCCGCCCGTCCGGACAAGCCGGTGCGGATCGACCCCGCCCGGGCCGAGGAGCAGGGCGGACAGGAGGCGGACGAGGCGGCGGTCGCGCTGCGGGTGCTGGGGCTCGGTCCGGGCAGCCCGGTCTATCTCGACATGGAGGCCTACCCGACGGGCGACCAGGTGTGCACCCGGGCGGTCGTGGACTTCACCGTCGGCTGGACCCGCGCCCTGCACCGGGCCGGCTACCGCTCCGGCTTCTACTCCAGCATGGACTCCGGCGTCGCGGACATCGTCGCCGCCACCCGCGCGGGCCGCACCCCGATGCCCGACGCGATCTGGTACGCCCGCTGGGACGGGCACCCCATCCTCACCGGGCAGGCCGGGCTGCCCGACGACCTGTGGACCAACCACCGAATCCACCAGTACCGCGTCGACGCGGACGAGACCTACGGTGGGGTCACGCTCGACGTCGGCCCCGACCAGCTCGACGGCCTGGTGGCCGACGGGGCCTGAGAGCGGGCCGGAACCGCGGGACCGGGGGTGGGCGGTTTCGGCCCCGCGGTCACTGTGCGGGGACCACCGCGATGTCCTCGAACAGCACATGGGCGTCCTCCGTGTACGCCCCGATGCTGCCGGCCAGGTACGGGCGTTCCGGGTCCTGGTACGACACCAGGACCCGGCCGTCGACGCCCACCTCCATGAGCGCGCCGCGCTGGGTCACCTTCACCGCGGACCACTGCCCGACCGGGAACGGCTCGGGGCCCGTCGCCAGGAAGCGCTGGCCGCCGGGGTAGGCCGGGTCCCGCTTGCCCAGCTCCCACCCGTTGGGCTTGAGGACGAGGTAGTAGAAGTGCTCAGGGTCGGAGTACGCCCACACCAGCCACGGCACCTCCCACGGGTTGGGGGTGGGCGTCCGCAGCTGGGCGACGGTACGCATCCGCGCCCGGAGGTCCATGTCCCGGTACTGCCGGGTGGAGACGATCAACCCGGCATGGGTCACCTCCGGCGTCCGCGCGGGCATCGGGGAGAGGGACAGCCCGTCGGGGAGGCCGAGATTCTCCCCGTGACCGTCGAAGACCGACCGCCACGGCCCGTGGACCGAACCGTCCCGCCACGGGCGCGCCGCCTCCCCGCCCCCGCCACCCCAGTCCGCGATCACCGCGAGGGCGAGCCCCGCGACCGCGGTGGCGGTGAGCAGGGTGAGGGCGAGGAGGCGGGGAACGCGCTTCATGCCGTCGAGTATGGCCCGCGGCGGCCGGACCGGGCGTGACCAGCGGCTTCGACGTCGACACCGGCGTGCCGCAGAGGCTTGGCCGGCCGGGTGGCTCGGGGTGGGGCAGTCACAGCCGCCGGGTGCGCAGTACGCCGGTCAGCATCGGCAGGGTGAACTCGCCTTCGGCGGTGTCGGGCTCGGTGGCGAGGAAGTCGCGGATCCTGCGCAGCGCCGCCTCCCGCTCCCCGTCCGGCATGACCAGCATCCCCGCGCGCGTCGCCAGCGTCGCGACCAGGGAGTCGGCCGTGCGGAGCTGCCCGTGCGGGAAGAGCTCCTGCTCCGGTGAACCGAACCTGGCCTGCCCGGACTCCTTCGGGAGGTGCGCGGTGGCCGTCTCCGCACGCCAACTCGCCGGCGTGTCCCGCGGACCGATCGCCGCGGCCCCACTCACCCGCGCCAGCCCGGCAACCCACGCGACCCGGTCGTCCATGACGTTCCACAGCCCGGCCAGCACCCCGCCGGGCCTCAGCACCCGGGCGATCTCGGGCCCCGCGACCGCCATGTCGAACCAGTGCATCGCATGGCCCGCCAGCACGGCATCGACCGAGGCATCCGGCAGCGGAATCGCCTCGGCACGGCCCGACAGCGCCCGCACGGTCGGCAACGAGCGTCGCAACTCGCTCAGCATCGCGGGGTCCGGCTCGACCGCGATGGCGTCGATCCCGAGCTCGGCCAGAGTGGCCGTCAACTTGCCGGTGCCCGCACCGAGATCGAGCACCCGCCGACCGGGCGCGCCCTCAAGTGCCCACTGCACCGCGGCATGCGCGTAGTCCGGACGGTGCTCTGCGTAGGCGACCGCTGCCGCGCCGAACGAGGAGGCGTGGAGGCGCTGTTCATCCTGATCCATCCGGCCACGCTAACGGAGTCGCTGCGGGACGGGTGCGTTTCTCATCGGTTCCTCAGACCGCGTCCGAGATCTCGTCGGGCAATGTCCGCTGAGGGTCGTCAGGACCCGTTGGTCTGACTCAACTTCAAGCGAAAGGAGGTGGGACGGGTTCCGGTGGGTTTCGGATTTCTTGCGGGTTGCGGGTTGCGGACCGGATCGACCGTCATTGGCCGTTCGATCCGGTCCTGCGCCGTCGCATTGCGGGAGTGCCGACACGCCTGTCCGCCAAGCGGGTTACTGGTCCAGCTTGCTGAGTATCCGCTGGAGGATGTCGTGGTTGGCGATGGTGGCGGTGGTGTGGTTGGCGTGGATCTTGGCGGTGGGGAGGAGCTTCGTCCATCCCTGGGGGGTGGCGGTGAAGGTGTAGCTGAGGCGGGTCCGGGTGTTGTTGTCGAGAGGAGTGAGGGTGATGGTGGTAGTGCCGGTGAAGTGGCCGCTGTGGGTGGCGGTGTAGTGGTACCGGTCGTCGGTGGGTGAGCTGGGGGTGGTGTGGGTCGTGGTGCTGGTGAAGTGGATCTTGGGGCCGGGCTTTCCGGGGCCGTTGGTGTGAACGGTGGTGAGGGTGGTTCCGGTGACTTCCTGGGGCGGGGTGGGGCCCGGTTGGAAGGTGTTCTTGGGGTGTTGCCAGGTACCGGTGTTGTTGAGTTGGTTGATCAGGTGGTGCCAGATGGTGTGGGTGGGGTGGGGGTAGACGGTTTCGTGGGTGTGGTTGATGGTGTGCATGATCTTTCCTTTGGCCTGGTCGGGGGTGGGTCGGGGGTGCGGTTACTGGAAGATGCGCTGTCCGGGGGTGAGGGTGTGGGTGGGGTCGTAGGTGTTCTTGTTGGCGGTGAGGGTGCGCCAGTGGGGGCCGTAGTGGCGTTGCCAGTCGGTGGTGGTCATGTTGGGCACGGCACCGACCAGGTAGCGCTTGCCGCCGAGTCGGGTGGCGCTGTCGTAGAGGGCACGGTTGCGGGCGAGTGCGGGTTGGGGGTCGGTTCCGGGGTGGGGGAAGGTGAGGAAGTCGAAGAGGTAGGCGACGGGTTCGCCGGGGGTGATGGCGAGCGGGGTGGTCACCTTGTTGGTGTGGAAGGGGTAGAAGAGGAGGAGGCCCTGGCCGAGGTCGTCGGGGGTGAGGACGGAGAGGGCCTGCGTGATGAATTGGTGGGTGGTGGTGGCGGGGAGGAAGAGGGAGAGCCAGGGTTTGGGCTGGTCCCAGTAGCCGATGCTCTTGAGGTTCTGGGCGAAGGCGTTGGCGCGGTAGATGTATTCCTGGTAGGTGGTGTCGGTGATGGTGGTTTCTTGGGGGAGGGGGGTGAGGTCGGCAATTAGGGCTTGGGGGTTGGCGGGTGTGCTGCCGTTGTAGTAGATGGCGGTTTCGATTTTGAAGCGGGTGGGCTGTCCGGCGGGCTGGGGCTGGATTTCTCCGACTTGGCCCTGGAAGCGCCCGTCTTCGAGGATGGCTTCCTGGTCCCTCATGTAGGCGCTGAGGTCGGTGTAGAACAGGTTGAAGACCAGGGCGCGTTCGGGCGCGGGGATGAGCTTGAGCGTGGCGCGGACGATGAGGCCGACCTGGCCGGCGCCGGCGAGG
This sequence comes from Kitasatospora sp. NPDC089509, assembly GCF_044749365.1. NCBI lineage: Bacteria > Bacillati > Actinomycetota > Actinomycetes > Kitasatosporales > Streptomycetaceae > Kitasatospora > Kitasatospora sp. NPDC089509. Next base: position 921 of record NZ_JBIVHS010000012.1, on the reverse strand, counting down.
GCGGCGTGGAAGAGCCGGGCGTTCTTGGTGGGCGTGGCGGTGACGAGGCGTCCGGTGCCGGTGATGATGTCGAGGGAATCGACGGTGTCGGTCTGAAGGCCGTACTTCTGGACGGTGTTGCCGATGCCGCCGATGGAGATGGTGCCGCCGACGGTGAGGTGGAGGTAGTCGGTGAGGCAGGGCGGGGTGAGGCCCTGGGCGAGGGCCGCGGCGGTGAGTTCGGCCCAGGTGACGCCGGCGTCGACGGTGGCGCTGGTCGGCGTGATGGTGTGGATGCGGTTGAGGGCGCGGGCGTTGATGCTGATGCCGCCGGCGGCGCCTGCCTGGCCGTAGTTGGAGTGTGATTCGAGGTCGTTGTCGGTGCCGGCCTGGCCGTTCATGGCGACCTTGAGGCCGTTGGCGCGGGCGTAGTTGATGATCTTGACGATGTCCTGGTCGGAGGCCGGGTTGAGGACGGCGTGCGGGGTGTTGGTGGTGAGGCGCCCGAAGTCGTGGGCGTGGGCGGTGATGGTGGCGGCGTTGGTGGTGAGGGTGCCGTCGAGCGGGGGGACGGGAGTGATGCACCCGGTGGTGGGGGTGTTGGTGGTGGCCCAGGCGCGGGTGGTGGTGTTGAAGCCGATGACGGTGGCGGCCAGGCCGGTGAGGAGGGTGCGTCGGGCGAGGGGTGGGCGGTTCATTCGGGGTCGATTCCTTCGGGTTGGTTGCGGGTGGTGAGTCGGTCGGGTGGGGCTGGTGGTTCGGGGTGGTGGTATGCGTGCGGCCTGCCAGGGGGCAGGCCGTGGGGGTGGGTGGGTGCCGCCCGTGTGGGGGTCGGGCGGCGGGCCGTGGGGGTTAGGGGGTTGGGGGGTTGGGGTTGGTGGGGGTGTGGGTGGTGGTGTGGTAGTTGGTGAGGTCGAAGGTGCGGGTTTGGTGTTGGTAGCG
>NZ_JBIVHS010000011.1:97577-239519 GCF_044749365.1 Kitasatospora sp. NPDC089509 | reverse complement strand
GCAGCAGCCTGTGGAGACGGTGTAAGACCTCAACGGAGCACTCCGGGCGGGCGGTCGTCGGTGAAGCAGGAAGTAGTCCCAACCGTTGCGTTACGTGCAGCGGCTCAGCCGCGAGGCTGAGGGGAATCACCCGCGTTCACGCGGGTGAGGAAGTCAACTGTGCGGCCATGCCATGAACAGGGCCATCGAGGCCTCGCGTCACGCTGTCACCGACGACGCCGACCCGCTCGCCACCGCCTGGCTCGACGCTCTGTGGTCGGACCCCGCCCGCCCGGCGGACGTCAGGGTGCCCGCCGCGCTCGCCTGGTTCTGCCTCACGGACGGGCCCGTCCCGGACGACCTGCGTACCACCGTCGGTGCCCTTGTCACCGACGACCTGGCCCGCGTCCTCGACGACGTCCCGTGGTTCTGGCACGTCGACCAGAAGAACGGCCCGGCCGAGACCCTCCACCAGATGCTGAACGGCCCCAAACCCCGCACAGGTCCTGCTCCCTCGTTCTGGAGGGCCGGCTGCCGGTCCGCCGACTTCTCCGTGCCGTACCGCGCCCGGACTTCCGGGTCGGGTGTGGCGCGCGGCAGAGCGGTGAGTGCCCGTACCGCGCCGTCGTCGTAGCCGGCGGACTCCGCCTCCCGCGCGGCGCAGTCGAGTTGGGTGATGGCCTCGGTGCGGTTGCCGAGTCCCAGCAGTGCTTCGGCAGCGGCCCTGCGCCTCCTCGCTCTCAGGCGGCAGGCTCCCCGGCCCCGGTCCGGGCGCGGTCGTGGATCCGGTCGTTGTCCTGCTGCCGGGCGGCTGCGAGGGCGGCGAGGACCGGGGTGGCGGTGAGGAGGAGGCACAGGGGCAGCGGGAGGCGGTCGGTGAGGACGCCGACCAGCGCGGTGCCCGCCGAACCACCGCCGTTGAAGGCTGCGTTGACCCAGGCTCCGGCCCGGGTGCGTTGCTCGGGCCCGGCGAGCTCGTCGGTGAGCAGGTAGGCCGTGGTGAGGGTCGGTGACACGGCCAGACCCGCCAGGGCGGCGACGGCCGCCAGGAGCGGGAGCGTCGGGGCGAGGGCGGCCAGCGCCAGCGCGCCACCGAGGACAGCGGTGAGGACGGTGAGGCGGGTACCGGCCGGGGCCCGCCAGTCGACCGCGCCGAGGACGAGACCTCCGATGGCGCTGCCGGTGGCCAGTGCCGCCTCCACCCACGCGGCGTCGGCCGTCTGCCCGTGCCGCCCCGCGAAGACCACCGCCAGCAGGTTGAAAGCGCCGAGCCCGGCGCCGATGCCCGCAGCGGCGGTGAGCGGCCGGCGGGTACGGGCCAGCAGCCGCCAGGGGCGCGTACGGTCCGTGGCGGAGCCGCCGCGGGCGGGGCCCGGCCCGCCGTGCACCGAGGCCGCCAGGGCGAGCGTCCCGGTGAGGACGAGGACGGCGCTGAGCACCAGCCCGAGGGCCGGGCGGGCCGCCGCGGCGATCAGGCCGGCCAGCAACGGGCCCGTGACGTACAGGAGTTCCTCGGCCACGGTGTCCAGGCTGTAGGCCCGTCGGCGGAGGTCCGGGTCGGTCAGCAGGGCACTCCACCGGGCCCGGGTGACCGGTCCGAGCGGTGGTGCGAACACGCCGGCCGCGACGGCGAGGGCGAGCAGCACGGGGTACGGGGTGCCGGGCCGCCAGGTGGCGGCGGCCAGGCCGAGCAGGACCAGCGCGTACCCGACCGCCATCGGCGGCAGCGCCCGGCGCGGGCCGTGGCGGTCGACCAGCCCGGCCCGGACGGGGGAGAGCAGCACGCTGGAGGTGGCGAACAGGGCCAGCACCCAGCCGGCCCGCGGGTACGCGCCGGTGGTGCCGCTGACGGCGAGCACCAGGGAGAACGGGGCCGTGCCGTAGGAGAGACGGCCGACCAGGGCCGCGGCGAAGACCCGGACCGCACCGGGGGTGCGCAGGACCGTGGCATAGGACGCATTGGACGAACAGGGCGAAGGCATGGAGGTTCCTCGGAAGGTCGACGCACACGGTGCGCCGGGGTGAACAGGGACTCCGAAGGGCGACCGCACCGCCTGGGTACGGCCGTTGTTCGGGGTCCTAGTCACGGGAGAGGAACATGGGGTGATGTTAGGACATGCGCCGCGCACGGTGCAGGAACCGCTCGCAGGACCGGACCGGGGGACACCTCTGATGAACGACGTTTGGACTCCTGTCTCGCCGGCAGACACATCACAATGGAGGGCACGCGCCAACGAGTTCGCCTCCCGACGGCTGGAAGGCCGGGTGCGCTGTCCGCTCTGCTCGGAGTCGGAGTTGAGGATCGCCTTCTCCTTGGACGGGCCGAGGGCGCCGCGTGAGTCGGGAGGGCTGACGTTCATCGGCAGCGGCCGGTACTGGGAGTGGTGCGACGGCTGCCACCACTACGCGTACTACCCCGACTCCGAAGTGCCGCACTGGGCTGCGGCGGTGTGCGTTCGGCAGACGAGCGGCACTCGTGACCCGAGTGAGGTCGTGCGGCTGCTCAGCGAGCGTTGAACCGGCCGTCGACGGGAACGGCGGAAGGGCCGCCCGGATCGGTGGTGCATGAAGTCGGCGCGAGGGGGTAGCCGGAGGTCGGGGCAGAGCCGGCGGCGCGTGGGACACCCCCTGGGCGCCGTGCGCCGCCCCTGCCCGCGAGCAGTGCGGGCAGAGGCGAGACCGGCTGCACAGCACCGGCCGCCACCTGGCGACGGCCCCTCCGCTCGGCTGGCCCGTTCCTCGGCCGGCGCCCGTCAAACCCGACCTCACCGACGCCCTTCCCGCGTCGGCCCCGCCCCGGAAGGCCATCAGCGATGACCCGGCACAGCCTGCTCCAGGACGTCCGCACCCTCGGCAGCTACCCCACCGACGAGGAAGCCGGACACGTCCTGGACACCGTCCTCGGCGTACTCGGCTCCCAGCTCACCGGCACCGAACGCTGCGAGCTCGCCGCGATCCTGCCCGTCCGGGCCCGTGCCGCCCTCGTCGCCCCCGTCCCCCGGACCGAACCGGTCCCCGCCCCGGCCTTCGTCGACACCGTCGCCCGCAGCCTCGACACCTCTCGCACGGGCGCCCGGTGGGACGCCTCCTGCGTGCTCACAGCCCTTGCCGACCTCGTCGGCCCCGAGGCCACCGACCGCCTCCTCGCCCAGCTGCCCCGCGGTTACGCCCTGCTGTTCGGCCGCGCCGACCTGCTGCCCGCCGCCTGACACCCGCGCCGTCCACAGCACGCCGTCCACGGCGCCGCCGAGGATCAGTGCTGGGAGGAGGGCGGGGCCGGTGACGGGACGGTCGGCACCATCCGGAAGGGCACCTACGAAGCGTCCGCCCCCCGGGACGGCGACCTGACGCCCGCCGCTACCGGCACCGGTCCCGGCGGCGGTTCGGGGCGCTCGACGGCCTGCTGCCGCCAGTCCGAGGGGCTCAGGCCGCGGGCCCGTTTGAAGGCCGTGCTGAAGGCGAAGGCGTCGGAGTAGCCGACCGCGCGGGCGACGGCGGCGACGGTGTCGTCGGTGTCGCGCAGCAGGTCCGCCGCGAGGACCATCCGCCAGGAGGTCAGGTAGCCGAGCGGGGGTTCGCCGACGGCGGTGGTGAAGTGGGCGGCGAAGGTGGCCCGGGACTGGCCGACCCGGGCGGCCAGTTCGGCGACCGTCCAGCGGCGGGCCGGGTCCCCGTGCAGCAGGCGCAACGCGTCGCCGACCGCCGGGGTGGTCAACGCCGCGTACCAGGAGGGGAGTTCGGTGGCCTGCGGGCGGGCGCACCAGGCGCGCAGGGCGAGTACCAGGACGAGGTCCAGGAGGCGGTTGAGGACGGCGTCCTGGCCGGGTTCCTCCTGGGCGGTCTCGGTGGCGAGCAGGTCCAGGGCGGGTCGGGTGCGGGGGCCGGCGGGGACGACGGCCAGCGGCGGGAGCAGGGCGAGCAGGCGTTCGCCGACGTCACCGCGCAGGTCGTAGGCGCCGCGGAGCAGGGTGGTGGCGCCGGGCAGCCCGTCGCCGTAGGTGCGCGGGGCGAGGCTCTGCCGGCACGGCCCGACGGGTTCGAAGGCGGGTGTGCCGTTGGTGCGGATCACGACCTGGGGCGGGGTGGTGGGGTCGTCGGCGATGGTGTAGCGGCGGGTGCCGCTGATCAGCGCGATGTCCCCGGCGGCGAGGTGCACCGGAGCGGCCCGCGGATCGTCGTCCAGGCGGACCGAGGCCCGGCCGTCGAGGGCTGCCACGACGGTGAGCGCGGGATTGTCCGCGAAGGTCATCGACCACGGCGGGCGCTGGATCATCTGCCGGACCAGCACGCTGCTGGCCCGGGCCCGGTGCAGCAGGTCACTCAGCACGTCCATGCCGTCCAGGCTAGACGACGGCCCGGGCCGGACCGGGGCCCCGGTCTGGACGATGACAAAGGGATCGCCGACGATCACCCATGGAGCATCCGGTTCCGCCGGGGTTGTCTGGGGGCATGACGAACAACATCCTCATCCTCGGCGGCACCGGCACCACCGGCCGCCGCATCGCCCGCCGCCTGACCGACCGGGGCCTGCCGGTCCGCACCGCCGCCCGCACCGGCGCCGACGTCCGCCTCGACCTCGACGACGCCACCACCTGGGCGCCCGCGCTCGACGGCGTCACCGCCCTCTACCTCCTGGAGCCCGGCGGGCAGTCCCGCACCCCGCGCCTGGTCGACGCGGCGGTCGCCGCCGGCGTGCGGCGCCTGGTGCTGCTCTCCGCCCACGGCGTGGACCGGGCCGAGGACGGCCACCCGCTCAAGGCCGCCGAGCGGGCCGTGCGTGAGAGCGGAGTCGACTGGACCGTCCTGCAGCCCGAGTGGTTCGCCCAGAACTTCACCGAGTCCTTCTGGCGGGAGGGCGTGCGCGCCGGCACCCTCGCCCTGCCCACCGGGGACGGCCGCGTCCCCTTCGTCGACGCCGAGGACATCGCCGAGGTCGCCGCCGCGGCCCTCACCGAGGACGGCCACAGCGGCCGCACCTACCGGCTCACCGGCCCCCGGGCGCTCAGCCTGGGCGAGGCGGCCGAGGTGATCACCTCCGCCACCGGCCGCACCGTCCGCCACCTCGACGTCACCCCTGAGGACTTCACGGCCCAGCTGGTCTCCCTCGGCACGCCGCCCGCCGTCGCCGCCGTGCTCACCGGCCTGCTGGTGAACATCCGCGACGGCCACGGCGCGGACGTCTCCGACGGCGTGGAACGCGCCCTCGGCCGCCCGGCCCGCTCCTTCGAGTCCTTCGCCACCGAGGCCGCCGCCGCGGGCCACTGGAGCTGAACACGGCCCGCGACTCCCGAGCCGGGTCCCCCCGTCCGCCGGCCGCTCGATCCGGTGAGGGCCGGGCAGCGGCCGGGCAGCGGCCGGCGGCCCGGCTCGGTGAGTCCCGCCGTGCACGAGCCGGGCCACTGCTCGGCCACAGTAGGCGGGCTCGCCGCCCGTGCACGGGGCCCTCGCCTTCTGCCCCGTCCACGGCGGCGACGAGTCCCCGGTGAATCAGCTGTCCGGACCCGCGCGCTGCATGCCGACCTGCGCCGGCGCAACACCGACGCGCACAAGCGCTGAGCCGTCCGACGCCGTGTTGCCCCTCGTCCCCGTCGCTCAGGGTCCTGTAGTTGACGAGCCGTCGAAGAGCCTCAGGTCAGTCGACCCTCTGAACCGAAGCTTCACTGCAGATCATTCGTTCACCGGGCGTATGCCACCTCGGGGAAGTCGGGGGAGGGGCCGTCGAGCAGCCGCCCCCGGCCGCGGAGGTGGAGGTCGAAGAAGGCCCGCGGGTAGGCGCGTTGGAACGCCTGTGCCCGGTGCCCGGGAATCGTGCCGACCTCGTCCTCCAGATCGGTCGGTGACATGCCCAGGAGAGGGGCGATCAGCGGCAGGATCAGCGCGTCGTCGCCGAACGACTGGTGCGCGGCCCCCCGTACGGTCAGGTGCAGGCGCCAGCCGCGCAAGTGCGACCAGAACGCGCGCAGGGCGGGGTCGTTCTCCATGCCGCCCTTGCCCGGGGTGTCCACGACCAGGAACGGGCGGTCGAGTCCGGCGCCCACCACCGGGCCCGCCGCGCCTCCGTCCAGGCTCGTTCCCGCGATGATCCGCCCGTCGGTGTGCATCGTCGCGGCGGTGGTGGCGCCGCCCAGGGAGTGGCCGAACATTCCGACGCGCCGCAGGTCGAGCGCCCCGCGCAGGCCGGTGGGCAGCGGGGTGGGGCGGACGCCGGGGTGGCCGCCCGAGCGCAGGACGGCGAGCCGGTCCAGGACGAAGCGGATGTCGGCGGTACGGACCGCGAGGGCCTTGGCGTAGTCGCTGACCCCGCCCAGCGGATTCGTCTCGACGCGTCCACCGGGGAAGGCGACCGCCGCCGCGTCGTAGGTGTGGTCGACGGTGACCACCAGGAAGCCGTGACTGGCGAGGTCCTCCACGACGCCGGTGCCGAACGACCGAGACGCATTGGCACCGGGAGAGTAGAGCACGACCGGCAAGGGGCCTGATGGGCCGCCGACGGGAGCGCCTTCGTGGCCGTGGGTGTCTCCCAGGAGCACCCGGCCGGGAGGCACGCCGACGAGGCCCAGGTACCGGTCGGCCGCCGCCGGCGGCATCCAGGGAACAGCGGGGCGGGCCGCGCCGCCGCGGGCGGGGTACCAGATGCTGATCATCAGCTCACGGCAGGGGCGGGAGGGCACCCAGGGGTCCGGCCGCGCGGTGTCGGCCAGGTGCAGCGCGACCGTACCCACCGGGTACGGCCCGTTCGGGGCGGGCAGTCGGAACCGCACGGGCTCCGCCTGCCCCGGGCGCGCGACGGCCACCGGCGCGAGTGGACCCAGGGCCATGGCGGCGGCCAGTCCGGTGCACGAGGACAGCAGAGTTCTCCGATTCATGTTCATGCGCTCCACTGTTCCGCCGGGCGACCCCGACGGCTTCGCCCCCGGGGAGGAACCCGGTGTCAGCCCAGGAGGGTACGACGGGCATCGGCCGCGCGGATGACTCAGCCCGTGAGATGACGTCCTCCGGGCTGACAGGCCCCCGGGCCCCGCTTGGATAGCGTGGCCGGCATGGGCGATGGGCAGTCACGGCCGCTGGTGGCCGGGCGTCTGCGGGACGGGCAGTGGCACGGTGTGGACACGGTCGCGGCCGTGCTCCTCGCCCTGGCGTTCGGCGCGAGCGAGACGCACCGCGGCGGCTGGATCGCGGGAGCGGTGGCGGCGCTGGTCTGGCTGCCGGTCGCGGTACGGCGCAGACGTCCCGTCCGGGTCCTGTACACGGTCCTGGCCGGAGCGGTCCTCGCCCTGGCCTTCACCGGCTGGGAGGAGTCCTGGCTCCCCGTCGGGGCCGCCCTGTACACGGTGGCGGCGCGGGAGACTCGGAACCGGTCCGCGACGGCGCTCGGCTGCTCGCTGGGCGCCGTCGCGGTGGCCACGGCCCTCGCACCGCGACCGGTCCCGGCCTCCGGGGCCGCGGGGGGCGTCGTCTTCGCGTCGTTGATGATGACCCTGCCCTGGCTGGTCGGCACCGCGCTGAGGGAGCAGCGGTCGTACGCGGAACTCGCCGCCCGACAGGCCGTGACCGACGAGCGCCTGCGGATCGCCCGCGAGCTCCACGACGTGGTGGCCCATCATCTGACGGTCATCGCGGTACGGGCCGAGGTGGCCTGTGCGGTGGCCTCCGCCAACCCGCAGGAGACCGTGGACACCCTCGCCCTGGTGGGGACGGCGAGCCGGACGGCACTCACCGAGATGCGCCGCATGCTCGGCGTCCTGCGATCACCCGGTGACGGGGCCGAGTTGGGGTCCGCCCCCGGCCTGGCGGACCTGCCCGCGCTCGCGGACGGTGCGGGCCCGCGCGTGGAACTGTCCGTCGACCCGGGTCCACTACTGCCCCCGGGTGTGGAACTGGCGGTCTACCGGATCGTTCAGGAGGCCCTCACCAATGCCGTCAGGCACGCGGGATCGGCGGACTGCCGGGTGAACCTGTCCCGGACGGGTCCCGAGGCGGTCGAGATCGAGGTCGTCAACGACGCGCCGTCCCCGATCCCTTCCCCGTTCCCGTCCCCGTTCCCGATCCCGTCACGGACCCCGTCCTGGCGTCCCGGCGGCGGGCACGGACTCATCGGGATGCGGGAACGGGCAGCCATGTGCGGCGGGACCCTCTCCGCCGGCCCCCTGGCGACGGGTGGATTCCGGGTGCACGCGCGACTGCCCTGCGGACCGGAGACGGCACGGTGAACCGGCCGGTCCGGGTTCTCATCGCCGACAACCAGGCGCTGCTGCGGGCGGGCTTCCGCCTGCTCATCGAGAGCGTGCCGGATCTCACCGTCGCGGGCGAGGCCGCCGGCGGTGAGCAGGCCGTCGAACTCGCCCTGCGGCTGCGGCCCGACGTCGTACTGATGGACATCCGGATGCCGGGCATGGACGGCCTGGAGGCCACCCGGCGCATCTGCGCGGACCCGGACGCCGTCGGCACCCGCGTGCTGGTCCTCACCACGTTCGACCTGGACGAGTACGTGTACGCGGCACTGCGTGGCGGAGCCAGCGGATTCCTCCTGAAGGACATCCTCCCCGCCGACCTGCTGACGGCCCTTCGGGTGGTCGCCTCCGGCGACGCCCTGCTCGCTCCTGCGGTCACCCGCCGTCTGATCCACGAGTTCGCCGCACGCCACGAGCCGGGCCTTCCGCTCGCCCGGGAACCGGCGGACGTGACCCCACGGGAACGGGAAGTCCTGCGCCTGGTGGCCCGGGGACTGCCCAACCCCGCGATCGCCGAGCACCTGGGACTGAGCATCGCGACGGTCAAGACGCATGTCCGGCGGCTGCTGGCCAAGCTCCACGCCCACGACCGGGCCCAGATGGTCGTCATCGCCTACGAGACGGGCATCGTCACCGCAGGCCAGAACCCCCTGCCCACACGTCGACGCCCCACCGGCCGGGACGGCGGACCCGAAGGGGACGCCCCCGGCGCCACGTAGACCCCGAGCACGGCCTTCTCGCCGACTACCGGGCCCGCGCTCCCGGTTGTCCGCCCCGCCCGCTCCGGCCGCCGGACCGGCCGTCCGGTCCGGTGTTTCCGCAGCTGAGCGGCTTGCCTGGTGGTGAAATACCTAGGATAAGAGCGAGTCTGCCTACCCCCTGGGCGAGCTGGCATCGTCGTTCCCGAGCGGGACCGGGCGCCACCTGCGCCGCCGCTCCGACCAGCACGGCAGCAACTGTCCAGGAGATGACCCATGGCTTCAAACCCCCTGTCCAACACCCGAGTCGTCGTGGTCGGAGGCAGCTCCGGGATCGGCCGCGCGGTGGCCCGCCGGGCCGCCGCGGCCGGCGCGCGGGTCGTGGTCGGCTCGCGCTCCGAGGAGAAGCTCGCCGACACGGCCAAGGAGATCGACGGCATCACGACCGGCGTCATCGACGTCACCGACGAGGAGAGCGTGCGATCCTTCTTCGCGGACCTGGACACCATCGACCACCTGGTGCTCTGCCCCGGCGACATGGCGACCGGTTCGGTCTACGAGGTGACGCTCGAAGCGGTGCGCCGCTCCTTCGACACGAAGATCATCGGCCCGCTGCTCTGCATCCGGCACGCCGGGCGCAGGATCGCACCCACCGGCTCGATCGTGCTGCTCGCCGGCAGCGGCGGTTTCAAGCCGTACCCGGACCTGAGCGCGACGGCCGCCGCCAACACCGGCATCGGCGGTCTGGGCCGCTCGCTGGCCGTCGAACTGGCGCCGATCCGGGTGAACGTCGTGGTGGCCGGCCTGGTCGACACCCCGCTGTGGGACTTCGTCCCGGCCGAGGCCAGGGCGGGCCTGTTCGCCCAGACCGCGGCGAGCACCCCGGTCGGCCGGATCGGGCAGCCCGACGACGTCGCGCACACCGTGGTGCAGCTGCTGGAGAACACCTTCACCACCGGCGCGCTGAGCTTCGTGGACGGTGGCAGCACACTCTGACCGCGCGCCTGACCGTCCGCCCGGCGGCGGGCCGGGGCCGGTCTCACCGGTTCAGGTCCGCCGCCGGCCGGGCCGGCCGTCCCGCCGTCACCAGGGCGCCGAACCGGCCGGTCAGCCCGTCGTCCCCGATCGGCTGGTAGGCGATCAGGGTGGCCGCGGCGTCGGCCAACCGCAGCTTCACGTAACCGAGTTCGATCCGCCCGAGCGCCGGGTGCCGGAAGACCTGGGTGGCCGGGCTGTGCTCCACCAGGTCCATCCGCTCCCACAGCTCGCGGAACTCGCGGCTCTCCGCGGCCAGTTGCTCGACCAGTTCGGCGTACTCCGGCCGGGCCAGCTGGTCCGCCGACTGCCCGCGGAACAGTGCCACGACGTGCTCGGCGGCCTGCGGCCAGTCCGGGTAGAGGTCGCGGAAGTCCGGGTCGAAGGTGATCAGCAGGTTGTTGCGGCGCTCCGGCGCCAGGTCGGCGAACCCCGGCAGCAGCGCGCAGTAGCCCTGGTTCCAGGCCAGCACGTCGAAGCGGTAGTTGGTGATGCAGGCCGGCAGCGGGTCCAACTGGTCCAGGAAGGAGAGGTACTGGGCGGCGACCTGCTCGCGCCCGGCCGGCCGCGGACCGGTCGGCGGCACCTCGCCGGCCAGCCGGAACAGGTGCCGCGTCTCGACGCCGTCCAGCTTCAGCACCTGGGCCAGGCTGTTCAGCACCTGGCGGGAGACCTTGATCCGGCGCCCCTGCTCCAGCCAGGTGTACCAGCTGGCACTCACCCCGGCCAGGGCCGCCAGCTCCTCTCGGCGCAGCCCGGGCGTCCGGCGGCGCCCGGTGGGGTACAGCACGCCCGCCGCCTCCGGGCCGATCCGGGCCCGCCGGCTGCGCAGGAAGGCGGCGAGCTCGCGCCGCTGCTCGGTGCTCTCCACGACCTTGCTCCCCGTCCCCCGTGCCCCGGTCGGCTGGGCGGCGCCGGGGTCGTGCTGAGTCACGGTCAGGGTATCCGAAGCCGCGTGACACGCCTCCGGGCCGCGGTACCGGGCCGGGTATCGCTCCGGCCCGACAGCAGCGGCTGACACAGCAGGCCCGAAGACGAAGTCGCGGGCCCGCTCCCGTGGTTGGCGGCGGGACGAGGGGGGTAGCCTGCCGCGCGGGGGGCGGGGCCGAGGTGCGGCAGGTCCAGGGGAGGAACGACGATGCAGGCCGTGGTCAACGGAAGCACGATGCCGGTGCTGGAGATCCGGCTCGACCAGGGGGAAGCGGTCATCACGCCCCATGGAGAGCTGTCCTGGATGTCTCCGAACATCCAGATGTCGCAGACCACCAACGCCGGTGGCGGGCGGGGCGGTCTGATGAACACTTTGAAGCGGGCCGTCGGCGGTGGAGGGCTCTTCCTCACCCAGTACCAGGCGCAGAGCGGCTCCGGCCTGGTCGCCTTTGCGGCGAAGGTCCCCGGCCACATCGTGCCGGTGGACATCGCGCCCGGGCGCGATGTCATCGTGCATCGGCACGGCTGGATCTGCGGCACCCCCGGGGTCAGCCCCACGGTCGCGCTCCAGCAGTCCTTCCGCGGCGGGTTGTGGGGCGGTGAGGGCTTCGTCCTCCAGCGCCTGCAGGGCCAGGGCCGCGCCTGGGTCGAACTCGGTGGCGAGATCACCCAGTACACCCTGGCACCCGGCCAGACCATGCTGGTCCACCCGGGCCACGTCGGGATGTTCGACGCGTCGGTGCAGTTCGCCATCACCCGGGTCCCCGGCATCGCCAACAAGATCTTCGGTGGCGACGGCATCTTCCTCGTCGCCCTCACGGGCCCCGGCCAGATCTCGCTGCAGAGCATGCCGGTCTCCGGCCTCGCCCACGCCCTTGAGCCCTACCTCGTCCGTGACGGCGCGGTCGCCGCCGGAGAGGGCGGCGCGATCGGCGGCATCGTCGGCGGCATCCTTCGGAGGTGAACCATCAGGGGCGCGGGCGACCGCGCGACCGTCCGCCACGGCCCTGTTGCGGGACGACGCGCCGTTTCCTCGCCCGAGGCACGCGCTTCCGTGGTCACGCGGCCGACAACCGAGCGATCGAAACCCGGCACTCGCGAGTGAATATCCGCACTCAAACGTGTTCATTCCCGCGCAAGATCAAACCGAGCCGATCTTCCGGCGGCAGGCTGGCCGCTGCCCGGGGGCTTTCCGGGCGCTCCCCTGCTGCGAGGAAGAGGAACATGTCCATTCCCACCGGCCGCGTGCGTACCGCGACGGCCCTGATCTGCTCCGCGATCGTCGGTGTCGGCAGCACCGCCGGACCGGCGCAAGCGAGCACGGCCAACGTCCTGACTATGAACGGCTCCAGCGTCTCCGGCCAGGCGTACGCCGGCACCCAGCCGCAGAGCCTCGCGCTCGTCGGGCAGGCCGACGGCTCCTGGGGCATCCGCAGCTTCTACCAGGGCAACAGCTCCGTCCTGACCATGAACGGCTCGACCGTCTCCGGCCAGGCCTACAAGGGCACCCAGCCGCAGAGCTTCCGGATCGTCAAGCAGGCCGACGGCTCCTTCGGCATCCGCAGCCTCTACCAGGGCGACAAGCTGGCCCTCACCATGAACGGCTCGACCGTCTCCGGCCAGGCCTACAACGGCACCCAGCCGCAGAGCTTCGAACTGGTCCGGCAGGCCGACGGCTCGTGGGGCATCCGCGCGTTCTACCCCGACCACACCGTCCCGCAGGAACCGCAGGCCCGGGACTCGGCCGCCGCCACGAGCCAGGGCCGGGCCGTCGACGTCGACGTCCTCGCGAACGCCTCGGGCACCGGCACCACCCAGCCCCTCGGCCTGACGATCACCGGTAGCTCCAAGCCCGCCAACGGCACCGCCGCGCTCGTCGGCGGCAAGGTCCGCTACACCCCGGCCGCGGGCTTCACCGGCTGCGACACCTTCACCTACACCATCCGGGACATCTTCGGCCAGCAGTCCACCGCGACCGCGCGGGTGGCCGTCGCCGACGTCGACAACGCCGTCGCGCAACCGGTCAGCGGCACCGCCCTGACGGTGTCCGGGGTCCTCGTCACCGGCTCGGCGTTCCAGGAGGGCAGCGCGGCCCAGAAGTTCACCCTGGCACCCCGGGGCGACGGCTCCACCGAGATCCGCAACCCCGCGACCGGGCTGGTGATGACCACCACCGTCGACGGCCTCACCGTCGGTGCCACCCCCTCGCTCGGCCTGGCCACGCAGCGGTTCTCCCTCACCCCGCAGAACGACGGCTCCACCGGCGTCCGCAACACCGCCACCGGCGCCGCGCTCACCGTGGACCGCTCCTCCGGCGCCGTCAGCACCGGCCCCTACGACGGCACCCAGCCCCAGAGCCTCGAACTGATCGACCTGGGCGACGGCACCTACGCCCTCCTCGCCTACTACGGCAGCACCCAGGTCCCGCAGACCCCGGTCGCCCGCACCGCCGCCGGGGCCACCGTCCAGGGCGGCACGACCACCATCGACGTCCTCGCCACCGCCAGCGGCACCGGCCGCACCGACAGCCGGGGCCTGGCCCTCACCGGCGTCTCCGCCCCCGGCAACGGCACCGCCGCGATCGTCGACGGCAAGGTCCGCTACACCGCCGCCGCGGGCTTCACCGGCTGCGACACCTTCACCTACACCGTCCGCGACGGCCTGGGCCGCACCGCGACCGGCACCGCCAACGTCGCCGTCGCCGCCCGCGGCACCTCGGGCTGACCCCACCCGGCATCCGGAGACCCCGAAGTCCCCGCGCGGGAAGTCGGCCCGTCCGACTTCCCGCGCGGCGCACCCCCGCCAGGAGCTGTTCCGCGTCCGCATGAGGGTCCGCGACAACGACCCGGCCCCACTGCGGATCACCCCTGGGACAGGCGCACTTCGGACCGGCCGGGACGGTCAGTGCCGTGGGTCGTCTCGGCGTACGTACTGCCAGCCCTGCGCGTCGAGTCCGGTGGACACCCAGTCCAGGGCGAATTCCTTGAACAGGTCCGCCGGCCGTATGTCGTTGGGGAGGGTCATGGCGGCGAGGAGGCGGCCGCCTGGGGTCGGTCCGGTGTCGCAGGTCCAACACAGGTGGAGGTCGATGGAGCCGTCGGGGGTTGTGAGGCGGGCGAGGAGTGCGACGGTGCGGTCGCAGTGGAAGCAGGAAGGGAGTTCACCGTTGATGATGACTTCGACGTCCATGTGATCCCTTCGGTGTCGGGTGGCCAGGATCGGTGCGCGATCATGCGGCGTCAAGGGGGCCGGGGCTTCCGGGGTGTGAGGTCCCGGCCGCGTGGTCGACCGCTTCGAAGCCTTCACGACGCATCCGCTCGTCGCCCCAGGCGCTGAGCGGCCCGAACGCCTGATTGAGCGTGCGCCCGTGCCCGGTCAGGGAGTACTCCACCCGTGGCGGCACCTCGGCGTAGGCCTCCCGGTGCACGAGGCCGTCCTCCTCCATCTCGCGCAGGTGCTGCGTCAGCATCTTCTCGCTCACGCCCGGCAGGCCGCGACGGAGCTCGGCGAAGCGGCGTACGCCATGGACATCGAGCTCCCAGAGGATCAGGCCCTTCCACTTGCCGCTCACCACGTCGAGCGCGGCGTCGATGCCACAGATGTAAGGCCCTCGCCTCGGTGCCTTGGCCATCACTGACCCCCCTTACGAAATGGTAAGTAGCGCAGAAATTAGTACGTACTTCCGAGAGTAGTCGCGCTCTCCGAGCATGGAGGGGTGAACGAACGACAGAACCGCACCACCGAACCGAACAGCGCCGTCACCGTGATCGGCCTCGGCCCGATGGGCCGCGCGATGACCCGCACCCTCCTCACCGCCGGCCACCCCGTCACCGTCTGGAACCGCACCGCCGGTCGGGCCGACGGCGTCGTCGCCGACGGAGCGACGCTCGCGGCGACGCCCGGCGAAGCGGTCGGGGCGAGCGACCTCGTGATCCTCAGCCTCACCGACTACCGCGCGATGTACGACACATCCTCGACGGTGCCACCGCGTCGCTCGCCGGCCGGACGCTGGTCAACCTCAGCTCCGACACCCCCGACCGCTCACGCGAGGCGGCGGCCTGGGCGGCGGGCCACGGCGCCGACTTCCTCACCGGAGGCGTCATGGTCCCCGCGCCGATGGTCGGCACACAGGCGTCCCACGTCTACTACAGCGGCCGCGGCGAAGTGATGGAGCGCCACCGGGCGGTGCTGACGCTCCTGGGAGCGCCGAGGTACCTGGGGGCGGAGCCGGGCCTGGCCCAGATGATGTACCAGGCCCAACTCGCCGTGTTCCTCACGACTTTGTCCGCACTGATGCAGGCCACCGCGATGCTGGGCACCGCGGGGATGAAGGCCGCGGAAGCCCTGCCGGAGCTGCTCTCCATGGCCGACTCGATCGGAGCCATCCTGCGGGCGGGCGAGAAGGAGCCCGGAACCGCGCTCGACGCCGGCGAACACCCCGGTGACCTCAGCACGGTCACCATGATGGGCGCGACGGCCGACCACATCGTGGAGACCGGCACGTCGCTGGGCCTCGACCTCGCGCTGCCCCTGGCCGTGCGGGCCCACTACCGGCGCGCGATCGAGAACGGTCACGGCGGCGACCACTGGACCCGGATCATCGACAGCATCCGGAGCCCCCGAGGGGCGCGCTGACGACCGTCGTCGGGGCCGGCGTACCGATGGCCGCCCCTCCGGTCGGTAGGGAGTGCCCCGTCGGCACCGGATGGATCTTGGTCATCGTGCGAGGTTCGTAGAATGGTGGCGAAGCTCCTCCAGGAGGGGGACCCCGCACGGGGGCACGCGCCGGAGGAAGCACATGGGGCAGGGCACGAAGGACCAACTGCTCGGGCGGCACCGTGAGTTGGAGGAGCTGGACCGCCTGCTGCGCGAGGTGCGCGACGGGCGGAGCCGGGTGCTGGTGCTCCGCGGCGAAGCAGGCATCGGGAAATCCGCGCTGCTCGACCACGTGGCCGTGCGAGCGGCGCAGATGCGGATCGTTCGCACGGAGGGCACCGAAGCCGAGTCCGACTTCGTGTACTCGGGCCTACAGCGCCTGTGCGCCCCGCTCATGTCGCATCTCGACCGGCTGCCGCAGGTGCAGCAGGACGCGTTGCGGGTCGCTTTCGGCCTGAGCGCCGGGACCGCTCCCGAACTGCTGCTGGTCGGGATGGCGGTCCTCGGCCTGTTCGCCGAGGCGGCGGCCCGGACCCCGCTGGTGTGCCTGGTCGACGACGCGCAGTGGTTGGACCTGATGTCGCTTCGCATCCTGGGCTTCGTCGGCCGCCGGCTGGACGCCGAATCGGTGGCGTTGGTCTTCGCCGAGCGCGTCACCGACGAGGAGGGGGACCTCTCCGGCCTGCCGGGCCTTCCCCTGCCGGGGCTGGCCGACCCGGACGCCCGGGCCCTGCTCGACTCGGCGTTGCCCGGGCCGATCGACCCGCGTGTGCGGGACAGGATCGTCGCCGAGACCGGTGGGAACCCGCTCGCTCTGCTGGAACTGCCCCAGGGGCTGTCGGCGGCGGAGCTGGCCTTCGGTTTCGGTGGCCACGGCGTCGCCCCGGTGGCGACTCGGGTCGAGGAGGGCTTTCGCCGACGCATCGACGTGCTGCCCGGGGACACCCGCGCCCTGTTGCTGCTCGCGGCCGTCGAGCCGGTCGGTGACGAGTTGCTGCTGTGGCGCGCCCTCCGTCTGCTGGGTATCGGGCCCGACGCGGCGGCGCCGGCCGAGGCCGCCGGACTGCTCCGGTTGGGTGCGCCGGTGCGGTTCCGGCACCCGCTGGTGCGCTCGGCGGCCTGGCGCGGCGCCGACGCCGACGCGCTGCGGGCGGTGCACGGCGCGCTCGCCGAGGCCACCGACGCCGAGCGCGATCCCGACCGGCGGGCCTGGCATCTGGCGCATGCCGCGGTCGGACCGAACGAGTCGGTGGCCGACGCGCTGGAGTGCTCGGCCGACCGCGCCCTGGCCCGCGGTGGCCGGGCCGCGGCCGCTTCCTTCCTGGAACGCGCCGCGGCTCTCAGCTCCGACCCGGGGGAGCGGGCACGGCGGGCGCTGGCCGCGGCGGGGGCCCATCTCGGCGCGGGCGCGTCGGCCCGGGTGCCCGACCTGCTCGCCGCCGCCGAACTGGGACCGCTGGACCGGTTGCAGCAGGCCACCGCCAGCAGGTTGCGGGCCAAGGCGTCGTCCATGGCCAATCCCGGTCTCGGTGCGGTACAGCCCCTGCTCGCGGCGGCGAGCGAGCTCAGGGAGTTGGACCCGGCCGCCGCACGTGAGACCTACCTCTCGGCGTTCGGTGCGGCCACCTGGGCCGGCCGGCTCGACGAGGGCGGGCTGCGGCGAGTCGCCGAGGCGGCCCGTGACCTGCCGTCCGGCGACGAGACGGCCGGGGTCTTCCTCCAGGCTCTGGTCACCTGGAGCGTCGACGGGCCCGTCGCGGCCTTTCCGCTGCTGGCGCGGGCGTTGCGTTTCGTCACCGACGACGAGGAGCTGGCCGTCCTGTGGCCGGCCGCGAACGCGGCCGTGGAACTGGGTGACCTGGCGGCGTGGTTGGACATCACGGATCGGGCGGTTCGGTTCGCCCGGACGACGGGCGCCCTGTCCATCCTGTCGACGGCGCTTCCCTACCGAGCGGCCTCGTTGGGCTACGCGGGGCGTTTCCCCGAGGCCTGGGACCTGTTGACCGAGGCCGCGAACGTCGAGGAAGCCGCCGGCAGGGCGACGAGCATGGCCACGACCGCCCTGCTGAGCGCGTACCGGGGGCGGGAGCGGTCGGCCCTGGAACTGTTCGAGGCCACGGAGCGGGAAGGCGAGCGGCGCGGTCTGGGCCGGTTGATCGCCATGGCGGCGTGTGCGCGGGCGGTGCTCCACAACGGCCTCGGCAACCATCCGCTCGCGATGGAAGCGGCGCTGCGGGGCGCGGAACACCAGGACCTCGTCGTGCACCACTGGACGTGCAACGAGCTGGTCGAGGCGGCGACCAGGGTCGGCGACCCGGCCGTGGCGGCTCGGGCGCGCGAGCGGCTGGCCGACTGGAGCCGGGCCGGCACCCCCTGGGCGCTGGGGGCGAAGGCGGTCGCCGACGCGCTGACCGGAGCGCACGAGCGGGCCGAGGGCCGTTACCGTGCGGCGATCGAGCACTACGGCCGGGGCGGCCTCGCGGTCTTCGAGGCGCGTGCCCGGCTGCTGTTCGGCGAATGGCTGCGCCGCCGGAACCGGCGGGCGGAGGCCCGTGGCGAGCTGCGGACCGCACACGAGGCGTTCGTGACGATGGGCATGGAGGCGTTCGCGGAGCGGGCCCGGCGGGAACTGCTCGCCACCGGCGAGACGGTGCGTCGGCGTACCGTCGACGCACCGGTCCTGACGCCGCAGGAGACGCGGATCGCCCGGCTCGTGGGCGCCGGACACTCGAACGCGGAGATCGGCGCGCAGCTGTTCCTCAGCCCGCGGACGGTCGAGTGGCACCTGCGCAAGATCTTCGGACGGCTGGGGATCACCTCCCGGCGCGAGGTCGAGGGTGCTCTGTCCGGCCGATGAGGCGGCCGCGGGCGGGAGGGGAAGCGGTGAGCACGGGAAGCGGTGTGCGGGGGGCGAGGGGCGTCACACCTGTGAGACCTCCTCGACCCGGCTCAGGGCGTCACGCAACGCCGCCCGGGTGGTGATGCCCAGCTTGGGGAAGATGCGGTAGAGGTGCGAGCTGACGGTGCGTGGGGACAGGTGCATCCTGGTGCCGATCTCCTTGTTGGTCAGCCCACCGGCCGCCAGGTCCGCGATCCGGCGTTCCTGCCAGGTCAACGAGGTGAGATCCGGCGTGGAGGCGCGGGCCGGGGCCCCGGTGGTCCGCAGTTCGGTCCGGGCCCGCTCGGCCCATCCGACGGCGCCGAGCCGCTCGAACGCCTCGGCCGCCGCGACGAGGTACCGCCGTGCCGGCGCCCGGCCGCGGACGTGGCACACCCGGGTGCCGTGCGCCAGACGGATCCGGGCCAGCTCGAACGGGAAGCGGGCGGCGTCCGGGTGCGATTCGGCCCGCGCGAACATCTCGGCGGCCTCCGGCTCGCTGTCGGCGGTCATCGCCAGCGCGCCATGGGTGATCAGCGCCAGGCGGGGGGACAGGTCCGGCAGTCCGGCGTCGCGCGCGGCGAGGGCATGAGCCCTGGCCTGCCCGAGACGACCGGTGTGCCGGGCGGCCTCGACGAGGTCGAGCAGGGTCCGCGGGGCCTGGTAGGTGTAGGGCCGGAAGGTGCCCGGCGGCGTGATGCCGATGGCGTACAGGTACGCGCTCTCGTAGTCACCGGCGCTCAACGCGGCGGTCGCGCCGGCGGAGTCGGCGAGCTGGGTGAGGAACCCCACCCCGCGGGGCCGTGCCCAGGCGTCCACCTCGGCCTGCAGGTCCCGCGCCCGACCGGCCTGTCCACGCATCGCCGCGAGCTGGGCCAGGTAGGCGCGGCTCTGGACCGCGAACAGCTCGTGTCCGTGCCCGGTCGCCAGGTCCAGGACCCGCCGACCGGTGTCCTCGGCCTCGTCCCACTCGCCGAGCGCCATCTGGTCGAGCATGATCAGGTGCAGCATGACCATGCCGCTGGCCGCGGCCCCGGTCTCCAACTCGCGGTCCACGACGCGCTGCAGGTAGGGGCGGTACCGGCTCAGCAGGTCGAGGTGGTACGCGGACACGGCCAGGCGCGTCACCTCCCAGGGTTCGAGGGCCGGGAGCTCCGCGGTGGACCGTTCCACCACTCCGGCGCATTCGGCGCCGTACCGGATCACGTCGCTCCAGGCGGCGCTGTGGATGCGCGTGCGTCCGGTGACGAGGTCGCCCAGGGAGGCGAGGAGCTCGTGGGTGCGCTCCCAGCCGGAGCGCTCCCCGGCGTACTGACTGATCGCCAGCAGGAGGGTCACCAGCCGGGTGAGGACCTCGGCGGGCTCGGAGTCCGCGCCGTCCCGCAGCTGCTCGATCGCTGCCGTGACCTGGCGCTGGGCGGAACGGACGTCTCCGTCCTGGTAGAGGGTCTGGTAGGCGAAGGCCAGGACCGAGGCCGGTGACTGCGCCTGGCCGGGGGTGAGACCGGACAGGACCAGCCCGTGCGCCTGGCCGAGCCGGGCGGCGTGGCCCGCGACGAACGCCGCCTCCGCCAGGCGCCGGGACCGGGCGGTGCGGTCCTCGCTGAGCTCTGCGGCGCGGGTCAGCCAGGTCACCGCCGCCAGCGCGCCGCCGCGCCGGGTCGCCGACTCGGCCGCTGCCGCCAGGAGGCCGGCCACCTCCTCGTCGGGGTCGACGGTGGCCGCGGCCAGATGTGTCGCCCGGCGTTCGAGGTCGTCCCGGTGGACGTGTGACAGCGCCTGGTGAGCGGCGCGGCGACGGTTGGGGGTGGCCAACTGCACGACGGTGGAGCGTACGAGCGGATGCCGGAAGGTGAGGTCGCCGGTGCCCGGCTCGATGTCGACCAGCCCGGCGGCCACGGCCTCGTCGACGTCGCGCATGCGGTAACGCGTGCCGAGCGGCCCGCGGCCGGGCCCCGTCCCGACGCCGTCGAGCGCGCCCATCAGCAGTTCAGCCCGCACACCGTCGCCGAGGGCGGCGATCCGGGCGCCGTACAGCTGTTGCAGGCGTCGGGGCAGGGACAGGCCGTGCTGCCCGACGAGAGCGTTCGCCCGGTCGCCGGCCGGACCGCCGAGGTGGGTGGGAAGTTCCAGCAGCGCCAGCGGGTTTCCCCGGGCCTGCTCCAGCACCGTCCGGCGGATCCGCCGGTCCAATCGCGGGTGGCGCCGGTCCAGCAGGAGCGCCGCGTCCTCGTCGGCGAGCGCGGCGACGGACAGCTCGGGCAGCGCGGCGGTGTCGAAGCGCGACGCGATGTCGGCGCGGACCGCGATCAGCAGCTTCGTCCGGCTGCCGACCAGGCGCCGGCCCACGAACCCGCAGACGTCGGCGCTGGCGTCGTCCAGCCACTGCCCGTCGTCCAGGACCACCAGCAGCGGCTGCTGCTGCGCCGCCAGTGACAGCAGGCCGAGAACCGCGATGCCGAGCCGCATGACCGACGGAGGATCCCCCTCCGCGCGGCCGAAGAGGGCGTCGAACACGGCCCGGGTCCCGTCGTCCAACCGCGCGACCTCGCCGAGCAGCGGATGAAGGAACTGGTGCAGTCCGGCGTAGGGGAGTTCGGACTCCGCCTCGACACCGGCGGCGCGGATGACGACATACCCTTCCCGCTCCGCCAGGGCGACGGCGTGGCCCAACAGAGACGTCTTCCCGACCCCCGTTTCCCCCCGTAGCACGAGGGCCCGGCCCGCGGCGGTCGTCACGAAAGCCGCGAGCTCGGCCTGCTCGCCTGCCCGCCCCACCATCGGCGTGCTGTTGGATTCCATGCCCGTCCCACTTCTCTTCCGATACCGATCAGATCCTTCGCCGCAGCGGGTACCGATCGGCACCCGCCGACAACGATCCCGGGCCCGCCCGTCCGTCGCCCCAGGGGCGAACCCTGGTGGCAACCCGGGCCCGGGTCCACCGGGGCTCCGGCGGGGGACCGGGGGCTGCGCGCAGCCGCCTTGACTCGCCGCCACCTCCGGAACCCGGCCGCACCGGCGGGCCGCCCCCCGGTGACGGCTGCCGTCAGCAGTCGACTGACTGATGTGCCGCCCCAGCGCGCCGGGGCACTGTGGATCCCGTCGGCCACGGAACACCCGGGCGCAGCCCTTGAACGCTCGCCACGGCCGTGGCCACCGCCGGCACTCCGCCGGTGTGTGGACTCTCTTCCGATCGGCACATGCACGCGACCGCAGTGTGTCCATGCCGACCGGAGCCACCTCACATCCTTGGACGGGACAGATGAAACGACTCCTGACAGCCCTCGCCGCCGGTGCGCCCCTGGCCGCCGTGTTGTACGGGCCCGGTGTCCCGCCGGCCGCGGCCGGCGCCGCCGTCGCCGTGCACGGCTGCACCTCCGCCGAGGTCGAGGCGCCCGCCGGTACGCGGATCGAGAGCGTCACCGCGGTCGCCCACCCGGCGGGCACCGTCGACGTGCCCCTCACCCCGGCGGGTCCGGTCCGGATCCCCGACGTCCCGGCGTTCTGCGACGTCACCGTCACCCTCACCCACCCCGGCCAGGGCGACCACGCCAAGGTGCGGGTCTGGCTGCCGCAGGAGACCTGGAACGGCCGACTGGAGACGGTCGGTGGCCTGGCCTACGCGGCCGGCGACTACGGCTCCGCCCTTGCCGCCGCGGTCAAGAACGGCTACGCCGCGGCCACCACCGACGCGGGCGTCGGGACGTACGTCGACACCAGCTGGGCACTGCAGGGTGACGGCCAGGTCGACACGGCCCTGCTCGACAACTTCGCCTCCCGTTCCGAGCACGAGGCAGCCGTCGTCGCCAAGGAGGTCATCGCCGCCCACTACCACCGCGCGGCTTCGTACGCCTACTTCACCGGTTGCTCGACCGGTGGCCGCCAGGGCTACGCGGAGGCCCAGAAGTACCCCGACGACTACAACGGCATCCTCGCCAACGCCCCCGCCGTCAACTGGCCCCGGTTCGAGGTCGCCACGCTGTGGCCGCAGGTGGTGATGAACGAGGCGAAGACCTATCCGACCGCGTGCGAGTTCAAGGCCTTCACCGACGCCGCCGTCCAGGCCTGCGACGGACAGGACGGCGTCGAGGACGGCTTGCTGACCGACCCCGACGAGTGCGGCTACGACCCCCGCCGTCTGATCGGCACCACCGTCGAGTGCGACGGTACGCAGGTGACGATCACCGCGGCCGACGCGGAGGTGGTGCGCCGGATCTGGGACGGCCCGCGCACCGCGTCGGGCGAGAAGCTCTGGCCCGGCGTTCCGATCGGCGCCGATCTGAGCGGCCTCGCGGGCACCAGGGTCGACCCCGCCACCGGTGGGCGGGTGGGCGCGCCGTTCCCGGTACCGGCCGGGTGGGTGACGTCGTGGGTGAAGAAGCAGCCCGCCTTCGACGTCTCGACCGTCACCTCCGCCCAGTTCGTCCAGCTGTTCCGGCAGTCCGAGGCCGAGTACGACAAGATCATCGGTACCGACAGCCCGGATCTGTCCGCCTTCCGAAAGGCCGGCGGCAAGCTCCTCACCTGGCAGGGAACCGCCGACCAGTACATCCCCGCCGACGGCACGGTGCAGTACCGCGAGCGCGTCGACCGGCGGATGGGGGGCTCGAAGAAGGTCGACGGCTTCTACCGTCTCTTCCTCGCCCCGGGCACCGCCCACTGCGGTCTCGACAGCCAGGGCCAGGACCTCGCCGCACTGACCGCCTGGGTCGAGCACGGCAATGCACCGCAGACGCTGCCCGTCACCCTGACCACGGCCTCCGGCAGGACGGTCGGCCGGGACCTGTGCGCCTACCCGATGGTCTCCCGCTACAAGGGCCACGGCGACGTCGCCGACGCGAGCAGCTTCCGCTGCGCCCCCGCCGCTCGACGCTGACCCGACCGCCCCGCACCGGCCCCGTCCCGTACCGGCCCCGGCCCGCACCCCACCGAGGGGTGCGGGCCGGGGCGTTGCGTCGGCCGCACGCGTGCCCGGGACCGAGGCCGGGCCGGCGTCTGCACCCGGTCACTTCAGTCATTCGACCGATCCCGCCGAAGGCCGCCTCCGCGACGCTGAGGTGGTCGCCGTACACCGGTGAAGGTCGTCATCATGCTCGGAGGGACCGCTGTGATCCGTACTCCCGTCGTCTTCGTCCATGGCGCGTGGCTGCACGCGCTGTCATGGGAGTCCTGGACAGCGCGCTTCGCGAGCCACGGCTACCGCACGCACGCCCCGGGTTGGCCGGGCGAAGCGGCCACCGCGCGGGAGGCACGTGAGCGCCCGGACCTGGTCCCCGCCCTCGGTCTGCAGGGCCTGACCGAACACCATGCCGAGCTCGTGCGCTCCTTCGACGTCCCACCGGTGATCGTCGGGCACTCGGTCGGCGGGCTGATCGCACAGCACCTCGTCGGAGTCGGCCTCGGACAGGCGGCGGTAGCCATCGCACCGACGCCCGTCAACGAGGTTGCGCTTCACGGCTGTTGGTCCGCCGCTGGCGCCGACGAGCCCGCTGGCGCTGCGGTCCTGCTCTCCCCGGAGCGCTTCCGCGAGAGCTTCGGCAACGCCGTCAGCAACGAGGAGGCCGAGCGGCTGTACGACAGATACGTCGTGCCGGTCCCGCGCCGTCTGCTCGACGACCTCGGATGCGGGGGCGGCCCTCGGCATCCGAGTGCTCTGGCGGGCACCGGCAACGCGGCGCGTGGTCCGCTGCTGTTGGTGTCGGGACAGGAGGACCTGCTGGTGCCCGACCGGGTGACCCGCGCGGTGTACAAGCAGTACGGTGACTCCGCCGCGATGACGGACCTCAAGCAGTTCGCCGACCGGGGCCACTCACTGGTCATCGACAGCGGTTGGCGGTCCGTCGCCGACCACGTCCTCGGCTGGCTCGATGAACGAGGCGTCCGGCCCGTCGTCCCGGGCCGCTGATCAGCTCCACGGGCCCCGGCTCGGCGGGCTCCCGGGGTGCTGCCGGCATTGCGTCAGGGCGATCCGATCCCCCGTAGCAGGGTGTCGACGACCAGGTCGGCTGCCGGCCCGGCCGCCAGGTCCGGAACCTGGCGGGCCACCAGGCGCATGATCTCGGGGAGCAGGGCCGCCACCCAGCCCTGGGGGAGGTCCGACCGGAGCAGGCCTTCGCCGGTGGCGCGTTGGAGGAAGGCGTCGACCTCGGCGACGGAGGCGTCGCGGCGTCTGCGGCTCTCCTCGTCGGCGAGCATGCGGGCGAGGTCCACCGGCCAGGTGCGGTTGACCTCGATGATGTTCTCCACGTACCGGTGCAGGGCCACGGTGACGGGGGCCTCGCGCAGGCGGGCGTCGGCGATGGCCTGTTCGACGGCGTCCAGGCGGGCGGCGTAGATCGCGGCGAGGAGCTCCTCCCGCGAGGGGAAGCGCCGGTAGACGGTCCGCCGGTCCACGCCCGCCTCGGCGGCGATGGCGGCGATGCTCGCACCAGGGTCCGCGGCCAGTATCCGCGCCCCCGTCGTCAGCACCGCTTCGATGTTTCGCGCAGCATCAGCTCTCACGGGGTGCAGTCTACCCGGTAGCTGTGCAGTCTGATGCGATAAGTATCGCATTAGTGTCGCAATAGTATCGCTAACTGCATCAGCCATGTGGTGGAAGAAGGGGAGGCCGGACGCGCCGGCCGTCAGCGGACAGGTCCGCGACGGCCGGGCGACTCGGATGAGGCACCCGGCCGTCAAGCCGACCGACCGACCGGCCGCACACCTGGACATCGTCTACCGGCACACCGGGATCGTCACCGGCTGGCGGCGACGATCCCGGATCGGGCGGCCCAAGCCGTCCTCGAAATCCACGCCCCCGGGAGGATTCCTTGAACGGTGCATCTCTATTTGCTTCTTCGATCCATGAAGTTGATGATGACTGCAGTTACGGCCGAGGATGCGCCGACAATAACCAATTGACCCCAGAAAGGTGGACTGAATATCTTATTGACCGAGAGCATAAATGCGGCGAACATTGCAAATGCAATGATATTTTGTCGCATGGGTTTTCCCTGTCTTTGGTCAGCTAAGAGAGTTCAGGCAGGCGCCCGCCCCGGTCGCGACGACAGTAATGGCAAGCTTCCGGGCCTCTGTAGCGTTGACCCTGCCGATGACCAGCGCTACCGCGCCGCCAATCCCCGCCTTGACCAGGCAGTTCTTGGCCACTTCGGACATCGGCTTGTTTGCGAGGGCGTCACAGTACTTCTGCTTTTCGCCCTCGCCGTCACCGAAGCGACAGTTGATGGAGTTGTGCTCCTGGATAACGTCGACCCCGTAGGCCAGCGGCGCCGAAGCGCCTATTGCCATGGCTGCCGTGAGGGCAACCGAGAAAGCCTTGATTCGCATATCAATCCCTTCGGATGGACCGTCAGAAGTGCTGGCAAAGCAACTCCTCTGGTAAATCTATTTGGGAAGCCGATGGCCTGACTACGTGTCATAAACAAGAACCCTGCCGGGTGAGGCCAAAGGGAACTGATGGTCATTCATGCCGAGCGGATCACGGCCGCCAGGAGACACTCGTGCGCACGCCTCGTCGCCCCGCCCGACGACAACGGCGACCGGGCCGCCGCCATCACCCCAGAGCAGCCGCCCCCGCCAGGACGGACCGGGCACCGGGAGGGCGCTGCCAACCCGAACGGCCCGACCGGTGAACTGCGCTCCGACGCCCTCGGCGCGGGCGACGTCGCCGGCAGTTTCTGGGCGATCACGCGAGGGCGGGGGCCGTCGACGCACGGGTTGCGCGGGCCCCAGTCGGCGAGTTCGTCGCGTATGACGGTGGAGGGAACGAGGACGCGGGTGGCGCGGGCGAGCGCGGGGCCGGCGTCGAGGACGTGCGGCTTGACGTGGGCGGCGAGCGCGCGGCGGATGTGGCCGGGGATGTCGCTGCGCAGGCGCCCGAGCCCCCACGGCGCGTCGATGAACAGGACGCTGTCGGATCTGCCACGTAGTGGTGGCTGTCCCCGTCCGGCTCCGAGAATCCCGAACGCTGTTGTGCCGCAGGTCTCTTGGGGGAGAGCTCGGTTGGGCCCACCGACCGGTATTGCGGCGGAAGGGTCATCGGGCATTCTCACGACGGAACTACGCAAGCCTGTCGAACGTGGGCGGGTGGACGCCTTCGACGGCCGAGAGGGCGGTGTCCCACGGGTATGCCCCCGGTCGTCCCTGGCCGGGAGCATTCGGGACGAAGCCTCCTTCGCCGAGCAGTACCTGGACGCCGGCTTCGCGCAGGGTGGCGACGCTCCGGGGGAACTGGGGGTGCCCGGTGAGTGCGGTGTCCGTCTGGCGGTGACTGACCGTGATGCGAAGGCGGGTCGGCAAAGGGTCGGGTCAACGGTCCGGTGCGCCTCGCCGGGGAGGAGGACGGCCTTACGGATACGGGCGTTGACGGACTTGATCGCGTTCGTGGTGCAGATGACCCGGCGGCCCTCTATGTCGGAGCTGAGGAAGGGCACGAACTCGGCCCAGGCGTTTCCCAGAACCGCACGATCGCGGAGTACCTCCCGCTCCAGGCCTCGGTGAACTTCGTGAACCGCTCCATGGCGGTGTCCTCGTGAGCGCGCTGTAGACGGGCTTGCGGGCCTTGGAGATCTTGTCCCAGGCCTGGCGGGCCGCGTAGCGGAACGAGGCCCGGATCGGGGGGACGATGCAGTTCTGGGTGACGGTCGGCCAGACCCCGCCGATGGCGTCCGGCAGTCCCCTGAGACCTTCGCAGACGACCATGCGGACATCCTCGACGCCGCGGATCCTGACCTCGGTGAGCACGTGAAGCGAGTACGTCGCGCCCTCGCCGTCGTCGGCAGCCCACAACCTGAGGATGTCCCAGGTGCCTTCGACCGTGACTGCCGGCGCTACGTAGATGAGCCGGTCCGCGACCTGGCCGTCACGGAGCTTCACGTACACGCAGTCTGATGAACACCGCCGAACAGACCGGGTCGACGGCCCGCTCTGCCCCGGGCACTAGGCGACGTCACACGTTCCGTCCGGCCACCAGGGTGATGCTGATCGGGTGCTGGTCGTGGATGTGGGCGCGTTCCCGGGCCGAGTGGCAGCGTAGAGGGGTCATGATCCGGATGCGTGGGGACGGCCTGGATGTACGGAGTGAGCCATACCCGTGGGGACGCGGGACCGGGTGGACCGGAGGAACAGCGGTCCGCCCGGGGCGAGTCGGGCTCGTGGCTGGGGGTGCGCAGTGTCGCCGGGCAGGTGTTCCTGTGGCTGCTGGTCGTGGTGGTGCTGTTGGTCGCCACCGCGCTGGCGGCGCTCATTCTGCAGGCCCGGAGCTATGCCGCGCGTGATGCGGAGCATCGCACGCGCGCGGCAGCCAGCGTGTTGACACAGGTTCCCACGGTGGTGAGCGCCATGGACAGCGCCGACCCGACGGCGGTGCTGCAGCCGCTGGCCGTGCAGGTGAAGGACAACGGCGGCTTCGACTACGTAGTGTTCGCCGGTGTCGATGGGACCCGCTACGCTTCCAGCGGCCACCCCGAGCTGATCGGACAGCACATCTACGGCCCGCTGCAGCGAGAGCTGAAGGGGCCCGTCACCGTGATCATGAACAACCCGCTGTCACACGATGTCGAATCCAGCGCGCCGGTCCTCAGGCCGGACGGTTCGGTCGCCGGGCTGGTCCAGGTCGGCTACTTTGTCGAGAGTACGGTCGGCGCGGTGAGCGGGCAGTTGCCGGTGCTGTTCGGTGGCGCGGCGGCAGCGCTCGCTGCGGGTACGGGTGGGGCGGTGCTGGTGCGGCGGCGATTGCGCCGCCAGACGCACGGCCTGGACCCGGCCGAGATGACGCGGATGTACGAGCACCACGACGCGGTGCTGCACGCGGTGCGCGAGGGTGTGCTTATCGTCGGTGAGGGCGGACGGGTGCTGTTGGCCAACGACGAGGCCCGGCGGCTGCTGGCGCTGCCGCCCGAGGTGGAGGGGCGGCCGGTCACCGAGCTGGGACTCGATCCCGGGTTGGCCGAGTTGCTGGGGTCTGGGCGGGCCGCCACCGACGAGGTGCACCTGGCCGAGGACCGGCTGCTTGCCGTGAACTGCCGTTCGACCGCGCCGTTCGGCGGCGGTGCCGGCAGTGTTGCGACACTGCGGGACACCACGGAGCTGCGGGCGCTGGCTGGGCAGGCGGAGGCGGCCCGGGCCCGGCTGAGGCTGCTGTACGACGCGGGGCTTCGGGTGGGCACCACCCTGGACGTGGTGTGCACCGCGCAGGAGCTGGTGGATGTGGCGGTTCCCCGGTTCGCGGACTTCGTCACGGTCGAGCTGGCCGAGGCGGTGCTCCAGGGGGACGAGCCGCTGCTGGGGACAGGGATGGCGCGGGCCCCGCAGATCCGCCGGGTGGCCGCCGGTGGCATCCGCGAGGATTGGCCGTTCTACCCGGTGGGTTCGCAGATCAGTCCGCTGCCCGGCACACCGGAAGAGACCGCCATGGGGAGCGGGCGCGCCCTGCTCGCCGCCGATCTGCACCAGGCGCAGGCCTGGCGGGAGCGCGACCCGCGGACCGCCGACCGGGTGCTCGCGTACGGGGTGCGCTCGCTGATCTCGGCGCCGCTGCGAGCGCGCGGCCTGACCCTGGGCACGGTCAGCTTCTGGCGTGCGGAGTCCGAACCATTCGGGCAGGAGGACGTCGCCTTCGCCGAGGAGTTGGCCGCGCGTGCGGCGATGTGCATCGACAACGCCCGCCGCTACACCCGTGAACACCAGATGGCCGAGGCGCTGCAGCGCAGCCTGCTGCCCCGCGGAGTGCCCGAGCAAAACGCCCTACAGGTGGCCTACCGCTACCTGCCGGCGCAGCAGGGGGTCGGCGGGGACTGGTTCGACGTCGTCCCGCTGCCGGGTTTTCGTGTGGCGCTGGTCGTGGGCGATGTCGTCGGCCACGGTCTGCACGCCGCCGCCACCATGGGCCGACTGCGCACGGCCGTGCTCAACTTCGCCGCCCTCGACCTGCCCCCGGACGAGTTGCTCGCACGCCTTGACGACCTGGTCGCCCGGCTTGACCAGGGCGAGCCAGCCGCAGGAGGGGGCGACTCCGAAGGCGAGGGCCAGGGCGAGCGAGCGACTGTCACTGGAGCCACCTGCCTGTACGTGATCTACGATCCGGTCTCCGGGCACTGCACCATGGCAGGGGCAGGTCACCCACCGCCCGCGCTGCTACACACCGACGGCAGCGTGGAGAGCGTCGACCTGCCCGCCGGCCCACCACTCGGCGTGGGTGGTCTGCCCTTCGAAACCACCGAGCGCCAGCTGGCGCCCGGCACCGTCCTGGTCCTCTACACCGACGGACTCATCACCGACCGCGACCGCGACCTGGACAGCGGACTCGCCGCACTCCGTGCCACCCTGGCCGGCGTCCGCAC
This sequence comes from Kitasatospora sp. NPDC089509, assembly GCF_044749365.1. Taxonomy (NCBI): domain Bacteria; kingdom Bacillati; phylum Actinomycetota; class Actinomycetes; order Kitasatosporales; family Streptomycetaceae; genus Kitasatospora; species Kitasatospora sp. NPDC089509. Next base: position 209,773 of record NZ_JBIVHS010000011.1, on the reverse strand, counting down.
CGACGGGTCCCCGGACGACACCTGCCAGGACGTCTTCGCCGCGTTGGTCCCACCACACCCGAGCGACGACATCGCGCTCATCGTCGCCCGCACGCGGCTGCTCGACCCCTCCCACGTGGCCGCCTGGGACGTACCCGACGACTTCGCCGCCGTCTCCCGCATCCGGAAGGAATGCGCCGACCAGCTCACCGCCTGGGGTCTGGAAGAGCTGACCTTCACCACCGAACTGATCCTCAGTGAACTGATCACCAACGCCATCCGGTACGGCACCGGCCCCATCCGCGTTCGCATGCTGTGCGACACCGGTTTGGTCTGCGAGGTCTCCGACGGCAGCAGCACTGCTCCACACCTGCGGTACGCCGCCACTACGGATGAGGGCGGGCGGGGCCTGTTCCTCGTTGCCCAGCTGGCCGAGCGCTGGGGGACCAGGTACACGGCCCGGGGCAAGGTCATCTGGTCCGAGCAATCGCTGACCGTACCCGAGTTCCACTTCGATGCGATGCCGCTGTAACTCTTGGAGCGCTGGCGTTCTGTGCGCACTGGGACCGGTGGGCTGAACTGTGGCTTCTGGGATCAGGACCGGGATCAGGTGCCTGGCGACTCTTGTGGACCGTAGTATCCCGGTCCCACCTCAGGAGGTGGACAAGCTGCCAGCCGAGGACGAGGTGGACGACTGAGCCTCAGGCGGCATGTGCCGTGGCCAAGACCGTGCGCAGGTGCTCATCGGCGGCGCGTTCTTGTTCTGCCAGATGATGTGGCGGCGGATCATATGGGAGAAGGGAATTCGCTTCGGTGAAGTCCACGGCTACGACGGGGCTCGACCGAGGGCAACCAGAGCTTCCCACCATCACCCTGAAAGCGCGTGGACGGGTGTGCTGACCTGCGACTGACTTCTTGACGACCATTCTGATGGGTCATCAGTAGGTGGTGATCGAAAGCCCGCCGGTCCGGCGCCGGCCGCGGTCACGGGAGGGATGGTTCGGTGGCCTCGTCGAGGTAGTTGAAGTCCGCCGTATGCCGCTGGACCTTGGCGACGTACGCGACGGTTTCCCGGAAGGGTGGCACACCGTTGGCGCGTTTCACGGCACTCGGTCCCGCATTGTAGGCGGCGAGCATGTTCTTGGTGCGGTCACCCGGGATCGCCCTGATCAGGCGGGCAAGGTGGCAGTCGTACCGGGCCTGCGCCGGAATCGCGTGCGCCGGGTTGAACACGTCCTTCCCGGGGTCGGGGCTGCCGTCCTCCGAAGCGAACTCGTTCCATGCGTCCTGGGTGAACTGCGCGATGCCCTTGGCCCCTGCCGGGGAGACGGCAAGCGGATCGAACCGCGACTCGGTGTAGAGCTGGCTGGCCAGCAGCGAGGGGGTGAGATCGGGGCAGGTCTTCGCGGCCGAGAGGACCAGCGGCACGAAATCGGCCGGCAGGCGCGGGACGGGCACGTGGCGTCCGGCACCGCTCGGGTTCAGGCACTGCATCACCAGGACGGCCATCAGTGCAAGGGTTGCAGCGAAGGCCGCCCAAACCTGGCGACGTCCGCATCCGGTCGTGCTCCGGGAGCCGGCAGATGGCTGCTCCGCGGGTCCGGTAGCGCTCGGCCTGCTCTTCGCAGCCGGTAGCAACCTCCAGCGCACAGGGCCCTCCTTCGCGTAGGCGGTGTGTGTCCCGTCCATCGTGGAGCGCCGGGACGGCCCGCTCACCCCCGCATGCCCCAGGGCTCATTGCCGTGACCATCAGACTGCTTTGACCTGCCTCGTGCGCGCGGAGGCCGATCCCGCCGAACGTGCTCCGAGGCGGCGCCGTCGGCTTGCGCTCAGGTGCTCGCTTCCTTGCCCTCCGCCCCTGTACTCCCCGACGCTCCGCGGACCATGGTGGGCGGGCAGCATCCGAGTCGGGTGCCCTGCGCGCCGTGGTGCTGTCGGATGCCCGGCGACCCTTCCCCCGAACTCTGAGGAGCCGTGTTGGCCCGCTTCGCCATGGCCCGGAGGAGTGCCCGCCTCGCCTCCGTGTTCGTTGTTGTGGCAGCCGTGATCGGCCCCGTGTCCGTCGTACCGGATGCCGACCTGTCCGGCTCCGGGGGGACCGCCACGGCAAGCCCCGAGTCCCGCAGGCTCGCCGGAGGCCGGGTCGTGCTCTCCTACCGAGGACTGTCGCCGACGGAGGCGGTGTTGACGATGATTCGGCGCGGCCATGCCGCAGGCGTGATCATCTTCCGGGACAACGTGGGCAGTCGTGATCAACTCATCCGTTCCCTGCGCCGGTTGAGGAAAGCCGCAGCCGAGGCGCCGGGCGCCCGCCCCCTGCTGCTGATGACCGACCAGGAAGGCGGGCCGGTACGCCGCCTGCCCGGCGGGCCCGAGACCTCCGCCCGCCGCACCGAGTCCGGCGCCGACCAGGGCACCGCCGCGGCGGCCACCCTCGGCGACGTGGGGCTGAACGTCAACCTCGCACCCGTCCTGGACGTCTTCGACCACCCCGGCAACTTCATCGACCGCTTCGAGCGCTCCTTCGCCCAGGATCCGCTGAGGGTTGCCGAGTTGGGTCGCGCTTTCGTCGTTGCCCAGCAGGCTCGAGGCGTGGCCGCCACGGCGAAGCACTTCCCCGGTCTGGGCAGTGCAGAGCGCGAGGACAACACCGATGAACGCCCGGTCACACTTGCCGTTCCGCTGGAACGGCTGCGCGAGCACGGCGAGGAACCGTATCGCGCCGCCATCGCCGCCGGGGTCCGCCTGGTGATGCTCTCCTGGGCCGTCTATCCGGCCCTCGACCCCGACCGGCCGGCGGGTCTGTCACGCGCCGTGGTCGGCGCGGAACTTCGGGACCGCCTCGGCTTCCGAGGGGTCACCGTCACCGATGCGCTCGAAGCCCGCGCCCTCGCGCGGGTCGGTGACACCGGCGCCCGGGCCGTGGCTGCCGCCGGCGCCGGAATGGACCTGCTGCTGTGTTCGGCACAGGACCCGCGGCAGGCCGAGCAGGCCGGCGCAGCGCTCGCGGCAGCCATGGAAGCCGGACAGCTGGACCGTCGGTCGTTCGACGAGTCCCTCGCCAGGATCAACGAACTGCGGACGTCACTGAGCTGAACCGCCCGGACCGGCAACGGCAACCGCCGACGGACCGGTCCCGGAACCCTTGACCCGATGCCGGAAACCAACCCGAGGAAACCCGTGCCTCTCCGTCGCCGCTTCACCAGGTCCATTTCCGCAGCCACCACCCTCCTCCTGGTAGTACCGGCCGCCGCTGCCGCAGGGGCGTTGCCGCCGTCGCTGGTCGGCCTCTTCGGACTGAAAGCCAAAGGCGCGGTCCTGATCGACGCAGCCGACGGCCGAACGATGTGGGCCCAGGACCCCGGAACCGCAAGACAGCCGGCCAGCGCCACCAAGATCATGACCGCCCTGATCGTACTCGACCGGCCCGGCACCGACCTCGACCGGGAGGTCACCGTGGAACAGGCCTACGCCGACTACGTCAACCGCGAACATGCGAGCAGCGCCGACCTGCAGCCCGGCGACCGACTGACGGTACGTCAACTGCTGTACGCACTGCTGCTCCCGTCGGGATGCGACGCGGCGTTCGCGCTCGCGGACGCCTTCGGCACCGGTATCACCGTGACGGACCGCACCCGCTCCTTCGTCCGGGCGATGAACGAGAAGGCCCGGGATCTCGGCCTGTCGGAGACGGAGTTCAGCTCCTTCGACGGCGTCGCCGAAACCGGCCGCAACCTCACCACGCCACGGAACCTCGCCGAACTCGCCCGCCAGGCAATGAAGAACGCGACGTTCCGTGCGATCGTGGGAACGGCGAAGACCGAGCAGGAGGCGCCGGCCGGCAACGGCCGTATCCGCTACTACTCCTGGGAGAACACCAACAGACTGGTCGGCACGCACGAGGGTGTGGTCGGTGTGAAGACCGGGACGGGCAAGGGGGCGGGGCCGTGCCTCGTCTTCGCGGCGAGCTGGGGCGGCCGGACGGTGATCGGCGTGCTGCTCGACGACCGGAACCGGTACCGCGACGCCGAGAAGCTGCTCTCCTGGGCGAAGGTGTGGACAGGCCCGGGTGGCATATAGACCTACGGCCCCGCGCAGGCACTGGTCTACGCCTACGACAGAGTGCACCAGCAGTGGCCTCCCGAGGTGGTGGCGGCGGAAATTCTGCGGGAGTCACTGTTCGTCCTGCTGCCGCCGGGAGACCCCGCTGCGCAGGCCGATCAGGTCCGTATGGCAGATCTCCGCGGCCGCCACTGGATCACCAGTCACGAGGACACTGCGGGCGCGCGCTCGATGGCGAACCTGTGCTCCTCCGGGGGATTCGGCCCACAGGTGGTCTTCCGCAGCAACGACTACAACGTCATCCGCGCGATGGTGCAGGCAGGACTCGGCGTGGCTCTGATCCCCGAACTCGCGGGCACGGACGAACTGCGCCCCGCTGCCCGTCTCCTGCACGAACCCTCGTGCGCACGACGGGTTTACACGATCCGGCGCACCTCGAGCACCAACCCGCTGGTGACCCGGTTCGAAGACGCCCTCGTGCGAGCGACCGGCTCCTACCGGCGCCGTCGGCCCTCACGCTGGACAACCATGGTGAACCCGTCTGGGCCCACTCCAGCGACCCGCGCACCGAACAGCCCGTAGTGACCGTCGGCCGAGCCCCCCGCACCCGCGGAGAGCTCGGCCGACCGCCTCGGCGAGGGGAGGCACGACGAGTCGCTTCAGGCGGAGACATCCCGGGATCGTGCCACCGATTCCTCCGGCCCGGCGCTCTCCGTCACGGCCTCCTCGGCGACCGGAACGTCCAGGAGGTCGGCCCAGACGACTTTTCCCGTCGCGGAACGGTCGACTCCCCACTCGTCGGCGAGGGCATCGACCATCAGCAGGCCTCGGCCTTCCTCGGCCTGGTCGTCCCCGATCCGGGCGGTGACAGCGGGACACCTGGTGCACTCGTCGGCAACCTCGATGTGCAGACGGTGTTCAGCGGGCTCCAGGCTGAGCGTCGCACGAGGCTGTCCTGGTCCGCCGTGCTCGGCGGCATTGGCGAGCAACTCACCCGCGATCGAGGTCATGTCGTTCAGCGCCTCACCTGCGACTCCCCACCGGGCCGCCGTACTCCGTACCTCCCTCCGAGCCTCGACAGCGAGCCGTACTCGGTTCTCGGGATCGGCCCCGAAGGACAGCCGGTGGACCCGGAGCGGGCCGGTGTTTGCGGTCATGGGTGGACTCCGATGAGATCGCCTCCACCTGCGGACGGCGTCAGTGGTCAGCCGTGCCTCTGCGAGAGAAGGGGGTGGAGGGAAGATGGCTTTCACCCCAGCATGCCGGGCCGAGGCCCCCGGACCGCTTGCCCGAGGGCGCGTGTCCGAAGCCCATGGCCCACTCCATTGTTGGGGTCGATGCCGACTGCGGCGCTCCCGGCCGACGCCGCCGGGGCCCGGGCGCTGTCCGGCGTCACCGCCGTCTCACCGCGGGGCGACCTGCAGCCTGTTCGCGAACGACGGGTCCGTCATCCTGATGGCCAACGGGGAGTCGGTTGATCATCTGTCCTGTCAGGGACGGGATTTCCCGGCCAGGAAGGGGCACTCGGTCCGGTGGACGGTGTGGCGCACACCGTCTGCACCGCCGTCATCCCCAGGGAGCTCCGGAGCGAGTACAAGGTGACCGTCCAGCGGGACGGTCAGCAGGCCGAGGAGCGCCTCGAACTCAACATGGACGGGGTCGGCTCACCTGCCCAGTGCTGAGCGGCCGACCCCGAGCTCGGCGCACCCCGCGCCGCCGGACCAGGCCGGCCTCGACGCCGTGGCAGTGGGCGAGCACGGCTTCCAGCAGGCGGGTGGCGTGGCCGTGGCCCCGGTGGTCGGGGTCATCGACGGTGATCGAGTTGATCCAGACCGTCTCGCCGTCCAAGGCCTCGCGGCCCGTGGGACCGGACCCTGTCGGCGTCATCATCCCTGCCCGGCATCCGTCTCAACGGTCTATTTATGGAGGCAACGCAGGGCTTGGCCGCGGTGGTAGGTGATCGCGCAGCAGGCTGGTTTGAGGAGGGCTTCGTGGATGTCTCAGCGGATCCGCGGGTGTCGGAAGCCGTGGATCCGGGTGTTCGTGCGCTCGACGACCCGACGCGCGGGGGTTGACGGTGTCGGACTGTGGCCGGTGATGTCGGGTCGGCCCCGGGACACCTCCAGCCAACACCGAAAGCGCAACCAACCCAGGGACACCCGTCCTATCGTCCCCGATTCACAAGAACCACTGCCACGGGGGCGCTGCCGCAGTCGTTCGTTGGCCTGAAGGTCGAGGGTGTCGCCCTGATCGACGTAACCGACGGCCTGACGATGTGGGCCCAGGAATCCGGAACCGCACGGGAGTCATCGACTGTGTCAACCGCGGACACGCGAGCAGCGCGGACACGCGAGCAGCGCGGACCCGCGATCAGGCGACCGGCTCACTGTGTGTCGACCAAGGGGGCGGGGCCTGCCCTGTCTCTGCGGCGCACTGGGGTGGCCGGACGGTGACCGGTGCGCTGCCCGACGACCGGAACCGGTACGGCGACGCCAGGACGCTGCTCGCCTGGGCGAAGGCCCGGGTGGGCGGGGGGGTGTTCAGAGGCTCACGAGTTCGGGCCGTCCACGCTCCGGGGCCGCCGCCGTTCCCGGTCACACGCAAGGGAAGACCAGGAACGACGGCGGGCGCGCCGGGCGGAGGTTCACCGGCGGCCGGATCCGGTCGACACCCACCACGTCGCACCGGTCCCACGGTCCTCGCCGCCGACCGGACCGTAGTCCCGGCGAGGTGTGACCATCGTCCCCGACTGTCGCCGCTGGTCGCACCGCGTATGCGCAAGGGTTCGCGCACCTCGGCCGAAGTTCTGCTGTCACTCACGAGGGGGTGTACACAGGGTCTCGGGGGTATCGGCAGGCCGACATGGTGACTTTGTCGAGTTGCCCGTAGGTTGCCGCCTGAGGGCGGTGAGCAGTTCAACCTGGAGCCCCGCAGACTGGATGACGGCGAGGTCGGCGTGCGTGGGGGTCACCTTCGGGCCTTTCAGGCGGAGGCGCTGGGGGCGACGCAGGGGGAAGTGGTGGTGCAGGCGGGACCGGAGCCACCGGCCTGTGCGGAGCGCACGGGTTGGGCGCGAGCGGCGCGGACGCGGGCTCCGTCCACAGGGCAGAAGACCGGTCGGCCGGGTGGGGCCGGTACGGCCCAGGCGGTGGCTGGCCCGCTGGTCGCCGACGCCGAGGTAGACCTTGTGCGGCCTTCCAACCGACCATCGGGGTGCTTGGCGATGCGTTCGCCCTGGACGAGGTCCTGCAGGTTCAGCAGGGCCTGGTCGCGGATGGCGTCGGGGAGCCGGGGCAGGTCGGCGATGGCGTCGAGGTGGGCACTGAACCCGAGCTTCGCGTGGATCGCCGCGACCGCCTTCGGTCGGGTTGTGCGAACGCCACGTCGGCGTGCGTGGAGGCGTCCGGTACGAAGGTGTCGCCGGCCTGGTCGCGTCGGTCGTCGAAGGGGAAGAGGCCCAGCAGGTTCTGCCCCGGACTCTACGAGGAGCTGTTGCCGGAGGCGGGCAGAAAGCTGCGGTCACCGGAGCCGCACCGGGGCGTGAGGTCGGGAGCGCTCCTCGGCCGCTCGTTGGATCCGGCCGGCGATTGCCGCTGGGCCTCGCGGTATCCCGGCTCCCGGCGGCTACCGCCGGCCGCGAAGGACCTCATGAGCTACGGGCCGCGCAAAGGCGACACCCTCACCGGGGGCCAGCAGGCGGCCTGGAGATGACCGGTGCCTCGGCTGTTCGGCTCCGGCCTCGACCGTCGTACCAGCCACTGCTGTGCAGAACGTAGTGGGGGCAGGAGGGCTCAGCCCCAGCCATCGATCATCCATCGCCGAGGGTCGCCAGCTGTTGGCCATAGGGCTGCGGAGCGTCGGCGGCATGCGGTGAAAATTGTGTCGTTCACCAGCGAACCATCCTCTTGATCGTGAACTCAGGGAAGGGCTGTCCACGCTACGGCCCGGTTCGCCAGTCGCTGTGGCTCGTCCGGTGTGGTGTGCCTTGTCGGGCGGAGAACTCTCTTCTCCTTCCGGCGAGGCGAGCTCGTGCCGAACAGTGTGTGGGCCGAAGCGCCGGTTCGTCTTTCGGGGGTGCCGCAGCCGCTCACGGCAGTCCCCGGAAGACGGCAGGCGGTGTTCGCCTTGGCACTGGAGCAGGTCTTCGCGGAAGTTGGCGTGCGGCCGCTCCGGGGATGGCACACCGTCGTGCCCTGGCTCATCGAGGAGCCACCGCTCGGTCAGGCAGACCGGGTGCGACATCGTCAGAGAGAGTCCTCACCGTGCTTAGGCAGTCGTCCCGTTCCCGTGCCGTTCTGACCGGCGCCGCCGTGCTCACCCTGGCCGCCTCGCTCGCGGCCTGCGGAGGCTCCGACGGCGGGAAGGGGAACGGCTCCTCGGCCGACGGGAGCCCGGTGGTGACCACCGGCAGCCCGACCGCGGGCGGCAGCGGCGCCGCCGGGACGCCCTCCGCCGAGCAGCCGCCCACCCCGGCCAACGGCAAGGTGATGATGCCGACCGGCCCGGCCGCCGACCTGAAGAAGGTCCGGGGCACCGGTGCCGGTCCGATCATGATGACCAAGGTGGCCGGCGCGAAGTCCGGCGTCACCGGTCAGGTCTGGGTCTGGCTGCCGCCCGAGTACAACGACCCCAAGTTCGCCAAGACCGGTTTCCCGGTGCTGACCCTCTACGCGGGCGGCCAGAGCAACGGCTACAACACCTGGACCGACAACCAGCTGCCGATCCAGGAGGTGGACGAGCAGCTTGCCAAGCAGGGCAAGGCCCACCCGTTCATCATGATCATGCCGGTGCAGAACTTCAACAGCGACGAGAAGAACGCGCTGGACTGCTCCGACATCCCGGGCCAGCCCAAGATGGGCACCTGGATGGCCGAGGACATCCCGGCCTGGGTGCGCGCCAACTTCCGCACCTTGAAGGGCCGGGACAGCTGGGGCGTGATGGGCGCCTCCACCGGCGGCTTCTGCAGCGCCAAGATGGCGCTGCAGTACCCGGACGTCTACAAGGCCGCGGTGCCGATCGACGGGTACTTCATCCCGGACTCCGGGCTGTGGAAGGGCCACGACGCCGAGAAGGCGGCCAACAACCCCAACCTGCTGATCACCCAGGGCAAGGCCGACGTCAAGATGTACGTCACCGCGGGCGGGGCCAACGGCTACGAGAAGGATGTGGTCAAGAGCTGGGTCGCCAAGGCCGTCGCTCCGGTGACCATCCAGTACTACGAGCAGCCCGGTGGCAAGCACCTCACCTCGGACTTCAAGAAGATGATCCCGGGCACCCTGCAGTGGCTCTCCGCCAACCTGGCGGGCCCGACGGCCGACTGACGAGCCGTTGTTCCACACGTCCCGACGGAGGTGGTTCCGGTCAGGACGGCCGTGTCGGCCAACTGGACCGGGCCGACCCGGGCCGCCTCACCAAGGCGGCCATCGCCTCCCAGGCCTTCCTCAGGAACCGGCCACCGAGCCGTTCCACGTTAACCCCATGTGACCGGGCAGCATGCCCAGCCGACACAGAAACCGGCACCAACGCAATGAACCTCACCGGCACTCCCGTCCTCATTCTCTCAGGCGTCCTGTTTGCCGCTTCCCTGGTGCTGGCGATGGCGCACTGGTCGGGCAGAGGGCTCCTCTTCAGGTCACCCCGGCTGCACCAGAGGCAGCGCACGCTGCCGCGCGCGCTCTCGCATCTCGGGAGGTTGCTGTTCTGCCAGTCCACTGCTGTGGCGATGATCTTCGTGATCGTCAATGACGAGAACCAGCTCTACGATTCCTGGGGCGACCTGCTGGGTACCTCCAGCCACGTCCGTTCTGTACCTGTGCCTCCGAAGGACGAGGGCCTTGCCGCCACTCTTAGCGCCGTCCCCGGAGGCCAGTCCGGCAGGCCCACACCCAAGGTGCCGCAGTCCTTCCGTGGGCCCGACTCGAATGACGTGCCCAGAAGCGTGAAGCAGACCGAGCTCAAGGGCAGGCTCTCCGGGGTCGAGGGCGAGGTACTGGTCTGGACGCCCCCGCAGTACAACGACCCGGCCTACACGGACAAGAAATTCCCCGTGGTCGAGCTCTTCGCCGGGTACCCCGGATCCGCGACCGCCTGGTTCGGCGGCGCGATGAACGCGATCGCGCGGCTCGAACCACTGATGAAGACGGGTGAGGTGACACCGTTCATTCTGGTCGCGCCGCGGGTCAAGCTCCTCAGCAACGCCGATACCGGCTGCGCCGACGTGCCCGACAAGGTCAACGCCGATACCTGGCTCTCCCGGGACGTTCCGCAGATGATCGTCGACAACTTCCGGGCTGACACCGCTGCGGACCGCTGGGCCGTGGCGGGTTACTCCGCCGGCGCCCACTGCGCTCTGCGCCTCGCGCTCACCCACCCCAACCGCTACCGGGCGGCAATCAGCATGTCCGGCTACAACGATCCGGCCCGTGAGCCGAGTTCACTGACCGGAGCGGATCCGACAATGCGGCAGACCGCCAACCCGCTGTACATCCTCACCCATGCCGAGACCCCGCCGAACGTCGCGCTCTATGTCTCCGGCAAGCGCGGCGATGGTTTGGAGGACGGCATCGCCCTCAAGCGGGCAGCGAAGAGTCCGACCACCGTGACCCCGGTGGAGACCCCTGGCCCGCACACCTCCGCGACTTGGGGAGCGCAGGTCGTCCCAATCTTCAAGTGGTTGACCGGCATCATCCCGCTTCGTTGATGTCCCAGTCCATGTGGCGGAGCACCGCTCGCGACGGCCTCAACCGGGCTCTCTCCGGTCGGGCATGACATCGATCGAAGAGCCCTTCCCATGCGTCCGGACTACGCCGAGCACCGGTCTTTGGACTGGGCCGGCATACCCGGCCGGCTTCGGACAGGCGCTCGGCTCACCCGGGGTGCGAACCGGACTTCGTCCGCGCCGACTCCCGGACTCTCAAGTGACCGGCAGTCGAGAGGTGATGGGTTGTCAAGGGCTGGGGCGGCGAGCGACGAAGTGCTTCCGGTCTCCCGTGCCGGTCCGTCCATTCTCCGCCAGCAACAGACGATCCGTACCTGACGGGTACTGGATAGCGCCCATCTGATGCTGCGCTTGCCAGTGTCAAGCCGAGAAGATGATCACACCTCGCCTTGTGGATACCCCGACCACAGGTGAGGAGGGCGGGGCTGTTGGTCCGATCATGCGACGGTCGCGTCGACAGCCCCGTTCGCGGGGCCAGCTCCGTGCCCGCCCGGCGCCTGTGCGGCCTCCGTGGTCCCGGTGGCCACTGGAAGCCGCACAGGTGAGGCAGGGGACCGGGCGGCGTGAACTACAGCGCCGGATGGGACCCGGGCTGTGGTAGGGGGCGCTGATCACACCGACTGGAGATGGTGCATGGACTTCATCGATCGGAAAGCGACGTACGGCTCGGAGGCCGGCGATCCATCGCCCGGTTCATTCGTCAAGGCTGTGGCGGTGCTCGTCGTGGGCGGAACCGGTGCCGGCAAGACGGCCCTGATCGATTCGGTGAGTGACATCCGCCCTCTGGTGCTGCGGGAGACGCTGCCCTGGGCGCGGGAGCGACCCGGACGCTCGGTGGGATCCGTTCGACCGGCCCAGTACTCGGTCGCTGTGGACTTCGGGAGGATGGCGATCGATGAGGAGATACTGCTCCTGCTGTTCGGCATCTGCGAAAGGGACCGTACAACCTCCTTCTGGGACGAACTGTGTGCATGCGCGCTGGGCGCGATCGTGCTGGTGGACGCTTGCAGGGTGAACGCCGGCTGGGAGACCGTCGTGGTGTTGGCGGAGCGTGGGGTGCCGTTCGTCGTCGCCGTCAATGTGTTCCCAGGAGCGGTGGTTCCCTCGATCGTCGGTGTCCGGTCCGCGTTGGACCTGTCGGCCGAAGTCCCGGTCGTCTTCGGTGACGCCCGGTTGAGTGGGTTCACCGGGGCTGTGTTGCGCGAACTCATTCGCACCTTGCATGACGTGAAGCGTGGTGGCGGCTGACTCCGCGGCCGCGCGGCCGCCGCCCCACGCGCAGGCAGTCGGTGTAGCGCCGCCGTACGGAACGGATGGGATGTAGCACGGACCTCAAGAATCGAACGAGTAAGAGGAGGTGACACATGGCTTGGATGCGGCGGTAGGTGGTCGCGCAGCAGGCCGGTTTGAGGAGGGCCTTAGCAGGCGGCGGTACTTGTCGAAGCGTAGCCCTGGTCGGCGAAGGGCTGTCGCGGCCGGTGACGTGGCTGGTCGGTCCGGCCAGGGACTCGGCGAACAGTGTCGAGTAGCGGCAGAAGCTGGGTGTCGTAGTGGCGGTTGCCACCTGTCGGGGGGATGACCGGCGGAGTGCCGCGGCCGTCGGTGATCACATGGTGCTTCGAGCCCGGTCGAGCGGTCGACCGGGCTCGGTCCTGTTGTGGGCCGCTGTGACGGGCCTGGCGGTGCGAGTCGTCGATCACCGCCCACGACCAGGCCGACTCGTAGGCACGGTGTGACTCCGTGGGGAGCAGCTGGTGCAGCCGGTCCCACACCACCGCCTCGTGCCAGTCCCGCAGCCGGTGTCAGCAGGTCCACGGCCTGCTCGGTCAGGGCGTCAGACTGCTCGAATGCGCCCGGTGCCTCGATGTCGCGCTGAACACCGTCAGGCGCTGGTCCGGACGTCGATCTTGGAGGCCGACTCGGACGTGTTCTCCGGTGCTCCCCACGGTGAGGGTCGGAGGCGCCGGTAGGCGATGGAGGCCCTCCTGAGAGCGTCCTCCATCGTGGCCACCAGCGGGTTGGCGCTTGCCGTGCGTCGGATCAGGTAGGTCCGCCGCGCGCACGAGGCCTCATGTAGGAGGCGGACGGAGGGCCGGAGTTCGTCGGTGACCGCGAGTTCGGGAATCAGTGCTACGCCGAGCCCCGCCCGCACCATCGCTCGGATGACGTTGTAGTCGTTGCTGCGAAAGGCCACCTGCGGGCCGAACCCCGCCGAGAAACACAAGTTGGCCATCGACCGAGCGCCTGCGGTGTCATCCTTGCTGGTGATCCAGTCACGGCCGCGCAGATCCGCGACACGCAGCCGCTCGGCCTGAGCAGCGGGGTCTCCCGGAGGCATCAGTGCGAACAGGGACTCCCGCAGCAGTTCCACCGCCACTACCCCTTGCGGCCACTGATGGTGGACCCTGTCATAGGCGTAGACCAGCGCCGCGTCCAATTCGCCCGAGGTCACGAGCCGTACCAGTTCGGGGGATTCACCCTCCTCCAGCGTGACGTCGGCAGTGGTGCACTTCTGCGCGAACCGGGCCAGCGCTGGCGCCGCGAGGACGGCCAGGGCCGTGGGGAAGCTTCCGAAGCGCAGCATTCCGCGCGTGCCCGAGGCCAGCGCGCGCGCCTCGTTCTCCAGCGCTGCCAGTTCGTTGAGCAAACGGGAACACTGTTGTCCGAGTGCGAGCGCCGCGCTGGTCGGCCGCACACTGCGAGGGCCTCGCTCGAACAGCACGAGCCCGCTCGCGCGTTCCAGTGAACCGATCTGTTGGGACACCGCGGACGCGGTGTATCCGAGTTTGCCGGCCGCCTCTGCGAACGAGCCGGTGGCCAGCACCTCGCTCAATGTGCGGACGTGAATCGGATTGATCATTCTGAGACCACCATGAATCTCGATGCTGTTCTTCGGTCGTTGCGTCCGAGTCCATGGCTCCCGCGCGGGAGAACTCCCGGGTCCGCCCGGAGTCGTCGATTTGCGGGCGGCGGGCAACGCTGGAAATGGCCGGCTGGATTGATTCTCACACGTGCCGGCTTTCCGCGAGAAGTGACCTTTGCCCCATGTTGGCGCGCCGATCTCCCGTGTAGTCGATCAAGGCTTCGACCTTCCCCACCGGGGACAGCGGACCTTTGGCTGAGGTGCGTGACCTCTTCTGCATGGGCCCCGCGGCCACCGGCGGTCATCAGCGAAGATGGTCACACCTCGCCGAGGGCGAAACCCTGTCGGCGAGGAAGTGAGGCCGGTCGGGCGCGGTGGGGCGTTCGGCTGGCTCTGACCGCCGGGAATCCGCTTGGCCCGGCGCCTCTGCTGTCGTTCCCGACGATCCCGGTCTCTCCCGCCGGGAACGACAGCAGATCTGGTTGGTACGGCCGCACCGCATGGAAGTCGAACCTTGCGGCCCGCTCCAGGATTTCCTGAATTGGATTTCCGGAACAGCCGACACGGAATTCTCCAGGAAATGGTGCACTGGCTCGAAGGCCTACCTTCCGACCGGACCGTTCTCGCCCTTTGCCCAGGTGAGCAGCTTCCGAGCGTCGTCGTACCGGTCCCGGTCGTCGAGGAGAACGCCGAGCACCGTCCGATCGCCCCAGTGTGCCGCGAAGACGAGGCACTTGCCCGATCTCGGGCCCGTCCCGGTCTTCACTCCCAGCACCTCCTCGTAGGTGCCGACCAGGACGTTGGTGTTCTTCCACTCGTACCGGCGCGTGCGGCCGTTGCCAGCTGGCGCTTCCTGCTCCGTCTTCGCTGTTTCCACGATCATCCGGAACGTGGCGTCCCTCATCGCGTGACGGGCGAGTGCGGCAACGTCCTGCGGTGTGGCCGTGTCGTGTCCTGCCCCGAGGACGCCGTCGAAGGAGCTGAACTGCGCACTCGACAGTCCGAGTTGACGGGCCTTGTCGTTCATTGCCCCGATGAAGGAACGAACCCGGTCCATCGTGGTGAGACCGGTGCCGAAGGTGTCCGCCAGTGCGAACGCCGCGTCGCGCCCCGATGGGAGGAGCATCGTGTAGAGCAACTGGCGCACGGTGAGCCGGTCGCCTGGTCGCAGGTCCGCGCTGCTCGCGTGTTCGCGGTTGACACAGTCGGCATGGGCTTGTTCCACGGTAACCTGGCGGTCGAGGTCGGCGCCGGGCCGCGCCAGCACGACCACCGCAGTCATGATCTTGGTGATGCTCGCCAACTGCCGGGCGGCTCCGGAGCCCTGGGCCCACAAGGTCCGACCGTCGGTAGCGTCGATCAGGATAGCGCCCTTGGCCTTCAGGTCGACATCCGGCAGGACGGGCACGGGACCGATCGCGGCCGCCAGGGCGAGGACGCGTACTGAACCGGACAGATCTCCGGGACATGAGGTTGCGGGCCATCACGTCTCCTTTCCGGATCTATCAGAGCCCTGGCTTGCCCACTTGCCGGTCACGCCCCAACTCGCAGGGCACTCGGCAGCGGTGCTACGCACTCGACTTCGGTGTGCGACCGGCGTGGTCGACAGAGCTGTAGAGCAAAGAGTTGGGCACCTGCGCGACAACCGACCCTGCGGGCCAGGGTGGGTGACTCTTGCCTTCCAGTCCCGTGACACCCAGACGAAGAGGGGCTGTTGGTGACCCTGGTGAGTCCTGAGTCACGAGGGTGGCAGCGGGTCGATCCGTTCCCCCACGATGGACGGAACACTCGCCGCTGATGCCGTAGGAGGGCTCTGTGCTGCGGAAGTTGGTGCCGACTGCAAGGAGCGGACCGGGCATGACCAGAGGGGGAAAGCGGATCATCGTCGTGACAGCCGCTGCACTTCTTAACCTTGGCGGGCGCCATGGTGATGCAGAACCTGCACTCGAGCGTTGCCGACCACAGGCCCGCCCCGCGCCTGCCGACTGACCTCGTCCCTCTGGTCATGGCGGCGGCCAGGACCTGTTCCACCCTCACCCCGTCCCTGCTCGCCAGCCAGCTTCACGTCGAGTCGAATTTCGACCCGAGCGCCGTCTCTGCTGCGGGGGCGAAGGACATCGCCCAGTTCACCCCCGCCACGTGGGACGAATTCGCTGTGGAATACGCCAACGGCGTGCCGCCCTTCCCGGAGACCCGCGAGTACGTTGCCAAGGTCCAGCGGCACATCGCCGACTTCCGCTATCTCGACGAGGCTGCGCTCGAAACGGCTCTACCGACACCGCCAGCCGACCACGTACTCACCACTTCCCAGGCGCCGGCGCCTGAAAGCTGACACATCGTCCGCCTCATCCGCGGAGCCGGCTGCCGCTGTACTTCCCTGCCGACACCTCACTTAGGAGTCTTCGTGACCTCGTCGACCGTAACTGCTGGCCGTACCGGCCTGGCGGCCGCCCGCGCCACCGGCCTGAACAAGGTCTACGGGGAGGGGGAGACCCGGGTCGTCGCCCTCGACAACGTCAGCGTCACCTTCCCCCAGGGCGAGTTCACCGCCATCATGGGCCCCTCCGGCTCCGGCAAGTCCACCCTCATGCACTGCATGGCCGGCCTGGACACCGTGACCTCCGGCTCCACCACCATCGGCGACACCGAACTCGTCGGCCTGAAGGACAAGCAGCTCACCCAGCTGCGCCGCGACCACATCGGCTTCATATTCCAGGCCATCAACCTCCTCCCCACCCTGACCGCCCTGGAGAACATCACCCTCCCGATGGACATCGCCGGCCGCAAGGCCGACCAGGCCTGGCTCGACCGCGTCGTCGACACCGTCGGCCTCTCCGGCCGCCTCTCCCACCGCCCCTCCCAGCTCTCCGGCGGCCAGCAGCAGCGCGTCGCCTGCGCCCGCGCCCTCGCGAGCAAGCCCGACATCGTCTTCGCCGACGAGCCCACCGGCAACCTCGACTCCCGCTCCGGCGCCGAGATCCTCTCCTTCCTGCGCAACTCCGTGTGCGAACTCGGCCAGACCGTCGTCATGGTCACCCACGACCCGGTCGCCGCCTCCTACGCCGACCGCGTCGTCTTCCTCGCCGACGGCCGCATCGTCGACGAACTCCACACCCCCACCGCCGACACCGTCCTGGACCGCATGCGCCGCTTCGACGCCAAGGGCCGCACCAGCTGAGCCCGTTCAGCCACGCGACGCCACCGATCCCCGAGATACTCCCAGGACTGACGCTCCCCCATGTTCCGCACCGCTTTGCGCAACGTACTGGCCCACAAGGGCCGACTGCTGATGACGATGCTGGCCGTCATGCTCGGCACCGCCTTCGTCGCCGGCACCATGGTCTTCACCGACTCCGTCCGACAATCCATCATGAGCGGTACATCCAGGAGCTTCACCGGCATCTCGGTCCAGGTCACCGACGAGTCGGCCAGGAAGAGAGGTACGCCCGGCGAGGAGCCGGACGCGCTGCTGACCGATGAGACACTCACGGCCATCAGGGCCCGTCCGGATGCCGAGAGTGTGCGCGGATCCGTCTCGGGTCCCGCCGAGATCTCTGACGGGCACGGGAACCTGGTCGGCCGTCCGGGGAAGACCTACGGCGCCAACTGGTTCCCCGGGAGTGACGGCCAGGACCAGCTCTACCCGATGACACAGGGCCGCGGGCCGGCCGGCCCGACCGAGGTGGCCATCGACCGGAAGAGCGCGGACTCCCGCGGCGTCAAGATCGGTGACTCGGTTTGGGCGGCTGTCGACGGACCTGTCATACAGGCGACCGTGGCCGGCATTTTCAACACCGACGACCCACAGGTGGCGTCGGGTGGCACCAAGCTCCTGTTCGACACCATCACGGCACAGCGTCTCTACCTCAGGCCCGGCCGCTTCAGCGCGGTCTCGGCCCAGGCGGCGCCGGGGGTCAGCGACTACCAACTGGCCACCGAGATCGAGGGCATGCTGTGGAAGGCCGGCAATCTCAAGGTCGAGACGGCTGCGGAGCTGCGGTCCCGTCAGATGAGGCTGATGGAAAAGGGAACCTCCCAACTGCGCGCAATCCTGCTGGGTTTCACCGGAATCGCGCTGCTCGTCGGTGTCTTCCTGATCTCCAACACCTTCACCATGCTCATCGCCCAACGCACCCGTGAACTCGCCCTGCTACGAGCCGTCGGTGCGAGCCGGCAGCAGGTCAGGCGCTTGGTGCTGGTAGAGGCATTGCTGACCGGCGGCATCGGCTCGATGTTCGGCCTGCTGGTCGGGGTCGGCATTGGGCTTCTGATGCAGTCCGTGATGAGCTCTGTTGACCCGGCCATGGCCGGTCGCACCGTGATCTCCCCGACCAGCGTGCTGGCAACCCTCGCCACCGGCACCTTGGTGACGGTCGTCTCCGCGCTGCTTCCCGCCCGTCGGGCTTCGGCCGCTGCCCCCGTCGCAGCGATGAGTGCCAACGACAGCCCTGTCACCCAGAGGAGCTTGATCGTGCGCAACAGCATCGGCGCGGTGCTGATCACGATCGGCCTGCTGACGATGGTGTCCCAAGCGAAGGCCACGGGGGGAGCATCCTCCTAGCCCTCACGATCGTCGGTTTGGGAGCGCTGGTCACCATGGTGGGCATGCTCGTTCTCATGCCGCTGCTATCCCGCCCGGTGGTAGCTGCGGTCGGTCCGGTGTACCGGCGGTTGTTCGGGATCTCGGGCAGACTGGCCCGACAGAACGCGGCACGCAACCCGCGCCGGACCGCCGCAACAGCGTCGGCGCTCACCGTCGGGGTGATGCTGATCAGCCTCCTGACCGTCATCGCCACCTCGGTGAACACGATGCTTGCCAATCGGGTGACGAAGGATCTAAAAGCCGACTACCGGATCAGCATGATGCAGCAGGCCCAGCCGATATCCCCGGCGGTGCTGCCCGCCATCAGGCAGGTGTCAGGGGTGGCCATCGCCTCGCCGCTGGATTCGCAGCTCATGGAGCAGTCGGGATCGGATGGCAGCGGCGGCAGGCCGATGCCGATCTACGGCGTGGACGACAAGGTGATCGACGAGCTGATCAATCCGTCGATGGTCAGCGGCTCCATGGCGGCGCTCCAGCAAGGACAGTTGCTGATCGGTAAGTCCACCGCGGCGCTGGGTGAATTGAGCACGGGCAGCACTGTGGTCATGAAGTACCCGGACGGAACCAAGGCCCTGCTGAGCATCGGCGGTGTGTACGACTCCACCGTCTTGGACGGGGCTGCCCTGTTGAGCCACTCCGTGCTGGGCAATCACGAGGCCGAGCCTCATTACACCCAGATCCTGGTCAAGGGCTCGCACGGTGCCTCGGGCCAGTTGCAGCAGGCACTCAAGGATGCGAGTGGTGCCAATCCACTGATCAGGGTCCAGAGCCACGCAGATCTCCAGAAGGAGTTCAGCAGCATGATCACGCTGGCGCTCAACATCCTGTACGCGCTGCTGGGTGTGTCGGTTCTGGTCGCGGTCCTGGGCGTGGTCAACACGCTGGCGATGTCGGTCTTCGAGCGCAAGCGCGAGATCGGGATGCTGCGGGCGATCGGCCTGGACCGCGGCGGCATCAGGCGGATGGTCCGGCTGGAATCGGTGCTGATCTCGCTCTTCGGCGCCGGGATCGGCCTGCTGCTCGGCTGCTTCATCGCCTGGGCGATCAACGGGACGCTGAAGTCCAGCCTGGCTGGGCTGACCACCGTCCTGCCGTACGGCCAGCTGGCGCTGTTCCTGGGCCTGGCCGGGCTGGTCGGCCTGGTGGCCGCGATCTGGCCGGCCCGCCGGGCGGCCGGGCTGGGCATCCTGTCGAGCATCAAGACCGTTTAAGGGGTGATTTGTTGACTGTGATGGCCCCGGCGGCAAGCCGCCGGGGCCATCACAGTCCTTTGGCGGTGGTTCTCCGGCAGAGGTGGTGAGTTCACCGTGGCCGAGGTATTGGACGCGGCCTTCATACTCGATGTCCTCGGGACACGGCGACGGCAGGCGGGCAGTCGGGGTGTGCTCGGCATGGATACCGTGACGACCATGGCTTTGGTCGCCATGTCGGCCGGCCGTGGCGACCGACTGGACGGCGAGTGCATCGGCAGGGCCGGCCAGGTATGGGTCGGAGGTGAATGGTGCCCAGCTTTCCGGTGGAGTCATGTCTCACTACCGGAGAGGGGTGAGATGGCTCGCATGCCGCAACGGGCTCCCCTATCTGCCGACAACACCCGTCGGACACCACCCCGGTGACCGAGCGAAAACACGGTCCAGGGTGGTAGCTACCACCCTGGACCGTGCGGCCACGCAGGGTTCTGGGAGGAGCCCAGTGCTCAGGCGTGAGGTGGATCCGCGCTTCGTGCGGATTCTGTCGGAAGTGGGGCCAGTGGCTCGGTCGGAGCGGGATCGACGATCAGTCCCAACCGATCTGCGAGAACCGCTGCCTGGGTGCGGTCGACGGCTCCCAGTTTGGCCAGGATCATGTTGACATGGTTTTTGACGGTACTGGTGTCGAGATCAAGCTGACGTGCGATCCGTGCGTTTCGTAGGCCTGCACAGAGCAGAGTCAGAACGGAGTACTCCCTCGGGGTGAGGTGGGGTGGAGACTGGGATGAATTAGCCGAACAGGGGCATCGTAGATGTTTCAATAGTGCGATCCATATGGCTGGAGGGTGGAATACCATGCCACCACGCCCCAATATGCGCAGCGCGCAGATCAAATCCTGAGGCGTCGGTTTCATCAGGATTCCTCTAGCGCCTGCCTGAAGTGCCGTGGCGGGGAAGTCCGGCTGACAGTCGGGGGCGGTGAGCACTGCGACGGCCGGTGGATCCGGAAGATCGTGGGCATACCGAATCGACGAGAGGTCGTCCGCGCCGATGAGGACGACCTGAGGGCGGAGGACTCGGGCCTGTGCCTCGAACTCGCGCCACGGGTGGGCGCCGACGCAGTGGAGGTCCGGGGTCAGATCGATGGCAATCCGCAGGCGCTCCCATGTGGCGGTGTCCCTGCCCACAATCATGACCTTGAGGGGCACGGTAATTTCCTCTATTGGTTGGGCAGGATCCTTGGGTCACCATGATTCGCTCCTGGCGGGGTGATTCCAGTGACAGTCGGGCCGTTCCAGTGCCGGCTGTTCTTTCGGTGGCCGCTGATGGGAGGAAGATTCGTGACCACTCCACATCCTGCATGGCAGATGCTCCGATTGCCAGAGAAAGAGCGAAAGGAAACCACGTCTGAGCGATATGAAATCCTGAACTCAGGGCTGGCCTCGGCTTCCGAACAACGACCCGGCCCGGTGGCTGCTGCTCGGCGGAGAGAATCGGCCTCGACACTTGCGGTGAACTGTGCACTTACAGTCGTCGGTGGTGCGGCGAAGGCTTAGGGCATGGTTCGAGGGTGGGCTCAACTCGCGGACCGGTCGGCAAGGGCATCCAGCGTTCCCGCCGCCGACCAAGGCATCGATGCCGGGAAGAAGATCGTGGGCAGGACGCGGAACATCGTTACCAACACGCCAACGAGGGTCCCGGGACGGGCGTCGGCGTCCGACGCAGCTATTGATGTCGCGGTGTCGTTCGACGTGTGCGCCTGCGTCGAGTTCACTTTCGCCCGTATGAAGAATTACAAGATCGTCTGCGGCTGTCGGCAGAAAGGCTATGGCCCGCACCACGCGGTGCGCCGCGCCCTGGAGGGCACCATCACCGGCCACAGGTTCGCTCGTGCCTTGGAGGACATCGCCGAGACCCCGTATGCCGAATCCGACAGACGAGTGCGGAAAGCAGTCGAAACGAGGATTCGACGCCCGTGGACGAGTCGTTCGCCAATGGCGGGATGGTCGGGGAATCTGCTTCCTCTGCGTCCTGGCATGCGGTCCTGATTTTTTTAGGCGTGCTCAGCGGCGCTGCCGCGGTATACCGGTATGGAGCGACTGGAGGTCTGGCCTCGAATATCCTGACCTGGCGGCGATTATCGCAGCTTGAGTGCGGTTGGCAGCGCCCAGCTTGGCCAGTATCGCGCTCACATGGTCCTTGACGGTGCTGAACTCCAGGTGGAGAAGATTCGCTATCTGCTCGTTGCCGTGGCCTTCTCCGATCAGGAGCAGGACATCGAGTTCTCTTGGAGTGAGGGTCTCGACGGCCAGCGGAGTGTGGTCGTCCGGCTGTGGGTGGCGAATGCGCGCCTCCAGGGCGGTCCATACGCTGGCGGGCCAGAAGGTTACCCCGCCGTTGCTCAGCAGGTGTACGGAGTGAACTAGGTCGTTAACGGTGATCGTCTTCGCTAGAATTCCGGCGGCGCCGGCCTGCAGTGCTTCGTGATGGTGTTCTGGAATCTCGCAGCTCGTGATGAGTGCGACGGGGACTGGATTTGGATGGGAGGATGCGTTCCGGATGAAAGGAAGACAATCCGTGCATTTTTCAAGTTCGGACAGGTGGTGGAGGACTACCTGGGGGTTCCGGTTTGCGATGTATGCCGAGGCCTCACTTTCGGGGAAGGCGCCGACGCAGTAGAGATCCGGAGTCGAATCAATGGCGAGCTGGAGACATTCTCTAACGAAAGGTGATTCGGCCGAGATTAGGACATTTATGGGCATGCGGAGTTCTCCTGGTTGTTGTTCCGGGTTGGCTTGGCCGATTTAATCCGGAACTTCGATGTCGCAAGGGCGTCCGGAGTGAAGACGGGAACGTGCAAGAAGTCGGGGGTGTACCTCGTCTGTGTGGCGGGCCGGGGTGACCGGACGGTTATCAGCGTGCTTCCGGGCGACCGGAAGCAGTGCGGCGAAGCTGACCGGCTGTTCGCCCGGGCCCGAGGACTTGGCCGGCACGGCCGGGCCGTGGATCTCCGGCGTATACGGAAAGCCCTGGGCCCACCCGTACGGGGGTGCGGTGGGACCAGGGCTTTCCGGCCGCCGTTCCCTCCCGGAGGGGCAGGGAAACCGGGAACGGGCAGCCCCCGCCGCCGATCTGGCCGCCGCCGCGGCGGGTTGTGACCATTTTCTCGGGCCGCCGCCCCGACCGCGGTGCTCATGCACGAGAAATGGCGCGGCTCAGCCCACGATCTGCTGCAGCTGGACGGGATCCCGGCTCGGGCCACCGACTTTCCGCGATATCGGCATCCGTACGGGGGAAAGAGTCACTTCTCGGGGCACGCCGGCGCGGGTGAAGCTTGACATTGAGCGTGGTACCGGAGACCGGATCCTGTCCAGGCCGCATTTTATACGTCGTTTCTTGGTGCCAGGGGTCGTTGAGTGGTCGTGGAAAGCCTTGTTGAGCGTCTGGTCCCCAACGAGTTGTGGGACTTGTTTCGACGCGTGGTGCCGCCGACGGTCGTTCAGCGTCCGCAGGGTGGCGGCCGGCTGGCGACCGTGAAGTGCTGGCCGCGATGTTCCTTGTGGCGACCTCGGGCTGCAACAGGCGTCAGCTCCCGCCGGTCTTCGGGGCCCGCTGGCAGACGGTGTACCGACGTTTCGCGCAATGGAGCCGGGAACGGGTCTGGGCCCGGATGTACTGAGTTGTCCTGGACGAGCTCGGTGCCCAGGGCGAGCTGGACCGGTCGCGGTGCGCCAGTGACTCGGTGAGTATCCGCGCCTTCATAGGGGGCCACTGACCGGACCGAATCCGACCGACCGCGGCAAGAAGGGGTCGAAGATCCACCTGATCTGTGGCGCCCCACAGTCCCCATGGCCAACAGAGGGCGATCCTCGGTGACAGACGATCGACTGGTGGTGCCCGAACCCTCCTACCTACCCCGCCTCGCGCACCATGGCTGAAGCCCTGGTCGAGGACTACGAGTGCCGTCGGCCCTCCGGGCCCGCACTCCCAGGCAACGACCGTCTGACGGCCAGCCCGCTGTTTCCTGCACCATGGAGAGCTTCGGGCATCCCCCGTTTCGCCCACGCTGGATGGACGACGCACCGCAGGTGCGAGGGAGGGTCCGGTGCTCCGCAGGTTGGCTACGGCCGTGAACGACGGGCCGGCTACGACCGAACTTGCCTGACAATCACCCGGGGACAACTTGAGGGCGATCGGACGGTGCCAGTGTCTCGTCGGTCCGGCAACCGTGGCTTCCTCTCAGCTGGTGGTCACCGTGCTGTTCCAGAGCCTGACGGCAGGCGGCGGACGCGGGCATCCCGCTCCACGCCTACCGACCGACATCGTTCCGCTGGTCCCCGCCGCAGCGGGGACCTTTCCCGGCCTCACCCCTTCCCCCTTCCCCTACCGAGTCGCGGTTCGGACCGAGTCCTGCAGCATGATCGTGCTACCGCTGCTCTCCCCGGCGGTCCGCCAGATCGGCTGGAACACCCGCATCGTGCGCGGCGTGCTCGCCGACCAGTCGGCCCTGCCGCACGTCCGGGCCGCCGTCCTCGACGGCCTGCCCCGCCGACGGATCCTCAGCCACCACATGCTCCCCGGCGCCTTGCCCGCCGTCTTGGTCGGCACCGCCACCTCTGCCGGCCTGCTGCTGGGGGCACCGTCCCCAGTTCCGCCGTCGCTCTCATCGGCTCCTCGGTCGACCGCTCGGGCTCCACCACCGGCTGGCCCCACCGAGCAGGTGCACGCTCCCCAGCCGCCGGAGGGAAGCGGGCACTTGGCCGCACACCGCGCGGAGGACCCGCCGCTGCTCGATGCCCGGCCACCTGCGCAACCCGGCGGAGTCCCTGCCGACCCGAACAGCCAACTCGGGTCCGGGTCGGCCGTTTGCCGGGAGTCGGCCTGTCGCGCTCAGGCGGCACCGGCCCGAACGGTCGGAGGTGACGGTCACGGCCCGCGAGCGGTGGCCCACACCTTCGGCGAGGGGCCGCACGAGAGAACCGTCGTCTGTATCCGTGCCACACCCCCCGTTTCCCCACCGTTCGGCGAAACGGGGGTCACCCACGTGCGCGCCGACGCGGGCGGGCAGGAGATCACGGGCCGGTACGGCAGGGATTCGGTGCGGGCGGACGACATCGAGGTGGTCGCCACCGCCGTCGGCGGGCTGGCCGTGGCCACCGTCCGCGAGCACCGGCCGGACGTCGTTCTGCTGGACATCCAGATGCCGGACGTGGACCGGATGCCGGACGTGGACGGGCTCAGTGCGCTGCGCGAGCTGGTCGCTCTGCCGTCATCGCCGGTGGTGGCGATGCTGACCACCTCCGAAGCGGACGAGTACGTCCTGACCGCGCTGAACTCCGGGCCCGCCGGTTTCTGCTCAAGGACACCGAGCCCGCACGACTTGCCGCGCTGGTGCGCACCCTCGCGGCGGGTGGCGTCGTCCTGTCGTCGAAGGCCTCGCGCAGCCTGATGCGCGGCCATCCCGGGAGCATGCCGGACACGGCCGACCCGCAGGTCGCGCAGGTCGGTCGGCTCACACCCCGGGAGCGGGAGGTACTGATCCTGATCGCCGAAGGGCTCTCCACCACCGAGATCGGTGCGCGGATCACCCTGGGAACCGGCACGGTGAAGGATCACGTCAGCGCGATCCTGATGAGGCTGCGGGTGAGCGGGAGGGTCCAGGCCGCGCTGCTCGCCCAGCGCGCGGGCCTGCTGACCGGCGGCACCCACCGGCAGGCCGGAGCGACCCGACGGTAGGTGCCACCGGCAACCGTGTCGTGCGTCGGCCGGGAGTCGATCTACGTCACCGGTCCCGGCGCCCCCGGGCCCGTCCACGGCCTCGGCACCCGACACCGTCGTCGGACGGGACCGGGTGGTGCCGCGCAGGGCATGGGCGATGGCCAGTGACCCGCCGCCGTGCAGCGGGAGCGCCGCGCGGCCCTTCCCGCCGTGGACGGGAGGAGGACCGCAGGGGTTCGTCCTGCGCGGCGGTCGAACGGATCCATGACGTTCCACTCGCGTCTTGTTGAGTGGCAGGCATGGGACTGATGAGAATCTAAGTGCTACAGTCGAGTGACAGATAGCCGTATTGCTGAAGGAGAAAGACATGATCACTTACGACCGGCTCTTCATCGGTGGCAGCTGGACCGAGCCGAGTGACACCGAACCGCTGGTCATCAGGTCCCCGCACGACGGGACGGTGATCGGCCGGGCCGCGCAGGCCCGCCCGGCGGACGTGGACCGCGCGGTGGCCGCGGCCCGCGCCTCGTTCGAACAGGGCGTCTGGCGCGAGACCCCGCCGCTGGAGCGGGTGGCAGTGCTGCGGCGCTTCAACGCGCTGCGTGAGGCCGCCGCGGAGCGGATCGCCGAGCTGATCTCCGCCGAGAACGGTTCGGCGGCCTGGTTCACCCGGGCCGGCCAGCCGGGCCTGACCCGCCAGGCCAACGCCTATCTGAAGGCCGCCGAGGACTTCGACTGGGAGCGGACACTGATCCCCTCCGACCCGGCTTCGCCGGTGCGCAGCGTGGTGCGCCGCGAGGCGGTGGGTGTCGTGGCCGCGGTGATCCCGTGGAACTCGCCCTTCTCCTCGGCGACTTCGAAGATCATCCCGGCGCTGCTGGCGGGCAACTCGGTGGTGCTGAAGGTCTCCCCGGAGAACTCGCTGAGCATGGGCCTGCTCGCCGAGCTCCTGGAGCAGGTGGGGCTGCCCGAGGGGGTGATCAGCGTCCTGCCCGCCGACCGCGAGACGAGTGAGTACCTGGTCTCCCACCCCGAGGTGGACAAGATCGCCTTCACCGGCTCCACCCGGGCCGGCCGGCGCATCGCCTCGATCGCCGGGGAGCAGCTCAAGCGGGTCAGCTTGGAGCTGGGCGGCAAGTCCGCGGCCGTCATCCTGCCCGACGCCGACGTCCGCGTGGCCGTTCAAGGGCTGAAGTTCTCCTCCCTGCTCAACAACGGCGAGTCCTGCATCGCCCAGACCCGCATCCTGGCCCCGCGCGACCGTTACGAGGAGGTCGTGGCCGCGCTCAAGGAGCTCGTCGAGTCCCTCAAGGTCGGCGACCCCAGTGACCCGGACACGTTCATCGGGCCGATGATCCGTCCCGACCAGCAGGAACGCGTCCGCCGCTACATCGCGCTCGGCATCGAGGAGGGCGCCCGCCTCGTCACCGGCGGCCCCCAGGTCCCCGAAGGGCTGGAGCGGGGCAACTACGTCACCCCCACGGTCTTCGCCGACGTCGACAACTCCATGAGCATCGCCCAGGAGGAGATCTTCGGCCCGGTCCTGGTCGTCATCGCCTACGACGACGAGGACGAGGCCGTCCGCATCGCCAACGACTCCGAGTACGGCCTGTCGGGCGGTGTCTGGTCCTCCGACGAGGGGCACGCGCTCGCGATCGCCCGCCGCATCCGTACCGGCACGGTGACCGTCAACGGCGCCGCCGTCGGCTTCGACGGCCCCTTCGGCGGCTTCAAGGCCAGCGGCATCGGCCGCGAGTTCGGCGCGGTCGGCCTCGGCTCCTACACGGAGTACAAGACCATCACCTTGTGACGCGTGCCGCGTGCCGCCCGCTGTGGGCCCCACCCGCCACTCATGCCGGTTCCGGTGCCGGGGCGAGCCGGTTCGGCCTGCCCCGGCACCTCGTGCTCCGGCCGCGTCAGCGGGTGGCCCGAGCTGCTTCCTCGATCACGTGGGACACGATCCCCGGACGGGACACGGCGACCGAGTGCGAGGCCGCCACCTCGGTGACGTGGGCGTGGGCCCGCTGGGCCATGAAGAGCTGGACGGCCTCGGGGATGTTCAGGTCCTCGGTCGTGACGACGTCCCAGCTCGGCTTCTCCCGCCAGGCGGCGACGGTCGCCGGCTCCTGCAGGGCGCGCTGGGCGATCGGACGCTGCGTGGCGGCCATGAGCGCCGCCTGGCCGGCGGGGACGTCGGCGGCGAACTGGTGGCGGAACGCGTCCGCGCGGATGTACAGGTCCGTCGTGCCGGTGCTGCCCGGGAGCGAATAGGTGACCGGGTCCAGGGCGGTCCCGAGCGTGGACCCGGGGACATAGACCAAACGATACGATCAGGGTTGTGCAGCTCCGGTACAACTACCGCGTGCATCCCACGCCCGGTCAGCGTCGATCGCTGGCTCAGGCGTTCGGGTGCGCGAGGGTGGTCTTCAACGACGGCCTCCGGGTGCGTCGGGAAGCCCATGCGGCGGGGCTGCCGTACGTCAAGGACACCGACTTGCAGAAGCAGGTCATCACCACCGCGAAGCACACCGGGGAACGTGCGTGGCTGG
Source organism: Kitasatospora sp. NPDC089509 (assembly GCF_044749365.1). Lineage (NCBI taxonomy): Bacteria > Bacillati > Actinomycetota > Actinomycetes > Kitasatosporales > Streptomycetaceae > Kitasatospora > Kitasatospora sp. NPDC089509. The sequence goes on along the minus strand of NZ_JBIVHS010000011.1, from coordinate 182,091 downwards.
CGGATGTGTCGTCGGTGGTGCTGGTGCAGTCCCTTCGGGATCTGCACACCGCCTACCGGAACTTCTTCTCCTCGGTCACCGGCAGGCGCAAGGGTCCGAAGATCGCACCCCCTCGCTTCAAGTCGAAGCGGGACAATCGGCAGTCGGTCCGGCTCACCGCCAACGGGTTCTCCCTGCGGGACAACGGCCGTCTGTACGTGGCGAAGATCGGCGACCTTGAGGTGCGCTGGTCGCGTCCTCTCCCGGCCGCCCCGACCTCGGTCACGGTCGCCAAGGACGCCGCCGATCGGTACTGGGCATCCTTCGTCGTGGACACCGAACCGCAGATCATCGAAGACCTGGACCTCGGCGGCGGCCTGGACAGCGAGACCGGGATCGACCTCGGTCTCACCCACTTCGCCGTCCTGTCGGACGGGAAGAAGATCGACGCCCCGAAGTTCCTCCGCCAAGCAGAGCGCAGGCTCAAGCGGATGCAGAAGGCCCTGAGCCGCTGCGCGAAGGGCAGCAACAACCGGGCCAAGGCCCGCAGGAAGGTCGCGCGTCAGCACGCCCGCGTGGCCGACCGCCGCCGGGACTGGCACCACAAGGAATCCACGCGACTCGTGCGCGACAACCAAGCGCTGTACGTGGAAGACCTCGCGGTGAAGGGCCTCGCGCGGACCAGCCTCGCCAAGTCCGTGCACGACGCCGGATGGTCGCAGTTCCTTACGATGCTGGAGTACAAGACCATCAAGCACGGCCGGTACTTCGGCCGCCTCGGCCGCTTCGAGCCCACCTCTCAGGTCTGCTCCGCCTGCGGGATCAAGGACGGCCCCAAGCCGCTGTCGGTCCGTGAGTGGGCCTGCGGGGACTGTGGGACTGTCCACGACCGCGATGTCAACGCCGCACGCAACATCCTGGCCGCCGGACGGGCGGACAGGCTAAACGCCTCGCAGAGCGTAGGTAAGACCAGGGCTTCGGTCCCGGCACCGCGCGTTGAAGCAGGAACCCACCCAGACCGGCACGTTCCGGTGGTAGGAATCCAGGTCCTTTAGGGCCTGGAGGACGTCAACGAGCCCCCTTAGGAATGGCCCACCAGGATCTGCGGCCCCGGGATGTGGTCGATCACGCTGCGCAGCGCGGCCGTGTCGGAGGCAGGACCGCGAAGCGGATCGGCAGCTGCCACCACCGGGTACCCGTCCGCGCGCAGCCGCTCGATCACGCCGTCCCAGCTGGACGCATCGGCGAACGCGCCGTGCTCCAGGACGATCGTCGGCTTGGCGCCGACCGTGACGGACTCCGGAGTCGTCGCGTTCGCGATGCCGCCGAACACGGCCGTGCCCACCGCGAGACTCGTGGCCGCGGTCCACACCGCCACGCTCGCGAGGCGACGCTTCCGGGTGCTCTTGCCTTCTGCCATGGGACAGTCCCTTCGCTGATGAACGAGTAGCAACAACAACACCGACACGCCAAGCGGCTCCTGAGCCCGCCCGAGCGGGGCGGCACGCCTGTCGGTGCCCTCACTCTCGGGTCACGGCCACCGGCCGGGAATCCGTCAGATGACTGTCACCCTCGAAGTCCGCGCCTGGGCGCGGGCTGGGCCGAGGTGGCCGTCGCCGTCGGCCGCCGCCGGCGGTGTCAGTCGTCGCCCCGCAGGATGGACAGCACGCGTAGCGCTTCCAGGTAGATCCACACCAGGGTCAGGGTGAGCCCGAATGCCGCCAGCCACGACTCCTCGCGCGGGGCCCCGTCCGCGATCGCGTCCTCGATCTGCCGGAAGTCCAGGGCCAGGAAGCACGCGCCCAGGATGATGCCCGCGATGCCGAAGGCGATGCCCAGGCCGCCGCTGTCGAAGCCGAGGCCGTTGCCGGAACCGAAGGCGGAGAACAGCAGGTCGGCCGCTGTCAGCAGCAGGAAGCCGGTGGCCGAAGCCAGGACGAAGCCCTGGAACCGGCGGGTGACGCGGATCCAGCGCATCCGGTACGCGAGCAGCGTGCCGGCGGAGACCGCGAACGTGCCCAGCACGGCCTGGACCACGACGCCCGGTGCGATGTGTGTGGAGGCGGCGCTGGAGACGACGCCGAGGAAGACACCCTCGAAGGCCGCGTAGCCCAGGATCAGAGCCGGTGCGGGCCCGGGCCTGGACGTCTGGACGAGGGCCAGGACGAAGGCGATCAGGGCGGCGCCCACGGCGATGCCGTAGGAGCGGCCGATGCTGGTGGCGTCGACGGGCAGCAGGACCCACGAGAGCACCGCCGTCAGCGCCACCGTCCCCAGGGTCCCGGCCGTCCGGACGACGACGTCGTCCAGCGTCATCGCGACGTGCCCGGCCGGAGCATCCTCGAAGAGGAGCGGATCGTTGTCCTCGGGGTGGGCGCCGCCCCAGTGGGTGTCGAAGGGGTGGCCGTCATGGGAGTTCGTGCCGACGGCGACCGGCTGTGGTTGCCGGGCGCCAGGCGCCGGGAGCACGGCGCCGCGGGTGAAGCCCCTGCGGGACAGGATTGGATTGCTGGTCCTCATATCGGTCCTCCTCATACGCTGCACGTGGGAACACGTGGCTGTGGAACCGCCTCCATCGTCACCGTTCTAACCAGTAACGCGTGAGGCTGGGAAGCTCCTCCTGGCGGGGTGTCCGGCAAGCCGGTGCAGATCCTCCTGCCGTTCGGCCGCTACAGGGCGAAGTCCAGTGCGAGGCAGGGGAAGGAGAGCTCGGGCCGGTAGGCGTCGTCGTTCCCGGGATTCCGCGGACCGACCGGCCTCTCTGCAACGGTGTCCGAGTAGGGGATGCGCGCAGGCAGTTGGCCGAACCGGGCCCGGCGGGCCGCGGTCGCTTCGTCTGCCGTGTTCTCCGTGCTCATCGTCGACCTCCGCTGGGTCTGCGGCGAATGGTTCCGTCATGTTCGGATGCTGACAGCATCACGCCTCATCCGTCACCGGTCAAGGGGGTGATGAAAATCTTCCGTCAGCTGATGCGGCAGACGATGGGCCGTCAGAAGTGTGTGCACCTCGACGCATTCCCGTACGTCGGCCGCCGCCGCTCCCGGTCGCGCGGCTCAGGAACGGCCGCCGAGGCGGGGCATCGCTTCGCGATCCGGCGACCCCGACGGGGCCTCACCGACGGGTGCGACGGGCCGGTGCGGGATGACCCAATGGCTGACCGGCAGTCAAATGACCGATGTTGCCTATGCAACGCGTCGGCGACGGTGGCACCGCCGACCGGACAACATCCCACGCCCGAGCCCATGCCGGCCGGCAGTGTGGCAACACTCCAAGACCGGCTCGTGATCGTTGTCCCCGACGGCGCTCCTGCCCGCGTCAGTGCGGTCGCAGACTGATCTCGATGCGGTGGCCCGGGTGGTCGCCGCGTCCTTGTCCCGGCCGACCCAAGGACTGCCATCATGCACGAGCGCGTTCTCACTCCCCGCAACCGAGGATTCCTCTTCCTCGACTCCCACCCGGCGGGCTGCCGGCAACTGGTTGCCGACATGTGGCAGAGCTGCCCCGCCCCCGAAAGCCTGCCGACAGGCGCCGGTCCGGTGGCGCTGATCATCGGCTCCTCCGCGGGGTACGGTCTCGCGGCCACGCTCGCCGGACTCAAGCGCGCCGGAATCCGCGGGATCGCGGTGTCCTTCGAGAAGGCCGCCACTGAACGGCGCACCGCCACGGCCGGCTGGTACCGCACAGCGGCCACTGCCGACATCACCCGCACCGCCGAGCGGGACCTGGTCTTCCTCAACGGCGACGCGTTCTCCGACGCGTTGAAGGACCAGGTCTCCGACCTCATCGAGCAGCGCTTCGGCGGCAGACTGGACTACTTGATCTACTCGGTGGCCGCGCCTCGCCGCACCGACCCCGCCACCGGCGCCACGTACGCCTCCGTCCTCAAGCCGATCGGCCGGGCGAGCCGAACCAAGACGCTCCTCTTCAACGACCAGGGCGTTCCCGAGGTCCGCGACGTCGAGACCGGGCCGGCCGACGGAGACGACGTCGAGCAGACCGTGGCCGTGATGGGCGGTGCGGACTGGGAACGCTGGATCGACCACCTCGCCGGCCGGGGCCTGCTGGCCGACGGCTTCGCCACCGCGGCACTGTCGTACATCGGATCGCCGCTGACAGCGGCGATCTACCGGCAGGGCACCATCGGTGCGGCCAAGGCCGACCTGGAGGCCACCGCCCGGGCTCTGAACGAGCGGCTCGACAGGACGGTCGGTGGGCGTGCCGTGACCTCCGTCAACGGCGCCGCCGTCACCCAGTCCTCCACCGCCATCCCGGGCATCGCCCTGTACACCGGCCTGCTGCGCGGTGTCCTCGGAGCGGACCTGGTCCCGCCGATCCACCAACTCGCCTCCCTGTGGGACCAGTTCACCGGCGCCGCCCCGCTCGCCCTGGACGACGAAGGCCGGATCCGGCTGGACCTGGGAACTCGGCGACGACGTCCAGGCGGCTGTAGCCGAACGCTGGGAAGCCGCCACCACCGACACCATCGGGAGCCTCGCCGACCTCGACTGGTTCCGCGCCGAAGTCCAACGCCTCTACGGATTCTCCGTGCCGGGCGTCGACTACACCGCCGCGGTGGCCATCGACGTCCCCTGGCCCGAGCACATGTCCTGTCGGACCGCCGGCGCCACTACCGGGATGTGACCGGCAGCCAGGACGGCCTGATCGGTGCGGGTGCCAGCTCGCCCTGCACGGCGGGGGTAGGGATGCAGCCCGCGGACACCTCCACCGTCGTGAAGCGCTCGCGCGCCGGCGTGGAGCAGCTCCGCGAGGCCGGGCCCCGGGTTGGTGAAGCGGGCAGCAGGGTCGCCCAGGCGCCGAGGATCTGTTCGGCGTCCCGGAGCTCGCCGGGCGCGATGCGGCGCCGAGAGTCGGACGGGGCAGAGCCCGCTGCTCATGTCCGTCAGTGGTTGATGGCACTGCCGGCCGGTGTTGTGGGAGCATGCGCCGGTGCGTGAGCTGACTGTCCTGGGGACGTGTGGTGCCTGGCCGGAGGCCGGGCGGGCGGCGAGTGGCTTCCTGCTGGAGGCCGACGGCTTCCGTCTGGTCCTGGATCTCGGTTACGCGACGTTGCCCCGGCTGCTGGGCCGGTGCGGGGCGAGCGAGCTCGACGCCGTCGTCATCACGCACGAACACCCTGATCACTGCGCGGATCTGAGCGCGCTCTGCCGAGCGCTGCTCTTCGGCGGGGCACGGCAGGGGCGGGTGCCGTTGTACTGCCCTCCGGGGGTACTGGGGCGGGTTCAGGCCATGGAGCCGAGCGAGGAGCTCCGCGAGGTCTTCGACCCGCGTCCGCTTCCGGGGACCTACGAGGTCGGTCCCTTCCGCTTGGACGGGCGGCTCCTTCCGCACCACGTGCCGCACGCGGGAGTGCGGTTGACGGCCCCCGGCCTGACTCTGGCCTACAGCGGTGACGCCGGCCCCGACCGGGTGCTCGGGGAGCTGGCGGCCGGGGCCGACCTGCTGGTCGCCGGAGCGACCCTGCAGGGTCCGGCCACCGACCCGTACCTGCTCAGCGCGGTCCAGGCCGGTCAATGGGCCGCTCGCGCGGGAGCGGAGCGCCTGCTGCTCACGCACTTCTGGCCCGACGCCGAACGCGAGCGGTCCGTCGCGGAGGCGGGCTCCGCGTACGACGGGCAGATCGTGGCCGCGAGCGAAGGGATGGTCCTCCCGCTCTGACGTGTCGGCATCATCAAGCCGTGCCGGGGCAGTTCCGCCGGTGGGACACCATCGCCGGCTCGGTGCAGTCCGATCCGGGGAGGGTGCGGCGGGCGGTGTCGGCGTGGTGCCGGACGAGGGTGAACGGGGGATGACGGAGGGGCCGCCGGCCAGGCAGTCCGCCATCGAGACATCGCGTGCTCGGAACGGCGCTCCCGCCCGGTCGGCGCCGACACCCGGGCCGCGGACAGGCGCAAGGCTGTGAGACCTGTGGGCACGGCTTCGACGACCGTGCCCACAGGGGTGTCACGGCTTGCGTCGCCGCGATCGCCTGCGGCGGTGGCCCATGACGATGGCGACGGGGATGCCGACCAGCGCTCCGGCGTCGTACAACTGCTCGGGGTGGGCGGTCCCGTCGATCGGGCCGACGTTGGACAGCACCGTGGTCGCCCACAGGCCCATCGCTCCGATCACCGTGGCGGCACCGGCGGTTGCGAGCAGCCTGGCCCGGGAGACCCTCACGGCGATGATCGGAAGTACGACCGCCAGCAGGCCGAGGGCGGTCGTCAGTCCGGCTACCAGCAACAGGACTGCCATGGGCTGACCTCACTTCCCGTGTGAGCCGATTTCCTCATCACGTGCGGCATCCGTCGCCCGGGGCGCCGAGCGGCAACCGGGCGTGCGCGATCGAGCCGCACTCCTTCGAACTCATCGGCGACTACCAGCGAATGGTGACGACAAGAGTGACCAGAGCCACCACGAAAGCTGCTAGCCAGCTGATCGCGCTGGCGCTGCCGAGTGTGAGGGAAGCCACGAGAAAGGTCAGACCGCCGGCGCCGAGTGCGGTCAGCCAAGGCCGCCGCGTAGAGGCCGACTGAATGGGCTCGACGATCCCGAGCCGTCGTAGCCAATTGATTCGCCTGGATATGTCCGTCATCGCGTCACCAGTTTCGGATGGCGCCGATGATGCACCCGGCGGAGGCTGCCACGAAAACTCCACCCGGTGACACGTTCTTGACCCTCAGCCCGGCCTGGGCGAGCTTCGCACCGAGCGCCGCGGTTCCGCCCACGCGTGCAGCCTGGTCAGCACCGATGAACTGAAGGGTGCCGGATCCGCAGCTCTTGAACTTGTCGAAGATCGTGCCCCAGTCCCAGGAGAGGGGGTTGTACCAGGGGTCGGCGATGACGGGGAAGGCGGTGTTCCGGTTGAACTCGACGGTCTGGACGAGGGCAGTGCCGTCGACACGGAAGCCGGTGGGGACGGACTTGGCGTTCCGGTCCTTGGCCCAAGGAGCGTTGAAGATGCCGAGCGGCGTGTCGCCGTCCAGGACGAGGACGCTGCCGTCGTCGAGCTGGGTGAGGGTGGCCCCGGCGGGCAGGCCGAGGTCGAAGCGGTATTCGTGGGCGGCGGAGTTGTTGTTGATGGTGATCAGGGAGCGGACGCTGCCGTCGCCGGTGGGCTGGACCGCGAGGTCGGCGCTGGTGTTGCTGTCGGGGTAGACCGTCGTGCCGTTCACCGTGTGCGCGGAGCTGCTGCCGGTTCCGGGCAGGGTGATGGTGATGCTCGATCCGGCGGCTGTTCTCGCAGTGATGGTGCCGTCGGCGGTGGTCGGTACGGACACCGTGGTGTCGCTGGTGGCGATGGTGCCGGTGGCCTTCTCGACCGCGGCCGCGACGGACGCCGCCTCCGTGGTGCTGCTGGTGGTGGCCGCGGTGGCCGGCGGGGCGGTGGTGGCCGCGATGGCGCTGGACATGGTGAGCGCGACAGCGGCGAAGACGGTGCTGCGGAGTGTGCGACGGTTCATGAAAGGTCAATATCCTTCGTGGTCGCCACCGCGCCAAGTAGCCCATGAATGTGCCGAGCTGGTTGCTTGTGCCGGGTCTTGTGGCGGTGGTCCTGCGGTTGCGGATGTGATCTTTGCCTGCCATATCGGGCTCTGCAAGAGATTCCTCGCGCCCGATTCATAATCAGGACTCAAGTCCCTCCAATTCAAGGCCCCATGTCATCAAAGGACGTAGGTGGAGTTATCCTTCGGCAATTCCGAGGGCGTGGCGGGGGTTCTCGCGACGGGACGAATCCCGTCGAGTGACGGCACCCGGCCGGGCAGCGGTCGGGACATATGGGGTGACGTGATGTCTGCGCCGATCTCGAACGGGGGCGAACAGCACGTTCACGCGTCGGCGAGCCAACGCGATCACCGCCCAGGGTGTGGGGGCGACCTCGTTCCTGCACGGCGATCCGAAGTCCGCCACCCAGAAGGTCGGCCTCTCGCTCTCCACGCTCAACAACCCGTTCTTCGTGCAGATCCGCTCCGGTGCACAGGACGAGGCGAAGAAGCCGGGGGTGGACCTGACGGTCACCGACGCGCAGAACGACGCCTCGCAGCAGGCCAACCAGCTGCAGAACTTCACCAGTTCGAAGCTCGGCGCGATCGTCGTCAATCCGGTGGACTCCGACGCGGCGGGCAACTCCGTGGCGGCCGCGAACAAGGCGAAGATCCCGGTCATCGCCGTCGACCGGCCGCTGTTCGCCTTCGGCGGTGCAGTGTCCCCGGCGAATGGCCGGCGGCCGCCGGGTGTCGATCCTGGCGGCCCGGTGGCGGAGGGTGTCGCCGAAAGATGACATTGGTAGAGACCTCTGTCGCGAGGGTTCCCATTAGGATGCTAATCGGAATAAAACGGTCCGTTCTGTGGTCGGGTTGCGCTGCAAGCTGCGGCGGAAGTGATGCGGGAGTTCTGTGGTGACGGTGCGGGTGCTGCTGGTCGACGACCAGCCTCTGGTTCGGGCGGGACTGCGGTCGATCCTGGAGACGTGCCCGGACGTCACCGTGGTGGCCGAGGCCGGAGACGGGGCGGAAGCGCTCGCCGAGGTACGCGCGCACCGCCCGGACGTGGTGCTGATGGACCTGCGGATGCCCCGCATGGACGGTGTGCAGACGACGGCGGCGCTGGCACGTGCCGGCGACGGCCCCAAGGTCCTCGTACTGACCACCTTCAACACCACCGACCTCGTCCTGGACGCGCTCCAGGCCGGTGCGTGCGGCTTCCTGCTCAAGGACAGCGCAGCCGAGGAACTGATCGCCGCCGTGCGCGCGGTCGCCGCAGGCGGCAGCGTGATGTCGCCGAAGGCGATGGTCCGCCTCGTCGACGAGACCGCCCGACAAGCGACCGCGGGGCGCACCGGCCGGGCCCGGATCGCGGCCAGCCTCGCTCCCAGCGAGGTCGAGGTGCTCCGACTGATCGGGGAAGGCATGACCAACCAGCAGATCGCCCAGGCGCGGCAGCTGTCGGTGGCGAGCGTGAAGACCTATGTCTCCCGGATCCTGACCGCCCTGGGGCTGGAGAACCGCACCCAGGCGGCGGTCCTGGCCCACCAGGCCGGACTGTTCGCCCGCCGGCACGATCCCCTGCAGCCGCAGTGAACCCCGCCGTCACCCGTGAGACGTTCACCACCGGCACGCCCGCCGGCCGGCGCGCCCCTTGGCGGCGCGTGGTCGAGCGGCTGCGCGGGCTCGACCCCCGGGTGGCCGATGCGCTGGTGACCCTGTCGTGCGCGCTGCTGGCCATGCTGGACGCCGCGCACAAGTACCGCACCGGCGTGGTGCACGGCTTCGTCGCATCCATCGTCGTGGCCGCGTTGTGCTCCGTCACCCTGCTTGTGCGCCGCCGCCACAGCGAACTGCCGGTCCTTGCCGGCCTGTTGGCATCGATCGCCACCGACGAGCCCACCCTGCTGATCTTCGGCACCTGGGCCCTGACCCGCTGCGGCCGCCACCCCCAGGCCCTCGCCATCGCCACCGTGTCCGCCGCCTACCTGGTCACCCGCCCCATGGTCGGCACGGCCGTCATGTCCGCCGACGCCCTCTACCACCTGGCCACCGGCATCGTCCTGCCCGGCATCACCGGCGCCGTCCTGAGCCGCCACGCCCGCCTGCACGCCCTCGCCGCCCGCCAGGTCACCCACCTGCAGGCATCGGTCGACCAGGCCATCCGCAACGCCGTCCTCGAAGAACGCGGGCGCATCGCCTACCAGATGCACGACGGCCTGGGCCACCACATCGCCGTCGTCGCCCTGCACGCCGACGCCATCCGCCTCAACGCGGATCAGCCCGGCAAGGTCCGCGACAGCGCGGGCATCGTCCACGACACCGCCCGCACCGTCATGGCCGACCTCCACCACATCCTCCACCTGCTGCGCCGACCCCCCGACGGCGACGCCGGGCACCCGACGGCCGCCGCACCGGACACCGGCGGCGGGCAGGAGTCCGTCCTGCCCTTCCTCGACACCCTCGTGGCCAACCTCGCCTCCGTGGGTGTGACCGCCACCCACCGGGTGGAGGGGCACCGCCGCCCGCTGCCGGAGGAACTGCGCCAGGCCCTGCTGCGGATCGCACGGGAGGGCATGGTCAACGCGGTCAAGCACGCCCCGGGAGCCCCGATCGAACTCGTCCTCGCCTACCGCCCCGGTGAGGTCGAGCTCACCGTCGCCAACGGCAGCCCCACGGGAGCGCCCTCGGCCCCCCTGCCCGGCAGTGGCCTGGGACTGGCCGGCCTCACGGTCCTCGCCGACAAGCTCGGCGGCAGCCTTCGCCACGGTCCCAGCCACGGCGGCCACCGCCTGACCGCCACCCTCCCCGCCCCCTGAACCCCGCCCCCTGAACCCCGTCACCGGCAGCCCTGCGCGGGCAGGTCCCCGCTACCGGATTCCAGCAGGCACCCGACCGGCAGCGCCGCCGACCAGCGCCGATGCCCCGCACGTCGGTGCGGGGCATCGTGGCACGGCGGTGACGCCCGTCGCCCGGAGGGTCAGGTCAGCGGGCGAGGCGGGGGAGGAGCGCCTCGGCGTTGCCGCGGTTGATGGCTTCGGCCTGGCCGGGGGTGAAGCCCGGGTAGGTCTCCAGGAAGTGGTTGTAGTAACTGCCGGCCTCCTGCGGGGCGAAGGGCCAGTCGCTGCCGTAGAGGACGTGGCCGGGCTCGGCGAAGGCGAGCAGGGCGGGCAGGGCGGAGGGGCTGGCGGACAGGGCGGTGTCGAAGTAGAACCGCTTCAGGTCGCGCAGGATGTCCTCGGCCCTGCGCCCGCGGTCCACGACGGTGGAGGTGAGGCCTGAGAAGCGGTAGGCGGCGTAGGGAAGGAAGCCGCCGCCGTGGGACAGGATGACGCGGACGTTGCGGTAGCGGTCCATGACGCCGTTCAGCACCATGTTCAGGGCGGTGCGGGTGGTGTCGAAGACGTAGTCCGCGAGCGGGGCGGGGGTGCCGGGCAGCAGCGTCATCGGGGGCTGCGCGGGGTGGATGAAGACGTTCGCGGCGCGGCGGTCCAGCTCGGCCCACAGGGGCTCGAAGTCCGCGTCGCCGAGGTACTTGCCGTGGGCGTTGGACATGAGGACCACGCCGTCGGCCCCGAGGATGTCGAGTGCGTGGACGGCCTCGGCGAGGGCGGCGTCCACGTCGGGCAGCGGGATGCTGGCGAAGTGGCCGAAGCGGTCGGGGTTGTCCTTGACGACCTCGGCCCCGTACTCGTTGACGGCGCGGGCCAGGTCGCGGGCGTCGCCGTCGTCGCCGAGGTGGACACCGGGCGAGGTGACGGACATGACGGCGGTGGCTATGCCCTGCTGGTCCATCATCGCGATCGCGCTCTCGGGGCTCCAGGCGGGGATGGCCCAGCCGCCGGAGTTCAGGCCGCGCGCGGCCAGGGTGTCGGCCCAGACCGGCGGGACGATGTGGTTGTGGACGTCGATACGTGCGGGGAAGTCCATGATTCAAAGCCTCCTAAAGGTTAGCTTGCTAGTGAATTCATTTAGTAAGCTAACAGTCATGCGAGAGACGAGCAAGCACGAAGAGGGCGACCCCCAGGACACATCCGGGGACGAGGTCGGTGTGCGGGAGCTGGCGGAGGCCGCGGACCGGCTGTTCTATGCCATGCGCCGCGCTCGGGCGGCCACCATGGGCCGCTCCGGCACCGGATTGTCCATGGCGCAGTCCACGATGCTGGAGCCTCTGGCCGCCGACACACGGGGCGAGGGGCTGCCGGTCGGCAGGCTTGCCGTCGCCGCCGAGGTCAGCGTCCCCACCGCGACCCGCATGCTCAAGCAGCTCGAAGCGGCAGGCGTGGTCACGCGTCAACGTTCCCCGCGCGACGAGCGCCAGGTCCTCGTCCGCCTGACCGGCGACGGCGCCGACCAGCTCGCGGCGATGCGTGCGGAACTGCGGGCACGTCAGTCAGAGGCCCTGTCGCACTTCACCCCCCGGGAACGCCGCGAACTCGCCACCCAGCTACAGCGCCTCACCGAAGTCATCGGCGACACCGTCCCCCAGCCGGTCGAGGAGTAGCCCGCACGGCATCGCCCCGATCCTGACCGGCATTCGCGGGCCATCGCGGGCCACCCGCAGGTCGGTCGTCCCGTCGCCCCCACGACCGCCACCGGGAACGGGGGCGACGCGCCTTCCCCGGCCCCTAAGCGCTCGCCGTTGTTCCGTCCCCTCTCCAGCGCCCGCAGGCCTCGCCGTGTCACCGGCCCGAACAGCCGCCGGCCCCGCTGCACGTCTTCCTCTCCGGCGCCGCCGAGCCGGCCCTCGCGACGCTGCGCCCCGGCGAGCTGCTGCTCGAACTCCTGCACCGTCCACGAGCGCCGGGTGACCATGACGTCTTCCAGGCGGCAGATCAGGGCGGCGCCGTCGGTTCGGCGGCCGCCGGAGCGGCTTCGCTGCCCACGACGACCCGACATACGCGCGTCCCCAGTCGCAGGCCTGGCAGCGCGAGGTGACCGCCGAGGTCGCGGACTTCCTCGCCTAGTGGAGCAGCAGGCCGGCCAATGTGCAGCAGATCAGGATGACCGCGACCAGTACGGGGCGCCCAGTGCGGCCCGTGGGCGCCGCGGTGACCGCACACGCGGAGGCGATGGGCAGCGCGACGGACACCAGGAGGAACAGGAGGCCCGCCACCCCTTCGGGGACGCCGGCGACCATCGGCGCCCATACCAGGGCGATGACGGAGACCATCCAGGCGAACACCGTCGCCATCGCCCACGCCGCCCGGGCGGTCCACCGCTCGACGACGTCCCCGGCGTGGAAGTCGGCCCGGATCTTGCCCCAGAGACGCAGCGGGCCACGCCGCGCAGTAGCGATCATCGCCCCAGTGTCCGGGCGGACCGTTCGAACGTCAACGGTTCGCTGCTGGGCGGGGCCTGTGCGCGGCCCGGCCTCCGCGCTCGGACCGGCCGGGTCTCCGGTGTCGGATTCGGCCGTACCTAGCCCGGTCGACCTGAGCGGAGGTCGGCAGGCGGCAGTTCCGGAGCAGCCCTGCCATCTCGGCGGCCAACGGGTCATCGGGCCAGCGTGGTTCGGGGAGTTCGACTCCCACGACGGCTGCCAGGTCGCCCTCGGGGATGCCGAGGGTGCGCGCGAAGCCGGCGACCACGTCCGGAGTCGGGGGAGCGTCACCGTGGGCCAGGGTGGCGATCGTGGTCTCGGCCAGGCAAAGGCGGTCGTTGGTGAGCTGCGGCTTTGGTGGGGGTCGTGTTCGGCGGTGCCGCGGCCCCGTCACCCGGTCCGGGCCCACCTGGAGCCCCATGGCCTGCCTGGTGGGTGGTGTTCACCCGATCAGGTGATCATGCGCATGATCGTCCCCGCGGATTTCCCCTGCGCTGCAGTCTCGTCGCGAGGCGGGTCCGCCCGGAGTCGGGGCGGTCGGCCCCGTGGCCGGTCGGCAGGACAGCGGCGGGCCTCTCAATCCGGGGTCACGGGGACACCCTTCTCTGGGACGCCGCCGACCACGAAGGAGTCCACCGTGCGATTCAGGTCCTTGTTCATGGCCGCGGGCATCATCGCGGCCACCACCCTCGCGTTGCCGGCATCCGCACAAGCGGCCGCCCCCGGGCCGGCGCAGGCCGCTGTCACCGCGCCCGCCGCTCAGGGCGTCACCCGTGCGGACATCCTGAAGCGCGCCGACTTCTGGTTCAAGCGCGGCGTCCCCTACAGCACGCAGCGCTACTACCCGGACCCCGACGGCAAGAAGTACCGCACCGACGCGGCCGGGTACGTCTCGATGGCCTGGCGCCTGCCCACGAGCCTGACCGTCGAGCAGCTCACCGATCCCGCGGTGACGGAGCGGATCACGGCGGACCAGCTCAGGCCCGGCGACGCGCTGGCCGACGCCAAGAGCGGCAACGTACTGATCTTCGCCGGCTGGGCGGACAAGAAGCGCACCCACTACGTCGCGTACGAGCAGACGCCTCCCCGTGTGAAGCACCACAAGGTCCCGTACCCGTACTGGGACCACAAGGCCGACTACGCCGCCTACCGGTACAAGAACATCGCCTGACCGCACAGGACCGGGCCGGACCACCCGACCCACCGGCCCGCCGCCTGATGTCACAGCGTAACCGGACAGTGACTTCACGCACATTATGATCATGAAACCAGCCCAGCGCATGCGCCGACCGTCATAGGCCGGTGTCCGCTGCACCGACCCGACAGGAGCTCTTCGATGAGCGATACGGATACCACCACCCCCGTGCCCCAACCGCCTGTTCTCTGGGAGGGCGCCTGGACCAACCTCAGGAGCCTCCTGGCGGAGAACGAGGACTCCCTCGGTGTTGACCAGCAGGCGTTGCTGGCCGGCATCGGTACCGCCTCGTCCTTCGTCTCGATCCTCCGCCAGGACCCGCAGCAGTTGATCGACGACGTCAAGAGCGCGCTGGCGAGCGCGTTGGCCAACTCGACGATCGCCAACAATCCGCAGAAGAAGCAGCAGATCCAGGCCCAGGCCCAGCTGCTCCAGCAACAACTCACCCAGGCAGCGGCGGCGTTGCGTGAGGGCGAGGAACCCGCAGACGCCGCATCCCAGGAGATCCACCTCAAAGCCCCGGACGCATAGCCGCTCCGTCTCGCCGGCCGCCTGCGGGCCCTGGTCGACCGTGGGGGAGGCCGGCGCGACGCCGCACCTCGCCCGGGCCCCGGGCGGCCGATGTCCGCCAGCAGCCGCAGGCCGGTGAACAGCAGTTGCGCCGCGAGCTGGCCGGGGACGGCCATCTCGGCGAGCAGCAGGGCGGCATCGACGATCTTGGCGCTGTGGCGGCGCAGGACGGCGGCCAGGATGGAGCGGGTGGCGACGTCGACGGCGGCCGTCAACTCCTTCTCTACCAGCGGTGGGTGGCCGATCGGCTCGCCGTGGTCCGCAACTGCGAGCACCGGCAGCTCCGGCAGCTCCTGCAGCGGTTCGACACCTGGCACGTCTCCCGCCGGCTCCGCACCAAGGCCGCCAGGGAACCGCTCGGCCAGTCCCGGGTCGGGTACGCCCGCAACCGGATCAGCCAGGCGGCCTCCCTGGGGGAGCGGCTGTGTCGACGCGGACTCGGCCTGCGGCGTCAGCCGTGCGCCCTTTGGCATGACGTACCGCCTCCGGGCACATTCCCGGACGTCCCGGGCGGGATCCAGAGGGAGCGCACCCGCCGGTCCGGCGGGGCGGTCCGATCCCAGGGAGTACGTATGACGACCGAGCAGAGCACACCGACCACGGCCCAGGTGGCCATGACACTGGCCGCGATCGCGGCGACCGCGGCCACCCCACGACCGTCGGGCGAGACGCTCGCCGAGCAGCAGAAGCGGATGTTCCTCGGTGTCGGCCAGCAGTTGGCGAACCCCTCCCTCGCGACCGGGACCGACTGGAACCTGCTGTGGCTGGCACTCAGCCCGGGCAACGCGAACATGGCCTACCTGGCCGCGAACCGGTCGGCCAACGCGTTCGCGGTGGTCCTGCGCGGCACCGTCGCCGAGGTCACCGACCTGCTGGAGGATCTCGACGTGGGCACGGTGGTGCCGTTCACCGCCGTCGGCACGCCCTCCGCACCGGTGTTCGTCTCCAAGGGCGCGATGGAGGCGTTCAGCCAGGTCGTCACCATGAGCACGGCGGGCATCACCCTGGTGCAGGCGCTCGCCGCCGCCCTCGCCGACGCTTCCCCGAACCCCACCGTGCACGTGATCGGCCACAGCCTGGGCGGCTGCATCGCCACCATGGTCGCCCCCTACCTCCAGACACAGGCCTGGCCGCAGTCCACCGTGCAGTTCGGCCTCCACACCTTCGCCGCCCCCACCGCCGGAGGCACGGACTTCGCGGCCTACGTGGACTCCCTGAACTGGGTCGCCAACGTGCGCCACTTCAACACCTGGGACCTGGTCCCGCAGGCCTGGACCAGCCTCGACAACGCCAAGAAGTGGTACCCCGCCCCCGGCCCGGCCGCCAACGACCAGGTCAACGCCGTCATCACAGCGCTCGCCGCCCTGCCGGGCCCGCACGGCTACGCCCAGCCGGGCAACGCCGATCAGCTGCACCCGGACTACCAGAGTGACTACGACCATGTTCTGATCAAAAGCACCGTCCAGGACTTCATGGGCCAGGTCGCCTACCAGCACGCCAACTCCACCTACCTCGGCCTGCTCGGCGCAGCCGACGTGCCGTCCGGCCCGGTGGTGCGGGGCATCGTCGGCGACGTCGGCAACGCCGGCAGCGTGGTCGTGATCGCCGGCAGCGGCTTCGACCCGGGCGCGACGGTCGACTTCGGCACGGTTCCCTGCCAGAACCCGGTCATCAGCAGCGACGGCAACTCGGTCACCGTCCGCGCCCCCGCCGGGGTCGGCGTGGTCGCCGTCCGGGTCACCACCACCCTGGGCACCTCGCCGGCCGTCCCCTTCGGCCAGTTCGCCTACGACGGCCCCGCCCCGGTGACGCTCACCGGCCTCACCCCGCCCAGCGGTGCCAAGGGCGACCCCATCGTGATCACCGGCATCGACTTCGATTCCGACGCCCAGGTCTACTTCGGCGACAACCCCTCACCCTCCGTCCAGATCAACCTCACCGGCGAGCCCAGCGCACTCGTCGCCATCGTGCCCGACCCGAGCACCGGCGTCGGCAAACCCGCCACCGTGGACGTCACCGTGCTGTCGAACGGCTACTCCTCCCCACCCGGCCCGGCAGCCGAGTTCACGTACGAGAAGTCGTGACGCCGGGCCGCCCTGGGCGGCAGACGGGAGCGGCCTCCAGAGGCGTACGCCGCCCCCGGGCTCGACCTCCTCCCGCCCGGAGGAGGATGACGATGGCAGGGGCGGAGTCCCTGGTGCGTCCGGCGCCGAAGGCTGTCCAGCACGCCTGGAGACAGCTACGCGGCTGCGCGGGCCGGCCGGACGGGCTCGTTGTTCGGGCGGGTGCGGAAGATTCCAAGTCCAGTGAGACGGTCGTGATGCTATGAGGTTTGTGGTGCGGGTTCCCTTCGCTTGGCTGGGTCGTTGATCCACGTTGTCTGCGGGATCTCGGGTGGTCCGGGGCGGCGGCCGAAGCGTTCGGGATGCCGCGCGTAGGCCTCGGCGAGGGTGATGGCCCGGGCTTTGCCCTAATTCATGGACACTTGCCTGCTGTGCCACCAGATTCAGGCTGTCCGTGCTGGTGGCGTGTTGTCGTTCGTGGTCGACCGGGCTTTGGTGACCGACGGCGGAGTGGCGTCGTCTGCGGTTGTACCGGGCCATCCATGAGAAGGCCGCGATGCGGGCCTGGGGTCGGGTCATCCAGCGTGAACCGTGGGGCAGTTCAGTTGAATCCGCCGTGGTTCCCCACCGGCCCGACGGGTCGCTGGAGAACGTGCTGACCGGCAGGTGCCTGGACGAGCTCGGCTTCGCCTCCTCCGACCGCGCCCAGCTGGGCATCTGGGACTGCAACGGCCTGGCCGGCCGGAAGTGGGGCCTCGCCGACTCCGCCCCGGCTCGATTGGCCCACGGAAACGGCAGTCAATTGGATGCCTCTGGGGGCCAACTGGCCTGGCAGGGTCGAGGCACACGCTGCGCCGTCAGGACGGCGCACGCCAACGGGAGGGAACCCATGCGCAAGATCATCATCGGGCTGGCCGCCACCGGTCTGCTCCTCGCAGGCACCGTCGCCACCGCCGGCACCGCCAGCGCGGCGGGGACGCGCTGCGGCGACTGGAGTACCGCCGAGCCGCTGCTCAAGTACGGCGCCACCGGCGACGCCGTCAGGGAGCTCCAGTGTGAGCTCAACTACTCGCTCAACCCCGACACCCACGGCAAGACCACCGTCGACGGGGTCTTCGGCGACGACACCCTCAAGCGCGTCCGCGACTTCCAGACGTGCATGGGGTACCTGCAGGTCGACGGCCAGGTCGGCCCGCAGACCTGGGGCGCGCTGGACTGGTGGAGCTCCAAGGACATCTACCCCAACTGCTGAGGTAGCCGGTAGGAAACCGAACCCGGGGCTGGGCAGCGGCCGCTGCCCAGCCCCGGCGCCGTCAAACCCCGCCCCGCCCCGTGCTCAGCTGCGACGACGGTTCGGGCGCGAACGCCACCTGCCTGGGCCACCGTTGGCTGCCGATCTCGGATCTGTTGCCCTTGTTGTGGCGACGTATCGCGCGTAGCGACGACGCGAATCTGTCAGACTCTCCGATCCGTTCGGACCGCCCCAGACTTCGTCGGCGTTCGGGTCGTCTTGGCCGTCGTCCTCCCACCCGCACTCGTCACAAATCTGGAAGTGTCCGCGGGCTTCTAGCGTCAAGAGCTCGCAGCAGGGACAGGCGTAGAGACCGCCGCCTTCGGGCGGATCTGCTTCGGACGCTTCTCCGGACGTTGTCACGCGTTGAGTGTTGCATGGCGTGGAAGGAAGCTCTGATCCGGCCGTATCAGAGGTCGGTCAAGAAAGGCGAGGATCTTGTCACTAGGTCGGCATCGGCCCGGCCGGGAGGTGACCGGGGTAGTCAGGGCGAGGGCCTGTTCCTTGATGGTCATGTCGGCGTGGACGTAGGCGTCGGTGGAGCGGACGCCGGCGTGGCCGAGCCAGAACGCGATGACTGTGGTGTCGACGCCGGCCTGCAGCAGCGACAGCGCGCAACTGTTGCTTGTACCAGCAGAAGCCGTGTGCGCTTGAACCGTATGGTCGTTGGGCAGGTCGAATTCCGTCACCATGTTCGTGACGGCGAGATCTGTGTGTGTTGCATTCCGAAGGAGCTGTTGTGATGCGGCTTATTCGATCGTGGTCAGCTTGCTGGGGTGAATCCATCGGATTGGTCGAGCTGGAAGGGTGGACCGGGAGCCTCCGGTGTCCAGCCCTCGGCTCGGGCGGTCCGGATAGCCGTGGCCACCTCTCCAGGTAGGACGGCGCGGGCAGGGAACCCGAGCCAGTTGCCGGGATGGGGCCGGTTCGTGGTGACCACCAGCGTGCTGCCCGGAGTGTTGTCCTGTTCGACCGCGTATGTCAGTGGCCGCCAGGCCAGGCCGCGCGAGTAGGTCGCCCGCCTGCGGACTGTCCATCGGTAGGTGACGCCGTCGACGCTGATGTGCCGAGAGCCCCTGCTGGCGAGTGCCATGACCTCCTCCTTCTCTCAGCGCGACAGTATCCGGAGGGCCGGTGCGACGTCGCGCGGGTTCCTGCGGGTGAAGCCCGTTCACTGTCGGCGTACACAGGTACGGACAAGACCACCAGCCGACTCCTCCGAGAGAACGGCGGAACCTGGAGCCGATACGCCGCAGGCGACCACACCCGGTCACCGGCGGGCTGGGCTCCCCATCGACTCACCGACGGTTGAAGCTCAAGTCGCGTCCCGGAGCGGCCGCGGGTAGCCGATCTCGGCGATGTCCTCGGCCAGGTCCACGAGAGTGACCTCCGGGTTCAGCGATGACACGAGCTCATGGCTCAGCGGTCGCAAGGCATACACATCGCGCACCGCTTCCAGGTTCACAGAGACCTCGTAGTAGTCCTCGGCGAAGCGCTGGAACGCCTCCGGCGAACGGTCGACCAGGAGCTCGAACAGGCCCGTCGCCCCATCGGGGTCGGACCACCCGGTGGGGAAGTCGATCACGCCGTGCCGCCACCGATCGTCCGTCGCCTCCCGCCACAGACAGGCCGTCACGACGGGCACGTCGTCCTCATCGGTGAACGCGGGCTCCGCAACGAAAGGCTTGAAGGCTTCCGGAACCTCGTCGATCACTCCCGGCCAGGGCTCGCCGTCGTTGCCGTACGGGCTCATCGGTGCTTCGTGGTCAAAGCCACGGACATAAGCCCCGGCCGCCGAGAACACGATGGAGTACTCGTCGCCCGACCCGTTGCGCATCGACGCCATCTCCTCGTCGTCGGCCCAGCCGACGTTGAAGGAGTAGTACCGGCTTTCCCAATCCGGGCTCAAGATCGCATCGAGCATCGCCAGTGAGCAGCACAGGTTCCGCAGGTCAGCGATGGAAGGGAGCTGGCGAGCTACGTCATAGACAGTCACGTGCTCATCCAACCGGATGCCCCTGACACCTGGAAGTCACGGTCGATCATGTCCGGCAGCATCCCCCGAGGGGGATGTCTCCGAACGGATCAGCTACTCCCAGGGGTTGTTGTCCGACTCCCATCCCGCCGCCTCGTCCTTGCTGTGCAGGAACCGCGGGTCCGCCATGCCCTGGAGCGAGCAGTCGCTGATCGGCCATGGCTGCCACTTGTCGCGCAGCAGCTTGAGCAGGAACTCGGCCATGCCGCACGGATACACCGACCATTCGAGGTTCCCGCGCGAGTACACCGCGACCGGCCATCGGTCCGGGTCCGGATCCGTCGTGATCCAGCACAGGGTGTCGGCTGCGGCTGTCTCCCCCCCAGATGAGCAGGTCCTCCAGCCGGTGCCGGCCTCTGTCGGCAGGAGCCCACTGGTTCACCGCAAAGTCGGCGATCGCTGCCTCCGAGAGCCTTGAGACCGTGACTACCTGCGGCTCGGTCGAAGCGACGGCGGGGATGTGGACGCAGACCATCTCCTCGATCGAACCGCTGCCGAAAGCTGCGACGAAGGCCCGGTAGTCGGCTGGGAATGACGTGCCGTAGACCCTCGCCGCCGCACTCCAGTCGACAGTGTCCCCACAGGTGGGCCCGATGCATGACAGCACTTCTCCGATACTCGCCATGGCGGCGATTGCGGAGGACTGATCGTCACCCACGCTACGGCTCCCATCGCATCGAGACGGCCTTGCCCATGTTGTGCCATTGTCCATCCCTCACCCGTACCGGATTCCGCCCCAGGATGAGGACAGAACCCGAGGACTGATCACAACCTCAGAGGTCAGAACACCTAGAGCCGCCGATACTCCGGGTCCCTGTACTTCCGTTCCTCGGGGAAAGGTGTCCGCACGTACTTGACCCACTGGGGGGCGCATGCGCCAATCGTCTCGTAGTTGCGTTGGGCCTTGGTGAGGCTCAGCGCTCCGTTCGGGCCACCGCGCACCTCGTCTTGATCGTGCTCGTCCTGTCCGTCGTCCTCCCAGTAACACACCATGCACGTCTCGTTCGCGCCGCGTGTTTCCATCGTCAGATAGCCACAGCACGGGCACGCGTATGGCCCATTCTCTGGTCCAAGAACGATGTTGAACCTCTGCAGGCTGGCGCTTTTGTCGTCGTTGGTCACGCCGTCAGAGATAGCAGCAGCCACCGACAGCTGACGTGTCACGAGAAGCCAGAGGTTAAAACGGCACGGCCTCTCACCCCCGAGGTGCGGAGCAGGGCGTAGGAGGCGGCGAAGCGGGCGCGGCGGCCGGGCGTACCACCGCGCTCTGCCCACCGGGCCTGGGCGGCTCCGTGGGCGGGTGTGGTGGTGTGCCTGGTCGGTTCCCGGTCGTGCCGCCGCCCGGGCTTGGGTGGTTCGGGCGGTGGGAGGCGCGTGTCAGTGCTCCACGACGGGCTTGTCGATGTCGCGGTGGGTCAGGTGCACGTCGTGGCCGAGGGCGATGAGGCGGTGGCCGAGTCGTTCGGCGAGGTAGCCGGCGCCTTCCGGACCAAGAAGTGATCTTGTAGCTGAGGTCCCTGCGGCCGAGCCGTAGGCTGCGCTTCGTGAACCGATTCGATGAGGTCGTGGCGACGTTCTGGAACAGCGGCGACTTCGGCGTCCAAGAGCCTCTGACGGACGAGATGGTGCAGGAGGCCGAGCGTGAGCTCGGTGTGACACTGCCGCTGGCGCTGCTTGACCTCCTTCGGGTTCAGAACGGCGGCGTCGTGGCGGATGATCACGACGCGTTTCCCTCCAACCAGCCGACCTCGTGGAGCGAAGACCACGTGCCCTTCGACCACCTGATGGGCATCGGGCGCGACGAGGGGGCTACCTCGCTGCTCGACACTCCGTACCTGGTTGAGGAGTGGGGCCTGCCGACGCCGCTCGTGCTGCTCTCTGGCGACGGGCATTGCTGGATCGGGCTCGATTACCGCATGTGCGGACGGGACGGCGAGCCGTCGGTCACCTGGTTCGAGACCGACCTCAATGCAGAGGTCGTCCTGGCTGACGACTTCCGCTTGTTCGTCGAAGGCCTCACTTCCAGCAGCTCCTATGAGGACGGTTCGGCCAGGAATCCGGAATCGGCTGGGTGATCGCAGTGCCTTCGGAGCCGAGGGTGTGATCACGAGCCGGCCGGCCCGAGCACGCGGGGCAGGTCGACGTGGAGGTGCTCGACTTCGACCTGGCGGCCGCGGCTGGGGTTTCGTTCGGCACTTCGGCGAGGTAGACGACGGTCACGTACCGGCCACGCATGGCTTCGTTCACATGAAGTGGTTCTGACTCAAGCCTCCGTGACGTGGTGACGGTAAGTCACTCCATGTGGTCGGTCTTGGTGCGGCGATCGGCATGGTCTGCGCCGGTCCGTGTGTGGAAGACTCGCCAGATCGCTTCAACAGGCGTCGCCGGGACGCCCGAGGTCCGAACGCGGACCGAACCAGCAGGAGTAAGAGTAAGAGGCGGTGCAGGCGGTAGCCGTACGCGTGACGCACGATCGGCGTCCTGGGTAGACCCTGCTGGACCCCGGCCCTGATCACCTGATCGGGCCGTTGACGCCAGCGCTTCACGGTGCTGGTGCCGACGCCGATCCGGGCCTCTGCGGCACGGCTCGGCAGGTCGCGGGTGCGTCGATCGCCTCGGTCATCGACGCGAAGCGGCGGCCCGGGCGGTCGCTTCGCGGGCAGCCCGGCGGGCCTTCTGGGCAGCCGGAATGATGCGCAAGGCGTTGCTCGTCTGCGGTCGGGGGACGGGTGGTGGCACTTCGAGGTTGGCTGTGCCACTGATGCATGCCGCGACGCGTAGTCCACTGAGAGGTGCTGGAGATGTTCGCTGGGGGAACCGCGCGGCTGCTGGTCAGAAACGACGGTGAAGCGCCGCTGGAGCTGACCGTGGAGCCGTGGGCAGATACCTACCGGATCCTGCGGGGACAGACCTGTGTCGTTGTCACCCACTCGCAGGCAGAGGACGGTTCTTGGTCCGGAACGTTGCGTGGGGACGAGCCCTTCCAGGTCGACCATCGGAGGGAGTCGGTCACGGTGTGGGCCTACGGCAATTGCTTCCACCTCAGTGACATGGCGGGCAATGCGATCGACGCTGCCGACTGGCATTGCCCTGCCCAGGGTCTGGATTCCTGAAGGCGGCATGAGCGGGAACCGATTCACATGCTGGCCGGTTTCAAGACGCGGGACAGGTGGACGTGAAGGTGCTGAAGCTCGACCTGGTGGCCGCGGTGTCGGATTTCTCAGGCAGGAATTTCGGTAGGACCGCTTACCCTTCTCCGGTCTGGTGGTCGGGTCCGGCCGGGCGGCCGCGCCGCGCATCACGGCACCCCGCCGTCCGGACCTGGCGGGTTCGGGGACGAGGGGTAGCGGTGAGCAGCGTCACGACCCGGCGGAGCGGCGGGAACGACGTCCGCGAGTTGGCGCTGCGGCCTCCGTGCCGGGCACTCGGGTCCCGGTCGACCAGGCCGAGCGGCGATCCGCCGTGGAGGACACGGTGTGAACCCGTGCCCGTACAGTCGAAGCGGCGCCCGAAGCCAGCTCTTATGGCTTCGGGCGCCGCTTTTCGTGTGCGCTGTCGGGTCCGGCCTTTTCCCGTACAGCTGCAGCGAGCGGACATGTAGCGTTGCGTGACGCTCGGGGTGAGGTCGCCGCGAGGGCGGCGGTATCGGGATGTCACTGCGACGGCTGCTACCAGGGCACGGGCTGGTCCTGGTAATTGACGAATCTCAGGCCCGGTTCACCGTTGTGCTGGTCGATCGTGCCCACCACGCCCGGGACGGACTGGTCGATGGTCAGCGGTGCGTCCGGCCCGCCGAGTTCGGTGCGGACATGGCCGGGGCAGATGAGCAGGAGCGTGTGCGCCGCGTCGGCGTAGCGGGCGGCGTAGCTGCGCATCAGCTGGTTGAGGGCGGACTTGCTGGCGCGGTAGGCGTCCTGGCCGCCGTTGGTGTTCAAGCTGATACTGCCCTGGCGCGAGGACATGACGCCGATGGTCCCGGTCGGCGCGACCAGCGAACGGAAGGACTCGACGACGCGCATGGGGCTGAGCGCGTTCGTGACCATGACCTCGGCGAACATCTCCTCCGGGACGTCGCCGATCGGAATGTCGCCCCTCGTGATGGCGGCGTTGACGAACAGCAGGTCGAGGGTGTGCTGCGCCAGGCGCTCGCGCAGCGCGGTGACCTGTTCCGGCTTCGTCGTGTCCAGTGACTCGACCGTGACCCGGCCCCTGGAGGCCTCGGCCAGGTCGTGGAGAGCGGTGCGGCGGCTGCCCCGGACGGTTCCGATGACGTTCCAGCCGCGGTGCGCGTACTCGGTGGCGAGGCCGAGGCCGAGGTTGCGGGATGCCCCGACGATGAGAGCGGTCCTGGCGCTCATGCCTGGCCCCGGACCGCGGGCTCCAGGACCTTCTCGCACCATGTGCGGAAGGTGGTCGGACTCGCGGTCTCGGGGGTGCGCCGCACGCCGTCGTCGAGGCCGTCGTCCTTGGCGCGCATCATGTCGACGAAGCCTTCGACGAGCGCGTCCCCGAAGCCGTGTCCGGTGAGTGCGGCGCGGAAGTCGTCGAGCGACTGCCGCTCGTAGCGGACCGGGCGGCGGAGCACGTCGGTCATGATGCGCGCCATGTCGTTCGCCGAAAGGTCCTCGGGGCCCAGCACCGGGACCTCGCCCGTCCCCGTCCATGAGCGGTCGAGCAGAAGGCCGGCGGCGGCCGCGGCGATGTCCCGGGTGGCGGCCGTCGGTGCTTTGCGGTCGGCGGCGACGGTGTCGGTGAACACGCCGTCGTCGCGGATCGAGGCCACCTGCCGTAGCAGGTTGTCCATGAACGTGGGGTTCGCGAGCGCCCGGTAGGCCACGCCTGTACTCGCGATGAGGTCGTCCATGGCCAGCGACGCCGTGACATGTCCGGCGCGGCCGGCGACGGGTGTGCCGCGGCCGAGCGCCGAGACGCCGACGACGTGTCCCACCGCGTGGGCCGTGAACGCCTTTGCGGCGGCGCGGGTGAACCCGGAGTACGCGGCGTCCAGAGTCGGCGCCTGCGGGTGCGGCGGAGCCAGCCAGAAGGCGGCGTCCGCGCCGGCGACGGCCCGGTCGACGACCGCGGGGTCGTCGTGCGAGCCGGTGACGACGTCGACGCGGGCACGGACCGTGTCGGGGAGTTTCCCGGGGTCGCGCACGATGACGCGCAGTTCTTCGCCACGAGCGGGAGCCTCGTCGAGCAGTATGTCCAGGAGCCGGCTGCCGATCCGGCCGGTGGGGGCGGTGATGACGATCATGTTTCGAGTCTCGGGGCGGCCCGCCTGCGGCGTCCAATACCCTTTCTGGGTAATCGATACCCTCAAGGCATGGATCTAGATCTGCGCAAGCTCCGCTACTTCGTCGCGGTGGCCGAGCACCGGCACTTCGGCCTGGCGGCGCAACAGCTCTACATCACCCAGCCGGTTCTCAGCCGTCAGATCAAGGCTTTCGAGCAGGAGTTGGAGTGCACTCTGCTTGTACGGACCACCCGCAGCGTGGAGCTGACCGCCGCCGGAAAGCAGCTCCACGAGGAGGCACAGGCGATCCTCGCGTTCGTCGACACGGCGGTGCGGCGCGTGCGCGACGTCGATCGGGGCATCCCGCGGCTCACCATCGCCTTCTCTCCCGGACTGCACGTATCGGACGTGATCCGGGCGTTCACCGCGCGCCACCCGGCCGTCGAAACCGACGTCGTCCCGACGCGCTGGTGGGAGCAGGACGTGCCGCTGCGGGATGGTCGGGCTGAGGTCGGGTATCTGCGGCGGCCGTTCGACGACTCGGGGCTCCGCACCATCTCCATCGGCCACGAGCCCACGGTCGCCTGCATGCCCGCGGCGCACCCGCTGGCGTGCCGTGCCGAACTCACCTCCGCAGACCTCGCCGACCAGCGGATGCTCGACACGCCGACCCGGCGGACATCTTCACTCGAAGAGAAGTTCGAACTCATCGCCTCCGGGCAGGGTATCGCGCTCGTCCCGCTGAGCGTCGCGCGCTCCTACTCCCGCCCCGACCTCGCCCACCTCCCCGTCACGGACGCCCCCGGGACCGAGACGTGCCTTGCCGTCCTCGCCGACCGGCACGAGAAGCTACTGCGCGACTTCCTGGAGATCGCCACCGCCACGCTGCTGCACACCTGAGCGATCAGCGGGCAAGATCGCGGACGACACCGCGCCGGAGTGGATGGCGGCATCGGCGGGGCCGTCAACTGCGCCCACCGCGTCCCGCTCGTCCACGCCGGCGCCCGCTTCGAACGTGGTCAGCTCGTGGAACGGACACGGACTGCGGCATGAACGCGGCTCCGCCGTGCGATCCTCGGTCCGTCGATCGAGAAGAGGGGGATACGTGCTGCTGACGCTGACCGGTGGTGCAGGGGCGGGCAAGACGACACTGGCCGATGCGCTCCTGTCGTCTGCGGTCGAAGGCCCGGCAAGCGTGCTGCACGGCGACGACTACTACTTCACCGCCCCGGGGCGGGGAATCTGGACACTCGACGAGGCCGGGATCCCGCGCCTGGACGTCGGGGATCCCCGCTCGGTGGACATCGAGCGGCTCGATGCCGACACCGACGCCGCGCTCGCCACCGCGCCCATCGTGATCGTCGACGGCCTCTTCGCCCGCCGGGTCACCCCACAACAGCCTTGCCTCCGCCTCGACGTCTTCATCGACCTCGCGGCGGACCTCCGGCTGGCCCGCAAGATCGAACGAAAGTGCGTCAGAGGCGGCTTCCCGCTTGAGGTTCTCCTGCGAAACTACGTGGACCACCGGCGAGCCGCCCACGAGCGTCACATCGAGCCGCTACGAGACGAGTGCGACATGATCGTCGACGGCGCGCTGACCCCTGGGATCTTGGCCGAGCAGATCTGGTCAGCAGTCGCCGACCGGGGACTCAGCCACAACTCTTGACGATTGCTCCCGAAGACCCGTCCGCCTCGTCCGCGTCTTCGGAATCTCCGTCACCTCAGCCGTGAAGTACATCCACACGGCTCACCCTCACCGCGGCGGCCCATCCCCGATGACGGGCGAGTGCCCGCGTACTCGTTGAAGTGTCCAACCAAGTACAGACGAACGTGCTCAGTGAGATGGCCGCCAAGTGCTGCCAGCCGTGAGGTTCCCCAGGGCGGCCTCAATGATCTCGTCATCGGTTACCGGGGGATCGTAGAAGTCATTGGCAGCTCCATAGCCCATGGGCGTAATCGCGTGGAACCGGTGGGTCCACGCGCCCCTACGGCCCCTCAGCCCCGATCAGTGAGGATCACCGAGAGCACGCGTCGCGCGTCACGGGCGTCAGCGCCGTCCTCGCCCACGCTGTTGGCGCACGAGACGAGCGTCTTCCACAGCGCCCAGCCGCGTCCCCGCGCCCACGTCGCATCGTCGATGCCCAGCCGCTTCCGGAACAGGTCGCGGCCGTCGGCCGAGAGCAAGGTCCACGCGATCGCGAGGTCGCAAGCGGGGTCCCCCACGCCACACGTGCCGAAGTCGATGACGGCGGCGAGCTGTCCGTCCTCCAGGAGCAGGTTTCCCTTGGCGAGGTCGCCGTGGAACCAGACGTCGGTCCCGTCCCACCGCGCTTCGAGTGCCTGAGTCCACAACTGATGTGCCGGCGCGACGTCGATGTGGCCACGCAGCTCGTCCAGCGCACGGAGCGCCTGCGCCTCGTAGGTCCGCAGCGTCGCTCCACGGAACCAGTTGTGCTTGCCGGGCTGCGGCCCTTCCGAGGCGTCGATGCCCTGCAACGCGGCGACGAACTCGGCCAGGCCCTCGGCGAAGCGGATCGGATCGACGACCGACTCGAACGTCGCGGGCGTGCCGTCGATCCACCCGTAGACCGACCATGCGAACGGGTAGGTCGCACCAGGACTCCCCTTCGCCAGCGGCACCGGGATCGGCAGCGGGAGAGCGGGTGCCAGCTCGGGCAGCCAACGGTGTTCCTTCTCCACGGCCAGGGCGTACTCCTCCGCGCTGGGCAGGCGGAGCAGCATGTCGTCGCCCAAGCGGAAGGTCCGGTTGTCCCAGCCGCCGTTCTCCACGGCCGTCACAGGTAGTGCGGCCCACCGCGGGAACTGTTCGGCAACGAGCCGCCCTGCCTGTTCGGCGCTGGCGGTGACCCGCTGGGGCATGGGCCCCAGGTCTGGAACATCGTTCAACAGATACCCCCTTGTCCAGGCTCCAGTGACGTCTCGCGACATCCAACCGGTCCAGGCACCATCACCGCCAACCCGGCGAACCTATGCGGTCACAGCACTAGTGGTGCGGCGGCACCCGGCGGCAGCGCGGCCACCTGGTCACGGGACCAGGCGTGAGCATCTGCTCGACGCCGTGATCATGCAAGAGGACAGCTACCGGCCCCCAGTCCGGTGACCGGCGATCGTGTGGCCCCGCACCGACAGGCGCGTGGCCCCGCCGCCTCGCCGTGTGTCCTGGCGTGGGCTCACCTGTCAAAGGTCCGGAGCTGCCGGCTGTGCCAGCCGGAGCGGGCAGGCTGAGCAATCAGCTGTGACGAGGCGTCGGAACGAGATAGGCGTAGAGGTACGCGCAGGCCTCCGGCTCGTTGTCGAAACTCGCAATGATCCAGTGCTTACCGCGTTCCCAGGCATCGATCGTCCACCGGCCGTCGGCGTTCTCAACGAGGACCGGGACAGTTTCCTGGAGGTACTTGGAGCCCGGCAGATCTCTCACCGTGAGTCCGTACGAGTCGTCAGCCACCCCGGCTTCGCGCAGAGCGGCCAGGAGTTCATGGTGGTTCACTTTCAGGGTCCTCCACTCACGGCAGAAATCTCCTCCATCCTGCCCCACCCCCGGAGGGACCGCTCGTGCCGGTACCGCTTCCACCACCCGGCGCGTGGATGCGCCGCCAGCACAAGGCCGACAACCTCAACCCCGCCCAGGTCGCCAAGCCCGACGTGCTGGATGGTCCGTGGCGGCTGAACCGGACTGGAACCGCTTCTACCGCCACCTGCTCGCCTACCTGAAGGCCGGCGGCACCCTTACCGGCCCCGGACAACCGCACCGGCGGGCGCCCGGCTTTCTGGACGCCTCGGCCGACCGGGGCGAAGCAAGCGGCGCTGGGTCGCCCCGAGCTGGTCGAGTCGCTTGGTGGTCAGCTTGGCCCGGCGGGTCTTGGTGTCGGAGATCCACACCCTGAGCCTCACCTCTACCGTGCCGCCGCGGCCACGTCGAGGAGATCCCCGACGTGGCCGCAGCGGCACGGTCACCGATCCGGTGCGCTCCCGGTACCGGCGGTACGCGTCCAGGCCGAGGAGGGTGGCTGGTGCTGCGGACCAGTCGGCGGGGCAGGTGGGGAAGAGCGGGGTGTCGCCTTCTCACGAGGCGGTGAGTGTGTTCAGGGCGTCCCGCGCGGCGGCTGTGGCGGCGGCTTCGGCATCGGAGGGCGGGACGTCCTTCAAGGTGTAGCCGGAGCGGGTGGCCGCTCGGTACTTGACGATGATGACCGCGTTGCGCTGGAGCACCACGAGTTCGATGCTGCCGTAACCCGATGAGACGGTGTAGAGCAGGGTCGCCTGCTCGCCGATGCCGGGGACCGCCCGGTCGTCGGTGATCTTCATGGTGGCGGCAGTCAGAGTGCGGGCGCTGCTCAGAGTCTGCTGGTAGATGCCGCCGGCGGCCCCCGACAGCGTGACTATGACCTGCATCGTCGTCATGCCGGAGTCCAGGCTGGTCCAGCTCCCGCTCGACATCGTGACCGCGTTCGTGACCGGCGCCCCTTCCGTGCAGGGGGCACCCTTGGCGTAGCGGGCGAGGGTCTCGGGGCGTACCAGCGAGCAGCCCGCAGGCAGGGCGGTGTAGGGCGCCGCGGACGGGGACGCCGGGCTGGAGGGCGGGGCCGAGGCAGCGGCAGCTGAACTGGGCGAAGCGGCCGACCCGGCCGAGGCGGTCGCCGTCGGCGTGACCAGGTTGGCCACCAGGCCCAGGACGAGCGCGGCCGCGCCCGCGCCGGCCGTGATGCCGCCGAGCAACCAGGTCCACCGCCGGGCGGGCCCGCCCGGGCGCAGGTCCGCCGGGTCGGGGAGGGTGGCGGGAGCGACCTGGGGCGGCAGGGGGCTGGTGCGGGGGAGGGTCGGTAGCGGCTCGGTGGTGGGCGGGGTGTCCTCGATCTCGGCCATCTCGTGCTGGGCCTTTCGCTGGCCGTCAGCCGCCGGCTGACAGGTGGTAGGCGGTCAGAGTGGTCCCGTAGCCGAGCAGCAGGGCCGCATCCCGGAGCAGGACGTGCGGGTCGCCGGGCTGGCGGGCGAAGGTCTGGTGCCACTGGGGTTGGCCGTCGGCGTCGGCGAGCGACTGCAGGGCGATCCCGCCCGTGTCCGTGGGTGTGGTGACGAGGACCGATCCTCCGGCCGCGCCCTGTACGGTGGCGGCGCCCGGCGCGGACGGCCAGGTCCACGCGGTGGTCCCGGTGCGCAGGTCGGTGCCGGACACGCCCTGCGGGCCGCCGGTCACGACCAGGGTGGCGGTGTCCGCGCACCCGGTGAGGACACCGGTGCGGGTGCCGGTCCAGAGCCGGGCGCCCGCGGTGTCGAAGGCTGCCGTCGGGCTCTGCCCGTCGGTGGCCGTGTTCCCGGCGAGGGGCAGGCAGGTGAGCACCCCTCGGTGGAGTGAGAACGAGCCCAGGTAGGAGCCGCTGAACATGGTCGCCGAGGCCGGCGGGAGGCCGCTCGGTCGGCTCCACAGGGCGGTTCCGCGCTCGCCGTCCACGGCGGCCAGGGCGAGGTCAGGGTCCAGGGCGTACAGGCTGCTGCCGCTCGGCGGCGCGTACAGCTCCTGGGCGTCCAGCGACCAGCGGCGATCGCCGCTCGTGCGGTCGAGCCCCAGGAAGCGGAAGGCGCCGCCGGCGGTCCGGGCCGGATCGCCGAGGACCGTGAAGACCAGCAGTCCCGTCGCGTCCATGCCCTGGACGCGGTAGGAGGTGCCCAGCGCCGCGCTGCTCCACAACCGGCGCCCCGCGCCCGCGTCGTAGCCGTGCAGCGCCCCGTCCGCCCCGGTGACCAGCAGCAGGCCCGGCAGCGGCAGGGCGACGGACTGCGCGCCGGGAACCGGGTCGGTGGAGCGCCAGAGCTCGGCGCCGCTGCGTGCGTCGCGCGCCCGCACCGTGCCGTCCGGGTCCACCGACCACACCCGCCCGCCGTCGCCGACCGGGAGCGCCCCCGCCTCGGCGGCGCTGCTCCACAGCACCCGCCCGTCGGACCGGGCGTAGCCGACCGTCCCGGTGCGGTCCGCGCAGATCACCACCGCCGGCCCGCAGGACACCGGCGCCATCCCGGCCCGGGGCAGCGACACGGACCAGGCCTTCGGCGGCGCTCCGGCGCCGCTCGGCCACAGGGCCCGGGTGACACCGCCCGCGGCGGCGGTGGCGAGCAGGGCGCCGCCGAGGACGAGCAGTCGGCGCCGGGTGCCGTTCGGATCGCTCAGCACCCGGGCCAGCTCGCGCTCGCGCCGCCGTACGGTCCGCTCCGCCCCGCCCAACCAGCCGGTGCCGACCGCCGGACCGTACCGGAACGCGTCGGCGAGCTCGGCCGGTGCGGGCCGCTGCCGTGGATCCCGGTCCAGGCAGCGCACCAGTAGCCGGGTCAGCTCCGGCGGCACTCCGTCCAGGTCCGGGGGCTCCTCGGAGGCCCGGTAGACCAGCACCGCCGGCGGCCCCTCGCCGAAGGGCGGGCGGCCGGTCGCGGCGAAGGCCAGCACGGCGCCGAGCGAGAACAGGTCGCTGGCGGGGGTGAGGCCGAGCCCCGCGGCGTGCTCGGGGGACATGAAGCCGGGCGTGCCGATGACCTGGCCGGTCGCGGTGGGCAGGGCATCGGCTGTCGGCTTGCTGATGCCGAAGTCGATGACCCGCGGGCCGTCCCGGGCGAGCAGGATGTTCGAGGGCTTCAGGTCCCGGTGGATGATCCGGGCGCGGTGGACCGCGGCGAGCGCCTCCACCAGCCCCGCCCCCAGCACGTGCAGTGCGGGCCCGGTGAGCGGGCCGTGCCGCGCCACCGCCTCGTACAGCGCCGGACCGGCGACGAACTCCGTTGCCAGCCAGGGGATTTCCGCCTCGGTGTCGGCATCCACCACGGCCACGGTGTACGCCCCGGAGACCGACCTGGCCGCGGCCACCTCCTGGGCGAACCTGCGCCGGAAGTCGGGGTCGGCCGCGTACTGCTCCTGCACGGTCTTCACCGCGACGGGGCGCCCGCTGCCGGAGGCGGCCAGGTAGACGGCGCCCATGCCGCCCGCGCCGAGCCTGCGCAGGACGCGGTACGGGCCGATGCTCCGGGTGCCCGTCCTGTTCTGCGCGGCCGTCCTGTACCGTGCGCCCGTTCCGTTCCCCGGGCCCCTCCCGTTCAGCTCGCTCATCCGGTGCCGGCCCGGAAGGCGCGCAGCGTGGTGGCGGACGCGCAGTAGAGCGTCCCGCCCTCGGCCGCACTGGTCCAGATGCTCTCGTCGGAGGGCGGCCGGGCCACCCAGCGGACGGTGCCGCGGGCGGCGTCCAGGACGGCGGTCCCGAACGGTGGGTCCGCCAGCGGTACGGCGAAGAATCCGTCACCCGCGGACGGCGCCCGGAAGTGACCGCTCCCGTTCGGGGTGCTCACGGCCGCCACGGTGCAGTGCCACAGCCCCCGGCCGGTCGTGGTGTCCAGGCAGTAGGCCGTGCCCAGGGCCCCGGACAGCAGCAGCCGGGCGCCGCCGAGCGCGCAGCCCATGACCGCCTGCGGCACCGGGGGAGCCGTCCAGCGCTGCTGTCCGGTGGCCGCCGCCACGGCCACCGCCCTCCCGTTGGCGACGACGACCAGCAGGTCGCCGGTGCGCAGCAGCCGCGCGGGTACCCCGACGCCCTCGGGCACGAGGCCGGCCGCCTGCCAGCGGGACTCGCCGGTCCGCAGGTCCACGGCGTGCAGGACGTCTCCGTCCCGGAAGTAGCAGGTGCCGTCGGCGACCAGGCCCATCGCGCTGCCGGAACCGCTGAACATGTCTTCCATGTCGCGGGCCATCGACACCGCCAGGCTCTCGGTGACGACGTGCTGCCACAGCACCTCGCCGCTGCCGAGATCGGCCCCCACCACGAGCCCGCCACGGCCTGCGGAGGTCTGCCGGGCCGTCACCACGGTCCGGTCGTCCGCGCCGAAGACCCGCAGGCTCATCTCCGCCTCCGTGCGCTGGTCGGCGGGCACGGTGAGCGGTGTCCGGTGGGTCCGGCCCGCGGGGTCCAGCCACGTCAGGCTCGCGAAGTCCGGGGACGTGCCGTAGAGCAGGCCGCTCTGCGCCTGGATGAACTGGATGTCCGACCGGGACCACGCGGTCCGGCCCATCGAGGAGTCCACGCCGGTCGCGTCCCCGCCCTGGATCCAGCACACCGGCGTCGAGCCGAGCAGGGACAGCTGGGGGTCGAACCCCACATCGTCGAGCGGCTGGCTCCACAGCGGGGCGGGGCCCGGTGCGGGCGAGGCGTCGGCCCGGGCCGCGTCGGCCCCCCAGGCGTCCACCGGGTTCCCGACCGTCGTTGCCCCGGCGGCCGCCCGGGCCCGGCGGGTCAGCAGCAGCGGCACGCCCACGGCCGCTGCCGCTCCCGCCCCGAGCCCGGCCCCCAGGCCGAATAGCCCGCGGCGGCTCAGCGACTGCCACGCCCGCACCGGCCGCGCGGGCGGCTCGGCCGGCGGCGCCGCCAGGTCGATCGCGGCCTGCCGCTCCCGGGCCTCGATGTCGGCCAGCAGCCCCGGACTCAGCAGCGCCGCCGGATCGGCCGGGCCGAGTGCCGCCAGCACGGCCGCCGCCGTGGGCCGCCGGCTTGGGTCCTTGTCCAGGCAGGCCGCCACCAGCGGGCCCAGCGTGGCGGGCACCCCGGACAGGTCCGGCCACTCGTACACCACCCGCCGGTTGATCTGTGCGGGCTCACCGGTGCCGAAGGGTGTACGGCCGGTCATCGCGTACACCAGCAGGCAGCCGAGCGAGAACACGTCCGAGGAGGCGAAGGTGACGGACGCGGAGACGATTCGCTCAGGTGCGATGTAACCCGGTGTGCCGCACACCATGCCGGTCCGGGTCAGGTGAGCGGCGTCGAAGGCCCGGCTGATCCCGAAGTCGATGACGCGCGGCCCGTCCCGCGCGACCAGTACATTGCCCGGCTTGAGGTCACGGTGCACCACCCCCACGGCGTGGATCGCGGCCAGCGCCTCCGCCAGCCCCGCCCCCAACGCCCGCACACTGGCCTCGTCGAACGGACCGAACCGCAGCACCACCTCGCCCAGCGACGGAGCCGGCAGGTACGCCGTCGCCAGCCACGGCCGGGCACCGCGCGGCTGCGCGTCCACCACCGGCGGCGTGTGGAAGCCCGTCACCCGCCGGGCCGCCTCCACCTCCTGCCGGAACCGGTCCTTGAACTGCGGATCCTCTGCGTACTCGGGCCGGATCACCTTCACCGCCAGCAGCCGCAGCCCCGGCGAGCGGGCAAGGTACACCACTCCCATCCCGCCCTCGCCCAACGGCCGCAGCAACTGATGCGGGCCCACGAACACGGCCGGCTGCGCCTTCTCGCCTTTGGTGCCACCGTTGGCAGCCACCAAGCCTCCCCCAGCGTGTCGCCGCCATCACAGACAGACAGAGTGACACGTACAACTCATCCGAGGGTTCCCTTCCTGATTAATCGGAGGCTCCCATCTGCCGGCCGACCGGACTGGGGGACCAGCAGGCCGTGCTCCCTGACGCCCTGCCCACCGTCTGGACCGGGCGGGACTGCAGATGTCGCCCGGCACCAGGCGTTCGGGGCGATCTGCCCGTAGTCGAGCAGGCCCGGCGCGCTGACGGCCAAGCGTTTTTTGAATGCTCCCCAGGTTTGACGGGCGGCTTCGTCGGCGCGCAGGTAGTCGCGGAAGGGTAGGGCGAAGCGGGCGTTCGGGCCTCGTCCTGTTCCTAGGTGGACGTTGCACCGCCGCCCGCCGGCCGGTGGGGCGACCACGAGCTTCCGGCTTTCCTGCCCACCCGAGATCTCCGTACGGTTTCCAGGGCTCCGGGCGGCAGCGGAAGCCGATCGCGGCCAGCAGACCGGCCTGTCGGTCCTCGTCGATGTCGTCGACGAGGACCTGGGCATCCACGCAGTCCTTCGCGGCCAGGCCGGGAACCGCTGTAGACCCGATGTGGTCGATCGCACGGGCGTGGCCTGCGAGGGCACCGGACAGTGTCCTGGTCAGCTGCTCGAAGTCCACCGCCCACTGCGGTCGGTAGCCCAGCACCGCTACTGGGGCGAACTCATCGGGGAAAGGCACGCCCATCGGCTTGGACCAACCGTCGAACTTCGCCGAGGGCGGTGAAACCTCGCTGGGACGCTGTCCTGCGGCAGGTGGTCCTGACCGATTGGCAGGTGATCTCGATCGCCCGACACCGGGGCCGAGCGCACCCATCGCGACGAGCAGTTCGGCCGGGTTCGACCGGGCCGCGGCGAGGAGGAGGAACCCGCCGCCGACGATGACGGCGCCGCCCGGTCAGGAGGTGGGTTGTGCCGGGTGGTAGCGCTGGAGGTCGCCGCGGACCCGATCCAGGTAGGGCTGGATGGCCGCGAGCCTGGCCTGGTCCCGTTCCTGCACCACCCAGGTGGCGGTGCGGTAGGCGGCCGCGAGGTTGAGTAGCGGGTCGCCCGGGACGCCCTGGAGGTCAGCGGTGACGGCACAGAGCATGCGGCCCAGGGCGGGGATCGACTCCTCGGGAGTGAACGGCGGTACGGGGACGGCGTTCTGGCGGTCGGCCGGCAGGTAGTAGCGGAGCACCCGGGGTGTCCAGCGGGCGATGCCGTACTCGTCCTTGGCCGGATCGTTCAGGTTCGGGTCGAAACCGCTCTCGGCTTCGAGTATGGCTGCGATCAGGGGCGGGGTGACCTCTGGCTCCGGGCACGTGCGGCCGGCCTCGATGATCAGGTCCCGATACTGCGGAGGAATGCCGGTGTCGGGGCGCAGCCATCGTGCGGTGTCCTGGCGCGGGGACGGAGCAGCGGGGGCGGTCAGCGCGCTGGACGCGCGGGGTGCGGCGGAGTCACCGGGGACGCAGGCGCTGAAGACGATGGCGAGTACCACCGCGATCAGGGGGGCGAGGAGGCGGCGTGGTGAGGCCGACCTGCCGGGGCGGCTCGGCAGGGCCGGGCTGCCGACGGGTGGTACGCGCGACGGTGCCGAAGCTACGTCGGGTGCCGGTGCCGGTGCGTCTCGGGCCACGACTGCGGCGCCTGCGACGTGCTCGGTGACCGTGACGGTCTCGGCGACCGCGGCCGTGTCCGTGTCCGTCTCTGCGGCCACTCCGACCATCTGTCCCGCGCCCTGCGGGGAGGTGATCTCCCGGTGCGTGTCCACGCGTCGTCGCTCCCACTCCACCGGGTCACCGCCGCACGCGGCCACGAAGGCGGCCAGCACCGCCTGGCTCGGCAGTCGGTGGCCGGCGGCGGCCTCGGCGAGCGTGGAGGCGGAGTAGTTGATGCGGGTGGCGAGTCGCCGGTAGGGCGGACTGCCGGCCTGGCGTCGCAACTCACGCAGGTCCAGGGCGAAGAGGGCCAGGGGGCCCTCGCAGGCATCGAGCGGCTGTTCCTGCCGTCCCACCTATTGATCCTCTCTGTCGGTTGAACGCTGTCCGCCACGGTGGTCCGTCGGGCCGTCCGGGGACCGCTTCGTCCGGGCCTGTTCGGCCTTTGTCCGGCCTTTGTCCGATCAGGCCATCAGGCCGTGACGGCGGCCTGCGGACCGGATTTGATGAGGCGGAGCACCCTGTTTCATCCGGGCCATGACAACACTCAACCGCTTCGTGGGCGTCGCGACTCGACTTTCCGCCGGATCCACCGTGTGCAATCACTCACACACGGTCCGTCGGGGTGCGATCGCCGTGCGCCCACCCCCTGGAGGACCACCCGATGCCCTGCCCGAACCGCCCGAACTGCCCGGCCCGCCCGTTCGACCTGCCCCACGGTGACGGTTCGCCGGCGTTCGGGGCGGCGCACGCCGGCGACTCCTGATGGACGCACTCTCGGCGGCGGCCGAGCCGGACGCGAAGCCGAGACTCCTCACCACGTCGTGGTGGTGGCGATGGGCGCTCGGCACCTGCTTCGCGCGCATCACCGAACCGATGGCGACGCTGGCGCTGATCAGCCTGGGGACGTACGTCAGCGGGTACTCCTACGGGGCGTTCCTGGTGAGCGTGTACACGTTGACCGGAGCCCTGGCGGCCACCGCCGCCGGGCGACTGTTCGATCGCGCCGGACGCCCGCGCCAGGTCATCATGATCATGGCGATGTCGTCGTTCCTCCTGCACGTCGCTCTGGCGCTCCTCGGCACGTTCCGGCTCTCCTCGGCCACGGTGACCGTCACCACGGCGCTGTGTGCCGCGCTACCGGCCGGCCTGCCCGGTCTGTCGCGTTCCGTGCTCGTGGAGTACGCCGATGTGCGTCTGACGGAACTGGCGTTCTCCTGGGACTCGATCATGACGGAGGTGGGCTGGATCCTCGGGCCGGTGATCATCGCAGGTCTGAGCACGTTCCATCTCCCGTGGGTCGAGGTGGCCGCCATGGCCGTCACCTTCCTGGGGGTCTACCTCTTCCTCGGACCACTGGTCGGAGCGCGGCCGGTCGCGGCCCGGCCGGCCGGTGAGAGACCCGGAGCCGCGCCTCTCTGGTCCCACCGTCCGGCGTGGCCCAGCCTGGCCGACTCGATCGCGGTCGGCATGGCGGTGACCGGGATCGTGTCGGCGTTGCCCGTTCTGCTGGCGAGGACCGGGGCCTCGGCCTCGTGGTCCGGAATCCTGGTCAGCCTGCTGGCCGGCACCGGAATCGCCGGAACGCTGTGCTACGGAAAGGCGGCGGGCAGGATCGCGCTGCACATCACCGTTCAGTCGTTCATCACGCTTGTCGCCGTCATGGCGTCCGTGGCCGGTCTGGCGCTGTGCGGGAGCGTGACATCGGTGGCTGTGTGCGTCGGTGTGTCGGGGTTCTTCATCACGCCGTTCAACACGCAGCGATCGATCAGCCTCGAAGCGAGCATCCCGCCCGAACTGCGCACGCAGGGGTTCTCGGCACAGTTCGCGCTGTTCGGGCTGGGATCGGCGATCAGCGCCGGAGTACTCGCGCTGATCAGCGACATCTCGTCGGCACTGCTCCTTGTCGCGGCGATCGGCCTGTCGATCTCGGCAGCCGCCAACACCGTGGTGTGGAAGCAGATCGCCGCGGCCGGGAACCACTGAACCCGAGGCCCGGACCCGGGCCTCCAGCACCCAATCACGCGACACAACGATGCGGGGGAAACATGCTCAGATACGGCACGCAGGACGTGAACGACAGCGGGCACCTGGAAATCGGCGGATGTGACGCGCTGGACCTGGCGCAACGGTACGGGACTCCGGTCTACGTGATCGACGAATCAGCCGTCCGCGACCGCTGCCGCGGCTATCTGGAAGCGTTCCGTTCGCACTGGCCGTCCATCGACGTCGCCTACGCGTCGAAGGCCTTCCTGGTGGGCGAAATGGTCCGGCTCGCCATGGCGGAGGGACTCAGCCTCGACGTCGTGTCGGCGGGCGAGCTGCGCCTCGCGCTCTGGGCCGGCGCGGAGGCTTCGAGGATCACCTTCCACGGCAACTACAAGACGCGGGAGGACATCGAGCTGGCGGTGCGCAGTCGGGTGCGCTCCCTGGTGGTCGACTGCACGGACGAGATCGACACCATCGACCGGCAGGCCCGGCACAACGGCCACGTCCAGGCCGTGGACATCCGTCTCAACCTGGGGATCGACATCCACACCGATCCCAAGTACACGACCGGCAGCCCGGAGTCGAAGTTCGGGCTGTCGGTGCGGACCGGCGACGCGGCCGCCGCCGTGGTGAGGATCCTGCGGTGCGACGGCCTCCGGCTGCGAGGCCTGCACTTCCACCTCGGCGCGCAGGTGGTGGACACCAAGTACCACCGGCAGGCGCTGCACGACCTGGGGGCCTTCATCCGGGCGGTCACCGTCGACCTCTCCTGGAAGCCGGAAGCCGTCACGGTGGGGGGTGGAATGGGGGTGAACTACGACGGTGTCTCGACGCCGCCCACTCCCGCGGAATGGGCCCGGGACCTCGTCCCGGTGTTCGCCCGGGAGGTGGCCCCCCACTGCGCCCCGGACGTGGTGTTCGGCATCGAGCCGGGCAGATCGGTGATCGCCGAGGGCGGGACGACGCTGTACACCGTCGGCCCGACGAAGACGAGCGGTGCGCGCCGGCTGGTGGCCGTCGACGGCGGGCTGTCGGACAATCCGCGGCCGATCATGTACCAGTCGGTACACCGCGTCGTCCTTGCGTCGAATCCCGAACTGGCGGGCGTGCGACTCCACGAGTCGACGGTCTTCGGGCGGCACTGCGAGACGGACAAACTGATCGACGACGTGCTGCTGCCCGAACTGCCGCCCGGCGAGGTGCTGGCCGTCCAGTGCACCGGAGCGTACACGCACTCGATGTTCAACCAGCACAACAGGTTCGACAAGCCGCCCGTCGTCTTCGTCAGGGACGGACGGTCCAGGCTCGTCGTGCGCCGCGAACGGTTCGCGGACACGATCCTGACGGAGATCCGGGACACGGAAGTCAACTCGTCCGATCGGCATGGGGGGAAGTAGTGCTTCTCGTCGTCGCAGTACCGGTTTCACCTGCCGCGGCCGAGTCGTTGGCCGACGGCACCGTCGTCTGCCGTGCGGATCTGCGCACGGCGGACGACGGCACGCTCGCGGCCGCCGTCAGCGAACTCCGTCCGGACGTGCTCATCGTCGACCGCCCGGTCGGCCGGGACGTCCTGCGCCGCTGGCGCGAGGCGATGCCGGGCGAACCGATCGCCGTCGTCCGGATCTCCGCGTCCGGCGCCACGCTGGAGCGCCTTCCGACGATGCGTCAACGATCGGTCTCGGAGGTCCTCCCCTTCGACATTCCGATGTACACGGTTCCGCTCCGGGCGGGCGCCGAGGACGGCGCCGACGAGGACGCGAGCGCGTACGAGGCGCTCGCCGTCGCCGAACGGTTCGCACAGGACCGGGAGCTGTCGGTGGAGTTGCCGAGGCCGCCGGTGCGGTCGTCTCCGGTCCCGGCGGCCGCTCGCGGACGCGGAACGGTCCTGATGATCGGTGCCGGCGTCGTGAACCTGGTGACCGCACACGCGCTGCACACCGACGGTTACCAGGTCGCGATCGTCGACGCGGCTCCGGACCCGCGCGTCGGCCGGCCCTGGCAGGACTACGGCACGTCGCGCGGTGGCGGCAACGCCCGCATGTTCACGTACACCGAGATGGACGACTACCACGCGAAGTCCGCCGACGAGCTCGACCGCATGACGGTGTTCGACCGTCCGCCGGCCCGGTGCGGCTGGGACGTCCGCCGGTACGACGTCGAGGAGGACCGGCAGTGGGTGCAGGACTTCCAGCGCGTCCGGCCCTGGCTGGCACGTGCCTACAACGGCGACATCCTCGGGCTGAACCGACGGAGCGGGGAGCTGTGGTCGAGCTGGTGGCGGACCCGGCCCCAGTTGTTCGACGACGTGGAACTGCGGAAGGACGTTCTGCGCCTGTACGAGGATCCCTCGCATCTGGCGGCCGCTCGGCAGCGGCAGGACGCGGTCGGGGCCACCATCGCCGCCTACTCCGGCCACGAGGTCCGGGAGAGGTTCCCGGCCCTGGCCCACGCCGCTCCGAAGGCCTTCGCCGGCGGCATCCTCGTCGGGGGCTTCACCGTCAACGTCCACGACTTCATGGCCCGGCTGCTCGACGACCTGGAGGCCGGCGGGGTGCGCATGCACTTCGGCCTTCGGGTCGAGGAGATCATGCGGGACCTGGACTCCGCGGTCACCGGAGTGCTGACCACCGACGGCCCGCTGCTCTACGACCACTACGTGGTGTCGCCCGGTGTCGAGAACGACTCGTTGCGCCGTCGGATCCCCTCCCTGCGGCAGGTGCACGGGGTGCTCGGCTGCTGGGCCACGATCCCGAACGTCGGGCCCGTGCTCGAGCACTCGCTGAAGGTCGCGCGGCGCGGCCATGTCGCGGAGGACGCGAACGTCACCGTCGGCCGGGACGAGTTCGGCGAACGTGTCCTCATGGTGGGCTCCGGCTACGGCTGGACGGGCGGTGACCCGCGCAACATCGACGTGCGGCGCCTGGAGGACATCCACGCCGCCGTCGCGGACACGGTGCGGATGCTCTTCCCCGACGCCTACGAGAGGGTCGGCGGTCGCGACGGGCTGCGTGGGACACAGAAGCACTGCGTACGGCCGTGGACCGCTTCGAACCTCGGAATCTTCGAGACGAGCCCCGCACGGAGCGGCCTGTTCGTCGTCACGGCCGGACACAACACCGGTGGGTTCGCCCAGGCGCCCGTGGTCGCCGAAGCGGTCACGCACGCGCTCAAGGGGATCCGGCACCCCATGCACACGCTCTACCACCCGCTCCGGACACAGCACGTGGTCCATCTGTCAGAGCTCGGCCGCGACCGCTGAAGGAGCTCGAACTGCCCGATGCGCAGCGGGCGGTTCGCGGCGAAGGTGATCGGGCCGCCGAGGCCGGCCAAGTACTTCCCGGCGGTGACTGACGAGCAGTGGCAGACGGCGTTCGACCTCACCTTCCATGCGGTCGTCCGGATGTCCCGGGCCGCGCTGCCTACCCTGCGGAGCACGGCGGCCTCGCTGGTCCACGTGACCGGCGAGGCCGCCCGGATGCCCCCGTGCCCCTGGTGGACCACGCCGCCGCCAGGGCGGCCGTGCTGTCGCCGAACAGGACCCTCGCGGTCGAGTTCGGCCCGCGTCAAGACGCTGATCGGTCCGCTGTTCCGTTTCTCCTACACGGTCGAGGGCGTCTGGCGGTTGTTGAAGTGGCATGGCTGGAGCTGCCAGCAGCCCACTCTCGAAGGTGGCGTTGCCTTCCTCGATGCCCGTCCGGTAGGTCGCGAGCACCTGCTCAGCGTCGCCGGGACAGGGCGGGTGTGCGTGATCCGGCCGAGGGCGTGGCCAGGGCGTGCCGGGTGGCGAGTGTTTCCGCGCGGATGATGGCGGTGGGGGCGTAGAGGGTCTTGTCGTGCCGGAGCGAGGGGCGTTGGTGATGCGGCTGCTCGGTCAGATGGGCGTGGGTCCGGGCGAGAGCGGCGGAGGGAGGTGTGTCGGGAGAGCGGAGCAGGATCG
Source organism: Kitasatospora sp. NPDC089509 (assembly GCF_044749365.1). Taxonomy (NCBI): domain Bacteria; kingdom Bacillati; phylum Actinomycetota; class Actinomycetes; order Kitasatosporales; family Streptomycetaceae; genus Kitasatospora; species Kitasatospora sp. NPDC089509. The sequence continues at coordinate 140,017 of NZ_JBIVHS010000011.1, read as the reverse complement.
CTGGAGGGCTTATGCGCTCTCCTCGCCGGTGCCCTGCCGGAGGCCCCGGGATCCGTCGGGGTGCTGCCGGGGGCATGGTGGGTCGAGCCGCCTTTCCGTGGGAGTGGCCGGTCACGGCCGTGGGGCGCTGACGGGGGTGACCGTCGCGTACAGGTGCAGGGGGTTGAGCGTCAGGCCGGGCAAGCGGGGCTGCCGCAGGCCGTCCGGTGGGATGCGCAGCTGCCACCGGGCGCAGACGGAGGCGAGCATCAGGACGCCTTCGGCGAGGGAGAACTCCTCACCGATGCACTGGCGGGCCCCGCCGCCGAAGGCTGCGGCCGGCCCACGGCCGCCGGGGCCGTCCGCGCTCCAGCGGTCCGGGTCGAAGCGGTCGGGGTTCGGGTACTGGTCCGTCAGGCGGCCCAGCAGATAGGGGCTGTAGGCGAGCGTGGTGCCGGCCGGGATGCGGTGGCGGCCCAACTGTGCGTCGCTGGTGGCCGTGCGGGTCACCAGCCAGCCCGGCGGATTGAGCCTGATCGCCTCCAGCAGTACCTGGCGGCTGTAGGGCAGACGGGCCAGGTCGTCCCACTCGGCGGCGCGGGAGCCGAGCGCCGAGCGGCACTCCTCGGTGAGCCGCTGTCCGGCCTCGGGGTTCCGGGCGGCCTGGAAGAGGGCCCAGCAGACGGCGCCGACTGTGGTCTCGGTGCCGCCCGCGTACATGGTGACGGCCTGGTCGACGAGTTCTGTGTCGGTGAACGGCCGGTCGCCCGCCTGCGGGTCGTAGCCGCCGAGCAGGGCGCCGAAGAGCCCGTCCGCCGGGTCTGTGCGCAGGCGGCGGACCAGTTCGGCCATGTTCCCGCGGGCGCGCCGATGGGCCTTGCGGTAGCGCAGGTTGGCGGGTGTGGGCAGGTTGTTCAGCAGTGCGGGCAGGACGGCCCGCCGGGGGATGGCCGACATGATCTCCTGGAGGTCCGCGGCCAAGGAGTCGCAGGTCTGCGGCTTCAGCGCGGCGCCGAAGACGGTGGAGAGCAGGATGTCGGCGGCCATCGAGCGGAGTTCGGCCACCAGGTCGATCCGCTGGCCGGGCTGCCAGCCGGTGAGTCCGGCCTCGATGCGGTCCGTCATGGTCCGCGCGTAGAGGGGGAGCCGGCTGCGGTGGAAGGTCGGCTGGATCAGTCGGCGCTGGCGGCGGTGGTCGGCGGCCGGGCAGGTTGCCAGGCCGTTGCCTGCCAGTTCCCGCATCCGTTCGTACAGGGGGCCGCCCTTGTCGAAGGCCCGGTCGTGGGTGAGCAGTTCGCGGGTGAGGGTGGGTTCGCAGACGACCAGGACGCGTTGGTGGGCGAGCTGTACCTCCACCAGGTCGCCGAGGGCGGCGAGGCTGCGCAGGAATCCCAACGGCGAGGCCAGGAAGGGGCCGAGGTGGCCGAGCACGGGCAGCGCGCCGGGTGCCCGAACCGCAGTCGCGGCACTCGCGGTGGCGCTCATCGCGCCGCTCCCGCCGCCTGCTCCGCCGGCCGGCCCAGCGCGATCTCCACGGTGTCCGGGGCACCGAGCAGCGTGGTGAGCGCCGCCGCGGTGGCCTGGGTCAGCCGGTCGGCCCGTTCGGCGCCGAACCAGCGCCGGGGCAGGGCCAGGTCGATCGCGAGTTCCCGGCGGGTACTGGTGATCAGGGCGAGCGGGAAGGGCCCGGGTGGCTGGGTGAAGAGTCGCAGCGAGTCGGCCGACAGCTCGGCCGGAAGCTCCGGTTCGAACGGCCGACCGGCCAGGTTGGTGACGGCGAGGGTGATCGGGGCGGTGGTGAAGTGCTCCATCGCCTGCTCGGAGGCCAGCAGTTCCAGTTCGGGGCTGTCGGCCTCGATCTCGCCGTGCAGTTGCGCCCGCAGCTCACCGGCGAGGTCCAAGAGGTCGCTTTCGCCGGCGACTTCACTGACCGTGTAGGCCACCGAGGCGGCCTGGACGATCCGCCCGGGCGGCAGCGGCGGGTCGAGGCGGGCCCGGAGGTCCACCGCCGAAAGGCAGTTGAGCGTCAACCCCGCCGGCTCGGGCGGTAGCAGGGACCTGGTGGCGACCAGCAGCGCGGCGCTGAGCAGGGTGTGTGCCGAGGCACTGCGGGCGCGGGCGAGCTCCCGCAGCCGGGCCGCCGCGGCGGCCGGCACGGTGATCCGGTTCAGCCACGAGCCGGGGCGGGCCGCCGGGGACTCAGGCTCGACCGTCGGCGGGACGACGGCGGGGTGGACGGAGGCGACGAAGGCGGCCCGCCGGGAGAGGAACTCCTCGACCCGCTGGTGGGAGTGGCGTGCGCGCAGGGACTGCTGCACGGGCTCCGGCAGACCGACCCGCGCCACGTCCGGCGTGCCGCCACCGGCCAGGACGGTGTAGGCCTGCCAGAGCGCGCCCATGAGTGCCAGCACGCTGACGCCGTCGCTGACCGCGTGGTGCACGGCGACCACCACCTGGTGGGAGCCGTCGGGCTGCGGCAGGACCGTCACCCGCAGCAGCAGCTGACCGAGGCCGAACCCGCCGATCGCCGTGTCGAAGCCCCCGCCGACCGTCACCTGCGGCACGGTCGACCCGGCGCCCGGCTCCAGTCGCAGCCCGCCCTCGCCCGGCACGATCGACGCGGCCAGTACGGGCTGCACCTCGCACAGGTGGGCCACCGCCCGGTCCAGCAGGTCCAGGTCCAGCGGGCCGTGGAGGGTGACCGCCGCCGCCACCTGCTGTTCGAGCACGGCGAGCACCGATTCGTTCACCGACAACGGTCGGCCGAGCAGTCGTTCACTGGACACGGGTCCTCCAGAGGGGAGTGGGAAGGGGCCGGGGTGCTCTCCCGCGGTCAGGCCGTCCGCCAGCGGTCGCTGATCCGGCGCAGGTCCTGGGTGCCGCCGACGGCGTCACCGACGGCCCGCGCGAAGTCGGGCAGACCGGGCGTCGGCGAGTCGGAGAGCTCGGTGATCAGCCGGTGGACCTCGGCGGCCTCCTCGTCGCACATGCGGCGCGCCAGCGCGAACGCCTCCTGCTCGGTCAGGCCGTTCTCGCGGGCGAGGATCCCGGGCAGCGTCTGCGGTTCGGTGCCGAGTGCCTGCTGCTCGTACCGGTAGGAGTCGAGGTCGTTGGTCCAGGCCCACAGGGTGGCCAGGCCGCGCAGCAGGCGGCGGACCCGGGGGTCGGCGTGGACGGCGGCGGGCAGGTCGAGGCCCGCGCACGGTTCGACCAGTGTGGTGGCGAACTGGCCGAAGAAGGTGTGCGGGCGCATGGCCCGGTATTCGGCCAGACCGACGGCACGTCGGTGGGTGGTGGTGTCCCAGAGCATGGCCAGGAAGGCCTCGTGCAACCCGGCGTGCACGCGTTCGGCCTGGGCCGGTGCCATCAGCTCGCGGGTGCGCCCGGCCAGGTCGGCGAGCGCCCGGGCGAAGGGGTCCTCGGCGGGTGCGGTGCCGGTCGCCAGGACGCGGACGAAGGCGGCGATGCGCGGGGCGACGCCGGCGCTGGAGACTCCTGTCGCCTCGACGTGGACGTCGTCGAAGGCGACGAGCCAGGCGAACAGGTCTGCGGCGAGTTCGAGCAGGACCTGGGGGGCGGCCGGGTAGACGTGGGCGATGACCCGCCCGAACCGGCTGGCCTTCAGGCGCTCGGCGCCGTCGCCGCCCGTGAGGGCGAACGCGTCGAGCCAGCCTCGGGTGTGTTCCTCCGTGGCCGCGGCGTGCGGGCTGCAGCGGCCGGTGAACAGGTGCGGATAGGTGGGCGCGCAGCGGTCGGACCGGTCGCCGGCGACTGGGGTGCTCACGGATACGCCTCTCGCTGAGGGGGTGTCACTGCTGGCGGGTGGTGACGCGGTGGGCGAGGCCGGTCAGCGCCTCGTCGACGGGCCCGGGCAGGGCCAGCGCGGCGAGCGCGGCCAGGGCCTGGGCGCGGCGTTCGGCGATCAGACGCTCGACCTCGGCGCGGGCCCCGGTAGCGGCCAGCACCCGGCGCAGCTGCCGAGCACCGTCGCGGTCGAGCGCGGGGGAGCCGAGCAGGTTCTCCAGGACGACGCGTTGCCCGGGGGTGGCGCGCTCGAAGGCGAGTGCGGCGAGCACGGTGTGCTTGCCGTCCCGCAGGTCGTCGAGTTCGGGCTTTCCGGTGCGGGCCGGATCGCCGAAGGCCCCCAGCAGGTCGTCGCGCAGCTGGAACGCCTCACCGATCGGCAGGGCGAAGGCGCTGAGCCCCGCCAGCAGCTCCGGTGCCGCGCCGGCGAGCGTCGCACCGATCTGCAGTGGGCGCTGCACGGTGTACGTCGCCGTCTTGTACCGCCCGATCGCCAGGGCCAGCGGGAGGTCCTCGCTGTGGCGCCCGGCGGCGGTGAGGTCGAGGTACTGACCGTGCACGGCCTCCGCGCGCATCGCGCTCACCAGGGGTAGGACGGTGGCGAGTTGGTTGGGGGTCAAGGCGGCGAGCAGCAGTTCGTCCGACCAGGTCAGGGCGAGATCGCCGGCCAGAACGGCGGTGTTCGCCCCGAGTTGTTCGGCCCGTTCCGGGGTCAGGCCGGGACCGAGGCGCTCGGCCAGTGTCCGGTGTACGGACGGCCGGCCGCGGCGGCTGGCGGAGCCGTCCATCAGGTCGTCGTGGATCAGCGCGACCGCGTGGAACATCTCCAGCGCCGCGGCCACCCCGACCACGCTCCCGGGCAGGCCCGCACCCCCGGCGGCCTGCCAGCCGAGCATGCACAGCAGCGGACGGATCCGCTTGCCGCCGGCGTCGAAGAACTCCCGCAGCACCAGGGTCAGCTGGTTGGGAACGGGGTCACCCTCCGTGCCGGAGCGCGCCTTCGCCCCGAGGAACTCCGCGAGGCGGGAGTCGACCCGGGTCTCGATCGCCGGACGGTGGCCGACGAGTGACCCGGCCGAGCGCGACGGTGCCGGCGGTGGTCGGTCGGGTGCCAAGATGTCGGACATGTCGCTTGCTCCCCCCAGAGCGGCGCGGTGTGCGCGGCCAAGATCATCGGGTTTGACGGTCTCATGCTTGGCATGTGCGCGTCAAGATCGCCAAGGATCGCCGAGGGCAGGGTGCACCAAGACTGCCCCGGCGGGTTGACCGCAAACGCGTGGAGCGGCCGCTCGCCGGGCCCCACCCCTGCCCGAGTTGCCACCGCGCTCGACGTACAGGTCGAACAGCCTGCGTGCCTCGTCCTGCTCGGCGCCCCAGCCCGACTCGGTGCCGAAGGTCGCCGCGCCCAGGGCCAGCGGTGAGACCCGCAGCCCGGAGCGGCCGAGCAGTCGGTAGGTGCCGAGGGTGAGCGACATGGTGTCCTCCCGTGTCCGTGATCCGTTGTCGAGAAACCTGCTGGGCCGGCCGCGGGCCGGGGGTAAGGGAGGAGGCTTCCTGGGAAGGCCAGTCCGATCCTCGCTGTTGGGAACGGAGATGACGACCCCCATCGTGGACACCACACTGGACTTGGCCGCGTTCCTGCGGAGTCGGCGCCAACGGCTGGACCCCGGCGAGCTCGGCCTGCCACCGCGCAGGCAGGCCCGACGGACCCCGGGGCTGCGCCGTGAGGAGGTTGCCGAACTGGCCGGGGTCAGCGTCGACTACGTCGCGCGGCTGAAGCAGGGCCGGGGGCTGCGGCCCTCGGCGGAGGTGGTGGAGTCGCTGGCCCGGCTGGTCGCCGACCTGGCGCCGCTGCCAGCCGCCCTGCTGAACCACCGCTTCGACATCCTGGCCTGGAACCGCGAGACGGCGAGGCTGCTGCTGGACCTCGACACGCTGCCACCGGCGTGGCGCAACCTGGTCTGGCTGTGCCTGCGGTACCTGCGGATGCGCGAGGTCTACGTCGACCGGGCACGCGTCGTACGGGAGGGGATCGCCACCTGAGCGCCGCCCGGGCGATGCATCCGGAGGGCCCGGAGCTGGGCGGCCTCATCGCCGAACTCCGCACCGGGGAGAAGGAGTTCGATCGGTGGTCGGCCGGGCCGGGCCGGACGTCGAGGTCGGCAGCCGTGGCCGCAAGGTGATGCGGCATCCCGACGCCGGTGTGAGCGCGGTGGACTTCGAAGTCCTCGTGCCGCTGCAGGATCCCGATCAGCGGCTGCTGGCCTTCCGCCCCGCGGACGACGGGAGCCGGTCGGCACTGGAGCGGCGGTGTGCCCGGCGAGGCCGAACGAGTCGTCCCTGGGCACGGGTCCGTTCGGAACGAGACCCCGTGCCCACGGGCCCAGGACGGCCGTGCGGCGCGGGCGCCACCTCCGCCCGCGCCGCGCGGCCCGCGGAGAGGAGGGATCAGTGCGCCGGTGCGCCTGGCGAAGGCCTGATGGTTCGCGGGCTCGGGCGGCCCGCTCGGGCCTGCCGCCAGGTTGCGGCCGGTGGACTCGAACAGGACGCTGGGTCCGGGCGGTCGTCCCGGGGAGGAAGGTCTGGAAAGGAGCCAAAATTACGCCAACTTTCTTACCCTGCAAGGGATTCGGGTGATATGAAGGGGGTGCGACCCCCGTACCAGGGGCCGGAGAACACGGTGGAACGGCTCGGTGAGCGGGTGTCGCTGGGCGATGATCGTACTGTCCACGGTCGCGGAGTCCGGTCCGTGTCGTCCGGCCCGGCCGGTCAGTCGGAAGACGGCCCTCGGTCGTCCGTGGGCGTCGCGCTCTCGTCGAGCTGATCGATGGCCCACTGGGCCCAGTCGCGCTGGAGCTGCTGGAACCGCAGGCCGAACTCGGCGGCGAAGCGGGCGAAGGGCGGCTTGTCACCCGGCTGCGCGGCGGCCTCGATGCGCTGGACGGCCTCCCGCAGTTCGGCGCTCTCCGTCTCCGTGTGGGCGATGACCTGGTCGATGAGGGTGCGCGCGTCCTCCGCCTCCAGGGCGGACAGCAGGAACAGCCGCAGCACGGCCTCGCTGCGCACCGGTCCGTCCTTGGGGGTGAACATCCACTCCCGCAGGGCGGCGGTGCCGCTCTCGGTGATGCCGTATGTCTTGCTGCCGCGGGTGCCCTCGTCGACGACCTCGACGAGGCCGTCGACGGTCATCCTCTTCAGCTCCGGATAGATGTGGCTGTGGCTGGCGTGCCACGCGTAGCGCGACAGGGACTCCTCGAAGCGCTTGTTCAGGTCGTAGCCGGTCTGGGGCCGGTCGGCGAGCAGACCGAGCAGGGCGTGGCGCAGGGACATGCGCCCATCGTACCTAACAGCCTGGACATGTACTCATTGACATATCAGTTGGTACATGTGAGTGTCGGGGCATGAGCGAACAGACTCCGAGCTACCTCGCGGGCCACCTGGCCCCCGTCCAGGACGAGACCGAGGCCACCGGGCTCCACGTGACCGGCGCGCTGCCGTCCGAGCTGACCGGCCGTTACTTCCGCAACGGGCCCAACCCGCTGCCCGGCGAGGACAGCGGGCACTGGTTCGCCGGCCACGGCATGCTGCACGGCGTGCGGCTGGAGAACGGCCGGGCCGCCTGGTACCGCAACCGCTGGGTGCGCACCAGGCGCCTCGACGGCGCCCGGCCGATCGGCCCGGACGGCATCCGCGACCTGGCCGCCGGGGCCGCCAACACCTCGGTCATCCAACACGCGGGCAGGATCCTCGCGCTGATGGAGACCAGCCACCCCTACGAACTGAGCCCCGAACTGGACACCCTGGGCCCGTGCGACTTCGGCGGCCGGCTCACCACCGGGATGACCGCGCACCCCAAGGAGGACCCCTGTACCGGAGAGCTGCACCTGTTCGACTACGGCGTGCGTCCGCCGTATCTGACGTACCACCGGCTGACCGCGGACGGTGAACTGGCCACCAGCTTCCCCGTCGAGGTGCCGGGGCCGACGATGATGCACGACTTCGCCATCACCCCCCACCACATCGTCTGGCTGGACCTCCCGGTCGTCCTCGACCCCGACCTGGTGGGCCGCGGCGTGCCCTACCGGTGGAGCGACAGCTACACCGCGCGTATCGGACTGATGGGCAGGAACGATCCGGCGGTGCGGTGGTTCGACATCGAGCCGTGCTACGTCTTCCACGTCGGCAACGCCCACGAGGACGACCGGGGCCGTGTCGTCCTGGACGCCGTCCGCTACGGCCCCGACGCCTGGCGGGCCGCCTGGGCCCGGGCCGGCGGCCCGCCAGGCCCCGGCCAGGCCGCGGCCGCTGGGGTCAGCTCCCTGCACCGCTGGACCCTCGACCCGGCCACCGGCACCGTCACCGAGCAGGCGCTCGACGACACCGGAGTGGAGTTCCCGACCCTGGACGACCGCCTGGTCGGGCTGCCCCACCGCTACCTGTACGCCGTCGACTCCCACGCCATCGTGAAAGTCGACAGCGAGCACGGCCTCGTCGCCCGGCACGACCTCGGCGCGGACTGGCACGCGGGCGAGGCCGTCTTCGTCCCCGCGGCCGGCTCCACTGGCGGCTCCTTGTCTGGCTCCACGGGCGGCTCCACGGGCGGCTCCACGGGCGGCTCCGCCGCCGGCTCCACCGGTGAGGACGAAGGCTGGCTGCTGTCGATCGTTACCCACCGCTCCCCGTCGGTGCCCTCCCGTCTGCTCGTGCACGACGCCACCGACCTGGCCGCCGGCCCGGTTGCCACGGTGCACCTGCCCCGCCGGGTGCCGGCCGGATTCCACGGAACCTGGATACCCGACACCGAGCCGCACCGCTGACCGACCCGGGCACCGATGGTGTCCTTACCCGCGCGGGCGTGGCCGATCAGCGCGATGTGCCGGTAGGTCACAGCACCTCGTACGGGTCGGTGTCGGCAGACTCGGCCTGGTCGGCGGTTCCGGTCGGAGCCGGCTCGGTGGCGAGGGCCTGCGCGGTCTTGGTGTCCTCGGTGCGCTGCACGGCCTCGCCGGTGCCGAGGACGGCCGCCGCCAGGGCGAGCACCAGGGCGGATGGCAGGGACGGCACGTAGTGCGCGACCAGGGCGAGCGCGGCAACGAATACGGCGTAGATACGGGCTGGGTGCTTGGTGGCGAACTTCATTGAAATCTCCTCCAGATTAATCGAATGGTGGGGCCTCAGAAAGAAATCCAATCACTCGAACGGCCTACAAAACATGCGGTTCGTGTACGTCACTGGGACCCTCGTGGGCAGGCCAGAATTCCCCTAAGTCAGGAGGCCGCCATGAACGTCAAAGTCCGAATTGCGGCAGCTGCCATGGCAGCGGTAATCCTGGGCCTGGCAAATACGCCCAGTGCGCACGCCCAGAACCAGGTCGTCAGGCTTAAGAACGTGGCCTACGGCAAGTGCCTGTACTTCAATGGCGCGGGCAGGCACGTCGGCACCGCTTCCTGCGGAAAGCAGACAAACCAGCGCTTCGAAATCCAGTGGTGGGGAGACGGAAAACCGCGTGTGTACAACCTGGACTACCAGCTCTGCCTGAACATCTTCGGGAAGCAGGACACGGAGGCGGAAGCGGGCAGCTGCGGGAACCAAACGTCCAAGCTCCACTTGGACGGAGGTTCCAAGATCGGGGACACCACCAGGATCTACTTCCTCTATGGCTCAGACAAATTCTGTCTGGACTACCACAAGGATGTCCTTTCCTGGGGGTGCAGTAGTACGGACCGCCAAAAGTGGGAGATAGTCGCATACTAGCGGCAGCTGCCGTTGGTCCCGGCCGGATAGTATTCCCCGAGAGGGGTCTACTATCCGGCACTTTGACATACTGCGGTTCCTGCCGATTGAGTAAGGTTGATCAGGCGTTGGGTACGCGGGGCGCGTCCCATGTGGTCCGACCGGGCCAGCCATCGGCGTCCGCGCCGGTGAACCCGCGCTCGCGCTGCCACGCGGCGTAGCTCTGCCGGTCAACCTCGGTCCACTGAGGGCCGGGGCCGGACGAGTGGGCCGAACAGCCTTCCGCCACCAGTCGACGTCCCATGGCGGTGATCAGGGCGGAGCGCGGGTTGCGCTTGAAGAAACCTGCGCCCGGGAACGGGGCGTAGCCCGAGGTCGAGCCGCCGCCCCCACCGGGCGAGGGCATGCCGGACTGCACCCACGTGTACAGCCGACTGCCGGGGCAGAGCGTCGCGAACCCGTCCTTGTGCCCCTTCATCGCGAGGCGCCGACCGGTGTGGGCACACGCCTCGTCGTACAGTGCACGGGCTGCCCGCAGGGCCGCATCCGTGGGGGCCTGGTCGCCACCGATCGCGATCTGGACCCCGAACCCGGAGACGTTGTGTCCCGGGCAGTGGGCGCCCTGTAGGCCCCAGCCTCGGCCTTCGAAGATGTTGCCTGCCTGGTCAACCACGAAGTTGTAGCCGATCCCGGCCCGGCCCTGGTTACGGTGCTCAGCCTCGATCGCCTGAGGGACGGAAATGCCCGTCCTGTTGATCGCGTTGGCGCCGTCGTAGTGGATGAAGTACTCCGTGCGCGAGGACAGCGAGACGATGTTGGGAGTGCCGTTCCACGGCTTCGCGCCCCACTGCGCGCGGGAAATGATGTTGATACTCAAGGTGCCTCCTGGCATGCGAAAGCCCCGCCCGGTTCGGCCCGGACGGGGCTCGGAGTTTCTGAATTCGGTTATGTGGTGGCCTACTTGGCGAATGCCTGCACGATGGCCACCAGGGCGCCGCCTACGCCGGTCAGTGCGGCGACGGGTACGCCGTAGCGCCACGCCTCCAACGTCCTGAGGCGAGCTTCGTGGTCGTCGAGTTCGTCGCGCACGCCCTCGGCTTGTTGGCCGATCGACCGCACCTCGGACCGGAGTCCGATCACCTCGTCGTAGATCTCGCGGGCCCCGATGCTGACCACGCCGAGCTGATCAGGCGGGCCCGGGTCCGGGTGGCCGGGATGTGGGCATTCGGGTCCACCTCCCCCGTGCGTACCGCGACCACAGCGGCAATCGGCCGGTAGTCGACGCACCGGCGCAGTAAGGCCGTGACCGCACCCTCGGCGGCCCGGGTGATCTCCTCACCGGCCCGTGTAACAGCCGCGGCATCCGGCGGCCCCGGATCGGGTCCGGTGGCGTAGGCGACTACGGCGCGTACGTCGGCGTCCGGCAGGATGATGGACAGCCCGTAGGCGTGCCCCTCGGGCATGGATTCCTCCTCTGATTCAGTAGCCGGCCGGGGAACTCGGCGTCGACCAGGTCCCGGCCGGGGTGGCTGCGGGTGCCGTGCTGAGCGAGACACCCGAAGCGAGGCCGAGCACGGCCGCGAGAGGAGCAATCCCCGCGCCTGCGGGGCCGACAGTGGATCGGGTCGTGCGACCCGGGCACGCAAGGGCTGACCGGACTCTGACTCCTTCGAGGCGCTGTTCACCGCGGCGGCCGGGGACGATGCCGCGGCCGGGCACGTGCGGGACCTGTTCGTCTACGCGCGGGAGAGGGGTGGCAGGCGCCGCCAGGGCGCCCGCCACCCGGCTGGACGTCAGACGATCGAGACCGCGGAGACGTAGGCGTTGTTGAGGGGCACGCTGCCGCCCGCGTAGAGGTTGTAGGGCTTACCGTCCGCAATGATGACGCCGTTGTTCCACAGCGAGGTCACCGAGTACACACCCCCGACCCCGGGGTACGCCGTGCCGACGCTCCCCGCGTAGCAGAGCTGCCAGTAGCCGCTGCTGTCGTGTATCCAGAGCTCGATGCCGTACGCCTCCGCGCCGCCGCCCGGGCACTGCACGCTTCCGATCGCGCTGGCCGGCGACGCCGCCAGGACGCTGCCGCCGATGAGGGCCGCGGCCCCCAGCGCCACAGCACCGATTCGTGTGATCTTACGACGAGCCATCTGCTTCTCTCCTCGTGTCGGACCGTTGTGGCAACCGGCTGACAGGCCGGCTCGACACCATCCTTGTGTCAGCGGCAACCCGCCACCACGACGTTGACCGGACGTTGGGCCGACACTTTCACTGTGGGGCCCTCACACGCCGACGGGCCAGATCCGGGAGCGCCTCGCCCATCCCCACGCCGCCCTCGCCATGGCCCGCGGCACAGCCGTCCCGCTGCGCACCGCCCTCCAGCCGCAGCGGCTCCCGCCCGCGGTGCCACCGTGACCAAGACCGCTCCACCACCCGCTCGCCGACCACTACCGTCGACCCTGCGGCCCGCCACCACAGCAGCCGCCACCACCGAGGAGGCCCCAGGTGACCACCCAGCCCGGCCACCCTCCACGAGCTGCGCACCGCGCTGTCCCGCTACGGCCTGCCTGGCGACCGCGACCTGTTCGAGCGGGACCTGGCCGCCGCCCTCAACGACTCCTCGATCGGAGGTGCTCCTCATCCTCGCCGCCGCCCACGGCCGAACCTCGGCGCTGTCGGCGGAGGCCTCGGGGGGCTCTCTGGTCCGACGATCAGCCGGAGGACGAGGCACGCATCGAGACCGCTGACGTGCCGTAGACGACGGAGATCCCGCGCCCGCCGTTTCGCTCCCGGCTGTCGAGGGCGGTTTGCCGCGGGCGATGCGGGTGGCGGCGTCCGCTGAGGCCGGACGTCGCGGCGCCGGGTGCGGGTCGCTCGGTGGCCGTCGAGGCCGGCGGGGGCATGAGGAGGGGCGCCGGGTGTCCCGGCGCCCCCTGCCTCGTCTTCGAGGAGCTCGACGCTCCGTGCCGGCGGTCCGGCGCGGGACCGGGCCGCTGCAACGGCTGGCCCGTCCCTGTGTGCTGAGTAGCCGACAAGCCCGGGCAGGCCAGTCGATCCGCAACTATCCGGTCTGGTAAGCACGGATGGCAAGGAGCAACGGGACATTTTCGGTGGATGTGAATTGAACGGATCGCCCTGAAGGTACTTTGAACTGCGATGATGTCACCCGCAGTTGCATATGATTTACTTGATGAAAAGGCCGGGTAGCGGGACGTTGTGAATTAATTATTGGCAATTGTTTGCGATGGTCAGGAGAAGGCGGAGCCAACCGGAGTGGCCGGGGGAGACGGCCGCTGACACCGTTGAGGCGAGGGTTGCCGCGAGGATCGTGGCGGTTCGCTCCCGGTCCCTGCTTCGCTCCCGGTCCTCGCTCTGGTCCTTGTCCATCGGGCAGTGCTCCTCCTGTGGGGGCCGGTCAGCACTTGAAGAAGCCGGTGGCCGCGCCGCCCAGTCCGCCGGCGAAGCCGCCGATGAATCAGTCCAGGTGATGCGGGCGCGCGCTGGCGGACCGAGAGTTCAAGTCGGCGACGAGCGCGGTGCCCGCCACCACGAGGGCGACCGCTGCGGCCAGGGCGCGGGTCACGGTCCAGACCGCACAGACGACGGGCGCGTCCGGTCCGGTGTCGGATTCGTAGGCCAGCTGCATGGTCGTCTCGGCAACGGCCACGGCGGGGACGAGCAGCCGTGGGGGCAGCAGCAGAAGCGGCCGGCGGGGCCCGGAGCCGGTGCGGGAGAGGTATCCGGCCAGTCCGCACAGCGGGCCGAGCACGGCGGCGAAGACGCACCACCCTTCGATCTTGGACAAGAACTCGTTCCACCCGAAGACGACGGCCCGGTTGGCGGGATCGTTGAAGTCCGGCACCCTGAAGTCGCCCAGGACCGCCTTCGTCACGTAGTAGGACACGACCGCGACCACCAGCACGGCCCAGGCTCTGAGAGCCGCTCCCACCTTGGACCGGGCTGTCCATCCCGCGCCGAAGGCGAGCAGCGCGTACATCCACCCCGCAACGAGAACGACGCTCGCCACATGGCCGACCGGATTCCCCGACGCTTCCAAGAGCGGCCCGAACACTCCGACGACCAGCCCGCTTGCGAGGGAAAGCGTGAAACTCAGGAACGAATTACGCATGGATGGACTCCAGTTCTCCTTTCCTGATTCCCATAATCCTCCCAGTGATATGGCCCCCACGGGTGGGCGACCATACCACCTCCGAGTGGATAACAGAGAATTCAGTAGAGGCCCCAGTAGGCGTTGCACTTGTAGGCCCAGCCGCTCGTGGCGGAGGCCCTCGCCCAGTTGTCGGCTTCCTGAATGTCCTTGTTGACGAGATCCGAGATGGCGACACTGGCGGAGTGCTTCTTGGTGGGGTGGGTGTAGTTCGAATAGCACTTCTTGTAACCACCGTCCCGCATGGATCCGTGCTGCCACGTGCCGCCGCCGACGTTCTCTCTCGTGACCGGCCCGGAACCCTCGTCGAAGGAGACGGAGCCCCACACGACAGGCTTCTCGCCGTTCGGCCCTATGAGTGCGGCCGGTGGGGTCTCCCCTGCGGCTGCGGTACGGGCCTCGACCCGAGGCGCGACCGGACCGACGGCCGCGGCGACCGCCGGCGTGGAGGGCACCAGGATCCCAGCAGTGACCACCGCCGAGAACGCACCAAATGCAAGCCTTCCCGCACTCTTCTTCATCAGGTCTTTCCTTCCATGTGTCGGACAGCGAGGAGGGCGAGATGATTCCGGACGCGGCAGCCCGGCGACAATTCACCGGAGCACCGGACAGTCGGCGCACAGGCCCCCTCGCGTTCAAATATCCGGGCGAACCGGGACGAAGCTCAGATTGCCGTAGTTGACGGCTGGTCGGGGAGTGCCTGGGGACCCGATGTCCTCCAGAGTGGGACTTGTGTCCCGATCAGTTCAGGTCACTCCACGGCCCGGCGCTTGGCAGGCGCTCACGTCGCCGAGACCACGCGGACCGCAGCGGGCCACCGGCTAGGTGCCGCTGGAGCTGATGACCACCGTCCGTCCGCTACGCCGCCGACCTCGACACCACCATCACCGCCGCCGACACCGCCGGCGCCCTTGACCCGAACACCGGCCGGGCCTCCGCAGACGACCTCGCCCGGGACCTGGCCGAGCTCGCCGCCGACTACCTCGCCGCGGGCGAACCCCCCGTTACCTTCTTCGTGGCCCCGTAACGGGGCTCCCGGCCTCCGGTCCGGCATGGCTGTTCCCCCCTGCAGTTCGTATGAGGCGGGGGGTGGTGCCACCGGGCCGGAGGCATCGGTAGACCGCTGATAGAGGCAGGACCACCAACGTGCCGGGAGGCTCTTCGTCACGTGGATGCCGGCGATCGATGCCACGCCAACGAGGCCGGGACAGCACAACCTCGTAAGGGATCAGCGTGATCGACACCGGCGACGTGGACGTCTTCCTCGGACTGGACGTCGGCAAGGGCGAGCACCACGGCACCGCCGTGACCCGGGCTGGCAAGCGGGTATTCGACAAGCGTCTACCGAACAGCGAGACCAAGATGCGGGCCGTGCTGGACAAGCTCACCGCGAAGCACGGCGCCGTCCTGGTCGTGGTCGACCAGCCGGCCTCCATCGGCACCCTGCCCCTGGCAGTGGCCCGGGACGCCGGCTACCGGGTCGCCCACCTGCCCGGCCTGACGATGCGGCGCATCGCCGACCTCTACCCCGGTCAGGCCAAGA
This sequence comes from Kitasatospora sp. NPDC089509, assembly GCF_044749365.1. Taxonomy (NCBI): domain Bacteria; kingdom Bacillati; phylum Actinomycetota; class Actinomycetes; order Kitasatosporales; family Streptomycetaceae; genus Kitasatospora; species Kitasatospora sp. NPDC089509. The sequence goes on along the minus strand of NZ_JBIVHS010000011.1, from coordinate 124,793 downwards.
CCGACGCCCGCGACGCCTTCGTCATCGCGGACACCGCCCGCACCGTGCCGCACACCCTGCGCGGCCGCTACCTGTTCAACATCGAATCCAGCGGCTCCGGCCAGGGCGTTCGCGCTTTCCGGGGTCCGGATGCCGTCGGGGACGACGAAGACGAGTAACCGTGAGGCTGGCCTGTATGTCAGTGAAGGGCAGGGTGGCCGCGGTCCCTTTTCTTGAGCGAACGATCCAGATAGGTTACGGTCGGGTCATGGCAAGGACCCGGGAGTTCGACACCGAGGCGGCGGTGAGCCGCGCGATGGAGCTGTTCTGGACGCGCGGCTACGAGGCCACCTCGGTACGTGACCTGACCAGGCACCTGGGGATCGGGCAGGGGTCCTTGTATGCCGCGTTCGGCGACAAGGACGGCCTGTACCGGGCGGCCCTGGAGCACTACCGCACCACCCTCGCGGCGGACGCCCTGCGCAGCCTGGAGGAGGGGGCGGACGCCCGCTCGGCGATCCGCGCGATGCTGGTCGAGCGGGTCCGGATCGCCGTGGAGGACGACGGCCGGGGCTGCCTGGCGGTCAACGCCGCCTGTGAGCGCCTGCCGGAAGATGCGGCGACCCGGCGCACCGTGCGCGGCATGCAGGACGCCGGCCGGGATGCGCTCGCCGAGGTGCTGCGGGTCGCGGCGGAGCGGGGCGAGATCGCGAAGCGCCACGACCCGCACACTCTCGCCGCTTTCCTCGTCACCTTCCTCAACGGACTGCTGGTCTCCTCGAAGATCACATCGGACGTCCGCGCCCTCGAACCCCTTGTGGAGGTCGCACTGGCCGTCCTCGACTGACTTTTTCATGCCCAAAATCTGTATCAAGCGATCCAGAAAAGTCGCCGATGCCCGCTCGGACACGGGATCCGGCTCTACCCGGAGAACGTCGTCCTGCGCCCCGCCAGCCGTCCCGCCGTTCTGATGCCCCCCGGCGGCAGCGGACCGAGCTGTCCAGTGACCCTCGTCGACCCCTTCGCAAGCCCACTGACACCCACGCGAAGTACACCAGGAGTTTGGGAAAACATGATGTTCGACCATGCCGGAACGCCCGTCCGCACGGGCCGAACCGCCGTCAACGGAACGAGTCTGCACCACCGCACCGCCGGGTCCGGCCCCGCCGTGGTGCTCCTGCACGGCGTGCCCAAGACCGGCTACCACTGGCGTCACCTCGTCCCGAAGCTGACGCCCCACCACACCGTCGTCGTCCCGGACCTCCGCGGTCTCGGCGACTCCGCCCGCCCGTCGGGCGGCTACGACTCCGCGACGATGAGCGACGACATCGCCGAGCTGATGAACCACCTCGGACACGAGACGTACGCCGTGGTGGGCGAGGACTGGGGGGCGGTGATCGGCTACCAGCTCGCCGCCCGTCACCGCGACCACGTCACGGCCCTCGTGTTCGCCGAGGCCCTGTTCCCCGGGTTCGGCTTCGAGGACCACGCGGCCCTCACTCCCGAGAACGTCTCCAGCGGCATGCACCTGTGGCATCTGGGCTTCTACTTCCAGCCGGACGTACCCGAGATGCTGATCGCCGGCCACGAGCGTGAGCTGATCACCTACATGACCAAGTTCGGGCGCAGCCGGCCCGACAGCGCCACCTCCGACGCGGTCGACGAATACGTGCGCTGCTACTCCATGCCCGGCGGCATCCGGGCGATGCTTTCGGTCTACCGGGCGATGCTCGTGGACGCCGAACAGAACCGGCAGGCCGCGCAGAAGAAGCTGGACATCCCGGTTCTGGCGCTCGGTGGATCCGCGTTCATCGGCGACCGCAACGAGTCCCAGATGCGGCTCATGGCCCACGACGTCACCGGACACGTATTCGACGCCGGCCACGACCTCGCAGAAGAAGTACCTGACGAGATGGCCGACGTCCTCCTGCCGTTCCTGGCCACACACCAGTAACCGCACCCGGCGACGGGGAGAACCCGCCAGTGCAGCTGCGCCCGGCCCGGCCCTCGTGCAGGTACCGGGCCGGCACCAGCCGTCCGCCGACCGCCACCGTCGAACCTGCGGCCCGCCACCACGACGGCCGCCACCACCGAGGGGGCCCACTCGTCGTCGGCCCGACCCACGCGCTGGAAGCGCTGCCCAGGACCCACCGGGCCATGGTCGGCGGCACCCAGACCGTGATCACCGTCCAGCCGGGGCCGGCACCACCCTGTGCGCGCACGACATCGTCGTGGCCATCGAGATCGCCTCGCCGTCCACCCGCGTCGCCGACAAGAAGATGAGGCCCAGCCTGTACGCCGCGGCCGGCATCGAGCACTACTGGCGCCTCGAACTCGACCCCGCGCCACGCCTCTACCTCGGACACCTCGAACGCGGCCTCTACGTCGACCGCCTCGTCCGGGTCGGCGAGACCACCGCGCTCACCGACCCGTTCCCCCTCGACCTCGACGCGGCGAGGCTGCGCAGGTAGTCCCGCGCTCGGAACGGAGACGGCCGGATTCCTCAGGTGAGGAGTCCGGCCGTCGGCATGTCGTCACTTGCCGGTCTACCCTTCCTCCCGGCCTTCGGGCACGATCTGCCGCAGCTCTGCACCGTGGAACATCCACACCCGGAAGTAGGCCTGATCCTGGTCCATCACGAACAGCTGCACGGACTCCGGGTGCTCCCAGGAAATGCGCTCGACGTGCGCCACCAGCCCGGCCAGGTCGGCATGGTTGAGTGCTCCGGCATAGACGTCACACTCCGGGTACTTGCCGCCACCCCAGTGTGTGTTGCCGCCGGTGGTCTCGTCGAGCGAGCCGACCCATCCGACAGCGCCGGGGCCGAAGCCGCGCCGCGGGGCAGCCGTCTGCAACCACTGGCTCAGCTCCTCGACACCTGACCGATCATCCGAATCCACAGAGACCATGACGTTCGCAACGTGACTCACGCCAGGATTCAACACAATCGCCGGTTTTCCTGCCACTCAGTTCTCGCACGGTGAACCCCACGGAAGGTCCGACACACGATCGCGGACGGATTCGTACGACAGGTCACGCGGACTCGGCAACAGTGCCCGCTGGAATTCCGGAGTCCCTCTCCCGGGTCCTTCCCCTGTGGGTAGCGGGTAGTGGGCGGCGAGGTCGGGATGCCTGCGGCGGGCAGAGCGTCCTGCCCGCCAGCCGGGGCCGGCCGCTGCAGCGCCCGTGGGCGCTGCTGTGGGCGATTCCTCTGCCATCGGACCCGCCGTGTCAGGGCGTTCCGGCACGGCCGGGTCCTGGTCGGTTTTGACTGCATGGTGTCGGTGCAGACGGGGAGGGCGGGCGGCGTGGATCCGGTGATCGGATAGTCTCCGCCCTGGCGCGGTGGGGGGAATCCTCGCGTCGCCGCACGGGTTGCGGCTATTTCGGACTTTTGAGGTTGAGTTGAGACTTCGGCACGCAATTCTGGCTTCCTCCTTGATCGCGTCCCCGCTCGTGTTGTCCCTGCCGGCCCAAGCGGCGGGGCTGGACAAGGACCACTCCGTCACGGTGGACGGCTTCGCCTCGGTGGAGGCCGGCGGCGGTTGGTCCGAGGGCACGGTGACGGTCAAGAACGACGCGGACGCCGCCTACAGCGGCCAGCACCTCGTCCTGTACATCGGCTCCGAGATCCTGGGTGTGGACCAGGTCGCCGCCGAGTACGCGGACGGTGTCTCCGGCGCGTGGAAGCCGGTGAAGCTGACGGACCAGGACCTCGGTGCCAAGCCCGCGGGCCACCAGGGGGTCGCGACCGACCTGACCGGCGCCGCCGTCGACGTCCAGCCCCACGCCACGCGCACGTTCAAGCTGCGGTTCAAGCTGCTGCAGTCCACGCACGAGGGCCCGACGCAGGACATCGGCATCCAGGCCTTCCTGGCACCCTCCATGGGCGCAGACGGCCAGGCCAAGGACTTCACGGCCCGGGCTGTCGGGAAGCGCGCGAAGACGACGGGCCTCACCACCACTGTCACCGGCCTGCCCAAGGACGTTCCGGCCGACGGGAAGCCGCACGCCTTCCAGGTCTCGATCAAGACCGCCAACGGCTTCGACTGGCACCTCACCCAGGCGTCGTTCTTCCTCTGGGCCGGCCAGAAGTACGGCAAGATGACCGGCCCGGCCGCCTGCGACGCCCAGGTGGACGTCCAGGACCCGAAGGACGGCACCTGGCACAAGACCAGCATGCAGGCCGGCAGCGTCGAGGGGCAGCTGGTCGACCTGACCAAGTGGGCCACCGGCCCGGTGGACAACCGGGTGCTGAACGCACGCGTCACGCTCGGCAAGAACTTCAAGACCGACACGGACGCCTCGCTGAACTTCGGCCACTTCCCGGGCGCCGACGAGAGCCTGTTCTGGGTCACGCAGCCGATCGCCGCCACCCCGGTCGACGGTGCCCCCGAGTGCCTGGGCCAGACCGCCCCGACGAGCGCCCCGACCACCACCACTCCCGCGGTCGTCCCGGCCACCGCACCCGCCACCAGCGCAACGGCGGCGGCCACGCCAGCCACGCCGGCCACGGCAGCCCACAAGGGGGCCGAGCTCGCCGAAACCGGATCCAATGGAGTCGGCCTGACCGCCGGTATCGCCGGCGCCCTTCTCGCCGCCGGTGGCGCCGCCATCGCGCTGACCCGCCGCCGTACCCGCAGGAACTGAGCAGAGGCCGGGGCCGCCGCCACCACGAGCAGCCCCGGCTCCCGGCCCAGTGCCGCGGTCGAAGTCTCCGCGGAGGGAGAGCCGCGCCACGGAGCGGCCGGGACCGGTGACGGCCAGCATCGACTGGCCGTCACCGGACCAGGACACCCCGCGTCCGACCACGAGCGCAGTACGCGCCTTCGAGATCGCCAAACACGTCGGCCGGACCGGACAAGCGCACATCATGGCGGTGCGTCCCGGGTCTGCGCCTTCCATCGCGGCCAGCAGGATCCCGATGAAGGCGGTGCGGTGGCGGTGCCGTCGGCTTCCTCATCGACACGGTGTTCGGTCAACTCAGGCCTTCTGATGCTTCATCAGTTCATCTTCTGGAGACGGTAGTTGACCGACTCCAGATCGTGGCGGGACGGGGTGGAGAGCAGTCGCCCGTCGAGCAGTTGGGTGGCCCGCGCGTCGAAGGCGCGCGCCGTCTCGGGGGGCGGCCAGCGGCAGCCACGGGTGCAGGTCGACCAGGGTGGCGACGGAGTGGACGTAGAGGTCCACGGTGCCGGGCGCGTCGTGGAGCGAGCCGACCAGGCCGCGGAAGAGCGCGAGCGGATTCCACTGGGTTCCGGTTGCCAACCGTGGTTGTCGGCGCTGCTGGCTGTCTGGCGATACGAGTCGTCGGTGGCCGGCGACACGTGGTGTCTCGGTGACCACGGCCTCGTCGTGGGCGATAGGGGTGGAGTGGCCGCTGCCGGGCGGCGGCGGCCGGTTCCTGAGACGATGGTGAGCCTGGGTGTGCTGTACCTGGGCAGATGGTGGCCTGGTTGCCGTCGTCGGCTGGGCCGAAGCTGAGGTCACAGCTCACCCCGCGAGGGCCCGTTGCCCTGGCATGACGAACAGGACCTTTCCTTGATCGCCTCTGGCACCACCAGTCCTGCTGTGCTCGAACAGCTTCAGCGCCGGTCCGCCGACCCGAAGCGGCGCATCCTGTTCACCGGCGCGACCATCGTCACCATGGACCCCGACTCCGGTGTCCTGTACGGCGCGGACCTGCTCGTCGAAGGCGACACGATCCTCGACGTCGGCCCTGGCTTGAGCGGGGAGGGCGGGGTGGTCGTCGACGCGACCGGCACGATCCTGGCCCCCGGCTTCGTCGACACCCACCGGCATGCCTGGGAGACGCAACTGCGCCGGATCATGCCGGACGTCGACGACCTCGGCGCCTACGTCATGTCCACTCTGGCCGGCTACGCCACGGTCTACCGGCCCCACGACATGTACGTCGGCACCAGGCTGGCCGCTTTGACGGCGATCGACGGTGGCATCACGACCATGCTCGACTTCTCCCACAACTCCCGCACCCCCGAGCACTCCGACGCCGCTGTCGAGGCCCTCGTCGACAGCGGCATCCGCGGCGTGCACGCTTCCATGGGCCCGCACTTCGGGGAATGGGACAAGCAGTGGCCTGGCGACCTGACCCGGCTCAGGGAGAAGCACTTCGCCAGTGACGACCACCTGCTGACCCTGCGGCTGGCCGCGCTGGCCACCGACGAGATCGCCGGGCCCGCTCTCGCCTACGGCCCCGAACTCGCCCGCACGGCAAAGGAACTGGGCATCGGGGTGAGCGTGGACGCCGTGTTCGGCGTCTCCTCCTCGCAGGCCGTTCTGGAATGGGAGAGGGCCGGCATCCTCGGCGCCGACCTCACCCTGATCCACGCCACCGGCCTGACCCCCCAGGCATGGAAGGCAATCGGGGAGAGCGGAACGACCATCGCCCTGGCCCCGACCTCGGACGCCCAGATCGGACTGGAGAGCGCGATCCCCGCGGTGGACGAGGCCCTGTCGGTGGGGGTGCGGCCAGGGCTGAGCATCGACGTCGAGGTGGCACTGGTCAGCGACATGTTCACGCAGATGAGGGCCCTGCACGCCATCCAGCGGATGCGCGCGGTCAACGCCGTCTACGGCACCGACCGGCAGCCGGCCCGCATCACCACCTACGACGTCCTGGACTTCGCGACCCTCCAGGGCGCCCGTACCAACGGCCTGGACGGCGTCACCGGTTCGCTCACCCCGGGCAAGAAGGCCGACCTCCTGGTCATCCAGGCGGAGGACCTCAACAACATGCCGCTCAACGACGCGGTCGGCACCATCGTCCTGGGCTCGGACGCGCGCAACATCAGCGCCGTCCTCATCAACGGCGAACCCCGCAAATGGAACGGCCAGGTCCTCGACGTGGACCTGCGCGCTCTGCGCGAGCAGGTCCACTCCTCCCGCGAGTACGTGCTCAACACTCCCGCCGCCTGAGCGCCTACCAGGGCAGCTACTGGATCACCGGTAACCGCATCGACTACCTCGACGACCTGGGTTTCTGGGCCTACGGCGAATTCCAGGACGGCATCCTGCACCACGCCGGCTACCGCTTCACCCGCCGCTGACCACGCCACGGAACGTCTTTCCCCGGCCGATCGCGCTTCCCCCGTGCGATCGGCCGGCCCGTGCCCACCGGAGTCCGGGTGTCCCGACCCACCCTCACCCCCGGCACCCCGCCTAGGCCGGCGCACCGCTCGCACCCCCTGACCGGGCCCCGGCCACCGCGACGATCGCGCTGCTGACGGCCGCGCGGTCGCGCCCGCCGCGTTCTCCTACATCGCCCACCACCTCGCACCACAGCGGCGCGCGATCGCGCTGACCTGTGTGTCGCGGCTGGCCGCGCCGCGGCGGCTGGTGCTCGCCTCGGGGGCGGCCGGCATCAGCGCCGCCGCCGCCTCCCTGCTCGGCGGCCACACCATTGCCCTGGCCGTGCCGCCGTGTTACTGCTCCGTGGCGGATTCCTGGTGGCGGGTGACATGGAGGCTGCCGAGCAGGGCGAGCGCCTGGGCACCGGGGCTGCCGGGTGCGGCGTGGTAGATCACCAGCTGCTGACCGGGCGCTCCGCGCACATCGAAGGTCTGGTAGGTCAGGTCGAGAGGGCCGACATCGGGGTGGAGAAGTTCCTTGGCGGCATGGGACTTTCCGTGGACGGTGTGCGAGGACCACAGGGCGGCGAACTCCTCGCTCTCCTCGATCAGGGAGGCGACGAGGTCGTGCAGGCGCCGGTAGTGCGGGTCCAGGCCGGTGGCGTGGCGCAGTCCGGCCACGACCGCCTCCGCCGCCCGACCCCACTGGGTGAAGAAGCTCCGGGCGGCCGGGTCGAGGAACGTCATGCGGGCCATGTTGTGCATGTCCCCGAACGGCGAGAACAGGGCGTCGGCCAGCGCGTTCGACGCCAGGAAGTCGTTGGCCGGGTTCAGGACGAACGCCGCGGCGCTCGCGTATCCGTCCAGCAACTGGCGCAGCGCGGGACTCACGTTCTCTCGCGGCTGCGGTCGCTGACCGTCCGGCGCGGTACCGGCCAGCCGGAACATGTGCTCCCGCGCCTGCTCGTCCATCCGCAGCGCACCGCTGATGGACTCCAGGATCTGCGGGGACGGGCTGCGCTCGCGGCCCTGCTCCAGGCGGGCGTAGTAGTCGCTGTTCATCCCGGCCAGGACGGCGACCTCCTCCCGCCGCAGCCCCGCCACCCGGCGCGCACCGTAGGAGGCGAGCCCGACGTCGTCGGGCTGCAGGCGGGCGCGGTGGGCGCGCAGGAAGTCGCCGAGATCGTTGCTGGTCACCCCTCAAGGCTAAGCCGCCCTCCGCCCCCGCTGCCTGGGTGCGCCGTACCCAGGCACGACTCGTCCTGGTTCGCGCCCGCCGACCCGCCCACGCTGGTGGTCAGCACAGTCGGACGAGAAGGAGCACAGGGTGGAAGAGCAATCGAGCGGGCCGCGGGAAGCCGCCGGGCGAAAGACCGGTGACGTGGACGTGGTCGGGATGTGGGTGACCGCGGACGGGCACATCCGCCAGGAATTGCTGCCCGACGGCCGCTACGACGAGGCCCGCGGAGAGCGCCGCAGCGCCTACACCGGCCGCTACACGGTGACCGGCCACCACCTCGACTACGTGGACGACACGGGCTTCACCGCCACCGGCGACATCCGCGACGGCGTGCTCTTCCACGAGCACCTCGTCCTGTACAAGGAGGAGCAGGCATGACCCGCACGGCGAGGACCTTCCTGATCACCGGTGTCAGCAGCGGCCTGGGCCGCGCGTTCGCCACCGCCGCCCTGGACGCCGGCCACAGCGTCGTCGGCACCGTCCGCAACGACGCCGACGCGACGGCGTTCAACGCCCTGCACCCCCAGCGCGCCCACGCGCGCCTGCTCGACGTCACCGACGCCGCCGCGGTCCGCGCCGTCGTCGGCGAGGTGGAACAGTCCCTGGGGCCCATCGAGGTGCTGGTCGCGAACGCCGGCTACGGCCTGGAGGGCACCTTCGAGGAGACACCGCTGGCCGACCTGCGTGCCCAGTTCGACGTCAACGTCTTCGGCGCCGCCGCCACCGTGCAGGCCGTCCTGCCGTTCATGCGTACACGCCGCCGCGGACACATCCTGGCCGTCACCTCCATGGGCGGCCTGACCTCCTTCCCCGGCGTCTCCGCCTACTGCGGCAGCAAGTACGCCCTCGAAGGCATCCTCGAAGTCGTCGGCAAGGAAGTCTCCGGCTTCAACATCCACGTCACCGCGGTCGAACCGGGCTCCTTCCGCACCGACTGGGCCGGCCGCTCCATGATCCGTACGCCGCGGACCGTCCCCGACTACGACGAGGTGTTCGAGCCCATCCGCGCCGCACGGCAGAACGCCAGCGGCCGGCAGCTCGGCAACCCCGCCAAGGCCGCCGCCGCCCTCCCACGCATCCTCGACGAACCGCATCCGCCGGCCCACCTCGTCCTGGGCTCCGACGCCCTGCGCCTGGTGCGAGCCGGACGCGAAGCCGTCCAGAGCGACCTCGACGCCTGGGAAGACCTCTCCCTGTCCACCGACTACACCCCCGACGACGCGCCGTAAGTCGGTGCCGCCGGCGCACACGCCCCGCCAACCGTGGGTGCACCCTCACCACGAATCCCCCGATGTCACCGGGGCGCGCCGCCTACGCCAGGCCCGTCGCCGCTTGTTCGGTACGGCCGCCGTAGCGGTGGGGTCTCGCAGCGCCGTCGAACTCGGTCACGGCGTTACGGATGACGCCGCCCCATCCGGGGCCCGGCGGCACTCCGCACGCGCGGGAGTTCGGCGGCGCCCTCGGCGAGAAGACCAGCACCGGCGTGGGCCCCGGTCTCGGGCCGATCCGCAGCAGCGGGTTGTCGGCCGGCAGTGCGGTGAGGAGTGACCAGCGGGTCGTGCGGCGGTCGAAGGTGAACCTGCGGACGTCCCCGTAGATCCAGTGTTCGGCTGATCTCCTGAGCGGTGAGCAGCGCGGTGCCGGGTGTCGTCGCGTAGCAGTCGGAGAAGGGGCGTCCGATCCTGATCTGACGGCGCGCCCTCTCATCGGTGAGTGCGGTGGCCGCGCCGCTGCGGCTGCCGCTGCCGCTGCCGGTGGCGATGGTCATAGGCTTGGGCTTCTCTCTACCCCCGCTCGCGGGATGCGAAAGGCGGCACCACTCAAAGGTGGTGCCGCCTTCCTCAGCCGCACATACCTACTCGGTCAGCTGGTTGACGAGCTGCCAGGCAAGCCGGGTTCCGGCGGCTTCGAATCCCTGGCGGATATTGTCCAGCGCTGTGTGGATCTCCTGCCATGATTGCTCATCGTCGGGGGAGCAATCCAGGTAGTACGTCGAACGCTCGATGCCCGGTTGCCAGGTGGCATCGCCCTTGAGGTCGGACGTCGTGCCGATCTCGATTTCCCAGCCGTCAGCGAAGACGATGAACGGGTTGTGGTTGAAGGCGCCCAGGGCATCAGCTGTGATCTGAGGCACCTGCTCCTCGTCGATCTCGCCGACGATGAGAGCTCGGATGAAGAGCTGCACTTACATCCCTTCAATGGAATCGCCTGGTCTCATCAGCGGCCGCTCTGCCGCTTTTTGATTACACGAGATGCTTTCGACGTGAATACCGCCTTCTTCCTTGAGCATACCGTGCAGTGCGGGAGCAGGATGGCGGGAAGGTTTCCTCCCGCACGCTTGTGCACGGAGACCGCGGGAATGTGATCGGGAATGTGGTGTCCCTTCTTGGTGAAATCGGTCTTGCTACCGCACGCATGGCAACCGTACTTCCGGCCGATCATGTCGATCTTCGCGTGGATCGGGCCGAACGGGAGATGCCCGCGGGCCGTACCACCCCGAAGCGGGCATGCGGCCTCGGCCCGGCCTGAACGGGAGGTCGGCTGAACACGAACGATCTGGGTCGACTTGGAGGAAGCGGCCGAGCGTGGGGCTGTAGAGGCGGGCACCCATGAGGATGTCGCCGTCCTGTGCCTCCGCGGAGCGCTCCTTGCCACCGAGCCAGCCGAAGCGGACGTTCGCTTGGCCGTCCTGGCGGATGCCGAACTCGTCGAAGTCCAGCACGAGCGGCTTGTTGAGTGCGGTGTCGGTGGTGATGACCACCGAGCCGAACAGGTTGGTGAGTTGCAGTTGGACGTCGCCGGTCTTGCTGGCGGCGTCCGGGCCCGAGACGTTGCGGGTCAGGGTGCCCTGGGTGGTGTCCTCGACGGTCCAGCGGACGTGGTCGGAGTCGTCGCCGTAGTGGTTCAGCTTCGACGTCGCGTTGGCCCAGCTGCCGTCGGCCTGCTTCTTGCTGGTGGTGAACGCGGTCAGGCGGTGGGCGGCGTCAACGGCCCACTCCTGCTTGGTGTCTCCCTTCTCCTGGGCGGCGACCCGGTCGTTGGCCCAGTAGGTGTTGGTCGCGCCGGTGGCGGTCTTTACCGTGCGTCCGAAGGCGTCGTACACGAAGCTGGCGTCGGTGAGGCGGTCGGCACTGTCGTAGGTGTGGTTCTCCGCCGTGGCTCCGGCTGTGCTGCACTCGCCGGCCGCCCCGCGCGGGGAGGTCTGCTTGGAGAGGCGGTTGGAGTGGGCGTCGAAGGCGTACTGACGGGTGACGCAGCCAGCGGCGGCCGTGGTCTGCTCGGCCTTCACCAGCCGGCCGAGCCGGTCGTACTGGTAGGAGCGGGTGGCGGTGGAACTGGTGTCCTTGGCCACCTGGCCCTGGGTGGACATGTCGGTGGTCTGGGCCCAGACCACCGTGTTGTCGGGACTGCGGGTGTGGCCGCGACCGGTGGCCTCGCCGACCGCGTTGAAGGTGTCCTTGCGGACGATCCCGCCGGGTAGGACTGCTCGACGAGCTGACCGTCCGGGCCGTACTTCGTGGTGAACTCGCCGGCCAGGCTGTCGCTGACGGAGGTGACCAGTCCGCGCGGTTCCTTGGCTCGGTCGTACCCGTAGGTCGTGGACCCGGTCGGGTCGCTCACCTTCACCGGCTTGCCGAACCTGTCGAAATTCCGTGGTGGCGGTGGGTCGAATCTGGGGATCCCCGACACGCTGGGCGGAGGGAGGACTATGCCGCTGACTGTCGCGGAGGGCGTCGCCGCCGACGTATCGTCCGTCGTACCGCTGTGGGTGCCAGCCCCACCCCCACGCTCAGGACGACCGCCGCCGCAGCCAGCAGGGTGGAGCGCCAGGGCCAGGGCGCTCCCGTCAGCTCCAGATGGTCCGAGGGGTACTCGGAGAACTTCGCGGTGGCCAGCGCGGTACGGCGGTCGCTGTGCTCGGCGAGGTCCCGCAGAATCGGATCGAAGCCGAATTCCCCGGACCGCCGTCCCCCATCGGGCAGTTCGGCGGTGAGCCCGTTGCGGTGGGCCCAGTCGCTCAGCGCGGCGCCGAGGCCGGAGGCGTCCTTGACGCCGGGCACCACGAAGCGGTCCGCCCCGTGGGCGTCCCCCGTCACCGGCCGGGTGACGAGGACCAGGCCGTGGCGGGTGGTGACGGTGTCGCCGGAGCCGATCACCACCGTCCGGGTGGCGAAGGAGACTCCGCCGTACCCTTCGAGGGCCGCGGCCGCGTCGATCTCCTCGACTCCGTCGACCAGGCCGATGGCCGTGGTGGGGCGTAGCCACGGGAAGGCGGCGTTGAGGGCGTACGGCAGGTCGCCGAGGGCGAGGTGGTTGGCCGGTATCGCGGTTGGTCCGTCGGGAGTCCAGCCGGGGTAGGACAACCCGGTGCCGATGCGGGTGGCTTCCGCCTCGCCGACCAGTTCCTCGACCACTCGCAGGGCGCCCACGGTGCCGGAGGTGACTCCCGCGGTGGTCGTCACCCGCCCGCTTTCGACGTAACGCTGCCCGCGCTTCCAGTCGACTTTCGGGTAACTGCGTTCCAGAGAGCCGATGTTGGACCAGAATGACGTGGCGTCGCGGCCGTCGAGCAGGCCGGAGGCGGCCAGCAGTTCGGAGCCCGCGCACACCCCGAGGATCCGGGCGCCCTTGCGGTGGCGTTCGACGATCCACTGGCGTAGGCCCTCCTCGCCCGCGCCGGCGGGGTCGGTCACCGCGGGCACGACCACCACGTCGGGTTCCGGCAGGGTGCCGTTCGCCACCTCGGCCAGGGTGTGGTCTGGCAGCAGATGGGCGCCGCCGGACAGCGGGGCGACACGGCGTTCGGCGGCCACCGTGTAGACGAACATCTCCGGCGACTCGGCGAACACCTGGTAGGGCGCGAGTACGTCGGTGGCCACCGAGCCCGCGTTGCTGACCGCGACCGCCACCGTGATCCGGCCGTCCGGCACCGGCCGGGCCGCTGGCCACGCCCTGGCACCGGATCCGCGGGGAGCGGCGGCGAAGCTGTCGGCCATCGACGCGCTCACCCCCGTGAAGGCGAGCCCCGCGAAGGACGCCGCGGACAGCGCCGTAGCCAGCAGGACCCAGCCGATACGGCGCAGGGCCCGGTGCCCCTTGCGTGCCTCGGAACTCACTGCGGACAAGACATACCTCGACAATCCGGGCACCGATCGGCAGCGTGGTGCCGTCGGCCCTCGTGGAAACGGGAAAGGGGAAGAGGCCGGGGAGGGCCGGAGGAACGGTCCCCGCGGGGGCCGGTTCTGTCAGGCGGTCGGCCGCAGTGGTGCGCGCAGCCCCGAGGGAGGGGTTCCGAAGGCGTCGGCGACCACCCGGCGCAGCTGTCGTGCGTCGCGGAAGCCGCAGCGGGCTGCGACCGCCTCCACCGTCAGGTCGGTACCGGACAGCAGGGTTCGGGCCCGCTCCAGCCGCAGTTGCCGCTGGTAGGCGAACGGGGTGATGCCGGTGACCGTGGTGAAGGCCCGTGTCAGACCGCGCGGGGACAGTCCGGCGACGCCGGCGAGTTCACGCAGGGTGAGGGCGGTGTCCAGGTGCTGGGCCAGATGGTCCTGCGCTCGGTGCACCGCGGGCTGGACGTGGTCGCGGTGGCGCAGGAACGGACTGATCTGTGTCGCGTCCCCGTCCCGCCGCAGGTACAGCACCAGTTCGCGTGCGACGCGCGCGGCCAGTTCCGGGCCGTGGTCCCGCTCGACCAGCGACAGCGCGAGATCGATCCCCGACGAGATTCCCGCACTGGTGCTGATCCGCCCGTCGTGCACGTAGAGCGCGGCCTCGCGCACCCGGGCCCGCGGGTACCGGTCGCGCATCGCCGAGGTGAGCGACCAGTGGGTGGTGCACGCCCTGCCATCCAGCAGTCCTGCTTCCCCCAGGACGGCGGCACCGCTGCACACCGACGCGACCCGGGCGCCCGCGTCGTAGGCCTTGCGTACCCAGCGCACCACGGCAGGCGTCACCAGCCGGTCGGATCCGGTCAGCCGTGGCCCCGGTACGAGCACCAGGTCCCCGGCCGTCGGCCGGACCGTCGACAGCGGTGCCAGACCGGCCAGTCGCAGGCCCTGAGCGGAGCGCAGATGTTCTGCCTCGGCGACGTACTCCAGTCGGTAGCCGCCACCGAGATGCGCCGCAGCGTCGAACACCTGCACAGGACCACCGAGGTCCAGCAGATTCACATCGGGTAGGACCAGGACCAGGACCCGCCCAGTGCACCCGTTCGTCTCGTCGCTCACCCCGCCACGGTAGGCCGGCACGGACGGCCCGCGCGAGGTCTCCCGGGGACCAGCAGCGGACGGATCTGGCACTTCGGAGCACTGGGCCGTTCGCCGAACGGTCTCGGAGCTGGGATTGGAAGTTCCGGTTGGCGTCACCGACCCGTTGACCGGACTACCAGAAGACACGCCGCAGAGCGCCGCATCCCTCGGCTGGCCTAGTCGGTAGACGTTGCGTCGTCCGATCGACAAGGGAGCGCAACGAGTTGAGTGAGTTCCGTGACGTCCGTGCCATCGAGCTGCCGCGCTGGGGGCGGGTCGCCCCTGATTCCGGGGTCGTGCCCTGGCTGGTCTTCGACGAGGAGGGGAGAGCTGTGCTGCCGGTCCGTACGTTCCTGATCGACTTCGTTGCCCGGGACAACCGGTCTGGCAGCGTACGCAGTTACGCCTACGACCTGTTGCGCTGGTGGCGGTGGCTGCGGGTCGTGGACGTCGAGTGGGACCGGGCGACGTCGGCCGAGGTCCGCGATTTCGTGCTGTGGCTCGGTGCCGCGACCAAGCCCCGCCGTTCGCCCAGGACGCGCTCGGCGGCGACCGCCGGGACCACGAACCCGGTCACGAAGAAGCCGTACCTGGACGACCGGTACAAGCCCCGCACCATCCGGCACAGCAACGCCGCGATCCGCTCCTTCTACAGCTTCTGGATCGAGACCGGTGCCGGACCGCTGGTCAACCCGGTGCCGCTGGCCCGCACCGACCGGCGCCGACCCCACGCCCACCACAACCCGTTGGAGCCTTACCGCGCCGAGGGCAAGCTGCGCTACAACCCCAAAGTTCCGCGGCGCCGGCCCCGCCAGATGCCGGACGAGCGGTGGAACGAGCTGTTCGCCGCCCTGCGCTCGAACCGCGACAGGGCTCTGCTGGCGATGGCCGTCAGCAACGGCGCCCGCGCCTCGGAGCTCCTGGGCGTGCGAGGGGTGGACCTCGACTGGGGCGACCAGCTCGTGCGCGTCGTGCGCAA
This sequence comes from Kitasatospora sp. NPDC089509, assembly GCF_044749365.1. Taxonomy (NCBI): domain Bacteria; kingdom Bacillati; phylum Actinomycetota; class Actinomycetes; order Kitasatosporales; family Streptomycetaceae; genus Kitasatospora; species Kitasatospora sp. NPDC089509. The sequence continues at coordinate 109,259 of NZ_JBIVHS010000011.1, read as the reverse complement.
GGGCACCCTCGCCGAGCAGTGGCTGCCCGCCAGCCCGGAGGCGATGCTCTGGATCCGGCTCTACCTAGCCGAAGGGCCGCCGCTGGACCCGCAGGCCCCGCTGTGGTGGACACTGCGTCGCCGCAACCACGGTGAAGGACTGGCCTACCAGCCGATGAACTACGAGGCCCTGCGAGCGGTCTTCCGCCGGGTCAACACGCTGCTGGGCACCACGACCTGCGACACACCGCGGCCCTGCGCATGGCCCGCGACTAGAGGCTGTCGTTGCGCGACGTTCAGACCGTCCTGGGTCACGCGCACCTGAGCACTACCGCTGATGTCTACCTCGTCGAAGAGGACGAGCAGGTCATCCGGCGCGTCCAGGACCACCTGGCCGAGCTCAAGGAGCGGGCAGAGCGCCCGGTCCCGAGCGTCGCCGTCGGCTATGACGCGGGCGACCTGGCGGTGCTGTTCGGCGGAGGTGCGGTATGACGCGCCAGGGAAGCCGCCGCGCTAACTCCGTGCGCCGGGCCGGTACCGGCCCGGTCCCGGCAAGGCCGCTGTTCGTCGAACACGACCTGAAGGCCGACGAGCACCGCGTCGGCCCGCACGACCACCTCACCCGGGGCGAGATCCTCGCACTGCTGCCGACCTCGCCGGTCTGGCCGCAGCCGAAGTACCGAGGAGTCGCACCCGGCACCACGCGGCTCGCCGGGGCAAGCAAGATCCTCGACTGGCTGCTGAGCCACCCCGGCGAGGGGTGGCAGGCCCGGTGGCAGGCGGCCGACGCCGACCGCGGCAAGGACTGGATCGACGAGCTGAACGCCGGAGACCACCGATCCCCTGACTCCAGGCGGAACGAGATCATCATGGGCCTGAACAGCCTGATGATCAGCCGGGTGGTGCTGCCCCGCTACGGCTTTCTGCGCGGTTACAAGGCCATGCGGCTCTTCAAGAACCTCCAGCAGATGTTCCCCGCCGGCCAGATCGAGCGGATGCGTGAATTCGGCGCGGAGGTCGGCATGACGCCCCGCCACATCGACGAGGGCCTTCGGGTGATCTCCGCGATGATCCTCTACACCGGGCGCGACCTACACCAGCTCACCGCCGAGGACGTCTTCCATCTGCGGGCCGTCGGCCGACGGGACATCGGCGAAGCCTATGTCGGCACCCACAGTGCCTGGGACCTGCTGCGCGGGGCCGGTGTCATCGACTGCAAGGACAGCTTGAAGGACGCGCTGAGGCACGGACAACGGCCCACCGCCGAGCTGGTCGACGCCTACAACATCCAGTCCACCCCGGTCCGCAACGTCTTGGTCCGCTACCTCGAAGAACGCCGCCCGGGCGTCGACTACGGCACCTTTCGCGGCCTGGTCGGCTCGCTGGCCGGGGTGTTTTGGGCCGACATCGAGGCCCACCACCCTGGCATCGATACCCTGCGCCTGCAGCAGGACGTGACCGACGGCTGGAAGCAAAGGCTGGTCACCTACACCGACAAGAGCGGGCAAGTACGTGAACGGCGGTCCCGCGTCGATGTGATGATGCGGGTCCGCGGTTTCTACCCGGACATCCAGGAGTGGGCGCACGACGACCCGTTCTGGGCCCAGTGGGCGGTTCCCAGCCCGATCACCCGCGGCGACGGAGCGGGCAACCACAAGAACATCGCCCAGACCCACTCCCGGATGCACCAACGGGTCCGTGAACGCCTGCCCCACCTGCCGACTCTGGTGGAGACCGCCGAACGCCTCCACCGGGAGGCAGCCACGCTGCTGGCCGCGGCCGTCGCGACCCCCTTTGGGGAGGTCTTCGAGCACGAGGGCAGGCACTACCTGCACGTTCTTCCCAAGGTGAGCCAGGTCCCCAGCCGCCTGGACCACGCCTCCCGGCACGTCTACGTCCAGGAGGTCGGCGCCGACGCGCGCCGGATCAACCAGAGCGACGTCGAGGACGACACGTTCTGGGCCTGGGCGGTCATCGAGACCCTCCGTCACACCGGCGTCCGCGTCGAGGAGCTGACCGAGATCAGCCATCTGGCGCTCGTCTCCTACAAGCTTCCCGACACCGGCGAGGTCGTTCCGCTGTTGCAGATCGTGCCGTCCAAAAGTAACGAGGAGCGGCTACTGCTCGTCAGTCCCGAGCTGGCGAGCGTCCTGGCCACTGTCGTCAAGCGTCTGAGCGACGCCAACGACGGCAAGATCCCGTTGGTCGCCCGCTACGACCACCACGAGCGCGTGACCGGGCCGCCACTTCCTCACCTGTTCCAGCGCCGCCACTACTGGCAGGCCGAGGTGATGGGTGAGTCCGCGATCAAGCGACTCCTGGACACGGCCCTGGCAGCCACTGGGCTTCGGGACAACGCCGGAGAGCCGTTGCGCTACACCCCGCACGACTTCCGAAGGATGTTCGCCACCGAGGCCGTCACCGGCGGCCTGCCCGTCCACATCGCCGCCCGAATCCTCGGGCACAAGACGCTGACCACCACTCAGGCCTACCTCGCGGTCTTCCAGGACGACCTGGTGCGAACCTACCGCGGCTTCCTCGACCGCCGCCGGGCCGACCGCCCGCAGGAGGAATACCGGGAGCCCACCGAGCAGGAATGGCGCGACTTCCAGCAGCACTTCGAGCTCCGCAAGGTCTCCCTTGGCACCTGCGGCCGGCCCTACGGCACCCCCTGCAAACACGAACACGCCTGCATCCGCTGCCCCGTCCTCCAGCTTGACCCCCGCCAGAAGCCCCGCCTCATCGAGATCATCCAGAACCTGCGCGAGCGCATCCGCGAAGCCCGCGCCAACGGCTGGCTCGGCGAAGTCGAAGGCCTCCAGGTCAGCTTCGACGCCGCCGCCAAGCTCGCCAGCCTCAACCGAACCCGCACCGACGGCAGCCCCCAACTGGTCAACCTCGGCATGCCCCTCTTCACCGACACCCCGCCCACCACAGGAGAACCCGCCCATGCACCCGATACGCCTGATCTCGTTCGGCTACCTGCACCTCAAGGGCGGCCCGCCGCCGACCGCTGACCGCGTCGAGGACGTCCGGGACCGGCTCCGCGACCCGGCCGCCGCCCGCAGCATCCTCGACCTCGACGGCCTCGACCCCCGCGTCCAGCAGATCGTCACCAACACCCCCGGTGCCCGCGAGCTGATCGACAACCTCGCCGACTACGCCGCTCTCCCGGCCGGCCCCCGGCGCATCGCCATCGGATGCGCCGGAGGTCGGCACAGGGCATCTGGTCTTACCGAAATCTTCGCCAACGAACTCCGACACCGCGGCCACCAGGTCGAGGTCGAGCACCTCCACGTCCACCTGCCGCGCGTGCTGAAGACCACGACAGCGTGATCATCGTGAGTCTGAATCTCCGCAAACAGGGCAGTCGTACTCATCGACCGAGTCCAGGACGACCGGATGGCCGCAGTAGTCGCAAGGCCGCGAGTTCTCGTCGGCTGGGGGCCGGATCACCGGGTCGGCTTCACCGCCGGTGGTTGTCTGACGTCTCACCAGGCAACCACCTCGGCTCGGATCCGGGGCAACGCCCACGGCTTCAGCGCGCCCCCGACGAAGTCGGCAAGGAACTGAATCGCCCCACCGGTGTAGTGCCACCAGACGGAACTTCGCGAGGCGACAGTGACCGTCCACTCCTGCGGGTCAGTCGGGTTGGTGCTCCACAGGAAGAAGTCCCCTTGGGGCGACACGGCCCAGGGAAGCAGACCTCCTGGGGCGGGGAATGGGTGAAGCGGGACAGCCAGGTCAGCTTCCTCGCACCACTCCGCGATGGTCTCCAGCTCTTCTCGTGTCCCTTCCACCCACCCGGTCTCCCCACCAGGCTCCGGACTACCCACGCTCAGGAAGTCGCCGATGACGAAGGGCGGGTAGAGCTCGCAGAGGAGTTTGTAGTCAGCCGGCAGTGCGGCGCCCAGCTCGGCCTCCAGCACAGACCAGTCGATGGCTCGTGGGGCTGGCAGTCGCAGCGAGGTCATGCCCGGCACAGCGAGCTCCAACGCCGCGATCGCCTCCGCGGGATCGGTCAGACGGCGGACCGGTGTCTGGGTGCCAGCAAAGTCGTCCATGCGAACAGGGTGTCAAAGCAGAACCTTGCCAATGCCATGGCCCCCTGCCTGCGGGCCTTAGTCCGGAAAAGGTGGCTCGTCACCGGGCCGGCGAAAGGAGGGTGCCCGCATCGGTGCCGCTGCTGGAGTCGCAGCCGGTAGCCGCTGGAGAGCATGTGGCGCAGCCACCACGCGAGGTACTGCGGCTGCGGGCAGGGCCGGCTGGGGGCGCCGCGAGTTGGGACTGAGCCTTTTCAGGGCGACCATCGATCGGGTGACGGCAGGGCGGTTGCGGACGAGGGAGAACCGGCAGGGCTCCCCGGCAGGTGAGTGAGACATCCGACGTCTCAACTCTTGTGCCGGGGAGCCCTGGTGGTCACCTGTCCTGCCGCACTTGACCTGCCGCACGCGCTCGTCGAGTGGGTCACCATGCTGATCGTCACCCGGGAGGGTGACCGCCGGTGCAGGCTCCGGCCCTCGCAACGGGCCGTCGTCGCGCTGGTGTACCCGCGCAAGCACGACACGCTCGCCCAGATCGCGGCCGCAAGCCCGGCAAAGAGCTCACCGCCAGCCGGAGATCGTTCAACCGGGCTCATGCCCGGTTCCGGTACCCGGTCGAACGGGGTGTGGCGGCACTCAAGGGTCGGCGGATCTTCCGTCACGCCCGTTGCAGCCCGAACTGGCGTACGTCAGCAGTCAAAGCCGTCCTCACCCTGGAGCTGCGGCGCTGAAAACGCTCAGTGCCCCGGGCGCCCGAGCGCCCGGGGCACCGACCGTCAGGCGACGGCGGGTACTTCAGCGTCGTCGGTGTGGTGCCGGACGCTGCTGCTGGGGGGCAGCAGGAGTCCGGTGACGGCGGACAGTGCGAAGCCGACGGCGGGGACGGTGGCTGCGGCGAGCAGGGCGGTCTTCATGGTGGCCGGATCGAAGTGGGTGCCGGCCTTGCCGAAGAAGACGACGCCGGCGACGGCGACGCCGAGGGCTCCGCCGACCTGCTGGAAGGTGCTGTAGGTGCCGGAGGCGGCTCCGGCGTCGCGGGGGTCGATGGTGGCGACGGCGAGGTCGACCAGGGGGACGACGAGCAGGCCGAGGCCGATCCCGGCCAGGGCCATGGGACCGAGCAGGTCCCAGCCCGAGAGGTGGGCGCCCTGGTGGTCGATGACCTGGCGGGCCCACAGGATGCCGCCGGCCTGGAGGAGGCCGCCGATCACGACCATGGGCTTTCCGGCCTTGGGGGCGAGCGGGACGGAGATGCCGGAGCCCAGGAGTGCGCCGATGGAGAACGGGAGCAGGGCGAGGCCGGAGCCGATGGCGTCGAAGTGCAGGCCGAGCTGCAGGTAGAGGGTGAGGACGAGGAAGAAGCCGGCGAGGGAGGCGGAGAAGAAGAACTGGGTGAGGCTTCCCGCGTTGAAGCCGCGGTGGGTGAACAGCGACATCGGCATCAGGGGGGAGCCGTCGCGGGCCGCGCGCCGCTTCTGGTTGATGGCGAAGACGCCGAGTACGAGGGGGCAGGCGGAGAGCATGGCCCAGATCCAGGCGGGCCAGCCCAGGGCGCGGCCTTCGACGAGCGGGTAGACCAGCAGGATCATGCCGAGGCTGGCGAGCAGGAGACCGGGCCAGTCGAGCTTGAGGGGGCGGGTGGAACGGGTGTTGGGCACGAAGAGCCAGGCGGCGGTCATGAGGGCTATGCCGATGGGGATGTTGATGGCGAAGATGGAGCGCCAGTGCCAGCCGAAGGCGTCGACGGAGATGAGCCAGCCGCCGAGCAGCGGGCCGAGCACGGTGGCGAGCCCGGAGACGGCGCCGATCGCGCCGAGGACGGCGGCGCGCTCCTTGGGCTTGAACAGGGCCTGCACGGATGCCAGGACCTGGGGGACCATCAGGGCGGCGAAGGCGCCCTGGACGACGCGGGCGCCGACCAGGACCTCGCCGCTGGTGGCGAGGGCGGAGGCGAGGGAGGCGGCGGTGAAGCCGGCGACGCCGGTGAGGAAGAGGCGCTGGCGGCCGAAGATGTCACCGAGGCGTCCGCCGGTGATCAGGACGACGGCGAAGGCGAGGGTGTAGCCGCCGACGACCCATTCGAGCTGGGTGGAGGTCGCGCCGAGGTCGCGTTGCATGGAGGGCAGGGCGACGTTGACGACGGTGGTGTCTAGCAGGTCCATGAACGAGGCGAAGATCAGCACGAACATCGCCAGGCCGCGGTGCCTGGTGGTGGCGGCCGGCTTCACTGCGGCGCCTGCCGGTGCGGTGGCGGTCGCGATGCCGCCCGAAGGGGCGGCGGATGATCGGGGGTGGTGCTTGGGCATCGAGGGGTGTTCCGTTTCGGGTGGTTCGCGGCGTACGGGCGCATGCCTGCGGGCGGCGCGCCGCAACGCTCGGTGGCGGTGGTGACGGCCGCGGGGCTCGGCAGGACGGGTGGGGCCGGGTTCAGGAAGTGGTGGCGGGGGTGTCCCAGTCGGCGCGGTGGTTGAACAGCCAGGACACCGAGCTCATGGCGCCGGGGCGGGCCATGCGCTTCATGACGACGGGCAGGACGGCGTCGCGGATCGCGCGGCCGATGGGGCCGACCTGCTTGGAGCGAGCACCCCGCCGGAGGAGGTCTCGACGGCGGCGGCCAGGCGCTTGCCGGTGCCGGCGGCGAACTCGATCTGTCCGGTGGGAAAGCCGTGCTCGGTGACGGTGTGCTGGGCGCCGATCGCCCGCAGGGCGGAGATGCCGTTGACGGCGACGGTGAGGTAGACGCCGTGGGCCAGGCCCGAGCTCTGCTCGTAGGCCTCGTACACGGTGGCGTCGATGCCGGCCTTCTGGAGGGCGGTGGCGGTGACGGGGCCGGCGAGGCCGCCACCGATCACCGGGGCGGTGCGGTGGGTGTTCATGATGCGTGATTCCTCAGGTAGGGGCGGCCCGGTGCGGCGGGAACGGAGGCCGGCGGGCCGGCCGTGCTTGTCCGTTCCCGCATGCCGGGCGGGCCCGGTGCCGCGTTCAGGCGGTGGCGAGGGCGGCGGTGATCTTGTCGATCATGTCGGCCTGGGCGGGCTTGGGGCCGCGGGTCGCGGCGGCGGCCTGGCGGACGGCGGTGGTCACCACGCGGCGGAACTCGGTGCTTTCCTGCGGGGCCTTGGCCTCCAGGGTGGCGACGGTCTGCGCCAGCGCGGGCAGGACCTCGTCGGCGATGTCGGCGGTGGTCTTGCCGTTCAGCTCGAACTTGCCCTTGCCGGACAGGACCCGGCCCACGGCGCCGGTGGCGCCGGTGAGGACCTTGGCGCCGGCGATGTTCTCCCGGGTCGCGGACAGCGCGCCGGGGTAGGCCAGCGAAATGAGGGTGACCGCGCCGTAGGCGGCCTTGCGCAGGGTGGTCTGCTCGTCGGCGGTCAGCGGGATGAAGGTTTCGGACATGGGGATGCCTGCCTGTCGTGCGTGAGGGTGGATGAATCGGCGGAACAGCAACGCTCGCCTTCCTGGAAGCTCGACATCGAGGTATCTTGACTACCGAGCAACTGGATTTAGTTTGAGAGACGAGTGGTTTGAATGTCAAGTGAAGTTGGGCCGGTCGTGGAACGGCTCGGCCGGGCGATCTCCGGCTACCAGGCCTCCGTCGACGACTTCGACCGCGAATGCGCCCGGCTCATGGGTGTGAATGAGACCGATCTGCGATGCCTGGAGATCCTGCTCGAAGAGGCCCCCGAGGCCGCCCCCAGCCTGCTCGCGGCCAAGCTCGGCGTGACCACCGGCAGTGCCACCACGATGCTGGACCGCCTGGAGAAGGCCGGGTACGTCACCCGACTTCCGCACCCCACGGATCGCCGCAAGACGATCGTGCGCGCCACCTCCGAGGCCGCCGGGCGCGCCTACGAGCTGATCGGCCCCCTCATTGCCGAGGCGCAGCAGGACCTGCTCGGCCGCTACAGCGTCGACCAGATCGAGCTGATCGCCGACTTCCTGACGCGCACCGGTGACATCCAGCGCCGCCACACCGAACGCTTGCGCGCCAGCCCCACTCCGGCCAAGACCCGCGCCCGGGCCGCCGCGGGCACAGATGCTGCGCGGTCCGGCGTCCTCCCCGGCTGACCTGCGGCCGCCGGGTCTGTGCAAAGAAGGGCTCTGTTCCGTAATCGGTGGTAGCGCTGTGTGGTGATCACCGGAGGAGGGCGCGGTGGCGGAGCAGGGGGAACCCGGCTCGGCCGTGCATCTGCCTCATGATTCGCTTGGTTCGGGTGTTGACGTCCTCGGTGCGTCCGTTGTGGTGCGGGGTGGTGGGGCCGGCGTCGACGGCGGCTCGGTCGAGTTCGAGGCCGTTCGCGAAGGAGTGCAGGTGGGGCAGGTCGACGGAGCAAGCCGACGTGATCCAGGCGGTGAGCTTGGCGTCGTTGCCCTCGGCCGGCGTCAGCGCAGAGCGCGTTCACATCGAAGGACAGCAGGTCCCGAGGGACTTCCAGGCCTTCCCCGACGGCGAGGCCGGCGACCGCTTCGCCGCAGTCCGCTTCACCTGCACCACCAAGGCGACGCCCGACGCCGCGGAGCACGCTTGGTACTACACGGCAGCCCTCTACCTGAAAGCCCCCGACAACCCTGCGATCCCGGCACCGGGAGCGCAGAAGATGGCGGAGCTGTCGGTGACCCTCGCCCGCCAGGCCGCGGGCACGGCCTTGGGGTGCACCAACACGATTCAGTTGCCAGGGGGGCCCTACAAGCTCACGTGACCGTCTCGGTGGGCCGGCGCCCGTGCTGCCCGTGCCGGGGCCTGCGAGCGCCTGGTCCTGGTCGAGCCGGTCCTCGGTGACGAGCGCCGTGCCTGTGCCGCGGAGCAGCGCGGCTGGTCTCCCTTGTCGCCGGGACGATCTGACGTCTCGGCACGTTTTGTCCGGCCAAGACGGGACGTGCTGCGCGGTCCGAGCCGTACATCGAGTGGTACGACTACGTCCTCGCCCGCGGGGCCCGATCCACAACGGGCGACGCCCGGTGGGCACCTCGCACCCACAGCACTTGGTCACCGGCGTCCTGACTGGCCCTGGAGGGGTTCGTGGGTTTCGGTCGCTGGGTGTATGTACTGGTCAGCAGTGGTGTCAGTGACTGAAGTGACCGAGATTGGGAATTGAGGCGGGGAAGTCGGCCAGGCAGCCCAGCCGTCATCCCGCTGCCGGATCGTTCCGTCCTGGACGCCGCTCACGGTCGGCCTCGGTGGTCGGGGCGTGCTTTCCTGCGTGCTGTCAGGCGATGGAGAGGCCGAAGCGGTCGACGATCGGCGAGATCGGGGTGTGGAGCAGGGTGTCGTAGCAGGTGGTCCTGGCCGCCACGGGGCTGCAGACGGCCATCTGGCTGTCGCCGGTGAGGACGATGCCCCTGGTCTTCATGTCCTCACCGCCGTTGACGCTGGCGAAGACCGGCCCGCCGCTCTCGTTGGCCGGCTCGGGCATGGGTGTCGCGCCTGTTCTGCCGTGGGGGAGACCCGGTACCCCACGTTTCGGGGCCGGACAGCCAGCGAACCGCCAGGTACTCACCCGGACGAGCGAGCAGGTGCGAGGAGAACTGCCTCTGCCTCAAGGCTGTCCCGCGAGTGCGGCCGAGCAGTGACCCGAGACCGGCCCGATAGGGTCAGGGCTCAGCCGATGGAAGAGGATCGTTCGATGCCGACGTACGACCAGCTGACCAAGTGGGCCGGCCTGGGGCAGGTCACACGAGCCGGACAGGACATCGTGGCCGGCTGGCGGATCCCTGGCTCCATGAAGGCACAGCTCGTTGAGGTGGGCGTCCCGGTAGCTCCGCGCCTCATTGAACGAGTCGTGATGCAGAGCGAGGCTGAGCCGGTCCTTCTCACGTCCCGTGGTCCGCTCTACCGTCTCACCGAACAGGCAGAGCCCGATGATCAGGCCGCGCGGTCATCGTTCGGCGTCGAGCCGGTGACCGGCGCGGTCTACTTCGTCAGGCCGGACGGGGAGGCATGGTTCGCCAACTCAGGTGTCGACGTGTGGCTCGACGTCCTTCACCGCTACGGCAGTCTTGTCACGGCCTCAGAACTTCTCAGCGAGCCGGACGGTCCTGAGGAGTATCTCTCTGACGAGGAGGAGCGGGCTTTTGCCGAGCTGAACCGGCTGGCCGAGGAACTGAAGGAGATCGACCCGGCGGCCTTCAACGGCTACGAGGGGTTTCTCTGGCCAGCGCATCTGGACCGCTGGCTCTACTGACTTCGGCCGGCAGATTCAGGGCCCGTAGACCTCGATCGCGCAGGGATGCCAGGCCCACCACTGAGATGATCTTCACGTGGCGGCTGTGATCACGGCGTTGGAGCCGTCATGGACAGCGCCGTACTCCGGCCTGAGCCCGTAGCAGTCCGGGAGGCTGGTCACCATGCCGGGGCGCGAAGGCCCGCCGCCCCTTGTCCGCAGGGGTCGCCCGTGGAGTCTTCCGCTGGAAGACAGGGTGCTGCAGGTTGCCGCGTACTGGCGCACGAATCCGACCTTGCGGCAGCTGCTTCCAGGGCCTTATGACCGCCCAAGGCGTCAAGGGACGCGTCCGCGTCGAACCCTGACCAGGGATGCGAGCCACAGCACCGAGAGAATCGAGAACAGCCCCGTGGGATCCACCTTCTACGTCAGCGCCGACCGCGAGCACGCCGGACTCTGGACCTTCACCGGCGAGCATGTCAAGGACTGCGTCCGCCGGCACTGGCCAGACGCGACCGTGAGCGGAGCCTTCGAGAACTTCCTGGAGATCCACGTCGAAGCCGAACCAGGCCAGTGGACGGAGCTGTCCTTCAACCTGCGGCACGGCGCGTTCTCGTTCGAGGACAGGGAACCGCACTCCGCACCGCTGACCGTCCTCTACGCCGTGCTGCGCGAACTCGCGCCCACCGTACCGGTGGTGTGGTGGATCGACTACGACGCCGACCTCCAACCTCTCGACCTGACCGGCAGTCTGGCCGCGTTCATCGACAGTTTTCCCGCCTAGCACCAGGCCAGGCGCCGCCTCACCGGTCCAGGGAACCATCCACCTCGGTGCCATCTCAGGGACCACTCGGGCACGCTCTTCGATCGGGACCGGGCCCAGCGGCCGGCCGGGGAACGGGGAACTCCATGTGGCGCCCCATGCCCGGCAACGACGGCAGGACCACCTGCGAGTCGCCCCTCGGTCGGTACGCCCACGACACGGGCGCAGGCACACCTCAAGCCGGGTGACGCGGCAGCACCCGTCAGGGATCGCTCGCAGTCGGGACACCGTTGTCGGAGTTGGCTGGAACACTTCGGTCGTGAACGACCAGACGACCAGCCACTTCCCCGTACCCGCTGCCCCCACCGCACAGGCCGAACTCGACAACACCCCGTGGACGGACCTACCGCACTACTGCACAGGCCGGCACGGCGTGCCCCGACACACCGGCCATCCTCACCGGGATCGGACCGGGCCTATTCGTCCCGCGGCAACCGCGCCTACCTGCGCAGACGCCGGACCAAGGCCGTCATCCCGGAGAGGAAGGACCAAGCCGCCAGGATCCCGCACCGGCGGCAGCGGCTCGATCACCGACCACTGGGCATCGGTCAACGACGAGGCGTGGAACGGCTTGCAGGAACAGGCACACACAGAGGTGGGGGGGGGGGGGGGGGCCCCCCCCCCCCCCCCCCCCCCCCCCCCCCCCCCCCCCCCCGCCCCCGGGGGGGCGCCCGCG
>NZ_JBIVHS010000011.1:0-97569 GCF_044749365.1 Kitasatospora sp. NPDC089509 | reverse complement strand
CCGGCGCGGGTCGCCCTCTATCACACCCCTTGGTTGTTTTTATATCCTGTGGGTGTGTTTTCGTTTGTTTCCTCCCAACCACATGTGGGGGGGGGGGGGGGGGCCCCCCCCCCCCCCCCCCCACCACCCACCCGGCCTCACACCACGCAGTCGGTCAAGTGCCCGACACTTCCTCAGGCCGGCCGCTTCGGCCGCTCGATGGCCTTCCCCTCCACGAACAGGTCGACCCGCTCGTTGTAGAAGGCGACCAGGCCGGCGATCGGCTGGACCTCACGGGTGGGGAAGTCGTAGTACCAGGCGAGGTCGGGGTGCAGCCGCCGGCCGATCCTGGCCGACCAGTAGCCGCTGGTGGTGCCCTTGTAGGGGCAGGAGGTGACGGTGTCGCTGGGCTCCAGCTTCGACAGGTCGCAGTCGGTGGGGTTGAGGTAGTAGCGGGTCGGTAGCCCGGTCTCGAAGAGCAGCACGGGGGAGGCGGACTCGGCCAGTACCACGCCGTCGCGTTCCACCCGCACGGTGCGGGTGGAGCGAAGTGCGTCCACCCGGACGTACGGGTTGCGCGGGTGCACGAAGACCTGCTCGTCCTCCTCGTACCAGGAATCCAGTGCGGCCCAGTCGAACCGGACGGTGTCGGTCAGGCCCGGGACCGGCGACTCGGCCAGTACCCGGGCCGCCTTGGGCCGTACCGCCCCGCCCGCCCGGAGCCCGAACCACCGCACCGTGCCGCGGCTGGTCTCCTCCGGGCCGGCCTCCTCGTCCGGTACCAGCAGCTCCGCCCGGACGTCGTCCAACGGGACGTAGAACTGCGGGTAGAACGGCTTCTCCCAGACGTACCGTGCCTGCACCGTGTCGAGGACCGTCTCGCCGCCCAGGACCGCGCGGACCCGTCGGGGCACCGCCTCGACGTGGTTGACCGGCACCCGTACCGGTGGCAGATTCAGCTGATCACCCATCAGGGTCTCGCCTCCTCGGCGGCGGCCACGGCCCGGACGGCCCTGGGCCCCGGTCGACAGTCAACCACGCCACGGCAGTCGTGCGCCGCCTCGAAGTCGAACAGGGCCGGTGCGCTGGTGTGGAGGATCTTCTCGACGTCCTGGCCGGACGGGCCGGATTCCTTGGTCATCCGGGCGACCGGTCCGGGGCCGCGGTAGACGAGGTTGTACAGGCCCTCGGTGCTCTGGGCGGGGTCCCCGTAGTACTGCATGGTGAGTTCGGTGCCGCCGCCCGGCAGCCAGGAGTGGCCGCTGCAGCCCGGGCCGCCGTGGTAAGAGGGGGCGTCGTGGATCCAGATCTCCCGGTCGCCCAGCCGGATCCACCAGTCCCATCCGGGGCCGTCCTCGGCACCTCGCCGTGCCGGTGGTCCGCGAAGGCCCGGAGCAGCACCGCGTCCCAATCGCGCGCGGGCAGCGGGCCGGGCCCACTCGAACCCGAACTCCAAGGCTCCGGGTCAGGATGACGGTGTGTCCACGAAGCGTGCGCCCGGCCCGGGGGTGCGGTGGACGTCCTCCGGGGCGAGATGGTCGTGTCCCGCGGCGCACTCCAGGACGACCCTGACCGGCGCGTCGCACGTGCTCGCGCCGTCGTCGGGCCGGTGCCGGACGATGACCGACGGCCCCTGGGGGTCGGCGAGGTACCTGTCCCCCCACTCCAGCAGCGCGAGGAGCGTCGGCCGCAGCGCGTGGCCCTGCTCGGTGAGCTGGTAGGCGAAGCGCTGCCGGTCTCCGGGCTCCTGGTAGGGCACGCGGCGCAGCACCCCGGCCGTCACCAGGGTGTCGAGCCGGCTCGCCAGGAGGTTCTTGGCGATCCCGAGGCGGGAGTGGAACTCCCCGAACCGGCTGGCCCCGTCCAGTGCCTCCCGGACGATCAGCAGTGACCAGCGCTCTCCCACCACCGAGAGGGCACGTGCCACCGAGCAGTTCACCGGATCGATCCGCCGCGTCTCCATGGCACCAGCATACCGATCTGGGTTTACGAACTGCACTCAGCTGCGCTAGCCTCCGGTCTAAGTTTAAAAACTAAACTCAAAAGGAGTACGGCCGTGCCCATGCTCGACGTGTACATCCCCGACGGCGCCCTCCAGCCCGAGGCCGAGGCGGCGCTGATGAACCGGATCACCGAGATCCTGATCAGCAACGAGGGGTTCGACCCCGCCGACCCGGCGGTCCGGTCCGTCTCCTGGCTGTTCCTGCACCGGCCGGCCGCCGTGTACGTCGGTGGCGAGTCCGCGGACGCGCCCCGCTACAAGGTCGTGCCCTCCGTGCCCGAGGGGCAGCTCGACGGGCGGAAGCGCGCGGGCGTCATCGCCGAGGTCGCCGAGGCGATCCTGGACGCCGAGAACGGCGCCTGGCCACGTGACCCCGGCCGCGTCTGGGTCTTCCCCACGGACATTCCCGAGGGCCACTGGGGCGGTTGGGGGCAGATCAGGCCCCTCGCGACCATCCTCGCCCGGATCCTCGGCGACACCGGACGCGCCCGCACGCTGGCGCGCGAGCGGATCGCCGCCAGCCGTACCGAGCGCACCCTCCTGCCCTGACCCGGGTCCCGGCTGGATGTCCCGCGACGTCCAGCCGGTCCGGGCACCGTCACCGCTGAGCCGCCGCGTCCGTGCGGGCGCGGCACCGGTGCGTGTCGCTTCAGGTGGCGCTGAACACCGTTGCGCCGCAAGCGACTTGACGGCTCCATTTCGGCAGCCTGTCAGCGTTCTGCCGGTGGGTTGCCGGTCGCCCGGCGCACGATGGTGCGCATGACCGAACTTCTCGCAGCATCCGACGACACCCCTCCCCTCACGGCCCTGGACGACGGATCCGGCCCCAGCCTGCTGGTGGTCCACCCCGGTGGCGGGGACGCCACGGCCTGGGACGGCGTCATCCGCCACCTGACCGACGACTTCCGCGTCGTCAGGATCAACCGGCGGATCTACACTCCCGACGCGGAGATCGCCCTGCCCCACTCGATGGCCGTCGAGGCGGCCGACATCCTCCGCGTCGCCCGGCTCCTCGACCCGCCTGTGCTCCTGGTGGGGCACTCCTCGGGCGCCGTTGCCGCGCTGGAGGCGGCGCTGCTCGACCCGTCGGCCTTCGCCGGGCTCTTCCTCTACGAACCGCCCATGCCCACCCGGGAGTTGATCGCCGGGGAGGCGGCCGCACGGGCCCGTGCCGCGCTGCTCGGGGGCGACCGGGTCGAGGCGCTGCGGATCCACCTGCGCGACATCGTCCGGATGCCCGTGGGCACCGTCGACGCTCTGCTCGCCGACCAGAGCCTGCGAACGGCCCTGGTCGCGCACGCGACGGCGCAGATCGCGGACGACGAGGCGATCGACCTGCTCGGCACCGGCATCGACCGCTTCGCGGACCTCGCAGTCCCCACGACCCTGGTCGAGGGCGAGCTCAGCCCCGCCCACCTGCGCGAGCGCCTGCACGACCTGGCGGAGACCCTGCCGGACGCGCGGACCGTCACGTTCGCCGGCCAGGGGCACGTCGCCCACCTCGCGGCTCCCGTCATGCTGGCCGACGCCATCCGGGAGGCGGCGGAACACGTCCTCGGCGACCACGGGCCGAAGTGATCACCTGACGGTGGCCGTCCGCGGGGCGGTGGTCACGCGGCGGTGGTCACGCGGTGGCGATCACATGACCCGGCGAAAGCGCCTCGAAGAACCTCGCCTTCAGCACCTCGAAATCCACGATCCCCACAACTCCCTGAACTCCAGGGCGTTGCGGGATCGGTAGAAGCCGCCACATGGCCGAACGGGGCGTCATGCCGTCCGGGGTCAGCCGCAGAACGACGTCCTCACCGCGGCGGCGACGGCGGCGGCCTGGTCGTCCGTCATAGCGATTGTCGCTCTACAGGGAACCGACGAATTGCATGTCACCGACGGCGAATGGAGAAAGGCCAACGGCGGGCCTTTCGAGGAGGGTCGAATGACGACGCAGCTGAAACTCAAGAACCGGTACACCCTGCCCCGCACCCGCACCAGGAGCGCCTGAATTGTCGACCGACGGCTGGAAGAACTTCGGGCGTTACGGAGCCGACCGCGGCAACGTCCACGGCTCGGTCGCGCTGGGGCGGTCGCTGGAGGATGCCGTGGAACGCATGATCGTCGAAGGGGGCATCAAGTCCCCACCCACCGCCCGCCGCGGCCTCCCTGCATCGGCGCTTGACCCGAGTCCTTCACTTCGCTGACGCTAGGACCCGTCTCACAGAAGTTCGGCCGCTGCCTCAGCCGTCGAACGGCTCCAGGCTGTCACTGAGCACGGAGGCCGCATCGTCGCTCTGGGCCTGGTAGACGGTCACGATCGAGGCAACAGCGTCGACTTCGAGCGGCCCGGTGATCCTCAGCCAGACCAGTTCGGGCAGGTCATCGGAGCGGTCGAGTCGGCCGACCGCCTCGGCAGGCCAGGGCAACGGCAGCTTCGGAAGGTGGACGAGGGAGATCCCATCGATGAAGGAGACGCCCGGTCCTGGCTCCCACGGGCGAACCGAGTGGAGGTTTGACAGCGAGACCACCACATCGGGCTTCTGCGGCCCATCGCGCAGCCACACGTCCAGGGTGTGGTCCTTGCGGTCCTCGTTGGACTCGTCCAACGTGATGCGCTCGATGAAGTAGCTGATGCAGGACTCCAACGTCCGCGCCGCATTCGTGCATCGGTTCTTGAGGGCGTCGGGTGCACCACGTTCGTCAACCACGGCACGAGACTACGGTGACCGGAGCGGTCCATGAGAGCGACTTCGCTGAGACGGGTCGGTGGTGCACACAACTCCGTACGCGCTGGAGCACCCAGATCAGTACGCGGACATTGGCGACCGGCTGGCTTGCTCGGTATCCCGTGGACGGTCTGCCCGGTCGGGGTGGATGATCCGGTCATGCCGACTGAAGAAGAGCTCGATTCCATGGAGGTGCGCATCGCGGCCGCATCCACGGGTCCGTGGGTTCCCGCGCTGGAGACTCGCGGTGCGACCGGCGGGGCGAGCTGCATCCAGATCGCCCCAGCCACTGCCGTGGAGGACGATGAGATCCATCTCAGCCGGTTCATCAACGGAGAGCAGGTCCAGGTCAGTCCGGACCTGCAACTGGATGCCGATCTCGATTTCATCGCTTCCGCGCGACAGGACATGCCCCGTCTGATCGCTGAGGTGCGGCGACTGCGCGTTCTGCTGAAGGGGGACAGTGACCGCCGACATGCTGCTTGCGTGGCGCTCCGCGAGTTGGGGCGAAGCCAGGACTACCGTGACCGGGCGGCTGCCGGTCACGGCCTGGCGGGTTTCGCCGACATGCAGGAGGCCCATGGGCCGCTGCTGGAGCTCGTGCTCGACCCGGGTGACACCTTCGTCACCCGGGTGACCGCGGAAGCCGTGCTTCGGCGAAAGGACAGGGTCGGGCTGACGATCGTCGCCTCCGCCTTGGCAGTTGCCAACCCGAATCACGGCGACTGGATCCACACTGCAATCGTCGACGTGTTCGGCATCTTCGCCGAGGACCGGGACAACGCGATGCAGCTGTGCGAGGAGATATTGCGGGACACTGACGACCGCGTTGCCCTGGGGGCCCGTCAGCTACACGACATCCTGGCCGATATCGACCCCGTTCTTCGCCCCGCGTAGCGCGGATCAGCCTGCCTGAGCTCCAACCTGGGCTTCCAGGATCGGCGCGTCGCCGACCTCGAAGCCCAGATCATCGAAGGAGATCGAACTACGACCTGACCTCGGAGCTGGTAGCGCTCACAGCAACCCCGCCCCCGGGCTTGGCGGCGAGAAATCCACTACCTCGGACCGCCACCGTCCATGCTGACCGCTCGTCACTGGCCGGCACCATCAAACGCCAGCCGCCCGCGAACAGGACCCGAAGAACCCCCTGATCGGAGACGCTGACCTCGGCAACGGCCTGACGCAACAGCTCAGTCGCCTTGCCGAGGTTCGTCTGGGGCCACGCCGAGAGCCCGTATGCCCGCTCGTCCGCCACGAGCTCCGCCCACGCGCACAGCATGATCTCGTTGGACCCCATGCGGAGCCGCAGCCGGTTGTCGATGACGAGTTCTCCCACGCCCAGCCCGCGGAACGCAGGCACTCGCCAGCCATCCTCCGCTCGCACTATGCCCTCACTCATGGCGACACCGTATCGATCAACCCGCCACGGTCACACGCGGAGGGCGCTGAGACGGGCGCGTGCAGGCGCTGAACAGAACCCGATGGCCGGCTGACCCATCCCATTGATCAGAGGGCGATCGGCCGGTATGCCAGCAGCTCATCGACGATCTGCTCTGCGGTGGCGTCCCGGAGTTCGGCCCGGGGATGGAAGATCAGATCGCTGACCCGGGGATGCGGCGCGTTGGCTTCGAGAAGTCGCAGGTAGTAGTCGGTCTCCGGGCAGCCGGTCCGGATCCTGTGGACCATCTCAACGAGCTCGTTCCGGGTGATCTCCGCAACCCGGGGACGAGCCGGCCGGGCGGCCTCCGTCGCAAACTCGACAAGGCTCCGGCTGGCGTCATACTCGGCGAAGTCGAGAGCCACATAGTCGTGGCCCATCCTTGCGTTGAAGGCCCTGATCGCCTCGTCCGCGCTCGCCGACCGGGACGTCACCAGGTCAGCGATCCGCTCGATCTCACAACAGAGCGTGTCCAGCCGCTGCTGGCTCACGGACGGGGGCGTCAGTTCGGCTCTCAGGTCCACGCTTCGAATTATGTCGTCGGGCTCCGACACACCGACACGGTCGACGGCTCCTCGATGAAAGCACCCGAACGAACGACAATAAGACGCTGTTGTCTTTCCGGGCGTGAGGGCTGTGCTTCCGCTGTTCAGGCATAGGGTCGGCGGTCTCGGGGAGCGGTGACGTGTCGAGTCGTCGTCGCTCTGGTGGAGGTCGGGGATGCCGTCGGTCGTGGGGCTTCTGGAACAGCGCGCTCGCTGCTCGCCGTCGTGTGGACGAGTTGCGGGAGGAGGCCGACCGTATCCAGGCCGAGCTGGCCGTGGCCGAGCGGGAGTGGAACGAGTGGGTCATCGCCCGCTCGCGCGTCGGGGAGGTGCTGGCGCCGGAGGACAGCGATGCCGTCGGACCCGAGGTCTCCCAGGGTCTGCGGGATGTCGGTGAACAGCCGGTGCGGCACGAGCTCCAGGAGGCGGTGAAGCCGAAATCGGTGGTGCCGATGTGGCGCGCGGGGCTGGCCTGGTCGGTTGACTACCAGCGCATCCTGCAGGCTCTCGCGGACCGGAACCGGCTCGGTCAAGTTCCGCTGACGTGCCAGGAGATGGCCGTAGCCTTCGGCTTGAACCCGGTGCCGGGGAAGGTGGAGGCGCTGCCGTCGAATGCGAGGCGGCTGGTTGCCCGAGGCTGGCTGGCCGAATCTGCACCGGGTCGGTTCACGCTTACGAAGGGCGTGGCCGGGCAAGGCGGCGGGTCATGAACAGGGTTATGGACCAGTAGATCACGCCTCGGCGCTGCTGGTGGATCGCTCGAAGTCGCGGACCAGGCGGCGACTTCGCATCAGGTGGGCGAGGAACCGCTCGACGATCCACCGCTTGGGCAGTACGACGAAGCCGCGCATGTCGTCGCTGCGTGACGATGGCGAGGACGAGAGCGAGGGCGGTGAGGCAGTGCTCGACGAGGCTTCCGGTGTAGCCGCCGTCGGCCCAGATCAGGGCCAGCAGGTGGTGCGCGTCGGCGACCTGGGCCAGGAGGACCTGGGCGGCGGTGCGGTCGCCGACATCCGCGGCGGTGACCACCACCGCCAGTAGCAGGCCGAGGGTGTCGACCACGACGTGGCGCTTGCGGCCATTGATCAGCTTGCCGCCGTCGAAGCCGCGGCTGTCGGATCCGACGACGGCGTCTGCCTTGACCGACTGGGGGGGTCGATCACGCCCGCGCTCGGCTCCGGATCCCGCCCGGCGTTCTCGCGGACCTTGCCGCGCAGCCGGTCATGGAACTCCCGGACCAGACCCAGGCCGCGCCAACAGCGGAAGAATGCGTAGACCCGGTCCCACGGAGGGACGTCGGCCGGCATCGCGCGCCACTTCGTGCCGTTGTCGACCAGGTAGTGGATTGCGTCCAGCATCGCGGTGGCAGTACGCCTCCGGCTGCCCGCCCTTGCAGCCATCCCGGCACCGGCAGCAGCGGCCTCACCGCCACCCACTCGGCGTCCGACACGTCCGTCGGATAGCGGGGCTTGCGCACCCCGTGGTCACCGGCGTTCCCGAGTTGGTGGGCCAGGCAGTCACACGCGGGAGTGACCGAGGTGGACTCCACCTCCGCCATGCCGTAGAACTGCGTCAACAAGGCTTCCCGGACAGCTTGTTGGCGTAGACACCCTTTTGAGCTACCAAGAGGCCCTGTTCTCATGCACGGCAGCCGCCGCAGTCACCCGATCGAGACTCCCGTTCGACCGACAGCCCTCAAGATCGGAACAGCGGCTTTCAAGGCGTAGGCATAATCCAGGGGAAGCTCAACTCCCGTGCCGGCGTGTAGCCGGGCCATGTCCTGTCGGTCCTTGTCCGTGGCTTCGTAGCCGAGGTGGCACCGCACCTGCGTTGCCGCGTCGACACACAGGACCTGGCGCCCGCCGATGGTCCCGGTTACCGGCGCTGGGTAGCGGAACCGTTCACCGCCTGGAAGAAACTGCTGCCCGCCCTCACGGGAGGAGCCGACGATGGGGTGCAGGTCGATCTCCCGGCCTGCACTGTCCGCGACAGCCAGCGCACTGGGAAGCCAGTCCCGCAGGACCTTCGTGAACCCAGCCTCGACCAGCGCGTCCCGCACTACGTCGAGCTGGTGAAACAGAACAACCAGGTCGAGATCCGAATGGATTCGGGTCGTCTCCCCGAGAAGGGCATCCACACCCCAGCCGCCGTCCACCCAGGCTGCAGCCCCTGCGCCCTTGAGCAGGTCCAACACTTCGAGTACATCCGATTCATTCCGCACCAGGGCACTCTGGCAGCGCAGACGGTCCGTCGCCACCGAGATTCCCGACGGTTCGGGGCGGTTGGCCACCGGCTACTGCCCGGTTCCAACCAGCGCGTGTCCCGGCTCACCCGTCCGATCAACAAGCCCCGTGATCGGTACAGCGACGGCTTCTGAGGCCAGCGCCCCGTTCCAGCGCTCCACGTCTTGCCGGGCGCGCAAACGGGCCCCACGGGTCCACCGACAGGTCTGGCACAGGCCGGGTGTCCCGTCGTAGCAGGAGCAGTTGGAGCATTCGGTGCACGGCCTGCACGGATGAACAGCGGGCTCGGCAACACCGCCCGATCCGGCCAGAGCCGCATCGGCCCGCTCACGGCGCAGCAGCTCCTGGAGCTGGGACTCCGCGAGCTCGCCCCAGCAACGGTGGCTGTCGACGCACCCCTTGATGCCGCAGCCGTGCGGGTCGGTGCGGCGCACGACCTGCTCGCCGAGTTCACCGAGGAGCCTGCGCGCACCGGCGGTGTCCAACTCGCCAGCCAGAGACCGGTCCAGGACCTCGAGGACGGCAGGTACCTCGATGAACGCACCCCGGCCTGGCACGTGCTCGCGTTCCATCGGCCAGTTCTCGGCGACACCGCCGTAGAGCAGCCGGACGTTGCGGATCGGCTGGTCCCCGAGTTTCAGGTCTGCCCGCACATCGACGCCCGCTCAGCCCGGGCAGGTGCGTGCTGCCTGGGCGGTGCTGTTGTACACGGCCAGGCCGGTGGGGCTGGCCAGTTCGCCCGGCTATCCCGCGTGCCAGCACCCATTGGTGATCGCGTGCCTGGCCCTTCCTCCGGGTCGTCCCATCCCGCGGACAGGCGGTGAACGACGCGGGACCGCCCTCAGGGTGTGCTGCGCCCGATCACATCGAGGAGTAGACGAAATGGCCTGCACTATGTGGTGCAGGCCATCGCCCACATGTACGACCTTGCCCGGAGCGTACTCACCAGCAGGCCAACACGGATCGACCCACCCGTACTCGGCCTTCTGTACAAGCTTTGGAGCGAGACCGACGACTGCCATTAGGCTGGCTACGACATAGCCACGGCCACACTCGCAAGCGCGATGATGGAAATCATCTTGGCATGGGTGAACCACTTTCGTTCGCCCATGCCATTGGCGTTAGCGAGGAATACGATACCTGCGACACCCCAAAACGGGATAATAGTCCAGTCGGTGCTGAATGGCCGGTCGAGGAGAAAGGCTAGAGAAGCGTAGCACAATTCGTAGATAGCGGCCGCCACAATGGGATCATGCGAGGGTTCACCCGACTTGCCAGGCGTAATTTCAGGTCGAGTGCTCATGGAAGATCTCCGTCGGGTTTTGGAGCTATTACTTCAATCCGTCGAAGCAGGCTCTCTTTATAGAAGAGATGCCGAACAGGGCGGTCCCCCCGTTTCCGAGTGCGGCCAGGGCGCCATTGACCGATTCCACGCCTGCGAGGGTTGGGACGAGCGGGCAATCGACTCGTTACAGGGTGCTTGCCCCTCCGAGGATCCCCGCCGCGAGGGGAAGGCAGAGGGTAGCGAGACGACGCGCCTCCCTCGAAGCCGTACTGCCCGCCGCCAGGATCCTGGGGTGCGCCATGACGGCCACGAAGCAGGCGAAGATTCCCGCTACCGGGATGAGGGATCCCAGATTGTCCGTCCGACCTCGGGCGAGCAGCAGCACTGTCGCGGGTGCCCCGAAGAGGATGGCCCCCTTCAGGGCTTGTGCTGCCGCGAGGTCGGGCCAGGCCGAACGCCCTGCTCGTGCGTCGCGCCAGGCCAGGAACTGAAGGATCACCGCAGCGACCAGGCCCGGGAACGCGGCAATCACCAGCACCTTGTAGGCGGTGTTCATCGCGTCTCCCGTCTATTGGCACGAGCTGATGACTGTGCCGGCACCGGTGACATCTCCGAAGAACCACATCAGTGCCTTGTAGCGGTCCGCAGCGTTCTCCGCCGCCTTGAGACGGACGATGACCTTGGCGACACCGCCGGCCTTGGCCACCTTGCTGGCGACGAACATGTTACTGGTGATGAACAGTCCGATGGCGCCGGAGCATTTCAACCAGCCCCACCAGCCGCTCGGATCGGCCACCACGGGGAAGGCCGTGTTCAGGTTCACGTCTATGGACTGAACCAGAGTGCTCCCGTCCAGGCGGAACTTCGTGGCCACACCGGCCCCGTTGGCGTCCTTCGCCCAGGGTGCCTTGATCCCGCCCTGGGTCTCTCCGTTCTCGTTGATGAAGCTGACGCTGCCATCGTTCTGCAGGACGGGACGGGTGCCTTGCGGCAGGTGCAGCGGGAACCGGTACTCGCGCGGAGCCTTCGCGTCCTGGAGGGTGACGGTGGCCCGGAACCCCGTGTTCGTGACCTGGGCCGCGAGATCGGCGTGCGGGACCGCGTTCGGGTAGACGACGGTCCCGGTAGCGGTCTGGACGCCCTTGGCCCGCCCGGAGCCCGGGAGCCCGACCGTGATGCTTTCCAGACCGGTGGCGGTGCGGATGGCCCCGGCGGCGTTCGCCGGGACGGTCACGGTGGTGTTGCCGCCCTCGGCTGAGGTTTCGGCCCGGACCGTACCGTCGGCTTGGCGGGTGCCCGAGACGATGTCGCCGGTCCCGGTGGCCTCGTTTACCGCCGCCGCCACAGCGGCGGCGCCAGTCGCTGTGCTGTTCGTGGTGGGGGCGGCGGTGGCGAGGGGCGCGGCGGTGAGGGTGAGGGCGCCAGCGGCGAGCACTGCGGCGGCGGTTTGGACGGGGCGTCGGGCAACGGTCTGCATCGGTTCTCCTCAGAAGGATTTGGGCCCGCCGGGCAGCCCGCGTGAACCCCGGATAGCCCCGGGCTGCCCAACGGCGTGACATGATCGTTTCAGGGCCGCCATGGGCGCGGATAGTCGCCGATCATCCACAGTGGGGTCACCCTTGTGGGACCCTCCCGAGTCGGGCGCAGCACCGGCCTTGACGTGGCATCGGATGTCGGACGCCACCGAAGGCCGGGGCTCCACGGCCTCGGTACTGGTGTTGAGTCGGCCTGGGGCGCGGTGTCGGCGTTGCCGCCGACCCGTTTCCCCAGGCCGCTCGCGGCACCCAGCGTGCGGCTCTCACCGCACCGGGCATCCTCGACCAGGCCGTCCGGCCCGACAGCGCCGCGATCGGCGGGCCGTTGCTGCTTGCGGCGGTGACCGGTGACCGGTGACCGGTGACCGTACGGTAGGGCCCCGTGCCGTCCGGTGTGCGGGCCTGCCGTCGGGCCGTCAGAGGCCCGGGGCGGCTGTACGGGCCTTCCGCCGACTGCCGCCTGACCTTGGAAGCCGTTGTCTTTCCGAGAGTGACGGGTGTATATCGGCTGGTCAGGCATAGGGTCGGCGCCTCGGCGGGAGAGACGAGGTGTCGTGTCGTCTCTTCGGTGGAGGTGCCGGATGCCGTCGGTGATGGGGTTGTTGGAGGAGTGCGAGCGTGCCGCTCGGCAGCGGGTGGAGGCGCTTCAGGCCGAGCTGCGGGAGGCGGAGGCCGCGTTGGAGCGGTTCGTGATCGCCCGGGAGACGGTGGCCGAAGTCCTGGCGGGACCCCACGGAGGCGAGGAGACGCCACCGGTCGTGGTGTCCGGTGAACAGCCGGCGCGGGGCGCCGGGGCGGTGCCGGGATCGGTGGTGCCGGTGTGGAGGGAAGGGCTCGGTCTCGATGCGCTGGCGCCGCACTACCGGCGGCTCCTGGTCGTCCTGGCCGATGCCGGAGAGGAGATGGACTGTCGGCGGCTCGCGGCGGCCTTGGGGCTGGAGGTGGTCGCGGCGAAGGTCGAGGGGGTGCGGTCGAAGGTGAAGCGACTGGCCGCGCGGGGCTGGCTCGCCGAGGAGCGCCCGGGGATGTTCAGCGTGTCCGCTGGGCGAGCCGGCGGCTCATGACCATGCTCATCGACCACCGGATCACCGATTCCGAGGTGTCGGCGCGGGTCTCGTAGTCGCGGGTCAGGCGGCGTGAGCGCTTCAGCCACGCGAACGTCCGCTCCACCAGCCACGTCTTGGGCAGCACTGTGAAGCCTGCGGTGTCGTCGCTCAGTTTGACCACGGTCAGGGCGATCCGCAGCACGTCGCGGGCGATGTCGACCAGCCGTCCGGTGTAGCCGCCGTCGGCCCACACCGGAGTGATGCGCCAGTACCGCTCACACAAGCGGGCCAGCAGGTGGCGGCCGGCCTCGCGGTCGGTGACGGACGCCGCGGTGACCATCACGATCAGCAGCAGCCCGAGGGTGTCCACGACGATGTGCCTCTTGCGGCCGTTCACCTTCTTGGCACCGTCAAAGCCCCGGCTGGCCTCCGGCACCGACGCGGCCCCCTTCACCGACTGCGCGTCGATGATCCCAGTGGTCGGTTCCGAATCCCTGCCGGCCGCCTCGCGGACCCGGCCACGCAGCCGGTCGTGGAACTCCGTTCGACGGCGACCCAAGCGATGGGACTCGTGGCGATGTACCGGGGAGAATTCTGTGCGGGGCCCGCTCCGCGTTTCTTCAGAGGATCCGGTTGGAGTTGACCTTCGGCGGTCGGTTCGGGTACGAGATGTCGGTCCAGCGGCTGACCCTCACCGAGTCGCCGTTGTCGTCGGAGTAGACCAGGTCGTTGTTTCCCGTGGAGATCCGGTCGATCCACCACCCGCCGAAGCCGATCGACCCGGCATTCGCGTAGCAGTCGACGCTGTCCCGGCCGTCGAGGTGCGACCAGATCGGCCGAAGGCCGCCTGACGGCCGTTCTGACACGGGGAGATCGCGGGACCCGCCGAACGCGCCGGACCGCTCCTCGGGAGCGCGTGGCCGGAAAAGGGACTACGCGGGTGGCCGGTCGGCCACCACCCTCCCGGCCACCCGGAAGCCGCCCCGACGCCGGCTTCACGGAGTACGGGCGGACCGTGCCGCCGGGGGAGCGGCGCCCCGGGCCGACCTGAGTACCCCTACTCAGGCGCCCGCCCCCGCCCGTCCCCGAAGATGGCGCCACCACCCGCTCCAGGTACTGAGGAACACCATGCTCAGCTCCACCGCCCACGCGCTGGTCCCCCTCCTGGGCCGCCTGACCGTCACCTCCGAAACACCCGGCCCCGTCGCCCCCGGCAGCATCGTCGCCGCCAACCACACCTCGCTCGCCGACCCCGCCGTCGTCCTCGCCGCCCTGCACCGCCTGGGCACCCGGCCCGTGGTGCTGGCCACCGCCGGCCTGTGGCGCATCCCCCTGCTCGGCACCGTCCTGTCCTCCGGCGGACACGTCCCTGTCCACCGCGGGACCGCCCACGCCGCGACCGCCCTCGACGCGGCCGCCACCGCACTCGCCGACGGCCGCGTCGTCCTCATCTACGGCGAAGGCGGCCTACCCCGGCGCCGCGACCCCCACGACGGCGAACCCCGCCCCTTCCGCACCGGCCTGGCCCGGCTGGCCGCCGCCACCGGCGCCCCCGTCGTCCCCCTCGGCCAGTACGGCGCCCGCCGCCTCAGCTCGGGCAGCGCCGCCAAACAACTCGCCGGCCTCGCCACCGCACCACTGCGCCGCCCCGCCCTGCACGTCCACCTCGGTGCCCCGCTCCACCTGGACGGCGGCATCCCGACGGCGACCGAGCGCGCCCACCGCGCTGTCACCGAGGCCTGGCGCACCGCCCGCCGGCACCACCCCGCCACAGCGAGTTGAGGATCCCCACCGCGCTCCCGCGAGCACAGGGGAGACGCCCGGCGGACGAGGACGCGGCAGGCCTTGACCGAGCGGCCGCGGACGGGGCCGCCGATGAGCGGCTGGGCGCCGTCCCGGGCGTGCCCGGTGCCGGGGCCCGTGGCCAGGCCATGGGGCGAGGCCGTGGCCACGGGCGTGCCGCGTCAGCCGTGTCCGGGCCCTGCCGCCTAGGGTCGACGCCAGGAGGTGGAGCATGCGGGTGAGTCTGCACGCGCTCGGGATCGGTGACGGCGCCCGTCCGGAGGTGATCCGGGCGGTGGCGGTGGCGGCCGAGGCGCACGGCTTCGCGCGGCTGTGGTGCGGTGAACACGTGGTCCTCGTCGACGAGCCCGACTCCCGGTACCCCTACTCGGCGAACGGCCGGATCGCCGTCCCCGCGGACGCGGACTGGCTGGACCCGCTGCTCGCCCTGAGCTTCGCCGCGGCCGTCACCAGCCGGATCGAGCTCGCCACCGGCGTGCTCCTGCTGCCCGAGCACAACCCGGTCGTGGTCGCCAAACAGGCCGCCACCCTCGACGTCCTGTCGGCCGGCCGGTTCAGCCTCGGCATCGGCGTCGGTTGGTCGGCCGAGGAGTTCGCCGCGCTCGGCGTCCCGTTCGCCGGACGCGGACGCCGCACCGACGAGTACCTCGCCGCGATCCGCACCCTGTGGGCCGACGACCCGGCCTCCTTCGCGGGGGAGTTCACCCGCTTCGACGCGATCCGGGTCAACCCCAAGCCACTGCGCGGCGCGCGGCTGCCGGTCCTGGTCGGGGGGAACGGCGACGCCGCGCTGCGCCGTGCGGCAGCCCTCGCCGACGGCTGGTACGGCTTCAACGTGCCGGTGGCCGACATCGCGGCACGCGTTGGCGTCCTGGCCGAGGAGTGCGCCCGCCACGGCCGCGCCCTCGGGGACCTCGCGGTCGCGGTCGCACCGAGCGACCCCGCCCCGGAGCGCCTGCCCGAGCTCGCCGCGGCGGGCGTCACCGAACTCGTCGTCGTCGCCGCGCCCCCGGCGGCTCCCGACGAGGCCGCCACGTGGGTCGCGGAACTCGCCCGCAGGTGGATCCGCCCGGGCGACTGACCCGCCCGGGCGCTGACCCGCGCCGACCGCCGACCGGGGGACCGGTCCTCCGGGATCCCCCCTTACCGCCACGGCGGTCTCCGGCGGCAGGATTGGTTCGTGTGCGGGATGATCGGACAGGGGTCGATCATCACACAGCGTCACCAACCAGCCTCCGTCGGACGCGGCGCGCGGTACGCGGGCGCCGCAGCGTCCCGCCCGCTTCGCGGGGCGTCCCGATCCGGCCGGACAGCTGCCCCTCGGAAGGGGGTGGAGTTGACGAACAACCAGAGCTCCCGTCCGGCCGGGAACGAGGCCACCGCGCCACGGGCGCCCCGCCCCGGAGAGCGGCCGCGCCCGGGACGGCGCCGGAGGGGCCGGACGGCGCTGCTCGCGGCACTGGCCGCGGCGCTGCTCGTCGAGGGGTGAAGTACCGGACGGTACGCGTCCCGGTAGAGCCCGACGGACATGGCGTCCCGCCCTGGTCTGCGGGCTGATGAGAGGGCAACCGCGGCATCGGGAGCGTGGGCCCCGCAGTAACCTGCGGAGCCCACGAGGCCGGATCTGCCTCTCATCCGGCCTTGTCGCCAGGGCGGTCGAGCCAGGCGCTGCGCGACCCCTTGGCGGCGGACGGTGCCTCCCGTTCGTAGCCGGCGAGGGCCAGCCCGAGCGCGAAGAAGGTGGGCGCCCACTCGCCGACGAAGATGCCCCACCGGTCGGCCCGCTCTACGCCGGCCTGTTCGGCCTTCATCGACGCGATCCAGCTCAGCAGGGACAGGCCGATGGACCCGAACGCCGCCGCGTACGCGTGTTCGCTGGTGATTCCGGCTTCATGGAGCCGACGGACGATGGTCATGATTTCCTCCAGGGGCCAGTGTCGCGATCGTTCCTGTTCCTCCACTCTCGGCGCGATACATGTGCCCTTGGCAGTCGCATCGTTGGCGCTCCGGTGACCTGTCCGAGATCTGGCGCCACCAGCCGTCCACCCCCGGGGCCCCGCAGATCTATCGACGCGCACTACCCCGACCACCCCGACGGCCGGTCCGTCCACCAGCCCAGGCTGCAACCGCACTCGGAGGCGGAGATCGCGTTCGCGGGCATCGGCCCCGGAGCCGGGCGCTGGCTCAAGGAGGACGGACCCGCCGGCGCCTCCCGGATCCGCGCCAAGATGGCCCGCGCCGTCGATGCTCGCCACCGTGCTGGGCAGCACCCGGGTCGACCAGGCCCTGGGGCAGGCGGCAACGGCCGGGCGCTTCGCCGACGACGACCTGGTCTCCATCCTGGAGCACATCGCGGCGAGCAAGCCGGCCGGCCAGGCCGTCCGCGCGGACGAGGCCCACTCCGTCCAGAACGGCACCATCGGCTGGCAGGCCCTGGGCGGGTGACCGTTACCGCAGCACGCGTGTTGGCAGCGGTTGATGCCACTCGCCGAGCATCCGGACGAGGGTCCGGCGGGACGTAGTTCGGACCGCGTCCCAGCGAGAATCAGCAGCCAGCGTGTCGACCCACCGGCCGGCGTGATCCCGGACATTCATCTCGTCGAAGACCAGATCGATAGCCCGAAGACCAGGAGCGACCTCCGGATCCAGGCTCTCGGCCAGACGGAGCACAAGATCGAAGTCGAGGACGATCGCATCCGTCATCACCTCGTGCTCGGCTCCCCAGGCCAGCTGATCTGCAGCATCAGCGGCCAGCACAGTCAGCAACTGAATCAGCCAACGCCGCCTGCGACTGTCCTCACCAGTGCCCATACGAGGAGGGTCGCACGAACGGAACCTTGCTCCTCACCCAGCCCCCTACCGGGCTCGTTCACCAGCACTTCGACGGGCGTTCCTGCCAGCACGCCGACACCCCCCAACAAACCATCCTGACTGAACGTCACCGAGAGAACGGCGCTTTCGTGAGCCAGACCTCGTTCCCGCCCGGCGTGCACGTGTGAACGAGGGCGCGGACCGGGATGCGCAACCGTGGTGGGTGACTGGCAGCGCGGCCGGTGAGGGATGCCACTGGCGCCGTAGCCGACCCGCCAGTGCCCTGGAGTGCTTCGCCGACCGGGCTCACATCCCGGCCGCGGCCGTGTCCCGGGCGTGGCGGAGTCGCTTGAGGAGGCCTTCGAGCAGGGCGTTCAGGGCGGCCGGTGCGGGGACGTCGTGCAGATGGACAAGCTCATCGAGGGCCGGTTTCGCGAGCACGAACTCGCCGACACAGTCCAGAGCGTCCCGGGTATCGGCGCCGTGCTCGGCGCCGAGTTCCTGGCCGGCGTGGGCGGCAGCCTGGACGGCTTCGCCTCCCCGGACGCCCTGGCGGCCTTCGCCGGCGTCGCCCCGGCCCCCCGCGACTCGGGCAAGGTCAGCGGCAACCTGCGTCGCCCGACCGTCTACCACCGAAGACTCCAACGCGTCTTCTACACCTCGGCGCTGGTGAGCATCCGCTGCGATCCGAACTCGCGGGCGATCTACGACCGCAAGCGCGCGGAGGGCAAGCGACACGTCCAGGCCGTCATGGCCCTGGCCCGCCGCCGCGTCAACGTCCTCTGGGCCCTGATCCGTGACCGACGGTGCTACCGCGGCACGCCCCCAGTGACCGAGACCGCTTGACAACGACATTAGGAAGCGACGGGGGTGGCCAACCTGCTGGCCGAGGTCCTTCCGGCCGACAGGCTGGCCACGTTCTTCCGCGTCGCAATCGAAGCCGAAGAGGAGTCCCGGCAGCCGGCCCGCTTCCTGGCCGGCATCTACTCGGACTGTCTCGACCGCGGCCTGGGTCGGGCGTTCAAGGAGCTGTACGAGAGCGACCCCGGACTCAACGTCGCGTGGCATCTGGGACGGGTCTTTCCGAACCTCCTGCCGAACGGGGAGTTCATCCCGTACGTCCAGCTCGCGCAGAAGGCCCTGGAGCAGGTCGTGGCCATTCCCGCTCAGTAGCTGTGGCACTGGACATTCGGGGGCGGGGTAAGAAATTCTGACCCGCCTCGGGCAGCGCTTGGCCCCGGGATTCACCCGCGACGTGTGCTCTACCGCTGTCGGCCTCGGCATCATGAGCGGCATGACCCCTTTTCGTTCACGGACACGTTCGGTGGCGTTCTCGCTACGGTGACCGGGGCCGGGCGGCAGTGCCTGGACCATGCTCGCGGCGAAGGGGGATTATTGTGTCCACTGCACTGCTCCAGCCCCGCTACTGGCTCGCTCGTGCCCTGGAATGGCCGCGGGGTGACGGCCCGTAGGCGCTCGCGCCGTTGATTATCCCGAGGCAGATGGTGTCCCGGGACGTCGCGGACATCCTGGCCGTCGCCGACGCCTACCAGAAGGCACACCCCGCCCGGCGCCTGGTCTTTTTCAGTGACCTGACGCTGTGGCTGGACGGTCACGGCAGCGACTGGGGCCGGCGCGGCACCGACTGGGAGGGCGGCCTGCGCCAGTTGGAGGACGCCCCCTCCCCCGCGCTCTTCCTGACCCTCAGTCAGCACCACCACGCGATCCTGGCCGACTCCAGTCGCCAGGGGACGAAGATCTACTTCGGCGACGGCACGGTCGAGCAGGTCACCCCCGAGATCCGGGAGAAAGCCCGCGCGTTCATTCAACAGACCCTGGAGCGGGACTGACCCGGCTACGTCGGCCGCCTGATCGCTGACGGCAAGATCCGTACTGCCTGAGCCCGCCGCAGGCCCGAGGCCGGACGCTTCCGCCTCGGGCCCAGTCGTACGGTGCGTGCCGCGTGGCTGCGTCCGCGCGCCCCTTGACGTGTCGTCACCTGTGGGTGGAGCGTCGTGCAAAACTGCGCAACCGACTTGGTACGGGAGGGCATCATGACGCTACGGTTCGCCGGGGTGGACCCCGACACCGGCAAGGACGAGAGCCCGATGGTGTGGGTGGACGACGCCAAGCGCGAGCTCGTCGTCCAGGGCCTCAAGCCCGGCGACGAGCTCCTGGCGGAGATCGGCACGACCGAGTGGGTGCCCGGCCACGCGGTCGGCACTCCCGACCACGAGAACGTGACCCGGATCCCGCTGCGCATGGCGCAGATCATCAGGAAGGCGCTGGACGATGCCGAACGTGACGGCCTTCTCTGAGTTGCTGGCCGGCGCCCGGCACTCCGCGGTGCACCTGGAGATGCGCGACTCCTACGGCATCGCCGGCGAGGCCGCGGAGTTCGAGGAGTTCCAGCGGACCGGCGTGCACCCGGACCTCGATCCCGAGGGCGAGGGCTGGTCCGGCTGGGTGTCGATGATCCGGGCGGCCGTCGCCCGCGGTGTCGTGGTGCGCCGGGCCCGGATCGTCTCGGAGCCGGTCACCGCGTACATCCGCTACGAGCACGCCGGGACCGTGGTCAACCTCGCGGCCGGTGAGCAGGTCCGGTGGCTGGCGCGCCGCCGGGCCTCCGGCCTGGCGCTGCCCGGGAACGACTTCTGGCTGTTCGACGGAGCGATCGTCCGGTTCAACCACTTCACCGGCGACGGGGCCTCGGCCGGGCCGGAGATGTGCGAGGACCCGGCCGTGGCGAAGCTGTGCGCGGATGCCTTCGAGGCGGTCTGGGAACGCGCCGTCCCGCACGAGCAGTACACCGTCTGACCGAACGGCCAGCTCCATGCCCGCGTCCCCGTCCTCCAGCGCCCAGGAAGCCCGCCTGGCCGTCGCCGCACGGCTGCGCGAGATCATGCAGGACGCCGACCTGACGGGACAGGAGCTGGCCGCCCGGTGCGGCTGGAACGGCGCCAAGACCTCCCGCATCATCAACGCCCGCACCGCGCCGTCGGACACCGACATCCGCACCTGGTGCCGGGCCTGCGACGCCGACGACCAGGCCGAGGACCTGATCGCCGCCAACCGCGCCGTGGACTCCATGTACGTCGAGTGGCGCCGCCTCACCCGCACCGGCCTGCGCCGCCTCCAGGAATCCGCCGCACCCCTGTATGAACGCACCCGGCACTTCCGCTCCTACTCCTCCCGCGTCGTGCCGGGCGTCCTCCAGACCGAGGCGTACGCCACCGCCCTGCTGGCCACGGTCGCCGACTTCCGCCGAACCCCCAACGACGTCGCCGACGCCGTCAAAGCCCGGCTGGCCCGCTCCCGCGTCGTACGCACCGGCCACCACCGCTTCGCGATCCTGGTGGAGGAGTCCGTCCTCTACTACCGCCTCGGCACCGTCGAGACGATGGCCGAGCAACTGGAGCACCTGCTCACTGCCATGGCGTTGCCAGCCGTCGCGCTCGGCGTCATCCCCTTCACCGCGCAGCGCACCATGTGGCCGGTGGAGACGTTCAACATCTTCGACGACACCGAGGCAGGCGTGGAACTGCTGTCCGCCCAGGTGACCGTCACCACGCCCAGCGAGATCGCGCTCTACGCGAGCGCGTTCGACCGGCTCAAGGACTTCGCGGTCTTCGGCGCGCAGGCGCGGACCCTGATCGCCCGGGCCGCTGACTCCCTGGGCTGAATTCCTGCAAACCCGTGCAAACGAGTTGAGGGTCGGCCCAGCTGCTCCCTACCGTCGATCCGTCGCCTACTGTGACGGCTCGGACACCCGAGCCCCCGGGGGGGGCGAGTTGGGGCCGCTGCGCGGGCCCGCCCCCCGTCGGGTCCGCGCAGCTGTCACCGCCGACGAGAGAGCGGAGTACCGCCGTGGCCGCGCACCGTATACCCCGCCCACCGGCCGCGGCTACGCCCGCGCCCGGGCGGCGCCGTCGGGCGCGAGGTTCGCGGTGACCACGACGGTCGAGGTCCCGGAGCGGTCCCCGGCCGCCGACTCGGTCAGGGCGCTGCTGCCGTACGAGCCGCAGTCCGTCGGCGAGGCGCGGCGCTTGGTGTGCGCCGCGGTGCGCGTCTGGGGGCTGGACGGCCTGGTCGAGGCCGGTGGACTGGTTGTCGGCGAGCCGGCGGGCAACGCGGTGAAGACCGGGTGCCGGCGGCGGATGACGGTCACCGTCGAGCGGATCACAGGCCGGTGCGTTCGGATCAGCGTCCGCGACGGCTCCCGCGTCCTGCCCTGCCTGATCGAGGCGGGCCCTGGGGCTGAGTCGGGCCGCGGCCTGGCCCTGGTCCACGACCTGACCGGCGGTCATTGGGGGGGCGGAGTTGGAGCCGTTCGGCAAGACCGTCCACGCGGATCTGCGCATCCGCCCGCCCGCCCCGGAAATGGACCCGACGCCCCGGTGTGCCTGGGCGTCCCTCTACTTCTCCCGGGCTCCGGGAGGGCACCATCACGACGACGAGGAGGTCGGCATGGACTTCGACGGTGGGCACGGTGGCGGAGGATCGGGTGGCGGTGGCGGCGGTGAGGGGGACGGGCACCCGGGTACCCCGTGGACGCCGCCGTCCGACCCGCCGTCCCCGGACGGCACGACTCCGCCCGGGGACGGGGGACACCGGAGGTGACGCTCGCACCTGAGCTGGAGGGCCGCCCCGTGCCGGGGTGGCCCTTCCCCGTCGCCGCCGCGTGGGCGCCGGCCTTCGACGCGGTCCCGCGCTCGCTGTTCCTGCCGGAGCTGGTCTGGGCGCACGACATGGCCACCGGGAAGAGCCGGCCCGTCGACCGCACCGTGGACGAGGCCGGATGGCTGGCGGTAGCGGCCGCGGACGTCCCGGTCGTGACGCAGTGGGACGACGGTGAGCACCAGGGCGTGGAGCCCGGCACGGTGCCGACCAGCTCCGCCTCGATGCCGTCCCTGGTCGCCTCGATGCTGGAGGACCTCCGGGTGGAGCCGGGGATGCGGGTGCTGGAGCAGGGCACCGGCACCGGCTGGAACGCGGCTCTGCTGAGCCACCGGCTCGGCGACGCGAACGTGACCACCATCGAGGTCGACCCGACCGTGTCCGTCCGGGCCCGTGGCGTCCTGCACGCCGCCGGCTACCGCCCGACGGTGGTGTGCGGGGACGGCGCGCTCGGCCACCCGCCAGGCGCCCCGTACGACCGGATCACCGCCACCTACGGGCTGCGCCGGATCCCGCAGGCGTGGATC
The DNA here is from genome assembly GCF_044749365.1 of Kitasatospora sp. NPDC089509. NCBI lineage: Bacteria > Bacillati > Actinomycetota > Actinomycetes > Kitasatosporales > Streptomycetaceae > Kitasatospora > Kitasatospora sp. NPDC089509. Next base: position 74,961 of record NZ_JBIVHS010000011.1, on the reverse strand, counting down.
GAGCAGACCCGGCCCGGCGCGCTGATCCTGGCGCCGTTCGGCACCCACTACTCCAACGCCGACGCCCTGGTCCGCCTCACCGTTAGCGGCGACGGCACCGCGAGCGGCCCGTTCCTCCAGCTGGTTGAGTTCATGAAGATGCGCTCCCAGCGCCTCACATGGCCACAGAACCCGCCGGACGGAGGCACCGTCGCCGAGTCCACCACCACCGCCGTCCTGCCGCCGCACGGCAAATTCGACCCGTTCCCGTTCGCCGCCGGCCTGCGCCTTGGCGACGTCGCCCACGCGATCCAGCCGCACCAGGACGGCGCCCGCACCCTGTGGCTCTACTCCCTCACGATCCCGGCCTGGGCCGCCACGACCTTCCGCGACGGTGCGGACGCGCACCAGGTCCGGCAGTACGGCGGCCGCCGCCTGTGGGACGACTTCGAGCAGACGCTCGCGTGGTGGTACGGAGCGGGCGGGCCCGGCGTCGAACGTCTCGGACTGACCGTCACCCCGGACGGCTGGCAGGCCTGGCTCGACGACCCCGTCCAGCCGATCTGACCAGCCGTCCGGCCCGGCCCGGTGCCGCGAGACCGCCTCGCGGCACCGGGCCCCTTCCGAACGAGGTCGTACTTGTGCCGGCGCGCGACACCTGTCACCAGGTGCCCTGCGCGATCAGGATGAAGCCGCAGGTCGAAGCGCGACGGTTGTCATCGTTTGCCCGTGGTAGTCGTCACCTTGGCTGCGTAGGTCACGGCTGGCATCACTTGTCGCCGAGTTTCGGGACCACCCACTGGTCTCCCGCTCGCGAAATGTCGGCGGGAGACAACAGCAGTCCGTGTGGGCACCGCAGCCCTGAGTTCGGGGTGTCGGTGGATGGTGGCAGGCTTGCCTCCGTGCTGATCGACGGATATGACGATGACCCGCTGGTAGCCAGTGAGGAACTCCTCTCCCACCCCGGGTTCTGGGCCACCTACCTGATGTGGATGTGCGAGACGGAGGAGGACGAGCCGAGCGCCGAGTGGTTCGGAGCGGACGAGGCTGACGCCGACGCCGCCTACGAGGCACTGACGGCCGACGGGAACTGGCCCGTGTTCCGCATTCCCTTCGGCGGCGGACACACCGCCGTCGTGATGAGCCGCAACCTCCCGGACGACAGCGGGACGGAGTACTTCGTCACCCACCCTGACTGGCGACCCGGACGGCACGGTTACCTTGCCACCGTCGACGGCCACCAGGCAGGCCCCGGCCTCTCCTGGCAGGAACTGATCCACATCGCCGATACGGCGGACCGCACGGCCCCGGGCGTCCATGATCGCCACGCCCGGCTGCTGCTTCTGTTGCCGGCGCTCGGCGACGGGGACGCTCCGGCGGAGGCCGCGGGTGTGATCGCCGAGGCGCTGGTGCAGGTCGGTGCTCCGGCCGACGAGGCCCCGCGTGTGGCGGCGCTGTTCCTGGACAACTCCCTGTGGGAGGCCGCTCATTGGTCACGGCCGGGGGGAGTCGCCGCTCGGCGGTGGCGAGCAGCAGCCCTTCGGCGGCATCCTCCGGTGTGACGGCCCCTACAGCCCTCGTTTCGGCATACAGCTCGCCCAGGGCATCACCTGGCAGCAGGCCGAACAGCTTGCACTCGCCCTCGGAACCTGGCCCGTCTGACGTCAAGAACCGACACGCCGCCAAAGGCCGGCAATACGGCTTCTCCGGGCCGCAAGGTGATGTTGTCCCTCGGTGACATGTGCTCTCGCATCCGACCGATACAGCCATCCGCGGGCTCGTCGCCACCGTCCCCGCCCGTTACAAGGGCGGTGTGATGTTCGCCGGCGTCGACATCACCGCCGACGCCGACCTCCTCGTGTGACCTCGTCGCCGTCGACGAGGACGTGATCGATCTGCAGGTCGCCGTGCGTGAACGCCGGAGTCCACGGCCGGATAGCGGCCTCGGCGACGTGGCGGTTTCGGGTGACCAGGTCGGCGGGCAGGACGCCGTTCGTCACGAGCAACTCGCACTCGCCGTCGAGTTCCGCCGCCAACTCGTCGGGACTCCGGCGGCGCCGACCGGGCCAGGGCGGCAACGGCGCCTCGTGCAGCTTCCGGATGGCCGCACCCGCCGCGGCCCATGCCGCCGGCGACGCGGTCAACGGCTCGCCGAGGCGCCCGAGCGCCGTCCCCGCAAGCGCGGCGATCGCGAGCACGGGCGGCTTGCTCCGCAGGACCCGCGGCGTCGGGACCGGTGCCAGGGTCATCGCCTCAACCTCGACGTCTATGCGCGCTTGATCGGGACCGGAAGCGTCAGTCTCAGCGGCCAAGTCGGCTACGTGCTGGTTGACTTCCGCTTCCAGCGCGGCAGCAAGCGTCCGGCGGGCGCCTTTCGCGCACGATCTCGTCAATCAGGGAGCCGCACTCGGTGGAACCCTCGGCGGTGCCCACGCTCAGCACGGGCGTGCCTTCCGACCCGCACCGCGACGCGGGTCCACTTGGTGACTTCTCGATCAATCACCCGGAAGGTACGCCCTCCACGCGTCCCCGGGAGCTGATCCACAAGTCCTGAGCACTGCTCCCTCGGCCCACGACGACGCGGAGGTGCGTGCCGCAGCCATCGTTGTCGCTATCCCATTGGCGCAGTACCCGGCTCTCACTCAGCACCGAGGAGAGTTGGCCGACCGAGCCCGAAATCTGCTGGCCACCAGTACGGACTGTCACAAGCGCGACCGTGTCTTCGACGCGCTCAAAATATGGGGGTATGACACCAGCGGCCTGGAGAATGCGGACGACCTGAGCGCCTGCGAACTTCGTGCCCGTCGCCTGGGAACGGTCCGGGCGATCAAGCTGGGCTTGATCCTCGGGATTCCGGACCACCGAGGCGGTCCGGAGCTGCCCCGCCGGACCGGACATCGATCGGCTTTCGGTAGCGGACGTATTCGTTCCGGCGCCGGAACCCCACGCTTTCGTAGAGGTCGTAGGAGCGGTGCGGATTCGCGGTCCCGGTGCACAACCGGGCAGTCTCCGCACCGTGTTCGTGGAGAGAGCGCAATCCGTCCAGCAGCAGGGCCCGCCCCAGTCCCAGACGCCTCGACTCTGCCCGGACGCTCAATTCGTCGACTTCGCCCATGGTGTGGTCGTGCCGGCGGATGGAGCACAGGGCGACGCCGGCCATCTGGTCCTCATCCCAGGCCGCTCGCCAGCAGGTTGGGTCCGTGGCGAGGAAGCTCTCGAACGTGTACTCCTCGGCGAAGGCGACATCCGCATACGAGTCAACGACCGTTTTCCAGGCCGCGCGGTAGCTGGTCGGCTCGATCGCAGTGATTCTGATGCCGGCCGGCAACGGACCGTTGTGGTCGGGCAGCCGTCGGAGGTCGGGCAGTTCCAGCTCTACCAGGCTGAAGACACGCCGGTACCCGGTTGCGACCAGCAGCTCCGTCGAGTCCTTCTCGGAGGCCATGGCATTCGCGCCGAACACGGCCGTCCGTGCGGTTCCGTGTTGCTGCACGAGCCGGCGGATGCGGGTCTCGGCCCAGTCGAGCATGTCCGAGCCGATGCCCGCGCCGCGGTGCTCGGGCAGGAGGTAGCCGCGGTGCAGGTACAGCCAGGTCCCGTCCCGTTCCTGCCACCACCTGATCGTGACGTAGCCGACGGTGTCACCGTTGTGCTCGACCAAGACCTGGTTCTCGGTCGGATCGTCCAGTCTGGCGGAGGCTTCGGCGACCTCCGCCACCGTCGGAACTCCCTCCACGACCGAGCGGGCGTCGATCCCGTCCCGCCCTGCACAGCCCAGCCTCACGGCGGCCATCCCGCGGTGGTCCTCGTCGCCGCGATACGGCCGAAAGAGGCGGCTGGGCAATCGTCCCGGCGATCCGCTGCCGCTGTTCACGCTCATACCGAAGCCTCCCGCCACGTCGGACATGTGGTCAGCGAGCGTAGACCGTGCCGATCGGACAATTCTTTATGACCGCCGTGTCCGAGCCCTGCTTCCGATCGACGCTCGCCCGGCTGCTGCTGCCGGCGGGCGGTTGCCCCGCTCCCGCTGTGCGGGGCCGGTTGTGTCCGCAGTTCGGGCCTGCGGTGGGCTCGGACCGGTCCGCCGTCGGTGGCTGGGCCGAACGGTCATGTGAGGGGGTGGGCGGCCACGTCCTCCAGTCGTACTCCTGGGCATTGGGTGGGGATGCCGGTGCGGAACTGCTCGGCCCATCGGGCGTCGAGGCGCCGGAGCAGGTCGACTTGTTTGGCGAGCCGGCCGATCCGGGTGTCCCGGTCCGCGGGGAAGCGGTCCCGCTGCCGAAGCTCCCAGCGTGCGGCCATCGATCGGGTGGCCTTGAGGGCGACCCAGTGCAGGGCCTCATCGAGGTCGTCGGTGCTCTGGTGGTGGAGCAACTGACCGCGCTCCTCCACGACCCAGTGGATGATCCCGTCCTGGACCCCGAGGTAGGGGCGGGCGCCGTCTTGGGGATCGAACGCGACCAGATCGTTTGCCGTCACACCGTCGAGGCCGGCAGCCATGTGGCGCACGGCGGCCTGCAGCTCCTTCATCGTTATCGTCATATGGACGATTATTGCTTATGTGCCATTGCCGGCGGGGCCCGTGGCTGGGTGGCCGCCAGGCCGCCTTGGAGGGCGTGCAGAAGGGCTGCTCCCGGGGTGTAGGTGGATGCCCAATTTCCCCTGTGTGTGCTCCGGACGCGACAGCACCCGCGACAGCCGCGGGGCTTCCGCCCCTGCCGGTGGGCCCGCCGTGCGCCGCCGTCCTCGCCTCGACGTCCAGCTGGTCTGCTCGCTGCGGTGCCCTGGCGATCGTCGTCCCCGCCGCCGTCCTGCCCGCCAGCGTCGGCGTCCGAGCGGCCGCCGCCGCTGGCCGCCGGCCTCGATGCCGTCTGCGGGCCGCCGTCGGTGTCGAGCCCGGCGGTGGTGGGGGCTGTCCTGCCCGCTGCCGTTCCGCTGTGGCCTCGGTTGGACGGTTCCGTGGCTTTTGATCAGGGCTCTGGACCGCAGTCTGGGCAGATATTGTCGTCGTTGAACTCAAAGTGCACGTCGCTCGGCTGTAGATGATTGGACCTGCAGGCAGTGCACAGGTCCCCGCCGCAGTTGCCGCAGCGCTCCGCTCTTGAGCGGGCCCGCCCGGTCGAGGGCTCCAGCCGTCACAGTGTGGACGTCACCGGGGGCGATCTCGCCGTGATCCTTCGGGTCTTCTACCTGGAATCCCTGGGTGGCGGCGGCGCAGCCGGCTACCATCACGTCCTGCGGTCCTCGCCGCTGGTGGACACTTTGCGGCCCGACCTGGTGGAGCGTCCGAAGCGCGGGCTCGTGCCGCCGCCTTGACCGTGACGGTCCGCTGAACCCTGGCGGAGGAGACCTTCACATGTGAGATGGTCGGCAGCTACGGGGCCGACCTGGGCGGGAGGTTCGACGAGTGGCGGGGCGGGAAGTCAATCCCGCGAGTGCGGGGCCGATACCCACCGGGTCTCATCCGTCGTATGGCCAGCCAGGTATGCGGTATGTGCTACTCGGTCGGGGGTGGGGTCGGCGGGGGCGGGGTGTGCGGACCGGTCGGCGGCGCCTTCGGGCCCCCGATACCGCCGGATCCTCCCGACGCCGGATTCTGACCGTCGTCGTGCATCTGTTCCTCCTCTAGCGCCGTCAGGACCTTGGCTGACGGCGGGAACTGCGGGTGCCTCTTCTGCTCGGTCGGTGACGCGGCTCCTCGACGGCGGCCGGGCCACCGGCCCTGGCGATCAAACGGGACAACACCGCCCATGGCGTCCTCTTCGAGTCGGGACTACGGACCACCCATCGTGCCTCTCCGAGGCCATCGGATGCCGGCGTTCGTCAGGAACAGCTGCGCGTGCTCGGGGCACACGCACAGCTGGGACAGCCCGGATTGCCAACGATCAGCTCCAACCGTTCGTCCACAGCGACCAGCGGGCGCAGGGCCGACCGGTACTCGCTCTCCGACCACGGCGAGTGTGATCGGCCCCCCGCAGGGCCGACGCCCTGGAAGCGCTGCTCCGCGTGGAGGCCGAGGAGCTATCCCCGCGAGGTCGGACTCACAGGCAGCCACTGAACTTCGTTCAGGCGATGGGTAGATGGGTTCTGGTCCCGGTGCGGGGCGGGCAGATAGCGTCCGTTGTTGACCGCTGCGAGGTGGATGTGATGACGTTTGGCAGGCGGCCTTATGGGGCGGGCGGTACGGCGCACGATCACGGTCAAGCAGCCGTGGCGGCTGCCGGATCGCGACACCGCACAGGGCCTGCTCGACTTCATGAACGTTCCGGGTGGCGGGATCGGTCCGGCCGCTGGTCGCGGGTCTGTCCGGCATCGTGCCGCTGCCGGTGGCCCTCACCACGCTCGCGGCGTTCCCCCTGACCGGACTCCTCCTCAGCCTGACCGGGAGCCCTACCGCCGACAGCGCGGCCCCGACCCGGCGCCGCGCGTGGGAGCCCGCGATGACGGTCCACCTGCATCTGATCCGATAGCGCCTTGACCAGTAAGGAGCCTTGCCATGTCCGCCGAGCCGTTCGAGGTCAGTGTCGCCGAAGCCGAGATCGCGGACCTGCGCGAACGATTGCGACGGACACGGTGGCCCGAGCGCGAGCCGGTGGACGACTGGTCACAGGGTCTGCCGCTGGCGTATACGCAGGAGCTTTGCCGCAGCTGGGCCGAGGACTACGACTTCGGGTTCGCCGAGCGGCTGAACGCGTTCCCGCAGTACCGCGACACGATCGACGGGCTGGGCATCCACTTCCTGCACGTCCGCTCGCCGGAGCCGGACGCTTTCCCGCTCGTGCTCACGCACGGGTGGCCGGGTTCGGTGCTCGAGTTCCTGGAGGTCCTCGGCCCGCTCACCGACCCGCGCGCGCACGGCAGCGACCCGGCGGACGCGTTCCACGTGGTCGCGCCGTCGTTGCCCGGGTACGGCTGGAGTGACAAACCGTCGACAACCGGGTGGGGCATCACTCGCACCGCGCGCGCCTGGGACACGTTGATGGTCTCGCTGGGTTACGAACGGTACGGCGCGCAGGGCGGTGACTGGGGTTCGGCGGTGTCCGCGGTGCTGGGCGATGTGGCGCCCGGGCGAGTGGCCGGCGTGCACCTGAACCTGGGATCCGTGGCGGCGGGCACGTTCGACGACCCGACGCCCGCGGAGCTGGCGAATCTCAAGGCCGAGAAGGAGATGCAGCGCACCGGCCGGGGGTACTCGGCGATCCAGGCGACCCGGCCGCAGACGCTCGGCTACGGCCTCACCGACTCCCCGGCGGGGCAGGCCGCCTGGATCGCCGAGAAGTTCTGGGCGTGGACGGACAACGGCGGCCATCCCGAGGACGCGTTGTCGCGGCAGACGATCCTCGACGAGATCTCGGTCTATTGGTTCACCGCGTCAGCCACGTCGTCGGCGCGCCTGTACTGGGAGAGCTTCGCCGACTTCCGGCACAAGGTGACCGCGCCATCCGGGCTGTCGGTCTACCCGTGCGACATAACCCGCCCGTCGAGGCGGGAGGCCGAGCTGCGATTTACCGACCTGCGCTGGTTCGAGGAGCTACCGCATGGTGGCCATTTCGCCGCGCTGGAGCAGCCGGAGTCACTGGTCGAGCAGGTGCGCGGGTTCTTCCGCCTGTTCCGCTGACTGTCCGTGCCACCCCTGGGAAGCCCGCGCCCGGGGGATGGTCCTGTCCGTCCCCCGGGTTACCGGCACATCACGTTGTGGGGCGGTGCAATGGGCGGACGCCGGCCAGTTCGACGGCGCACGAATTCGCTTCGAGGTCCCGGGCGCGGAGGCTGGGCCGCCCGTTCAGTGCCCGGTCTTCTCGATCGCCACGAACACCCCGCCTGCGACGTCAAGGGCGGCCACCTGGAGGCCGCGACCGTGGTCCGCGCCCCGGGCAAGGCCGCCGACCACGGAGGCCCCGGCATCGCGTTGTTCTCGTTGGCCGTCTCTGCACCAGCCGCGGCTCAGGTCAGCTCGACGAACCGGTGCACGCGAAAGGACGTGAAGTGGTCGGGCTCGATGCTCGCCGAGTCCACCCGGTAGCGGCCGGCATCGAGAGTGATGGCGGTGCCGTCCGTGAGTGTTCCGACCTCGGTGCCGAGGTACGCGGCGTCGAACATGACCAGCTCGCCAGGGGTAGGCAGCACGGGTCCTTCGTCCCACTCAGCGCTGGGAAGCCCGGCTGTGATGATGTCGGCGACGCCTTCCTCGGTCTCCGCGTAGTACCAGCGGGCGAGGACCCGGTGCTCGGGAAGGTAGGCGGTGGAGAGCGGTTCGTCCCCGAGGACGAGTGCTGCGGCTCCGTCAGGCAGTTCGAGAACACCGACGAGGTCCATCATCTCGCAGGCCCGGTCGTAGTCGCCCTCCGTCCCCGACCACTGCGACAGAGCGTCGCGTGGAACCACGACGAATGGGCCGCCCTCCGTGTCCAGCCACGTCAAGGACACACCGCCTCCAGCTCGAAGATCTCCATCACGTCGCAACAGCGTATGCGCGCCTGTGGCGGTCGGGGGTGCGCGGTGACGAGCATCGAAGAGCTGACCACGCTGGCGACATTCGGCTCGACCTGGGCCGTACTGGCCGTTGGGCACAACGTCGCGGACCACGTCTTCGGCCAACCGCCACCGCCCCGGCCGCCGGTCCGCCCGGCGGCCGGGGCCACCACGACGGCTGCCAGGCGCCCGGCACGGCACGCACGGAGGGCGAGCGCCCGTGACCGCCGGCGCGACGCCCGTTCCGCCTGGCCGGTCCCCGCCCGGCGCCGTTCCCACCACCCTGGTACCTCTGGTTCCCCGGGTGCCTGTTGGTGGCGGTGATCGCGGTGTCGAGGCCGGTGACCATGAGCTGACACAATTGTCGGGGCCCTGACGGCAGTTCGAGCCCCGGCCTCGATCCGTGGGGAGACATGAGCGACGACGATCCGTACCGCCGGCAGGTGAGTGGGTGTTCGGCGGTCCTGGCCGTGCTCGTGCCCGTCGTGCTGCTGGCGATGCTCGGGTACCTGGCGTATGTCCACTCCGCTTCGCACCGGCCCGGGTTCTGGTGGGAGGCGCTGATCCTCGTCGGTGTGACGGCCGTCGGGGCCGGCGCCGGGGCGGGTTGGTCCTGGCTGGCGTCGCGGCGGACCGACCGTCTCTGGTTCTCGGCGGGCCTGGGAGCCGCCGTCCCCGTGCCGTTCCTGGCCGTCTACACCTTCCTGAGCGCGCTGCACGTCGGTCTGGCGGGTGTCCACATTCCCTGGTGAGCGGTCCAGCGCAGTGACGAGGCGTTCGTGGTGGGGCCGGTGGCGCTCGGCCGGGTCGTTCAGCGAGCCTGGGGTCCGGGACCGGCACCGCCGTCGGCGAACACGGGCAGTCGGACGCGGCGGTCGACCGTGCCCAGGCCGCAGCCGCTGCCCGTGCGGCGGCAAGCTCCTGGTCCTCCTCGGTGCCGGCCGCCGCCAGCAGGTTCTGGTGTTCCTGGTCGAGTGCGGCGAAGCCGACCCGCTGCGCTCGCACCCACCGGTCGAGCGCCTCGCCCTGGAACGCCGTCTCCACCGGCAGGCCCGCCCGGTTGACCCGGCTGTCCGACTTCGGCCACCACTGCCGTGTCACGGCGTAGGAGCGCTGCCGGGTGATCGGCCAGGCCCTGACCGCCCTCGCCGAGGGCGAGCTGGCCGGCGGAGTCCTCCGGGGTCTGGACGGTTGTCGTCGACCTGGTCGCTGCCTGGGTCGTCCAGGAACTCGCCGCCTGGGTCGCCCGGGAACTCGTCGCTGTCCCCGCACTGCCGCAGGAGGTCCGGTCGCGGGCCCTGATGGAGAACGTCCGCGGGTTCATCCGGTACAACTTCCACGATCCCGGTCTGACTCCGGCCGCGGTCGCCGCCGCCCACCGCATCTCCGTCGGCCACCTGCACAGCCTGTTCGCCCGGCATGGCGGCGGCGGGGCCTTCGTCGCCTCGATCCGCCGGCAGTGCCTGCACAGGGCCCACCGCGGCCTCGCCGACCCCGCGTTGCGTGCCCTGCCGGTCCGGGGCCGTCGCCCGCTGTGGTCTGCTGCGCGCCTCGGACTTCGGACGTGCTGTCAAGGCGGCCTACGGTCTCACCCCGGGTGAGCAGCGCCGCGTGGTGCGGAGTGGGTGTGTCGCGGGAGTGACGGGGAGCGTATGGCCGGCGGCGCGGTGGGAAGTTCCCGTCTGGCCGGTCGTTGCCGTCTTCCCCTCCTTGGGCCACGGGCCGGGAGGTGGTTCGGTTCCGTGGGGACGGTGATCGGCTCCCCGGGTCGGGGTTTTCCGGTCGCCGGTTACGTTTCGGGGGTCAGAGCCATCCGCGTTGGGCGGCTTTGATGCCGGTTTCGAAGCGGCTGCTGGCGCCGAGGCGTTCCATGATCGAGGACATGTGGCGGCTGACGGTGCGGGAGGAGATTCCGAGGCGTTGTCCGGCGGCGTCGTCGGTGAGTCCGGAGCCGAGCAGGCGCAGCAGTTCGCGTTCGGTGGCGGTGAGTCCGGTCCGGGGGTCGTCGGGGTGGGTGGCGCCGAGGGGGACGGCGGTGTTCCAGGCCTGTTCGAACAGGTCGAGGAGTGCTGCCAGGATGCCGGGTTCGGTGACGTAGAGGGCGCCTTTGCGGTTGTCCGCGGGGTCGATCGGGACGAGGGCCTCCCGGCGGTCGATGATGACCATGCGCGGGGGGATGGTGGCGGCGGTGCGGACCTCGCCGCCGTGGCTGAGGAGCCAGTGGGCGTAGGTGGTGGCGTGGGGCTGGTTGCGGGTGGAGTCCTGGTAGAGGGTGCGGATGGCGATGCCGCGGGCGAGGGCCTCGGCGTCGGTGGGCCGGCTGGCGGCGAGGTCCTCGGGCCGCTGGTTGCCGGGCTGGCTTCCGAGGGCCTCGGTGGTGGCGCCGTGGCCCATCCGCTCCAGCCGGGCGTGGATGGCGTCCATGCCCATCAGGCGCTCGCCGTGGGTCGCGCGGTGTTCGGCGCGGTCGGCGACCATGCGGGTGACGGCCGCCCGTGAGGCGGCCAGCTGTGCCTGCCGGGCGGCGAGTTCGGCCTCCTGGGCGGCGAGTACGTCGGCCAGGCCGATGTCGGGGCTGACCGCGCGCAGTTCGCCGGGGCGCTCGGCGGAGGCCCGTACGAGGGTGAGGCGGCTCAGCTCGTCGAGGTGCTCGTGCACCTGGACGGCGGTCAGTGCGCAGTGCGCGGCGATCTCGTCCACGCCGTGGGCGGGGTGGTCGAGCATCACGTGGTACACGGCGGTGGCCCCGGTGGTCAGGCCCAGTACTTCCAGCATGTCGCGCCCCCCGGCACTCGTCGGCCGTGCCCCGGTCGGGCGGCCGGGCGTATTCAAACAGAGGCGCGACGGCCCGTTCAAGATCCGAATCGGGGCTTTTGGCGAGACATGGCGGTGTCTGGGAGGAAATAGGCCCGACGCAGAGCGACTGCACGCCGCACGCAAAGCCGAGAAACTTGACGTGCACTAGTCATGATGTCGGGAGTTCGCCAGGCGACTGGGCGCCAGCGGGAAGCCCTTCCGGCGGCACCGCACAGCGACGAGAGTAGTGATCGCCGCCAGACGGGCCCGACAGAAACGGCCCGGGGCGGCAACCGGACGCAGCGTCAACCGCGGGACGCCCCGGCCGGATCGGCACACCCCTCCCGTCCGTCCCAGAAGGGCCCCGTCATGATCCGCACCCGTATCGCCCAGGCCGCCGCGGTCGCCGCGCTCTCGCTCACCGTCCTCCCGGCCGCCCCGGCCGCCTTCGCCGCCGCCGACCCGGCCACCACGACCACGGCCACGCCGGCCTCCACCGACAGCATCGGCTGGGGCGGCGCCCCCGCCGCCATCGCGACCTCCACGTCCACCGACAGCATCGGCTGGGGCGGCACCCCCACGGCCACGCCCGCCTCCACCGACAGCATCGGCTGGGGCGGCTGAATCCCCGGTGGAAATCATCCATGCCAGCCTGCGACGCCGGCCCGGTGGGACGGCGGGAGCGAACGAGGCGGCCGAGGTCGTGGACGCCCTGTGGGCGCACGCCGAGCCCGGTGACGGACTCCAGCACGCCTACGCCGAGCCCGCCGACGACCGGATCGACCTCCTGCTCTACCTGCTCGGCCGCGACCCGTCCGACCGGCCCGACGCCGGTCGCCGCGCGTACAGCCTGATCGCCCGCAGCCACCGCTCCTCGCCGGCGCTCCACCGCGGCTACCTGCCCCCGCAGGCCAAGGACCACACCACTGGCTGACCGCGGCACCCGTCCACCGGCCGCACCCGCCGGGTGAATCCTTCCGTCCTCGCACTGCCACGCCGTACGGCCCCCGCGCCGCCGTCGACCGCTGCTCCTGCAGGGCAGCCGTCCGTCCCGGGCGTGCCCCCGAACCTCCGGCCCGCATCGCGCGGCCGATCGCACCGGACCCGCCTTCCTTCTCACGAAACTGCCGGCCGTCACCCAGTAGCCCGCGACACCTGCCCCAGGGGGCTGCCCGACTCTCGCCGGCCGGGCTGCCCCGGGGCGGCCCGTACCTCGCCGACCTTCACACGCCAGTACCTCATCAGCTCACACCGTTCCGGGGGGAACCACCCATGACCGCTGTCACCCGCAAGAAGTCCGCCCTCGCCCTCGCCGCCACTGCACTGCTCGCCCTCGCCGCCCCGCTTACGCTCGCCGGCCAGGCATCAGCCGCCTCGGTCGCCACCTGGGACAAGGTCGCCCAGTGCGAGAGCGGCGGGAACTGGTCGACCAACACCGGCAACGGCCACTACGGCGGCCTGCAGTTCGACCTGGCCACCTGGCGCGCCTACGGCGGCACCCAGTACGCCGCGTACCCGCACCAGGCGACCAAGCAGCAGCAGATCCTGACCGCGGAGAAGGTCCTGAACGGCCCGCAGGGCGCCGGCGCCTGGAGCTGCGCACCCGGCACCGGCCTCGCCACGGACCACGCCGACCCCTACCCGTCGGCGCCCTCGACGCCCGCGGGATCCACCTCCGGCAGCGGCGGGATGGCGGCCTCGGCGACCGACAACACCGTGCACCTGGAGATCATCGGGTCCGACGGGGCGATGTACAACAACGACGGCAACTACACCACGGGCAGCTGGTCGAGCTGGACCAAGATGGACAACTCCAGCCTGAAGTCCATCAGTTCGGTGTCCGTCGGCAGCATCAGCCACGTCTTCGCGGTCGCCACGGACGGCCGCGTCTACACCCGGGACGCCAACTACAGCACGGGTGCCTGGACCGCCTGGGTCGAGGTTCCGGGCGGGGCGGGCGGTGCGAAGGCGGTGACCGCGAGCGCCACCGGGAACACCGTGCACCTGGAGATCATCGGGTCCGACGGGGCGATGTACAACAACGACGGCAACTACACCACGGGCAGCTGGTCGACCTGGACCAAGATGGACAACTCCAACCTGAAGTCCATCACCAGCACCACCGTCGGCAACGTCAGCCACATCTTCGCCGTCGCCAACGACGGCGCCGTCTACACCCGCGACGCGAACTACGACAACGGCACCTGGACCGACTGGAGCGCCGTCCCCGGCGGGGCGGGCGGGGTCAAGGCGGTGACCGCGAGCGCCACCGGCAGCACCGTGCACCTGGAGATCATCGGGTCCGACGGGGCGATGTACAACAACGACGGCAACTACACCACGGGCAGCTGGTCGAGCTGGACCAAGATGGACAGCTCCAACCTGAAGTCCCTGGCCAGCGTGGCGATCGGCAACGTCAACCACGTCTTCGCCATCGCCAACGACGGCCACGTCTACACCCGCGACGCGAACTACGGCACCGGCTCCTGGAGCAACTGGTCCGAGGTTCCCGGCGGCGCGATCGCCTGACCCAGCGTCAGCTCGCAACCCAGGCAGCACTCCTGCCGGACCCCTCCGCCGGTGCGGGCCTCCCCGCACCTTCCCCGCACCGGGGCGGGACCGCACCCGCCTTCCTCTTCCTTCCACAGACTTCGGAGACACCGCCATGCCCGCTCGCCAGACCCGTCGTACTGTCAGCGCCGCCCTCGCCGTCGCGGCCCTCACCTCCACCGTCCTGCTCGGTGCCACCGGCACCGCCTCCGCCTCGGTCGGATCGACCATCATCGGGATCGCCGCCGCGAACCTCGGCAACTCCGGGTCGGGCCAGAACAGTGCGGGCGGCTACGGGTACTACAACAGCGCCAGCGAGAGCTGGTGCGCGGACTTCGCCAAGTGGGTCTGGGCGCAGGACGGCGTCAACGTCAACGGCCTCACCAGCGGTGCGGCCAGCTTCGCCCAGTACAACGGCGGCCTGACCGGCACCCCGCACGTTGGTGACGCGGTCGTGTTCAACTACAACGGCAGCGACTGGGCCGAGCACGTCGCCCTAGTGGCCAGCATCAACTCCGACGGCACGATCGGCACGATCGGCGGCAACCAGAGCGGGCACGTCACCCGCGGTCTGATCACCGCGAGCGGCTACTACAACAACCAGCGCGTCAGCGGCTACGTCTCGCCGATCGGCGGCCGGGACAACACGCCCGCCCCCAAGAACACCGTGCACCTGGAGATCATCGGGTCCGACGGGGCGATGTACAACAACGACGGCAACTACACCACGGGCAGCTGGTCGAGCTGGGCCAAGATGGACAGCTCCAACCTGAAGTCCCTGGCCAGCGTGGCGATCGGCAACACCAGCCACGTCTTCGCGGTCGCCGCCGACGGCCGCGTCTACACCCGGGACGCCAACTACAGCGCGGGCACCTGGACCGCCTGGTCCGAGGTTCCGGGCGGGGCGGGCGGTGCGAAGGCGGTGACCGCGAGCGCCACCGGGAACACCGTGCACCTGGAGATCATCGGGTCCGACGGGGCGATGTACAACAACGACGGCAACTACTCGGCCGGCAGCTGGTCGACCTGGACCAAGATGGACAACTCCAACCTGAAGTCGGTCAGCGCCGTCGGCATCGGCAACGTCAACCACGTCTTCGCGGTCGCCGCCGACGGCCGCGTCTACACCCGCGACGCGGACTACAGCGCGGGCACCTGGACCGCCTGGTCCGAGGTTCCGGGCGGGGCGGGCGGTGCGAAGGCGGTCACCGCCAACGCGACCGGGAACACCGTGCACCTGGAGATCATCGGGTCCGACGGGGCGATGTACAACAACGACGGCAACTACAGCAACGGCAGCTGGACGGCCTGGACCAAGATGGACAGCGCCAACCTGACCTCCATCACCAGCGCCTCCACCGGCACCACCAGCCACTACTTCGCGGTCGCCGCCGACGGCCACGTCTACACTCGGGACGCCGACTACTACGCCGGCACTTGGAGCAACTGGGCCGAGGTCCCCGGCGGCGCCGGCAGCGCCCAGGGCGTCACCGCCACGATCACCAGCTGAGCAGCCGACCGCCCACGGGCGCCGGCCGGGTCCACGGGACCCGGCCGGCGCTCCTGCGGGCGCCTGGACCGGCTGTCGAGTGGCATCAAAGAGTGCAGTCGACGTGTCTGTGAGCTGGAGAACGAGCCCACGGACCTGGCCAACCGCCACGCCTGGACGTCGATGCGGCCACCGGGGTCGACTGGAGAGCGTACCGGGACCGGTGCTCGGCGCCGCCCGGACAGCGCCGGCGGACGGAGCTGGAGCGGCACGCCGTTCCCCGAGCACACAGGACCGCCCCGCCCTTGACTACCCTGACGCGCCACTGAACCCCCACTGGCAGCCCTGCGGCCACCGCCGCCGCTGGCACCCCACCAGGCCCCCGGCCCCGTTCGCCGCCTCGGGGCCGGCCCGGCGGTCCCCGCCACATCACCCCCCGCCCCTGCGACCACTGCCGATACACGGCACATCGCCTAGCGCTGTGAGCTGCTGTGTTGCCAGTTGTACGCGGCGTGGAACTCGGGTTCTGCCGAGTCTGGTTGACACTTCTGGCCAGGCGTGGGGTTGAGGGGCCACGAGATCCGAGACGAGGACATCGCCCGACTGTCCCCGCTCAAGCACCGCAACCTGAACCCGCTCGGCCGCTACTGCTTCACGGCCTCCACCCCGGGGGTGGGCGACCTGTGCTCGCTGCGCGACCCGGAGGCGCCGGAGCTGGACGAGGACGACGACGCGGCATGATTCCGGAGGAGGTGGGACCTAGTTGGTTCCGGCTGTGAGTTCACTGAACAACCTGTTCGCCGACTCCGAGGCGAACTGGCGCTGGAGTTCGGCGCGGGCGATCTGCTTCTTGAACTCGCCCTCGTGGCCGGTGAATCCGGCGTTGTGCATGATGTCGGTGATCCACGTGGCGAACGCCTGGTAGTTCCAGATGTGCGGCAGGCAGGTCTGCGAGTAGCTGTCGAGGAGGCTGGAGTCGCCCTCGGTGGCATGGCGGATCACCGCACGGGCGAAGACCTCGGTGTCGTGCAGAGCGAGGTGGATGCCCTTGGCGCTCATCGGCGGCACGATGTGCGCGGCGTCGCCCAGGAGGTACAGGCTGCCGTAGCTCATCGGGTCGAACACCACGCTGCGCAGCGCCACGATCTGCTTGGACAGGATCTGCCCGCGCGTGGGCGGCGTGCCGAAGCGGGCCTCCAATTCGCTCCAGATGCGCTCGTCCGGCCACCGCTCGGGGGTGTCGTCGACCGCGCACTGGAGGTAGATGCGGCTGGCTTCGGGGCCGCGGGGGATCATCCCGGCCAGGCCCAGTTCGTGGATCGCCATGCCCGAGGGCCGGGTTTCGGTGGCGGCCAGGACGCTGAGCCAGGAGTAGCCGTACTCGTGGGAGTACTCGGTCAGCGCGGCGGCGGGGATGGACCGGCGGGAGACGCCGTGGAAGCCATCGCAGCCGGCTACGAAGTCGCACTCGATGGCCCGCGCCGCGCCCTTGGCGTCTCGGTAGCGCACCACCGGGCGGCCCTCGGCGAGGTTTTCCGGAGCGACGTCCGCGGCCTCGTAGCGCAGGTCGCCGCCTTGGCGGAGAAAGACGTCGGTGAGGTTGCGCACCAGGACCTGCTGCGGGCAGTACAGGCTCTCGTTGTCGTCCTCGTCCACGTCGATGGGCATCGCGTGGCCGTCGATGTAGAAGCCGCCCTCGCTGTGCGGGATCGGGTCGCCCGCCAGGACTTCCTCCAGGCCCCATGCGCGGAACAGGCGCACCCCGAAGGTGTCGATCGTTCCCGCGCGCTGGCGCTTCTCGACGTAGGCGCGGGGGTGCTTCTCCAGCACGACGCAGTCGACGCCGTTGCGCAGCAGGAGGTTGCCGAGGGTCAGACCGGCGACGCCGGCTCCGATGATGACGACGGCCGTGTCGTCGAGTGTCTCAGTCATGCGTTCAGGCCCTTCATGATCCGTACGGTGGTCGGTACGCGCCGAACGCGTACATCGCGGCGCCGGCCATCACGGCTGACACGCGCTCACTGCCCACTGTGGAAGGCCCGGCAGGTCGCGGACCACTGGTAAGTGGACGCTTGATGCCGGAAAGCCGCCAAGATGGCGGGAAGTGCGATGACCATGCGCACGACCAGGGCAACAGGGCGAACAGCCCGGGCGGAGGCTAGCGCGCGTGGATGCGCAGGCCGGCCTGGTAGCGGCCGGGGGTCTGGCCGACGACCTCGGTGAAGGCGTCGATGAAGGTGGACGGATTGGACCAGCCGCACGCGACTGCGGTCTGCGTCACCGTCATCCCGTCGGTCAGGTGCGCCAGAGCGTGGTGGATGCGCAGGGTGGTCCGCCAGCGGTGGAAGCTCATGCTCAGCTCGGCGTGGAACAGACGGCTGAGCGTGCGCTCGCTGGCCCCCACCGCCCGGCCCAGCTCGGCCAGGGTGGAAGGCCGGGCGGGGTCCGCGCGCAGCAGGGCGGTGGCGGCGCGCAGCCGGTCGTCGCTCGGTTCGGGAAGGTGCAGGGAGGTCTCGGCGGCGTCGGCCAACTCGTCCACGATCACGGCGAGCAGGCGCCGGTGGGCGCCGGGGCGCCGTTCCGGCTCGTCGGTGAGCGCCAGAAGGGCCTCGCGCAGCAGCGGGCTCA
This sequence comes from Kitasatospora sp. NPDC089509, assembly GCF_044749365.1. Classification (NCBI taxonomy): domain Bacteria; kingdom Bacillati; phylum Actinomycetota; class Actinomycetes; order Kitasatosporales; family Streptomycetaceae; genus Kitasatospora; species Kitasatospora sp. NPDC089509. Next base: position 57,047 of record NZ_JBIVHS010000011.1, on the reverse strand, counting down.
CCGCGAAGACGCTGGGGTGATCGATGAGCCCGGCGCACAGGTCGAGCGGGACGGACGCCAGCCGTACGTCGGTCTGCCCGTAGAAGCGGTGCGAGTGCGTGAAGCGCGGAGGCGTCCAGGTGATTCGGTCCGCCGGGGCGACCCACGTGCCGCGCTCCGTCGCCGTGACCAAGGTGCCGGCGGCGGCGTAGACCAGCTGACCGTGGACGTGGCTGTGCGGATCGAGCTGAAAGCCGTGCGGCAGCCAAGCACCGCCCTGCAGGATCTCATCGTCTGTCTCATCGTCTGTCTCGGCGGGTGTCGATGAAGGTTGGCGAGTTTTCAGCATCAGGCGTCAGTTTACCGGTGGTGTCACACGAAGTGCCCCGCCGAGGGTGGTCGCATGACCACGATGAACCTCAAGTCCCTTCCCCGAGGGAGGTAGCGGTGGCCTCCCGGATCCAGCGCCCGCGCAGGCGACGGATGCTGTGCGGCGGGCTACAGCGGTGGCGGGCCCGCTGCGAGTGGCGGGCCCGCCACGGCGGGTCAGGTGCGGGTGCGGATGGTGTGTCCGCGGCGGTCGCTCAGTTTGTGGCGGGTCTCGGCCGTCATGGGGCGGGCCGGGCCTGGATGAGGTGGTGTTCGACGGGTTCGCCGAAGTTGTGTCCCAGGTCTTTGCCGTCGTCGCGTCCGCGGGTGTGGACGCGCACCCGGTAGGGGCCCGGTCCGTGGTGGGGGAGGGGTGGCAGGGCGAGGAAGGGGTCCGTGGGGTCGGCGGTCGGCGACGACACCGCCACCGCGCACCCGGCCGAGGTCCACGACGCCGGCGAGGCCGTGAAGGCCGAGGCCGACGCCGAGATCGAGGCCAGCTCCTTGCGCGCCAGCTGGCGGGTCCTGCGCGCGCTCGCCGCCCACGACGCCCGGGTGGTCGGCCGGATCACCGAGCTGCCTGGGCCAGTGCGGGTTCGTCCTGGCGGGCGTGGGCGGAGATGTGTCGCCAGAGTGTGCGGTCGGCGGCGCGGGAGAGGCCGGAGGCGGGGTCGCCGATGAGCACGTGGGCGGCGGCGAGGAGTTCGGCCTCGGCGGTGGTGAAGGCCTCCTGCGGGTGTGGCGGTGCGGAGCCGTCCTCGGCCGGGCGCCCGCGGATCTCCACCGCCCGTGTGGGGAACGGTCCGTGGCGCTGGTAGCTCGGGTGCGCGGCGTCCAATCTGTGGCCGGCATTCTGGATGCCGGCTCGGTCCGACGGATCAGTGCTCGTCTTCCGGGGTCCAGCGCACTCCGGTCCCGTAGGCGACGAATCTCGGGAAACCATCACTGTCCCAGGAGGTCAGCGCCGCACCGAGGACCGCGTCGCAGCGGTGGTCCGCCGCCAGCTGACGCAGGTTCGCCCAGGCCTTCCGCGGATCACCTTCGCGCTCCCCTGTGAGCACCTCCACCTGCTTGAACGGTCTGGGACCGATCGGCAGCGTGGAGACGTACACATGGGCGGCATGCGCGTCGACCTTGGCGGCCTTCTCAGCAGCGCGCTGTTTCGCCTTCTCGAACATCGGCCTTCCCCCTTGACCCGTCGTGAGCCGTCATCCGGCTCGTCCATCGCTGGCCTATGCCATAGCGGATGACGCCCGCTCTCCCTGTGCGGTTGCGCCGGGCACGTGGTGCCACCCGGGGAAGGGCCGCTGGGTGTGGCGGTTTGGGGAGCGGGGCGGAAATGCGTTCGACCTGGTGTTCGGGCGGCGGGCATGATCGGTCGGTGGATCTGCCTTCCCTGCTGGCCGCGGCCGAGCGCGGCGACGACACCACGGTGTTCGAGTTCCTGGAGGATGTCTTCCTCGACGACGTGGCGTACGACGAGCTCATCGGGGACGACGGTGTCACCCTGTTGGCGGCGGCCGCGTACGCCGGGCGCCACGAAGTCGTCGACCGCCTGGTAGGGCTGGGCGTCGACCCGGCTCGCCCCTGGGCCGGCGGCGTCGACCCGGTCACCTGGGCCGCCCAGAACGGCGCCTACTGGGTCCTGAATGCGTTGCTGTCCCCCGATCGCGACCCGCTGCGCGCCGACAGCCCGCACCGCCGGGCGCTGCGGTCGGCGCGGGCGGCCCTGGAGGCCGGTGTCGGCGCCGGGTCCGTGCCACTTCCGGCCCATCGGGCGATCATCACCGGCATGGAGGCGAAGCTCGGCATCCATCGTGCACCGGAGGAACTGATGGCCCGTGCCCTGGTCCACGCCGACCCCGAGCACGACGACTGGTTCGCGTCGCTGTCCCGGATCGCCGAGCCGGAGAGCCAGGAAAGGTTCGACTGGGCCCGCAAGGTCGCCGAGGGTGCGGGGGAGGCCGGCTTGCTCGACCGTAGGCGCTTCGCGCTCGACGTGATCAACTTCCTCGGCTTCGGCCTCAATCCCAACAACGGTGACGAGCCGCCGTTCACCCGGGAGGCCGCCGAGTTCCTCCGGCCCCGGCTGGACACCGAGCGGGACCCGTACGCCCTGCGCACCGTCATCACGGCGTTCACCGGCTACTGCTCCGGCGAGGAGCTCCCGGCCGTCCTGGCTCACGCCGACCGCGGGCGATGGCCGACGACACCGCCCGCCACCAGGTCAACCATGCCCAGGTCGAGCGGGGCCGGCAGGCCCGCGCGCACTTCGAGGAGAGCGGCCCGCTGGCGCCGGCGGTCCGCGGCCTCGACCGGACGGTGGAGTTCCTGGACCTGGTCGCCGCCTGCCACGCGTTCGTTGCCGCCGCCGGCCGGGTCGTTCCGAGCCTGCGCGACCGCGAGCTCGGCGATGACGAGCGCGTGATCGTCCACGAGAACGTGGCCCGGGTGCGGGCGACGCTCGACTGGATCGAGACCGCGGTCGACACCGGGAAGGTCGACATGGATGGCGAGCTGGCCCGCCTGCTCCAGGGTGAGTAGGCGATGCCCCGCGCCTCCGAGCGCAGGTCGGCGGCTGCCGAACGGCACGCCGACACCGTGCGCAAGGTCCTGTTCGAGGCCCGCCCCGCCGGGCTGGCCTTCGACCAGCTCACCCGGGCCTCGGCGCTTAGCAAGAGCCAGGTCAGAGCAGGGCTGGCCTGCCTGCGCGACATCATCGCCGAACGGAACTGGCCGCCGCTGATCTGGCAGGGCGGACGGCTACAAGTTCTGCTCCGACCCCGTCGAGCTCCAGGCGTACGAGGTCGCGGTGATCCGCGAGGAGCTCACCGAGATCCGCCGGTTCATCACCGGCGTCGTCGCCCCGCACGCCGAACTGCAGCCCAAGGGCCGCTGGATCAAGCACCCGAACACCCAGCTCAGCTCGGTGGAGTCCACGCTCGACGTGATCGCCGACTACAGCGACGCCTGACCCTCACCGATCCCCCGGGCCCGCCAACTACCCGAAGGGGGGAGTTCGTGACGCGTCGACGCTGCTACCCCTCGGACACTTTCGACGGCGAGTGGGCACTCATCGAGCCGCTGCTACCGATACCGGCCTGCGAGACGAAGGCCGGCGGGCGCCCGGAGAAGCACCCGCGCCGGGAGATCGTGGACGCGATCCGCTACGTCGTGGACACCGGCTGCAAGTGGCGCGCGCTCCCGAAGGACTTCCCGCCCTGGCGCACCGTGTTCGGCTTCATAGCGCGCTGGGCGGCGGCCGGGGTGACCGGCCAGATCCGCGACCAGCTCAGCGCCCGGGTCCGCCGTGACGTGGGCCGGGCTCCGGGCGCGGTCGCCACCGTCATCGACTCGCAGTCGGTGAAGGCCGCCGAGACGGTCGGCCACGACTCGCGCGGCTACGACGCGGCGAAGAAGATCAACGGCCGGAAGCGGCACCTGGTCGTGGACACGAAGGGCCTGCCGCTGTTCGTCATGGTCACCCCCGCCGACATGACCGACCGCGACGCGGCGAAGGGGGGCCTGTTCCGGCTCAGGTTGATGCACCCGGAGATCACGATCGTCTGGGCCGATTCCGCCTACGCCGGACAGCTCGTCGGCTGGGCGAGGAAGTACCTGAACCTCACGGTCAAGACGGTCAGCCGCCCCAAGGACGCCAAGGGCTTCGTCGTCCTGCCCCGCCGCTGGGTGGTCGAACGGTCCCAGGCCTGGGTGATGCACGCGCGCCGGCACGCCCGGGACTACGAACGCCTCGTCCAGCACTCCGAGTCGCTGATCACCTGGGCCGCGGTCACCCTGATGACCAGGCGCATCACCCAGCGGCAGTCCAAGCGGTCGGGACAGTCGGCCTCCAGCGAAGCCCAGCGGGACTGATCCATCTCACGGTCACCGCCGTGGCCCTGGCTCGGTCCCGGCTGTGGCGCCGTCCGGTGGCCACTCTGCCACGGCCGCCGACCACCCGTCGGCCTTCTCGGCGGGTTCAGGCCGGGCGCGCGGAGGCGTGGCCTCCGATGGTGACGTGCGGGTGGGCGGGGCTGAGGTAGTGGACGGCGCTCTGGGCCGAGTGCTCGGTGAGCAGGTCCTGCAACTCGCCGGCTGCGGTCTTGAGGAGGTGTTCGTCGCGGGTGGCGTGGAGGGTTTCGAGGACGAAGACGACGTTGGTGGCGTCTTCGGTGACGCGGGTGCGGTGGGCGTCGCGGTGGTTCCAGTGGCGGGTGAGGACGTCGGTGGTGTCGGTGTAGATGATCTCCCCGGTCTTGGGGGTTTCCACCGTGTCGGGTTCGCCGAGCGGGGTGAAGGCTTCGTCGCCGTCGGCGTAGCGGATCTCGATGTCGCCGGTGACGTGGGCGAGATCGAAGGCGCCGGCGGGCAGGCCGTGGCGGACGGAGACGGTGTTGTAGGAGTCGACGGCGGGGTTGATCCGGGGCAGGGATCCCTTCTTCGCCAGGCGGCGGCCGAGGGCGTCGACGCTGGGGCGGATGCGGCGGGGGTTGGTGCCGAAGGAGCGGTAGGCGGTGTGCCAGGCCTGGATGCGGGGGTCGTTCTCGTCGGCGGGGGCCCAGGTGCCGGCGGCGAGCTGCTGTTCCAGGTCCTCCTGGGCGGCGGTGGTGGCGGGCCATGGTTCTCGGCCTCGCAGGCCGGTGGCGGTGACGACGGCGATGAGGGCGTCGGGGAAGGCTTCGGCGACGGCGGGGCTGAGGCGGAGGGCGGTCATCGTGAGGGGGTCCGTTTCGGGAGGGCGGGCCGGGGCGGCGGGGTCACGGCTTCCAGGGGCCGGTGCGCTCCAGGCGGCGCAGTTGCTGGCCGGCGGTGGGGGCGTCCAGGGGGCGGCCGCGTTCGGTGAGCCGGTGGGCGGTTTCGGTGCGGTGCTCGACGGGTTTGTGGTCGTCGTACTTGAACTTCGCGCGGACCTCGGTGATGTCCAGGCGAAGTCCTCGGATGCCGGGCAGCATGCGGCCGTAGGGCGGCTGGTCGGGGGCGATGGGGGCGTGGTCGCCGTCCGGCTGGAAGTGGGCCATCTGGCGGCGCAGCAGTTCGGCCTTGGCGTCGGGGTTGTCGATGACGGTGGCCCGGCAGGTGAACTGGACGGCCGCGTAGTAGCTGGTGGGGACGCCGTCGGTGGGCGGGGTGCCGGGCTTGGCGCGCCAGGGGCCGGGGATGAAGGCGTAGTCGCCGGTGACGGTGAAGGTGACGTTCGGGTCGGCTTCGATCGCCTTCCAGGCGGGGTTGGGGCGGGCGAGGTGGATCAGCAGGGTGCGGTCGTCGATGGTGAAGTGGGTGGGAACGGTGAGGGGTGCCTGGCCGGGCGGGCCGTTGACGCTGAGGATGCCGAAGTCGTGGCCGTCGGCGATCCAGGTCTTCCATTCGGCGTCGTCCAGGGCGGCGTCCCAGGGCTGGATGAACATGGCGGGTCCTCCGGGGCGGGGTGTGGGTCAGGTGAGGGCGAGGAGGCTGACGGCGAGGGTGGCGGTGCCCAGGCCGATCAGCTGGCCGCGGTGGATGCGCTCGGCCAGGACGCTGCGGGCGAGCAGGACGGTGCCGGCCGGGTACAGGGCGGTGATCACGGCGACGACGGCCAGGTCGCCGCTGCGGGCGGCCAGCAGGAACAGCAGGTTGGCGATCGAGTCCAGTACGCCGGCTGCCGCCGAGACGGCGTAGGCGGGCTTGTCCGGGCCCAGTCTGCGGAACATGGCGCCGGCGGCGGCCAGGGTGACGGCGGAGGAGACGGCACGGCCGGTGATCAGTGGGCCGACGCCGCTGTCGGAGGGTGCCTGGTGCAGGAAGACCAGTTGGAGGGCGATGGCGGCCCCGGCGCCGAGGGCCAGCAGCAGCGCGGTGCGTGAGGGACGCGCGCTGTCGGCGCCGTGTCCGGCGCTGACCAGGACGACCGCCGCCAGTGCCAGCGGCAGGCCGATGAGCCCGGCCGGGCCCAGGCGCTCGCCCTGCACCAGCCCAACGCCGACCGGCAGCATGGCCGAGACCAGCGCGGTGATCGGGGACAGGACGTTCATCGGGCCGATCGCGAGCGTGCGGTAGAGCAGGGCGAACGCGGCGGCCGACGCGACCCCGGAGGCCGCGCCCCAGGCGAGAGTGGCGGGGGCGAAGGAGGCCCCGAGGAAGGGCCACAGCAGCAGTTCGACGGTGAGCGAGGCCGGGGCGGCGATCATCACGGTGCGCAGGACGTGGGCCTTGCGGGCACCGAGGCCGCCGAGGAAGTCGGCGCATCCGTAGGCCAGGGAGCTGCCCAGGGCCAGCAGCAGAGCGATCACGGAGGTACATCCCTTACTATCAATAGAACGACTAAACCGTACAACGAACCGACCGGCGATGGCCAGTCGAACGACCGTGTGGTGCAGTGCACTGATCTATCGATGGAAGGACGACAGCGATGGCTGAGACCGAGGCGGCCTTGCGGACGCTCGCGCACAACGTCCGCACGGCCCGTACCCGCGCCGGCCTGTCCCTGGACGAACTCGGCCGCCGTGCCAGCGTCAGCAAGGGCTCTCTGGTCGCCCTGGAGAAGGCGCAGGGCAATCCGAACTTCGCCACCCTGGTCCGCCTCGCCGACACCCTCGGCATCTCCGTCTCCGCACTGCTGGAAGGCAGCCCCGAGCAGCGCGTCCGGGTGGTGAGCGCCGACGCCGTCATGCCGCTGTGGAAGGGCGAGCGCGGCGGCGAAGCCCGCCTGATGCTGACCACCGGCGGCCCGGCGGCCACTGAGATCTGGCGCTGGATCCTGGAACCCGGTGAGGAGTACCCCAGCCACCCCCACCAGGCCGGCGTCGTGGAGACCGTCAGCGTCACCACCGGACACATGGTCCTCGTCGTGGACGGCACCGAGCACCCCGTCGCGGCCGGACAGACCGCTACCTTCGACGCCGACCACGCACACACCTACCGCGGCTCGGGCACCGAACCCTGCCACCTGATCATGACCGTCCACCTGCCCCCCGGCGCCGCATAGCCTCAGCGGCCCCGGACAGCCGGAGCAGGGCCTGGCTGTTCCCCGGCCGGCAGTCTGGGCATCCGATGGACCCGACCAGCCTGCTCGACCAGCTTCGAGCCGCCGGGGTTCCCGCCCAGCGCGGCCGGGCCTCAGCGATTCGCCAGCTGGTACTTCAAGCCTCCGCTCCCGTCGTCGCCCGGGCCCTCGGCTACCACGACAAGACCACCACCCACCTCGTCACGGAGGCCGGCGGAACCCGGAACCGACATGCCAGCGGGGATCGAACCCCATGATCCCGGGCGGCCGGAGGAGAACTCACACGACCGATGCCCTGAAGGGGTCGGTGGGAATGATCTCGGCCTCGTCGAAGAGTTGCTCCAGCGCCTCGTGGCCGTGATGCCTACGGAACTCGATCTCGGCCGTCGTCACCGGCAGGGCCCACAGGATGCGCGCGTGTCCCTCGGGCAGTGGACAGTGTTCAAGGTCAGGGCCGTGGAGATAGGGCAGGCTGATAAGCAGGTGCTCGCAGGTCGAACCCGGCACCCACGGTTTACCGATCGGCATGCTGTGCTCCACGTCGAGCAGGTGCCCTCCGCAGTGGTAGTACGCGATCATCGCCATGAGTTCGACGAACCGCTGGTCGCGGACGTGGGCGGTCATGACGAACTCAAGTCCATGGCCGTCTTGCTCCACCTCGGACCAGCAACCGGCCGTCACATAGGCCCAGCAGTCGGTGCGCGGGCCGGGGCCCACGACGAGAACTCGCAGGTCGACCAGCACCTCTCGGTGCCCCGGCCCAAGGTCGTATTCGACGACCTCCACGGCATGTCCGTCAAAGAATTCTCGGACATGCGACTCGACGGCCTCGGCGGCCTGCACCCTCGCAACGCTCACCGCGCGATCATGCCAGACCGCCGATGGACGTCTCCGACTGATCACTCAGTGTAATGACATGGTGGCCTCAGCCACAGATTCGCGACACCTCAACATGCGAGCTCACCAGTCTCACGGGCCCGGGTGTGGCGTGAGGTCGGAGTGCGGGGCTTCGACGCGGCAGGCCTGCCGCTGCCGGGGTTTCTGGGCCGGTGGGCGGCACGCAACAAGACGTTCTGCGACCTGATGGTCCGCACCGGGCTCCGGCCTGCGGATCCCCGAAGAGGTCATGGGCCCGCTGTTCACCTGGTGCCTGCAGCTCGTGGACGACCTCGCGCTACGTAACCGCGACCGCACCGAGCAGCTCGAACGCGCCGTCGCCGCGATCCAGCGTCTGAGCATCGACAACGACCGCCCGCAGACCGCTCTGCACGAAGCCCGTTCCGTCACCGCCTGCCTTACCGCCTCCGATGAGCCGCCCGCCCTCCACCGGCACCCGGGACAGCGCCGCCGACCTCCGGGAATCCGCACCTGGTGGCACGCGTCGGGTATGGCCGCTGCCGCTGCCGCTGCCGCTGCCGCTGCCGCTGCCGCTGCCGCTACTGCCACCTGGTCCTGGTCGACCACCGTCGCGGCTTCGGCTCCGCCGGCGGTGACCAGCTCTGGCTCGGTATCGGCTTCACCCCCGGCCGGAACCGCCTGAACCAAGCAGCTCGCGTCAGCCAGCCCATGCGCCCCGATGCCTCACAGATCCTGGTCGACCCCAACCAACTGGAACTGTTCCGCACCCCGGCTCGGGACTGGGCAAAGCTGCAGCACATCACCCCTCCTCCACCCCACGCCAGCAGGGGCTCAACTCGCCCAAGATTTCGTGGAGTTCGCGAACAGGTGCGGCTGGCACAAGGATTCCATCAAGATCAACCTGAGAGCGCTCTTGTTCGTCACCGGCTGGCTCGGCGCCGAAGTGTCCATCCATCAGGCCGACTTGGAAGCCGTCGCCGCCTTCGGAGAGAACTGGGCCAGCCGACGCGTCAGCCACTACCCCGCCCAACGCAGCCTCTTGGTCCCGGTCGAGCGAGTCGACGCCGACGAGGCCGCAGTCAACCGACTCCTGGCCGCCCTCCCGGACCAGATCCGGGAGGAGGCGGAAATCTGGGTGGACGTCTGCCGCGGCCGCAGGAGGACCCCGTCGATCACGATGCGCTGTTCCACAATCCGCCATTACGCGCAGGCCCATGCCCCGGTGCTGCAGCAGTGGAGCCAGCGGATGACCAGCCTCCGAGAGGCCACACCACAGGACGTCGAGACGGCCGTCGACGAGCGGGCTGGATCCAGGCGCCACGACACCCATTGCGCCCTGCGGTCGCTATTCAGAGCCTTGAAGCGCGAGCGGGTGACCTTCCGAGACCCGGCACGGAAGTACTCCATCCCCAAGGTCGTCACGGTCCCGAGACGGATCCCCACCGACCGGCTCGTCGGCTTGCTCGACCGCGCCCCAAGCGCCATGGCGAACGCCCTGGTTGTCCTGGTCGCCGTCCACGCCCTCGGCCCCGAAACGCTCCGCACCACGCGCCTGACCGGCCTCGACCGGGCCAAGGGGCGACGTCGCGTCCCCCACCGCAGTGGCGGCTGGCACACGGTCTATCTCGACGACCTGACCACCGTGCTGCTGAACAACTGGCTCCGCGAACGCGCCGAACGCTGGCCACGCAGCACCAACCCGCACCTATTCATGACACAGATGACCGCCCTCGATCCGACGGCTCCGCCGATCAGCCCCACCGCGGTCAAGCAGGTCTTCGCCGGACTGGGTGTCAGCGCCGACAGGCTGCGGATCGACCGCCTCCTCGACGAAGCCCACGAGTCGGAAGACCCGGTCCACTTGATGCGGGTCTTCGGGGTCTCGGACACCACCGCGATGAAGTACGTCCACACTGCCCACCCTGAACTCTTCATCAAGGCTCCGACGAGCCCCTGACCGGGGACCGGAACGACCCGCTCCCAAAGGTCTAGTGCCGCATCAGGCGAGCTTCGTCTCGTTGTGGCCGGTCGTCCGGTTCCCGGGCCTGGAAGTGATCTGGATCGGCCCTCCGCACCGTTCCCTGCGGCTGCAGAACCCCCGTAGGGTAGGCGAGTTGAGGAGCAATTGGGGGAGTAATGGCAGTGGATGCACAGCTTCTTGTCGGGCGGTACCGATTAGTGCGTCAGCTCGGCCAAGGTGGCATGGGGCAGGTGTGGCAGGCCCAGGATGAGACGTTGGACCGGCCTGTAGCCGTCAAGGTCATCTCCCTGCTCACCGGCGGCGGGAGCCGTGGTGGCGAGGCGCGGGCCCGGTTCCTGCGGGAAGCCCGCCTCACCGCCCGCCTTCAGCACCCCAACATCGTGACCATTCACGACCTCGGCAAACACGGTGAGGGAGAGGACCGCGTCCCCTTCCTCGTCATGGAACTGGTCAGGGGCGAGGGTCTCGACACACTGATGCGTCGGGGCGCCGCCACTCTGGCCGACGCCGCTCGATGGGGCGAACAGATCGCCCAAGCGCTGGCCGCGGCGCACGACGCCGGAATCATGCACCGCGACATCAAGCCGTCCAACATTCTGATCACCCCGGCGGGCACCGCCAAAGTCCTCGACTTCGGCATCGCACGCGCCGTCGACCCGACCGACACCCGTCTCACCGAGAGCGGCTTCATCGTCGGCACGCCGCCCTACATGGCCCCGGAGCAGGCACGCGGATTCCCAGAACCGCGCAGCGACCTGTATGCCCTCGGCTGCATCCTCTTCGAGCTGATCACAGGCCGGCTCCCCTTCCAGGCACCCGACACCCTGGGATACCTCTCGGCACACCTCACACAAGAACCGCCCATGCCCAGCTCGCTATCCACCGGCATACCCTTCGCGTGGGACGACCTCCTACTGAGGCTGCTGGCAAAGAACCCCGAACAGCGGTACCCGAACGCCACCGACCTCTCCCAGGCGCTACAACACCTCGGCCACACACCGGAGCCCGCCGGGGGCCCTGCGCCACCAGCGGGAGCGACCACCCGACCCTCCTCCATGACAGCGACGGCCTCCCTGCCGCCTACGGCCCCCACCCGCAGAGCAGGTAGCCTCTCCGTACGGTCGGACGCATCGACTCACACCCCGGCACGCCTCAGGCGCGCGACACGGTACGTCCTCTCGGCCTTGCTGTGGCTGCTCCTCCTCTTCTCGGTGCTCCCCTTTGGTGGGATCGGGCTGCTGGTAGAAACGGTGGTCCTCTGGGTGTGGACGGCCAGGCTCAGACCGCACTCCACCCGCCTGATGCGCGGAACCGGGTACGTTGCCGTTGCCACCCTCGTTCTTGAGGTTGCGAAGAACGTGGCCATCGTCGCGGATAATCCTTATTATGCGGATGGTGTAACCCTGTGGGTCGTGCTCGTGCTGGCCGTCCTGTCCGCAGCCGGGTACTGCTACCGCGACATCAAGACCCGGCGAGCCCGGCGACGCATAACAGCGTCGTGATCATGATTCGCCCAGCAGCCGGATGGCACATCGACGAGGCGAACGTTGCCTGATGCGGCACTATTGATCAGAAACTCAATTGGTTCTCGTCGAGGGTGTACCGGACGTGAGGGCCGTGGAAGTAGCCGCAGACGATGTGGGGTTGGCGCTGTCGGCGGTGGAAGAACCGGAGGGCCTCGGCCGCCGGATCCGCTCGGTTCCGGGCGCGGCTGCTCATGGGCAGGCTGCGCTTGAGGTCGGCGTTGACCGGCTCGTCCGGGTTCAGCTCCGGTGAGTACGAGGGCAGGAAGTGCAGTTCGACCTGGCCGGGATGGTTGTCCAGCCAAGCCCGGACCGTTCGCGAGCGGTGGACCGAGTGGCGGTCCACGACCAGGTGGACCTTGCGCTCGAAATGGCCGGCGAGCCGGTCGAGGAAGCGGCACATCGTCTTCGCGTCGAACATCTCGGTGAAGACCATGAAGTACATGCGGCCTTGGTACTGATCGCCGACACGGCGTTGACCGAGAACCGGTTGTCGGTGCGGCCCACGACGGGGGTGCGGCCCTTCTCGCCCCAGGTCCGGCCGGTGACCTGGTCGGATCGGATGCCGACCCGGTCGGCGAACAGCACCTCCGCGCTCTCAGCCTTCGCCTTCGCGCGGATCGCGGGCCAGAACTCCTCCAGCCAGGCGCGCACCGCCTCGGGATCCTGCTCGACCGCGCGCTTGTCCGGCCGCCGGAACGACAGTCCCCAGCGCCGCAGGTGCTTGCCCACCCCCTGCTCGGTCAGCCGGACCCGGTACAGCTTCGCGATCAGCTCACCGATCTGCGAGCGCGTCCACAGCTGCCCGGCCAGCCCCAGCTCGCAGGGCTGACGGTCGAGCACGGCCTGCCGCACGGCAGCCCGCTCGGCCTCGGACAGGAGCTGATGCTCCCCGATCCGCCTGCCTCGAGGGCGGCAGGTCAGTGCCTCGCGGCCGCCGGCCGTCCACTTCGCCCACCAGCCGTCCACCGCCTTCAGCGACACCTTGAACATCACCGCGACGTCCTCGCGGGCCCGCCCCTCCTCGAGCGCGGCCACCGCCCGCAGCCGCAACGCTTCCTGAGCCGACGGCGACAAATGCCGCGCGTCCCCCCACCAGTTCACTCACGCAGCGTTCGACGACCCAGAACCCCTACCGTTTCGGGTCAATAGAAATCGTTTCTTTTGGCGGGCGACGCTCGGGCATCATGGTCGCTGGTCGGGGCCGTGAGAGAGAGGATCGGTGCCGCGGGTGTCTGGAAGCGGTCAGGCAGCGCTGACGGAGCTGTGGAGCCAGCGGTGGCCCAGCTGTCCTCCCGTCGGGTACCAACTCCGTGGTCCCTACCGGGATGTCTGGGTGCGCTTTCACAGCCTTCCCGAGTCGACGCGGTACGCGCAGGACGAGAGCGAGTACGCCGTCGTGCTGCAGCGCTACAACGCTGTCCTCGACGAACTGTTCGCTGGCGAGGATGTGTATGTGATCACGCCTGTTTGGACGGCCGAGCCCGATGTCCCGACGCGCCAACCGGACGCTGGCTACTGGCAGAGTCTGCTGGTTGAGGACGACCCTGACCCGGAGTTCCGCACCTACTCTCACCTCTTCGCTGCCCGCAGGCCTTGGCGGCACGGGTGCCTCGATGACTTGCTGCGTGAAGTCGCCGACGACAAGGTGGCGGGCGTCCTCATCACCGACACCCAGCTACGGCGCATTCACCACCCTTACGACGGCGGTGCCGATGTCTTCCTCGCCACGTCCGAAGAACGGGACCGGATGCGCGACCGGCACTCCAGCTGGCTTTCCAGCCACCCGGCCGGTCTCTAATCGGCCCGGATGCCACCTCGGTCCGCTGGTTCAGGCGGCCGTCCGACGGAAGCAGATGAACACCACGGCGATGCCGGCGAAGGCGAGGAAGTGCTCGGCCTTGCGTTCTGCTCAGGCAAGCTGGAACCGGGTTCCGTCCCGCGCGAACGCCGACCTTGCAGATAAGCGCGCAGTCGTCTGTTCCTCCCCTCCGGGCCTTGACTGGACCGCGCGGTTCGTCGTTGGTGTGCCGTAGGGTCCGCTCATGATCGCGCGTCCCACTGGGCAAGCGGAGGGGCCGTACGATGCCGCCTTCCTGCCACGCCAGCAGATGATCCTCAGCGCCGCCGAGCAGCCGATTGCCGACCCGGTGGCCAAGTTCGGCGGCGAACCCGTCTGGCTCGCCGAACCGACCTGGCCGGTGCATCCGAAGTCCGGCGAACCGCTGGTGTTCATCGGACAGTTCCCCGTACCCGGTCCCGAACTCCGGCTGGCCTACCTCTTCCTCCACGAGGACCAGATCGTCATGGGAGGAATCGACCCGGAGGACGGCGAGGCCGTTCTGTTGGTGCAACCGGACGGCCGCATCCCGCTCTTCGCCGCCATCGGCCCGCCCGGAACGCGCGGACGGACCCTGTGGCGCTGGGGTCCCGGTGACACCGAGATCCCGGTCGAATGGCGCGTCGACCTTCAGCCGGTGCCGCCCGACGTCGACCGCACAATCGACGAGGAAGCGGCATACCAGCGAGGCATGCGCGGCGACGGTCCTGACATCGACGACTGCGACGGGGAGGAACTGCACGACTACTACGGCGGCACCGCCACCTACCCCAACCACGAGGCGAGGGTCGACGCCCCCTGGCATTTCCTCTTCAAGATCAGTGACGCCGGCGAGGGCGGGGACGATCCGTACTTCCTCAACTTCGGCTACGGCTACGGCTACGCCTTCGTCAGCCCCGACCACCGCGAAGGCCGCTTCTTCTGGGAGTGCTCATAAGCGCGCAAGGGGGCCAAGAAGACTGACAACTCACGGCTTGTTGCAAGAAGCGTGACCACGTGCTGCCAACAAGCGTGTCCACTATCCAACAGCCACCAGCTCACCGGGCCTCACTGGTTCCAACTAGCGTGTCCCGGGCTCAGTGACTGCGACTCTGAAGCAGGGGTGCAGAGGCCCCGCGCCGAGCATTGTCAGATCATTGCGATTTACTCGGCACCGTGGACACAGCAGCAACGTGGAGTGAGAAGCTGGCAACCATCACGGGCTGGGAGGCCGCTACGAAGAGGGTGATCGACTGGCCCTCGGTCGAGGCCCGGCTCGGCATCGCCCTGCCGACCGACTACAAGCAACTGGCGGAGTGGTTCGGTTCGGGAGAGTTCAACGGGTTCCTGCAGCTCGAAACCCCTGACACGCCGGGCCCGCACCACGATCTGATCAAGAACTCCCAGCGGCTGGGCGAACAAGCCGCTGCCGACCCTTGGATCGGCGACCTCTTTCGTCCGCATGCCGTGTTCCCGGCCGCCGGGGGCCTACTTCGGTGGGCGGACTCGGTCCAGGCCGACCAGTTCTTCTGGCTGACCGAATCCGCCGATCCCGACCGCTGGCCGATCCTCGCTCAGGCGCATGACGATGTCGCCGCCGGTTGGGAGCGATTCGACGGTTCCACCAGCGAGTTCATCTACCGGGTCCTCACGGATCACAGGCAGCCGTTCTCCATCGCCTGCTACTTCGACACCCACACCTTCGAGTCGTACGAGCAGAACAGAGAGCCCGACCCCGAGTGGGACGCCGATCCACATTGGTGAGGAAGTCAGCACCCGTCAGCTGCGGCAAAGGATCGACGTAACCGCTGTCTGGGTGCGCGCCTCACGCTCTGTAATCGACGGTCGCGAAGGCCGCTAACTATCACTTCCAGAAACCGCCAGCTACTGAGCCGAAGCGCGATGGTTGTCACAAAGGCAGGCTGGCTGTCACTGCCCGCCTGTAGCTTCCTCACGTGGTCAGGTATGCAGATCCAGGTGTGGCTGAGTGGGTGGAGTCCAACGGCGGGCCGCTGGTCGTGGTCCCGGAGACTGCCTTGCTGTCATGGCTTGGATCGGATGGCGATGGTTCTGAGGATGATTACGACAGGGCCTGCGGCGTAGACAGCTGGACCGGCCTTGTCCCTGTTGGCCAGGAGAACGTCCTGGTCCTCGGTGGCGATCCCGCCTCGACCACGTTCCTTCCTGAGCACGACCTGTTCGTGCGGTGGTGTGCTGCGGAATCTGAGGCGGAGCTCCTCTACAGCATTGGAGCTGCGATTGGCGCGGCCGCGTGGGAACCTGACCTGCACTGGGCTGTATCAGGGCCTGTGCTCTTGTTCGACGCAGTTTGGTCCGGGAACGAGATCACCGGAGATGATCACCTGCGCGTCGCACTGGAGCCTGGGTGCTATGCCGTGCGCGCGGCGCATGTTGAGCCCGATCCACTGACCTCACTTGTTCTCGTCCAATTGCGACGCCTCCCGCATCAGTGAGTCGGCGCGATCGATCCTGGGGGCGCCGTATCATCCGCCGCGAATACAACGGGCATCGCTGACCTGGGACGATGTCTGGCGTGATTGCTGGTCAGCGGCGGCGGGCCCTGGGCGGCGACGTGCTGGGCGGCCGCGTCGACGCCGGGGGCGGGCGTCCCGCTCCAGCGAGCGGACGGAGGCGTGGCGGGAGCGGGCCAGCAGCATCGGGGTGCTGGTGCCGTTCTCGGCGTCGTAGGTGACCGCACTGTGGCGCCAGCGGTGTAGTGCCCAGCCCTGGAGGTGCGGGATGCCGTCGGTGATCGCGTTGCTGGAGGTCCGGGAGGCGCGGGCTCGGGAGGATCTGGAGTCCTGGCTGGAGGTGGTGCGGGAGGTTGAGGTGCAGGCGGAGTCGGCCCGGCAGCGGCTGGAGCATGCGTGGATCGCCCGTGAGGAGGTGGCGCTCGTGTTCGCCGGAGGAGTGGCTGCGGGCCGGGAGAGTGACGGGGTATCAGGAGCGTCGGCCGTGGTGGAGGAGCCCGTGGGCGGGGCGGGGCGGGCCCGGTGCTGCGGGAGGGTTATGACGCCCGGCCGCCGGTGTGGCAGGCGGGGCTTGGAGCCGATGCGCTGAGTGGTGCCTACCAGCAGGTCTTCGAGACGGCACTGGCCGCGTCGGGGCCGGCGACGGTGCAGGAGCTGACCCGGGCGCTGGGTCGGGACGCGGCGCGGTTGAACGAGGTGGAGAAGGTGCGCCATCGCGCTTACTGACATCAGCTCTTTGGGGTGATGGATCTGCCGTTTCGCTGAGGGACGGTCACCTGCCGTTGTAAGACCGTCTGGCATGCGATATGCGGATGGGGGCGGGCTGACAGCGAAGGCACGTCAGCGCCGTGAGACCGTGCGCCTGGAGGCTGCCGCGCTGTTCGACGAAGGGGTCAAGCCTCCGGAGGTAGCCCGGCAACTCCGGGTGAGCTGCAAGTCGGCCTACCAGTGGCACCAGGCCTACCCCGACAGGGGCGGTCTGTCGCGGGCGCAGGCTACGGCAAGCCGATCCAAGCCCAGTTGTAGCCGTGCGTCGTAGGGCCGACGGCGGGCCCCCTCGCCCTGCCAGCCCTGTATCCTCACCAGCCCGGACGCGACGAGCGACAGGAGCGGATCCGATTCCCGCTCAGGGCTGCCGTGTTGGCCGTACACGGGGAAAGTCTGCTGGCCGAGTCACACCCTGTGGGGCCCACGGCGATCCCGAGGAATGGCACGTGACCGGGGAACGCTTCGAGCGGGCCGGGCTGACCGCGCACTACTGGCACGTGGGGGACAGGCCCGAGCTGGGCGGGGTGACCGTCCACGGACGCACCGGCCCCCGGGTCGTCCTCGCCGGCATCGAGCTGATCGGCCGCAGGCCCTCCGCGGTCGAAGCCGACCTCGCCCGATACCTCGACGACCGCCGACTCGGCCTCTACTACAGCCCGTCCGGAGACCAGGGATCTCGGGACCTCAACGTCTGGGTGCAGTCCGAGCGCGCCGGCGACACCACGATCAGCGCCGCCCACTTCTGCGTCGTACCATGGGAGTACTGCTCCTGACACCACGACACGAACCGCTGTGCCCGCCCAGCCCGACGTGCTGGGGGCACCGGACTCCGCGAACGTACCGAGGCCGAGCACTCAGCGGCCTGACGCGGCGGCCCGCGCCCCGCCTGCCGCGGCCTCCACATCGGGAGCCGGCTCCTGGCCCGTGCCTGGCCCTTTGCCCCGGTCGGCTTCAGACAGCACGGGACCGTCCTCTACGGTGCACGGATGCGCTATCTGGTAGAGGCCTGCGCCGTTGGAGCACTGAGGCGGGGTCGGTCCGTCGAGCAGTTTCTGGGTCCCACCGGCTCGCCGGAACGGCCTGGTGTCCGCTGGGTCGAGGTCAGACCAGCTTCCGGACGTTACGAGGTCTTCCTCCACACTGCCGAGGATGTCGGCCACCCGGGCTTCATGGACCTCGTCGAGTTCCCACCGCTCGACCTGGACGACGAAGAGGAAGAGTTCGGTCGTCTGGTCGCCACTGCGGACGACCCGCTGACCGCCCTGGCCGAGGCCGCGGGTCGCGCGGGAACGGTCAGCAGCCGATGGGTCAACACCGGCCTGGTACAAGACGAATACATCGACTTCGTACGTGCCGGGCGTCCGGCACGTGAATCATCCGACACCCAGCCCCCGCTCTGACCAGCGTCGGATGTCGCACGTTGCGGGCAGCAGGGCGAGGACGGTTGCGGCCGCGCCGGGCATCTGGCGGCCGAACCGCCCCAGGACGGCAGCGTGGCCAGGAACGCCCGGCGCTATGCCCGCACCGTCACCAACGCGCGCTGCGCTGTGATCAGGTCGCCGGTGTACTTGAAGGTCTTCTGTTCTTTGCCCACGGCAGGGAATCGTACGTGCGACCGGATCCGGGCCCGGCCGCGCCCCGCCGGTACCGACGTCGCCCCGGCTCTGGCAGCTGGCTACGGGTGGGCCGGACTTCCGACAGGTCCAGTGCGCGGCTGTCGGTTCCGCGTTTCGGTGTCCAGCGGCATCGCTATGACCTGCAAGGCTGCGGAGTTCCACGCTCGTTTCCTCCGAACGTGTTCCTGGGAACTGTGTCCGATCCTCGGCAGCCGGGCTCTAGGAAGTCGCTGGTCCTGAGAGGGCAGTAAGTGAGTCTTCTACTGCTTTGCCGTGCGACTTGGATCAGAAGCGCTGGTTGGCGGGGATGATTCGTGCCTGGGGCACGGCTGCGTGGACAGTCGGAGTGTTGTGAACTCCTTGTCAGCCGTGGGTTGTCGGTGCTGAGTTCTATGCTCCGCGTCATGCGTGAGTTCTTCAGAGCGGCTGGGCTGAAGCTGTCGTATCTGGACTTCGGTGGTCTGGGGCGGCCGCTGCTGGCCCTGCACGGGCACTACAACGAGGCGTCCGCGTTCGCGCCGCTCGCAGCGGCATTGGCGCCGCAGTGGCGGGTGATCGCGCTCGATCAGCGCGGACACGGAGATTCCGACCGTGCCACCAGTTACGAGCGAGGCGACTACGTCGCCGATCTCGTCGCTTTCCACCGGCATCTGGGCCTCGGCCCGGTGCCGATACTGGGTCACTCACTGGGCGGGGTGAACGCCTACCAGTTCGCTGCCCGGCACCCTGGCAGGGTCAGCCGGCTGATCGTGGAGGACATCGGCGCGGTGGTGGACTGTGACTGGTCCTTTACTACGCGTCTTCCTTCGACGGCTCCGTCGAGAGAGTCCCTGGTAGCCGCCCTGGGCGCGGCCGCGCCCTATCTGGAGTGCTCGTTCAGGCAGCGGGATCGGGGCTGGGGCTTCTCCTTCGGAACGGACGACACCGTGACATCGCAGAAGGCTCTGAGCGGCGATCACTGGGACGACTGGATGGCGGTGTCCTGCCCCACCTTGCTGGTCCGTGGAACAAGGAGCGACGAGTTGGCGGCCGATCACGCCCAGGACATGGTCGCCGGCCTCGGCCTGCGGGCCCGCCTGGTCGAACCGGAGGCCGGACACGTCGTGCATCACGATGCTCCTGAGCAGTTCGCCGCCGAGGTCACCGCCTTTCTGTCAGAGCCCTACTGACTTGTGCGGCTCCAACGGCCTGTGCTCGCGCGCTCCATCCGTAGTGGCTCACTGCTTTCGGCGGGTCGAACGGGAGCCACTCGGGCGGTGGCCCTGAGAGCCGCATTGGTCCGTTTGTGAGGGAGATGGACAGCGGTGCAGGTTCATGGTAAGCGGTGAGAACGGGAGCCACCTGTTTGGGTGACGTGGGTGGGAGTGTCTGCAAGGACGAGCCGGGGTTGGGCCGGTAGGTTGTGATCCGGGTCCTGACGGTCCGTGTCCCTGACAGGCGCGGGGCGGAGGGGCCAGTTCATTTTTGGAGGCGGTGGACGTTCACGGCCCTCATGATGGTCAGGTGAACCAGCCCAAGATCGAGCAGCTGCGACAGTCCGGATTCGACACTGGCCATGCCGAGTTCGCTGAGCGCATGGTGCGGGCTCTGCGTGACGGTTTATCGGCTCTGGAAGCGCTGCCACGCGACGATGAGTTCTGGCGTGGCTGGGCGAACGAATGCGTGACGATCCACAAGCTGCACGACTACGCCGGCGAACAGTTGGTCCGTGATCCCGCTAACCGGGTGGCCCGCTGGGCCCTGGTGGCGCTGGCGCTCGCTTACGGAGCCAACGACGGAGGCCTCTCGCTCCTCGGACCGGAGGTCGCCACTGATCCGGCGGTCGTCGCGGACGCCCTGGTGATCGCGGACTGGGTTGCTCAAGAGATCGGATTCGATCTCACTCCCGAACTGCGGGAGGTGTTCGGGTGGGCCGATCGTCAGGCGTTGGAGGAACTGGCACGAACCGACGACGGACAGGCGGCACGAACCGCGTTGCGAGTCCTGGACGGGAGTTCTTTCGCCGCCTGAGACACTGCCGGCGGTGGATGCGGTGATCACGCTGGTGCGCGTGAACACCGAATCCGTCTCGATCTACTTCCTGGTCCACCCGCGCGCCCGCCCGCCCCGCGCGCTGACCGGGTACCAGACGGGCGCGGCGGGTCCGCGCTGGACCAGGTCCTCGATGTGGGTGGTGTCGACCGGGACGGCGGCCAGCATTTCGGCGACGGCCGGGTTCTCCTCGGCGGCCGGCCGCAGATCCGCCACGGCCGAGCGCACCCCGGAGGCCGCCGTGCCGACCAGCGCCAGCCCCGTTCCCATGCCAGGCCTGCCCCGTTCTCATCGGCCTGCTCCCGCACCCGGGCCGCACCCCCATGCTGCTACAGCTTGAGGCTGTAGATTCGGGACATCCAAGCTGACATCTCGTCAGAGCACCGGGAGGCAGGAGTGGACGTCCCGATCGGGATCATCACACGTATCAAGACCCGCGGGCACCTGGGCTTCGGCGCGGTCGGTAAGCCCGAGGCGCTCGCCGCCGCGTACAAGTCCGGAGCCCAGGTCACCATCGGCGGCCGGCAGTTCACCGGGGAACGGGTCTACTTCGGCGTCGCCCGTCAGACCTTCGACCTCGACCGCGACGAGGTGGTCGTCGAACGGACCGGCCTGGACCGGGAGTTCACCGAACAGAGCGGCCCCTACGAGGGCGAGCGCCTCGCCGTCTACCTGGTCGACATGGACCGACTGGAGGACGCCCCCGGCATTGCGGAGGCCTACCGGCAGGAGAAAGCGGCCCGGACACAGCGGCGGCTGGACCTCCAAGCCCGGGTCGACGCCGAGGACGAGCGCCTGGAGCACGGCTCCGAGGACGGTGCCTGATGCCGGACACCGCCAGCCTCGCCCTGCGCCGACCCCCGCTCGACAGGACGGCCGGCCCGTTCGGCCCGGAATGCGTGAACACCACGGCGTCCGGCACGGCGACCCGCACCGCCCGCCGAAGGCCCCAGTCGCCCAGGCCTGCCGGGTCGCGGTCCAGTATCCGTCGGACCTCGGGGTCGACGCCCGAGCGCACCGCGGCGTAGGCGGCCGGTCCGCTGCTCGCCTGGCCGGGGCTTGTGCGGTCGGCCATGAACTGGGCGGGGCCGTGAACCCGGCCGCGAGCGCTCCCACTGGCCTCGGCCACGGTCAGGGCCACGTACTCGAACCTGCCCCAGGGGTTGACGATCCGTTCGCCCGGGCGCACCGATTCCGCCCAGGTCCACGGCACGGCCTCCACGGCGTAGGTGGCGTGCAGGCGGTCGACCGTCCGAAACGCTCCAGTAGGCTGCGCTGGCCATGGATATGCATGCCGACCCCGAGCAGCCCGGGAGCGGCGCGATCGCTTCCGGTCCGCCGATCCGGCAACTCTTCCGGGGCGTCATCGCCGACCGCCTTCCGGGCCTCAGGCCGCCCCAGGCGGCGATGTTGTTCGACGCCGAGATCGCCCCCTACCGGGACGACGCTGATTTCCTCGGCGACTTCTACGGCGAGATCCTCCACCAGGACACCTGCCGCCCCGATACCGCTGGTGGCCTCACCCTGCTCGCGGCCCGCGCCGTCGACGACCGAGTTCCCGCCCGGCATCGGTTCCAAGCCGTCCATCTGCTGTTCAGGGCGGCCACCGTTGCCGAGCGCCACCTCGCCGAGGCTTGGCCGACCACCCCGCGGCACGCCGATCCCGACAGCGAGGCCCGGGCTCGCAGCGCAGTCCAGGCCCGCACTCCGGATCTGCTGACCCGCTGGTCAGCCGAATGCCCTGCGGTTCGACTGGTCCTCGCCGGCCTCGCGGTTGTCTTCCCGACGGATCGCACTCTGGCCGCCCTGGCGCCGCGCCTGCAGAGCTTCGCGGACCAGCACTCCCAGGGCACCGACATCGGAGACTTCGTGCGGTTCGTCCTCGTGCTGGCCGAGCAGGACGACGACCGGATCCGCACCATGACCGAGAGCCTCACCGACGCCTACTGGGCGGGAACAGCACGCGAAGCACCGGAACGGGCACGAGCCCTCCACCTCCTCGGTCAGATGCTGACCAGAGTCGGAGCCGGACTCACCCGGCCACGCGCCGGACGGTGACACCCGGCAGAGGCCACGAGCGACGCACTGCGCGTTGCTCGTGCTGCTATTTCTCGTGAACACTCACGGCCCTCAAGATCAGCAACTGCCGCCAAAACCGGAGGATCCTCCGGGAGAACTCCGGCGGCGAGCTGACCATCCTTGTGGACGAGAACGGCAACCTGCGCCTGCGGTGACTCCCGCCCGCTGAGCAGCGCGGCCCACGTCGTGAGGACGCTTTGGTCGGTGGGCCGTTGATGTGCCGGAGCCGGCTGTGGGGGATGACCGGGTCCTTGCCGATCGGCCTGGCCCGGCTGAAGGGGGCGGTGTCAGGGGGAGTGGATAGCCTGCGCTGGGTGTGGGTGGCTGTCGGGGGGAGTGGATGTGGACATCGGGGAGATGCTGGTGCGGCTCGGCGCGGTGATCGGGCCGCCGCCCGAGGGCGGGGTGGTCCCGGTTCCGTGGGAGCTCGCGCCCGGGGCGGTCGGTTTCCAGTTGCCGGCGGACTTTCGGGCGTTCGTCGACCGGTACGGGAGGGTCAGCATCAGCGACGAACTGCACGTTCACGCACCATCGACAGCGCCCAGTCCCAAGAGGGGGAAGCCGCTCGGCTTCGAGGGATTCCTCTACTACACGACGGAGCCCTACGGCTACTGTGCCATGCTGGCCCAGGCCTACGAGAACGGGGACTACGACGAGTGCCCCCATCCGCTGTTCCCGGCTGAGGGCGGGCTTTTGAAGTGGGGCAACAACTGGGGCTCCGACCAGTTCTTCTGGCTGATGCGGGGCCCGGATCCGGACCGGTGGCCGGTCGCGGCGAAGTTCGACTCGATGCTGGAGTGGGACCTGTTCGAGGGGGGCTTCCTGGAGTTCCTGCTGGCGGCGGTGACCCAGCGGTACCCGTACCACGGGGACGTTGTCCCCGGCGGGGTGCGGCACATCGGTGACGGCCGCGCATATCGAGCCCGGGGTGACTGGTCGCGGCAGAACTGGTAGTGAGCCCGCAGGCATGCTCAACGGCGAGGTCGGGCCAGGATATTGACGGGTCCCCGGCCAGCCGGAGACGTGCCAGGACCGGTGCTCGGCCCCGTCCGGGCAGCGTCGGCGTACGGGGCCGGTACTGCGGGGCGGCTCCGGCGAGCCGCGCGGCCGCCGCGCTTGCCGCCGTCCTGGGCCAGGCGCACGTCGACGCCGGCATCGCGCCCGGCGTCGGCCGCGCCGAGGCACTGCGGCGGTTCGTCGCGCACACTGCGCCGCCCGTCGCCGCGAAGGCGCTCGGCTGCACCGACTACACCACCGAGCGGGCCGCGACCGACATCGGGGCCGCCTGGAGCCGGTGCGCCGCTGAGCGCTGGCAATGACTCCTCGAAAATGGCCATGACCCGTGACCGAGTGATCGGGGCCGAGCCACACACCCTGTCAGGCCGTGGACCGGCCATTGACGTGGTACTCCTCGGAGGGCAGCGAGTCCCATTCGGTATGCGCGCCGTCGCGCGTCACCATGAACAGCGGACGCGATCGTAGGACCTGTCCCACCGGTTGGCCGCGCATGAGGACCCCGGAGTCCGGTCCTGGGTAGCCCTCAGGTGTGTAGCGCAGGTGCACGTCCGTTGTCTCGGCGTACGCGATCAGGTCGTTCTCCAGTTCCGACAGGTCCCGCCCGACCAGCGGGATGCCGTCGTACGCGACCTGGGGACCCCGCACGGCGTCGGCAGCGACGCAGAACAGTCCCGCGGCCTGGCTCACGTAGGCCGTGACGGCGGGAGTCGAAGGGGCCGCTCCGTGACGGTGGAGCTCGACTTTCCATGTCGGCGAGAAGACCGGGTAGTCCCGTGCGAGTTCGGTGACCTTCGCCTGGCCGAGGATCTCGGTCGCCTCCACCACTTCGTCGACTGTCATGCCGAACCGGAGCGGTCCGACACCGACAGCCGGCGAATGGGACCACTCGTCCCGTCCGACGACTTCGGAATCGGCTTCGGTCCTGAACGCCATAATCGCTCCTCCAGAGACACCTGAGACCTGCCGCCGCCCATCATCGCAATCGCCGACCAGCGGACAGCCGGGTCCCGCTGAGGTTGCGCAGATCACCAACCGTGAGCCTCAACTGCGCTCAGCCGCGAATACGCGACACCTGAACAGGCGAGCTCACCAGTCAAGACCCCCGCCCTGACCTGCGGCATCAGAACCGCTCGCTTGTTCGCGTGTTGCCGGTCAGCGCGTACCGGCGGCACGCGAGCAGCTCCTCGGTGCCTTTGCCAGGAGCCGCCGGCTCCCGCGCCACGTCCCGCGGGTACCCCGGGCGTCCGGCCACGACTGCGAGGGTGACGGAGCATCCGGACGAATCCGCCCCGACACACGGGCTGCCGGGAGAACGAGGCGGCAAGCGTGCCTTCAACGGCCGCTACGATGCCTCACGCACACCCTGAACGGGGTTCAGGGCCGGGAGGACACCGCTCCCACATCCGGTGGATCCCCGGGGAAGCAACTCGGTCCGCCACTTCGTTCGACCCCGGAGTACAAGAACAAGTCCAGGGAGCATCGTGTCGCCCAGCACTGCTTTCCGTCGGTCCGCTTCCGTCGTCGCCACGGCGGCACTGGCGCTGGGAGGCCTGTTCTCCCTCGGCGCCGGCCAGGCCCTGGCCGTGCCTGCCGGAGCCCACACCCTCACCGCGGCACAGCGGTCCGAGTCCGCGCAGACCTTCTCGATCACGGTGGAATCGGTCGACGTGCTGGGAGGGCTCCGCTCGTTCACGATCGACGGGCTGACAGCGGACACGCTTGTGGCGCACCTGCGGCAAACCGTCGCCGGGAAGCTTCAGGCCAACCCGCAGGACGTCGTCCTGATCCACCGACTTCAAGAACTGCAGGACGCCAGGACTCTGGGCTACTACAAGATCGAATCCGGTTCGGAGGTCACCGCCGAGGCATTGTGACGAGGGCGGCCACCGAAGCACGAGCGGCCGCCCTACGGCAGTTTCGACCCGCACCGCACAGAAGGACATGAACCGCGCGGACCGTGACGCCGAGTCCGAGGCCGAGCAGCGGGTGGACGACAAGGAGAGCCCCGGTGGATGAGGACCCGGTCGATGCCGAGTTGCTGCCCACCCCGGCCTCGGCCTGCGGTGGCATCTCACTGGTCGGGCTGGACCCGGCGACCACCGCAGTGCTGTCCGCCCTCGACCGGGCCGCCCGGTGGCACCTGGTGAGTGGGCCGCCGTCCGGCTCAGCTGCCTGTGGTCGGTGACCGTGCCCGTGCCGGTTTTTGCCGTCCCCAACCCCCGAGGCCTGCCGTGCCCGGTCCGGCCTGGGTACGGTTACGCCTCCTTCCTCGGAGCCTTCCACACCGGGCGGCGCATCCTGGGCAGCGACGAGACCGATGACCCCTGCTGCGCGCCGGGTGGCCGTCTTCGGTGCTGCTGTGCCCGCCGCTGGGGTCGACCACCGGAGCGGCCGAAGTGCGCCTCGGCCGCGGTTCGGCGTCAGGCGGCCGGGCCGGTTGCGGCGGAGCGGAAGGCGTTCAGGCGGTGTTCGATGTCTTCTACGCTGTTCTTCCCGTAGCGCGCGGTTCCGCGGAGCTGTATCGCGCGGCCGTCCCGCAGGCGCACCACGATCATCGAGACGCCTGGGCCAGGGTTCGGCGGGCTCGCGACAGCCACCTCCGCGACGAGTGGCCAGGCGATGCGATGTGGTCGGCCCATGGAGCGCTCGACGATGCCGTCCGGGCCGATCACCAGGCCGATTCGGACGCCCTGGTGGGTCCAGGCGGCGGAGAAGAGCAGGATGACCGCGAACATGATCTTGGCGCCGATCGGCTCCAGCACGATGCCCGCCACGGAGAACAGGAAGAACATCGTTCCCACCGCCACGATGACCAGGCGTTGGAACAACGGATACACCCTCACCGGCTTCAAGCGTGCTGCCCCGATCTGGTCGTTGGCCGTGCGGCCATGGCGGTGTCACAAGGTGCGGTCCCGCCCGCGCTTGCTCGGCGGGATCGCCCGACTTCTACCAGCGCTCCCGGCCGACCCCTCGGCACGTGTCGAGCCGACGGATTGTCAGCCCGGATGATGCTCCACATCCATCGGTACGCCGGTCACGACCGCCGGCCTGGTGGACCCGGGCGGTCAGAGTACCGGGCTCTGCTGTCCGGACTCGGGCGGGGGTACGGCGGGGCGGCGGGCCCGGGCCGCTGACCGGTCCGGGCCCGCACGGGCCTGCTACAGGGTCTTGCTCGCCAGGAGCTTGCCCTGGGTGTCGTACGCGGCGAGCCGGACGCCCTGGAGGGGGTGGTCGTTCGGGGTGGCCGGGGCCCAGGCGTGGCCGCTGGTGTAGCCGGGGGTGCCGGGCAGCGAGGTGACGGTGGCCCAGTAGGCGCGGCCGTCTACTTCGAGGGTCATCCGGGCGACCGGTCCGGGGCCGCGGTAGACGAGGTTGTACAGGCCCTCGGAGCTCTGGGCGGGGTCCCCGTAGTACTGCATGGTGATCTCGGTGCCGCCGCCCGGCAGCCAGGAGTAGCCGCTGCAGCCCGGGCCGCCGTGGTAGGAGGGGGCGTCGTGGATGCAGATCTCCCGGTCGGCCAGCCGGATCCACCAGTCGGGGCGGCCCAGCGGCAGTTGCTGGCCGGGCTGCACCACGACGGGTTCGGGAGCCGGCCCGGCCGGGAGCTGCGGGGCCCGGGCGGCCGGGGCGGTGCCGCGGTCCCCGTGCTGTGCGGAGAGCACGGTGCCGGTGCCGGCCGCCACCGCGAACGCGGCCGTCACGGCCGCCGCGCCCAGTACCGTACGGCGCCGGCGCTGCCGGCGGCGGGCCAGAAGCCGT
Source organism: Kitasatospora sp. NPDC089509 (assembly GCF_044749365.1). Taxonomy (NCBI): domain Bacteria; kingdom Bacillati; phylum Actinomycetota; class Actinomycetes; order Kitasatosporales; family Streptomycetaceae; genus Kitasatospora; species Kitasatospora sp. NPDC089509. Next base: position 29,771 of record NZ_JBIVHS010000011.1, on the reverse strand, counting down.
ACGGGCTCGGCGGACCACTGCCCCACGGCGAGCCCGGACGCCTCGTCGCGCAGGGCCCCGCGCACCATGTCCTCGGTGTCCATCACCTGTTGCCTCCGTCCGTGCCGTCCGTCGTCGATCCGGTACCCGCCGCGTACGGGTCCAGCGCCGGGTGGGTGCGCAGCTTCGCCAGGCCGCGGCTGGCCTGGCTCTTCACGTTGCCCAGCGAGCAGCCGAGGACCTCGGCGACCTGCTGCTCGCTCATGTCCTCCCAGTACCGCAGGACGACCACCGCCCGCTGCCGCTGCGGCAGTTGGGCCAGCGCCTGGATCAGCACCGACCGCTCCTCGACGTCGCGGTGGCCGCTGCCTGCGGCGTGCGCCCGCTCCGGCAGCACGGGGACGAGCAACTGCCGTACCCGGCGCCGCCGGTGGCGGCTCAGGTTGTTGTTCACCAGGGCCCGGTGGACGTAGGCGTCCGGCTCGTGGAGGCGGCTGATCCGGGGCCAGTTCCGGAAGACCTTCGCGAACGTCGCCTGCACCACGTCCTCGGCCTCGTGGTGGTCGCCGGTCAGCAGGTAGGCGGTGCGCACCAGGCGCGGCCAGCGGGAGGCGGCGTACTCCTCGAAGCCCACCGCCTCGGGGCGCAGCGCTGCGGTGTCCACCGTTTCCAGGTCCGCCGCCTCGAAGTCCGCCGCCTCCGTGTCGGCCCCCCACGGCCCGGGGCCGCCGGCGGGTGTCGGCGGGGGTCCGGGCGCGGGCCCGTCCTCCACCGGGACGGGCAATATGCTCACGGTCATCCGGTTCCTCTTCGTATCGGCGCGACGGCCCGACCGGGCCATCGCTCTGCCCTACTCACCGCCGCGCCGTCGCCAGGGTTGCACGCCGGAACCGAACGCTCCGCGCGCGGCCCCGGCCGGAGCGGGGCGGCGGAGGGCCGAGGGCCCGGGGAGTAGGTCCGCGGCGGCCGGCGGGACCGACCGCTTCAGGCGCGAACTCGCCCACGGCCTCGGCAGCTGGGCCGCCCGCCATCGGCCCGTCGCGGTGCCCGTGCGCCTGCCCGGCGCCCTGTGGCCACGACGCCTTGCCCCGGCTGTGCCTGGCTGCTCCTCCGCCGTGCCGAGGCACGAGAGACGTCACATCGGCACGCGGCTGTCACCGGGACCGGTAGCGGGGCGAGGGTGTGTCGGGGCTACCTCCGGGTGCGTGCCCGCGTGCTCGTCCTGGCGGGGCTGACTCGGCTTTGGGCCGGGTAGGTGTCTTCGTCTGCTCGCGGGTTGTGTGCGTGCCTGACGCGAACCACCACCCCCGGCCGCCAGCGGGGGGTGCCTCTATGGGGTCGTCAACGAAATCGGGCTGCGGTCGGGTGGCCCGGCGGGCAACATGACGGCATGCCGGATCTGCTGTGGGACAACGTCAAGGACTTCTTCGACCCTGACCTGATGGGTGCCCTGCCGGACATCTGTGTGGAGGGCACGTCGGTCGAGGACTGGCAGTTGGTGTTTGACCTGGTCCGGTCGTGCGGCTGGATGTGGGAGTACTGGGAGGGCAAGGGCCTGGTTCCGTTGCCCTCCGCGGAGGCGCTGTTGTCGCGTCCTGCCGACGCGGATATGGCCGTGCTGCGGGTGTGGCCGTGTCCGGATGTGCTGGTGAACTTTTGGCCGATGTCGTCGGGTGAGATCGATTTCGATGTCGACCTTCGGGAACTGCAGGGCCAGGAGGGGGTGGACATCCTGTGCGCCTTCCTGGGCTTGATCGGGCGCCGACTGGGCAAGCCTGTGCGGATGACGGCGGGAGGCGGCTGGGGGAACCCGGTGCTCGGGTTCGATCCAGTGGCGGACCGCGTGGTGTTGCTGGCAGATCCCCGTGGAGTTCAGCTGCTGACGGCTGTGGACCGGGACTCGTAGAGGGTGCCGTCGCGGAGCATGGCGAACAGGATGTCGATGCGGCGTCTGGTCAGGCAGAGGAGAGCCTGAGTGTGCCGTTTGCCCTGGCGGATCTTCTTGTCGTAGTAGGCGCGGGAGGCAGGGTCGCCGAGTGAGGCGAACGCGGCCAGGAAGAACGCCCGTTTCAGCTGCTTGTTGCTGCGGCGGGAGGGTTGCTCGCCGCGTATGGAGGAGCCGGAGCTGCGGGGCGCGGGGGCGAGGCCAGCGTAGGAGGCCAGGTGGGCGGCGGTCGGGAAGTCGCTCGCGTCGCCGACGTCGATCAGGACTCGGGAACCGGTCCTGGTCCCGATGCCCGGCATGGTGGTCAGGACTTGCGACAGCGGGTGCTCGTCCGGCAGCTCCTGGATCCGCTTCTCCAGGAGCTTGCGCTGGTCGAGGACGGCCCGCAGTGAGCCGGCCGGGCTCGGCACGATAAGCGCGGCCGCCTCGGTGCCCGGGACGACCACGCTCTGCTCGTCGAGCGCGGTGAGAATCTCCTCGACGAGGCGCTCGAACATGCGCGGGGCCAGGTGCCGCGCGACGCCGAGCAGGCGACGGCGTCCGGCCTTGCGCAGGGCGGCCGGTGAGCCGAACCGCTCCAGCAGGGCCAGTACCTCCGGGTGATCGATCCGGGTCCCAACACTTGCTCCAGGTGCGGGTGGATCTGGGTGAGCAGTCCGCGCAGGCGGTTGGCGACGCGGGTCGCCTCGCCGGCGAGGTCGTCGTCGAAGCCGACGATCATCTCCAACTCGGCGATGGCCTTGTCGGTGAGCTCGATGCCGCGCAGGGTGTGTGGCATGGTGCGGGCGGTGTCCGCGATGACGAAGGCGTCGCGGGCGTCGGTCTTGGCCTGACCGGGGTAGAGGTCGGCGATGCGCCGCATCGTCAGGCCGGGCAGGTGGGCGACCCGGTAGCCGGCGTCCCGGGCCACTGCCAGGGGCAGGGTGCCGATGGAGGCCGGCTGGTCGACCACGACCAGGACGGCGCCGTGCTTCGCGGTGAGCTTGTCCGGCACGGCCCGCATCTTGGTCTCGCTGTTCGGTAGACGCTTGTCGAAGACCCGCTTGCCAGCCCGGGTCACGGCGGTGCCGTGGTGCTCGCCCTTGCCGACGTCCAGTCCGAGGAAGACGTCCACGTCGCCGGTGTCGATCACGCTGATCCCTTACGAGGTTGTGCTGTCCCGGCCTCGTTGGCGTGGCATCGATCGCCGGCATCCACGTGACGAAGAGCCTCCCGGCACGTTGGTGGTCCTGCCTCCATCAGTGGTCTACCGATGCCTCCGGCCCGGTGGCACCACCCCCCCCGGATCATGCGAACTGCAGGGGGGAACAGTCATGCCGGACCGGAGGCCGGGAGCCCCATTGCGGGGCCACGAAGAAGGTAACGGGGGGCATAGCCATCCGTGTTGGGCGGCTTTGATGCCGGTTTCGAAGCGGCTGCTGGTGCCGAGGCGTTCCATGATCGAGGACATGTGGCGGCTGACGGTGCGGGAGGAGATGCCCAGGCGCTGTCCGGCGGCGTCGTTGGTCAGCCCGGAGCCGAGCAGGCGCAGCAGCTCGCGTTCGGTGGCGGTCAGTCCGGTCTGGGGGTCCTCGGGCGCGGCGGGCGCAGGCGGGCCGGGCCTGCCTGGGGGCGCTTCTCGGCGGGCGCCGGGCCCGTCCCCGTTCAGTGCCAGTGGAGACCGTGCGCGGCGAGCTGGTCGAGCTGCTCTGGGGTGAGCATGGCTCGGCGGGTCTTGGTGTTGGAGATCCACACTCCGAGCTTCACCTCGACCGTGCCGTTGTCGCCGTCGGGGATGTCCTCGATGTGGCTGCGGGGGAGGGTCACCGTTGCGGTGCGTTCCCGGTACTGGGCGAGCGCGGTCATGCCGCGGTCGAAGGCGCTCGGCTTCCCGGCGCCGGTCTTCCTCCGACCTGCTGCGCCTTCATGCTCGGCCGGGGCCGCGAGCGGTGTGATGTCGAGCGCGGCCCGGCGCTCGCGCTGCTCGTCCATCAGCCCCTGCTACACGATGTGCTGGCGTTGGCGCTCCAGCCACCGGCCGATGTCCGGCCCGTGGATCGTCACCCCCGGTAGCAGATCACAGAGCTGTGCCGGGAGCTGGTCGAGGAACTCGGTCTCGACCTGGAGGTGCTGCTCGCGCGGGCAGCACCGAAGGCGGCCCGTTACTGAGGCAAAGGCCGTCAGCTTTGCGTTGCCGTGGCCTCCGCCGGAGAACACGGCTGCATTGTTCGGGTGACAGCTAAACGTCTTATCACTTCCATGACAATCCGGGGTATGACTGACGGGTGCAGCTCGGATCTCCTCACCCGCAGCCCACCACGAAGGCGGTATCACGTGAAGCCGAGTCGTATTGCCGTTGCTGTACTGATCGCGGCGCTGGCCACCTCTGCAATGGCGGGTACGGCAGTGGCCGCTCCCCGCGCCACCACCATGAATCCCAACGGTGGTCAGACGATGCTGGAGGCGATCGCCGTCCGGTCAGAGGCGGCGGTCATCGATCCGGTCAGCTCGGATCCACTCGCTGGTTGCCCGGCGGGAGAAGTCGCGCCAGGGACCCACATCATTTCATGCAAGGCATGTACTTCTTCAGGTAGTTGCTCCCAGGACCTATGTCATGCTGTCAGTTTCAATCGGATTCCGAATCCTGTGCAGTGACAGTTGTCCCCGTACTCAACAAAGTGCTCAATGAGGCAAAGGGGAACGGCAGCAGACAGCCGCTTACGCCCTCACCGTGACCGGCCCGCGACCCGCCCGCAACACCACACAACCAGTCAGGTTGCACACAAACAGCCACACCCGGACCCGGCCCTGAAGACGCGAGGGCGACCGATACAGGCCCTGCCGCCCGAGTGCCGCTCGTCGCCACCGTCGCACCCGTCGGAGGCGGCGGGCACGGGAGGACTTCCCGTCTGGGTGTGCCGTTCGCCGCGCCCGCCGCAGGACTCACTGCGCCGCTGCGCCGGGGCACCGCCCTGGTCCCGCCCGTCCGCCGGCCTGGCTCGCCGGCCTGAGCTCCGGGCCCGGTCCCGCCGCGCCTGGTCGGCGTCCTGGTCGCCACGCCCGCATTACCCTCCTCGACACCGCCAGCACCACCCTCTACGACCGCACCCTGCGCCTGACCGGCCCCCACACCCCCGGCGCCCCCGACCACGCCATCGACCCCGACCAGGCCCTCGCCGAGTTCGCCGCCGCCCGCAACGGCTCACCACCGCCGTCTACTGGGCCGACACCGACCTGCACCCCCTGCACGACGCCCTGCACCGCCTCGGCCACCCCACCCGCACCCGAACCCTGCTGCCCACCGGCTACATCCGCCCCCACCCCCTCCAGACCCTCGCCACCACCTGGCGCGCCGACCTCGACCCCACCACCGGCCACCACCGCACCCCCGCACCGCCCGGCACCGCGGAGCGCCTCCTGCTCCTGCTGCGCCGAATGACGACGTCCCATGAGTTCGCGATTTCTGAAGGGTGACGGAGGCGGAACCCGGAGGTCCACCGTAGCCGGTCGGCCTGCTGTGGAACTGGGTTCAGGAAGCAGACTGGGCCCCTCGCGGCCTCACCAGGGCTATTGGGTAGCGTCACCCTGGTGAATCTTCACCTCTTCAACGATGTGCCCGATGGCCTGACTCGACGCGCCCGGTTGTTCGTCGGCTCGCACGGTGTCAAGGTCGATGTCAGGCCCGTCGAAGGGCACAGGCAGTGGTGGCGTGAGCGAGGCATCCCGGCAGCGGTGGTCGAGCGGATGGCGGCGTATCAAGAGCGCTGGGGCGGTCTGCTTTTGCCACCCGCATCGCAATACGACGGCGGGCCCAAGTATTTCGATCCGGACTCACCGGAATCAGACTCTGCAGGGTGGTGGTTCGAAGCGGGGACGCAACGGACCGCGGTTCCCTACTCGTTCATGATCAGTCCCTCTGGTGAGTTCGGCATTCACGCAGGTCGGTGGGCGCCTCTCCACGCGACCGTCGAGGGCTGGGTGGAGTCGCTCGCACTGAGCCACCACGCGTCCATGTGGGCGAAGCGGATCACCAAGGTCACCGGCGATGACGTCGATGGCATCGTGCTGGACGGCTACAAGCCAGTGCGCGAGGTGATGGGCCTGGCCGATACCTGGTGGAGGGGATCCGACTCACTGGTGGCGGTCTACGCAGGGGAGGCCAAGGCCCTCTCCTATCCCCGGGGTCGTACTGCATTGATCTACTCCGGTCTTGACGAGTGGGGCCTGCGGGGAGGGGTCGAGGACGGCGACGACTGAGGACGCTGGGCGAGATGTTTCGGGCGGTGTCGAGCGAGAGACCGAGCACGACCTCGATTGCGAGAGCCGATGACGCGCGGGGTTCGCTGGCTCCTCAGGTGGGGGGCTCGTTGAGGTCGGTGCGCCCAAGGACGGAGGTGTAGCGCTGGGCGCCGTTGTCTGTGAGGCCGAAGAGGTCGCACAGGCGCCGCGGGTCTCCCGCCGCGGCCAGTGCTTCGTCGAGGATGCGGTCTTCGCGGATCGCTTGCGCGGACAGCCCGAGGGTCTGGTTGACCCAGGTCCTGGTGACCTGGCGGGTGCGCAGGGCGGTGAACTGGCTGACGAACAGGTGGGGGTTGGCGGTGCTGGGCCAGCGGCGGGTGCGTTCGGCGAGGTAGGCGTGGAGCCGGCGGCGAACCTCGGTCGCGAGCAGGATGACCCGGCCGTCGCCGACGCGCAGTCGGCCGTCGGCCAGGTCGGTCACCAGCAGTGCCCTGAGCTGGGCCGGCCGCAGGGCGTGGAAGGCGAGGAGGGAGCCCAGAGCCGCGCCGGTGGGCTCGGGGGAGTGGACGGCGGCGAGGAGCGGTTCGAGGGCGAGCGGCAGTGGCGGTTCCGAGGCGGGTGTCCCCAGGCTGATCCGGCTGGTCGGGTCGATGAACACCACCTTGTGCGCCTTGAGGGTGCGGAAGACTGCTCGCGGGCCCTGGAGCACGGAGTGGGCCCGGTCGCCCTCGTACGGCGCGAGGGCGTCCTTCACGTGCTGGCGGCTGATCGAGCGCAGGGAGTCCGAGCTGGCAGCCCAGCTCTGCAGCACGGGCAGCGCCCCGGAAAGCAGGAGGTGGATGGTCTGCTCGGGTCGTGGGCGTGAGCGCGGCACGGTGACGTGGCCGAGTCGGGCGATGTCGAACCAGGTGCGCAGTTCCTCGGCCATCGGGTCGGGCCGGCCGGCGGTCTTGCGCTCGAATCAGGGCACGATGGCGGGCACGCGGTCGTCGTCGAGGAGCCCGGTAGCGTTGAGTGCCTGTCAGGGAACCCGTGGGACTTCCTACAGCCATCGCCCCGGGCATCGTGCGGCCCGGCCGGCCGGCGCAGTACCCCGACCGGACCAAGCACTTCGCTCGCTGACCACCGTCCCTGCCGGGTCGGGAGCGGGCCCGCCCGTTCCCGGGCTCGCAGATCTTGGGCCCCAACACCGGCCGGTACGTTCCCGGCCGGTCCTGCCGACGATGGCCGTTGTGATCCAGTCGAGGCAGCCTGGGTGTGATGCCGCGGGCGTACAGTTGGGCCGCTCATGATCATGCGGCTGTGGAGGAACGGCGACTGTGCACCCTGACGTGGAGCGTCTCATGGCGCTGATGCCGCCCGGCCCGGAGACCGGGGAGCAACTCGACTGGCTGGAGGTCGAGCGGGAGCTCGGTTGCCAGTTGCCGGCCGATTTCCGTGACCTTCTCGCCGTCTACGGTGTGGGCACCGTTGACGGGTGCCTGATGGTGCTCCCCGCAGTGCGCGGAGAGCACGAGTCGGGGATCCCGTCCGTGGGCCACATGACCCCGACCCCCGAGAATACGGCGTGGCTCTCGCACACGAAGTCCGACTATCCGTTGTGGCCGGAGCCCGGCGCGCTGGTGTGCGGTCTCCGCCTGGTGGACGGCAACGGTGACCTGTGGGGTGCCGTCTACTGGCGCACGACGGGGTCCGTTCCGGAGCAATGGCCGGTTGTGCTGTGGGAACGCCCCCGCCCCTTCGTCGAGTTCGACCTGAGCATGGCCGGCCTCCTGGTGAAGTGGCTCACCGAGGCCGCGGACATCGACTTCGATCGGCGCCTGGTCTTCGGGGCTCCCCATTCACGGTTCATCCACTGGCGCGTCGAGCGCACGATGCGCGAGCAGGGCCTCGACCCCTGGGAGTATCTGGAACCGCTCTACATCGAAGCGAACGAGGCCTGGGAGGAGCAGAACCGAACCTGAGGCCTCGCCCCGGGGCATGACTGTCCCGATGACGCTGGTTTCCGATTGTCTGAGCCGCGACGTGGTAGCCCCCGGCCCCCACCGCGGCGGTGGGCAGGTCGCGTTCGGGGCACGACACGCGCCCCCGCAGCGCCAGCACGCACCCGACCGTGCGACCGCCCCCACCCCGGCTGCGCCGCACCCCTCAGGACCCCGCCAAGGGCCCGCCTCCACCAGGAGGCGGGCTCTTTCGGCTTGCCTTCGTCGAAGGAGACCGTCCTGTCCGCGCTCCACTTCACCCTCGCCCGCCCGCACACCGGCCGCCACGCGGACCCCCGCCGGCTGCGCCGGGTCCACCACGCTCTGGAGCGCCTCGCCGCCGACCCACTGCTGCCGGAGGCGTGCTGGTTCACCGTCCTGGTGCCGTGTGCTGGCCGACGGGCCAGGCGGTATCGAAATATCCGACTACTCTCCGTGTGTTGAGCGTGACAACGGCCTGGGTGGCCTGGGCTGGTGGCCCGTCTTGTGGGGGGAAGGCATGACCGCTCGACAGTGCAGTCTCTGCGGTACTTGGGAGTATTGGCAGGGGAACGGCTACGGCTCGCACTACTGCACCGGGCGCGACAAACCGGGTGCCTGGATCGAGAACAACCGTCGGAGGGAGGACGAGCTTCGCACCGCCGCCGAGCAGCGCCAGGCACAGCAGGACCGCCAGCAGGCGCCCGCCTCTGATGACGGCGCTGGGTGTCTCGGATGCGTTGGATTCCTCATCCTCGTCGTCGTCATTGTCATCATCGTCAACGCGCACCGGTAGCCGGCGAACCGGAGAGGCACGCCTGCTGGTCGGAGCTGGCCCGCTTGCCAGCTGCGTTCCTGCTGCGCCCGTGGCCGGGTGGCCGGCAGGCCGCCCCGGAGGCTGCAGCCGGGGCGGGCGTCGTGGCGAGGCCCGGTCGTGCCAGGATGGGAAGCGCCGCCAACTTCCCAGCCAGTGAACACTTTTACCTCTGGCGGTTACCCGATCAGCCGATATCGTTGCCGGTCATGGAGCCACCTGTTGAAGCGGCGCTGGTCGCGGCGGTTGCGACCGCGGTCGTCGCGGTGGTCGGCACTGTGCCGACGTCGCTCACGACTTCGCGGACTCTGCGGGCGAGCCGGGAGTCGGCCGGCGAGGCCCGGTTGTGGGCGAAGACGGCAGAGGTCTACGAGACGCTTCCGGCCCAAACGGCCTTCCGCAAGGAGATCGTTGAGGCCGTGCTCCACCAGCAGCGGCAGGGCGCCGAACTGCAGCGGCGGAGCGCCGAACCGCTGCCGAGCCGGTTGGACGGCTATCAGCAGCCTGAGAGGTTCGAGTTCGAGGCCAAGGTCCGCGCCTACGCATTCGACAGCGTACTGCTCCGATTCACCGCGGCTGGCGAGGCCGAGGAGAAGTTCCTCCGGGCCGACGGCAACTGGACGGCTTACTACAACTTGGATAAGGACAGCCCGGGTGGCCCCTGGGTCGCGCACCTGCCGCACAGCCAGGAGCGCCTGCAGCAGGCACATGCGGCCGTGGACCAGGCACTGACGGAACTGGCCGATCAAGTGCGCCGGGAACTACGGGAAGGACACCTGCGCCCGCAGCGCCGGCGGTGGCTTCGACCGAACAGAGACCCCAGGAGATAGCCCAAGCCCGAGATCACGCCGCCCGGTGACAGCGGCCGACTTCGGCTCCGAGCCCGCCGCCGCCCGGACCCCAGACCGCCCGCGCACCGGCCACCACCCAGACCCACCCGCTACGCCCGGTCCACCCGCGCCCTGGACCACCACGCCCGCTGGCCCGCTGCGCCCGTTTCTGGTGTCGTGCTGGCTTCGCTCCACCGGCAGTTTGCGGGCCGTCTCTGGGGCAGTGGCCCTGACGGTGCGTAGCATCGAACTGTGCCTCCGCTCAGGGCGGGGGCGCCTGTCGGACTGGGGGAATGCAATGAGCAAGCTTCGTCGGGTTGTCGTGGTCGCGGTGTCGACCGTCGTGGTGACCGCCAGCTACATGGCCACCGCCACCGGGGCCCTCGCGGACGTCATCGCGAGCCACCCGTAGGTCGGCCAGTGGCCCTGTGCCTCCACCACGCGGGCGCAGGGATGCGGCCCAGCACGGGGGAGCAGGACCACCGCCTGTAGCGCCACACACGTGTTCGCCAGCAGTTCTGCTGAAAAAGGGGGAATGCAATGAGCAAGCTTCGTCGGGTTGTCGTGGTCGCGGTGTCGACCGTCGTGGTGACCGCCAGCTACATGGCCACCGCCACCGGCGCCCTTGCAGACGTCATCATGGGCCACCCGTAAAACCGGCCGCGATCGCTCCCGCGCCCGCTACCGGGCGCGGGGGCGATACGCGTTCTCGGGCCGGCTGCGCCCGCGCTGCCATGGCTCGCGTGCGGCATGGGGGTGGTTTTGCGGCCGTACCTTGATGCCTCGCGTGGGGCACTGGGTTGGGTGCGTCGGGGCGGGCATCGCTGTGTTCGATGCCGGCGTCCGGGGAGCCTCGGAACGGAAGCCGGCAGCCGATAATTCGTTTGGCAGGGTGCTGGTCGGGTGCTACTAACTCCGGGTGACTGTGTTCGTGTGCACGGCCTGCGATCGTTCGATTGCTGGGCCGTTGACCAAGCTGCCCGAGGTGCCCGTTCGCCCGATGGATCAAGGGTTTCCCAAAGCGGACGGATCCCGTCGAGCCACTCCCACTCTGCCGCTCGGCTTCTTCGCCCTGGAACCCGAGCCGTGGGGCGCCCCGCTCCTGCCCTGCGGCGAATGTCGAGAGGTCTTCGCTGGCGGGCCCTGCGTCAGTGACCCGAACGGTGACGGGTTCCTGGTGTCCGCGGGCCCCCGGGACACGGTGATCCTGCACCCCGATGACGCGTCGGGCCTCCAGCCGCATCCGGACTGGATGAAGCACTCCGGGGGGTGCTGCGGCTTCGACGGCCAAAGCGGTATGAACCAACTGTGCCCTTGCGGTGCGGAGGTGGGCACGTTGATCAGCGAGTGCAACACCGCGTATGAGCTGCACCTGGACCCAGGCCAGGTGCGCTCGATCACAGCATGAGGCTGCGAGCTGCTACCAGGCGACTGCGGCCCTGGCTTCGTGCTCGGGTGACGTGCCGCCGTCGGGGTCGGGGTGGACGTACTGCTCGCCACGCGCGCCGCCGCCCTGCTCGGCGCCATCCAGGTTCTGCCCCTTTGTCAGCCCGGCCCGCCGCCCTGAACCCCGGGCCGGGCTCCGCTGCGCCCGGTCGACGTCCTGCTCGGTCACCGGTGCCGCGGCGCCGAGCTCGCCGCGCACGCCGGCCGGGACTGGGACCGCTGGGACGTGCACGAGATCCAGGGCACGAGGGTCTGACTGCCGGGGCGCTCGATCTGGCCGGCCAGGTCGGGGGCGTCCGGGGCGGCAGGTCGGCCGTCATCCGTTCGAACGACTGCGTCCGGGCGTGCCCGGTTGACGCGCCCGTGCCCTACACCCCTGCCGGGCCGCTCTGCCTGTCCCGCTCGGGTACCCGGTAGGGGCGTCCGCCCGGTGCCTGGGTCAGCAGTTGTTCGCGGGCGGAGCGCATCAGTCCGGCCGCTTCCCGCAGCAGGAGGGCGGCCATGGCGGGCGAGGAGCGGCAGGGGGCGCGGAGCCAGCGGTCGGCCGCCCGGACCGGGACCAGGGCGTGGGAGAGCAGGTCGGCGCTCGTGCGCGTCTCCTCTACCGCCTCCAGGTCCCGGATCGTGTGGGTGAGAAGGATCCCGAGGTCCTCCACGTCCGGCCAGGCGCCGTCGGTGAGGTCGTGGCCCCACAGGGTCAGCTGCCCGGCGCACGAGCCGAGGTAGGCCGTGCACCTCGCCTCCCAGTACGTCGGGCCGGTCGGTGGGGGCTGGTTCGCGTCACTGGGCATCCGGCCATGATCAGCCCCAGGGGCCATCCCGCGCGGGGGAATCCGGGAACTCTGTCGACGACCTGTTGCACAACGGGCTCCCGGACCCGCCACGGCAGCGCCCGCGCACCGCTGCCTCGCCCAGGGGCGGGGACGGACCGACGACCGGCTGCCGCCGGTCGCCGCCGGCGAGGGAGCCGACGCGGCCGCCGAGCCGGCTCGCCCCCACCCCGAGGGCGGCACGTGGTACGCAGCCGAGCACGTCGCCGGCATCCTGTCCGCCGGATGTACCGGGGAGGCCGTCGCCGTCCTCGCACCGCACGCGCCGCCCCACCGTCACGACCTGGCCGGCCACCTCATCGACGGCCCCCGTCGCCGCCCAGGCCGTGGCCCCGGTCCGCCTGGTCGTCCTGCTGCTCGCCGCTGCGCCCGTCGGCCGGCGTCGTTCCAGGGGTGTCTCAGCTTGTCCGTTGTGTCCGGTCTGCTGGGACGGTCTCAGGTTGTTGTGGCTGGTGGGAACGTTTTCGCGGTCGTTGTCCCAGTCCGACCGGCGACGGCCGGGCCGCTGTCCGGTGACCCGTCTCACCGAAGTTTGATCTGTCTCAACGAAGTTTGACCGGTAGGGATTTGTCTCATCGAAGTCTGACCGAGCCCAGAGGTAGCGCTCTTCGAGGGTGTTGGGACTCTCGTAGCCGACTCTGTCGTGGCGGGGAAGAATTGCCTGGCCCGGGCAGGCGTGTTGTGGGACGGTTCGGTTTGTTCAGCGGAGAGGTGGAGTGCATGGGTATCGACTACTGCTACGAGATCGTCGTTCCTGCCCGGAACGTCGTCAGGGCACTGACCGAACTCGCTGGGCTGGTGCCGAGGACGCGTCGACTGCCGCAGACCACGGTGGCCCTGCCGGGGGGCGATCAGCTGCTTCTCCCGTTCACCTCGAACTTCAAGACCGAGCCTGTCGACTGCTCGGACGGCAGCACACTGCACCTCGACACCACGCTCATGTTCGACGTCGACGACGATGCGATCCGCGAGTTCTCCGAGACCTATCAGGGGGAACGAGACGAGCACGGCAGGCTGGCGATCGGATACATCTACCTCGCGGTCCAGTTCACGTCCTGGTGGCACCCCGGCTACGTGTCGCTCCGCTTCACCGCGGCCACGACGGGCATGAGCCAGGCGTTCGAGCGGTCCGCCAGCATCCGGAAGGTGTTCACCTCACTGACCGCCGCGAGCGGTGGGATCTGCTGCCTGCTCGACACCGAGAGCGTCACCTGGCAGATCTGCTGGCTGAACGGCGAACCGATGCAAGACGCCGTCCCCGGCCCGCGTTTCGCCAGCCACCAGGATCTGGTGGCGACCTGGCCGGCCCCGGACGGGCTGCGCGCCGGGACTCTCGGTCGGACGGACTGGACGCGGACGGTCTCGGTGTAACCAGCGCCCATGCCACCGCGTGCCGCCGACTTGGCCCAGCAGCCGACGCCGAACACTCAACCCGCCGGCCGAAGCACTCGGTCGAGGAGTCGGTCAAACTCCGTTGAGACTCGTCAAATTAACTTGAGACGGGTCACGGGCCGCCTGGGCGTCCCGCCGGTCGCCGTCCAGGCCGCGCCGCGACTCCCGATGCGACTCCTGATGCCAGTACCCCAGAACGCAACGAACAGCGGCATCCGCGCAGATCAGACCGCCAGTCGGAGCCGCCGGAAATTCTGACAACCCTCCCTGTGCCGTCCTCTGATGTGGGCGCTGTCGGGTGCGGGTGGCCTGCGGCGCTTCCGTGACGTCGTGAGGCCGTGGCGTCGCGACGCCCACGACCTGCTCGGCGGCCGCCCCGCCGCACCCGGCCCCCGATGCCCGTACGGCGGCCGTCAAGGCCCCCAGAGCCCCCCGCCAGCCCTCGGCGCAGGCCTGGTCGTCGCGCTGCTCGTCCGCGGGCCCGTCGCCGCCGTTCTCGGCGCTGCGCCCCACCGCTGTCCGTGCTCGTACGGCCCCGCTTTCGGGTGCGTGTTCGGGTGCGCCCTGGGCTGCTCGTCCGGGTGCGCGTTCGGCGTCCAGCCCCCACCTGGCGGGTCGGCTGTCGGTGCTGGTCAGAGCGCTGCTCGCCGAACTCACCGGGCCGACTTACCTTCCTGGGCCCTGCTGTCTGTGGTGTGGGCGGTTGTGGGTGGGGCGTTGGTCGGTGTGGGTGGGTCGCTGCGCTGTGCTTCTCCTTTTTCGCGTCCGCCTGGTGGCGGCCGCCGTGGTGGTGCTGGGCCCGCCGCCGTCCCGCCGGTCGTGGTCCCGCTCGGTGCCGCCTCGGCGCCGTCCTGGTGGGCGTTGTGCCCGGTGCCGCGTCGTCGGTCTGCCCGCCTGGTTGCGTCGGGGTTGCTGTTCGTCGTGGTGGCTCGCGTGAGGCATGGGGGCGGGGTCCTGGCGTCGTCGGATGCCTCGCGTGGGGCATGGAGTTGGGGCGGTCGACGTCCTGCTCGGTGTCCTGCCCGCTGCCGCCGTCCCGCCGTCCGGGTCCTGTTCGGTGTCCTGCTCACCGAAGCCGGACCGCCGTCCGGGAGCTGTGCGTCCGCTGTCCTGGCCCGCCGGCCTGGCTCCCGGGCCCGGTGCCGCTGCGCCGGGCCGCCGTCCTGGTCCTGCTCGCCGCCGTCCGGGTACCCCGGGTACCAATGCTGTTGCTTTAGCTGTCAGTCACGGCGAGGGCCGGCACGGCTGGTGGTTGTTCACCGACGTGCCGACCGGTGATTGTTCAGCTGTCCGGGCCGCAGACGTCGCCGCCCGGCTGCCGGCGGGAGTACCGGACTATGGTGCCCTCCGAGGTCGTTGGCTCGCTGCCGTCGGAGGGGGTCAGGGTGTAGAAGACCGTGATGGAACCCTCGGGGACGGCGTCCAGGACGCCGTCCCAGGGGATGGTGTAGTCGGCCGAGGTGGTGTCGGCGGTGATGCTCACGATGCCCTGGATCGTCGCGGCCGGGGTCTGCCCGTGGAAGTCGCTGCAGACCGTGACGTCGAAGGTGAGCTCGTCTCCGGCCTTGCATGGGATCTGGTCCACCCTGACGAGGACGCCGTTCCAGGGTTTCTGCCAGCAGGTGATCCCGTGGGGAGGCTCCTCGTAGGGAAATTCCGGGAAGTCAGGCTCGACGGACATGCGGGCTCCTGGTCGTTGAGGGGCTGCGGCGGCAGCTCGGACTCCCGCCTCGCGATCATGGAGCAAACTTCGGTTCGAAGACAGCCAGTTTCGTGCAGCGGGGTCTCCCGTCCCGAGGCAGCGCCGACCGTGGTCGAGACGACTGCAGAGGGCTCCCCGAGTTACCCGAGGTCGCCTGGAGCATCGACCCCGTCTCTCGGTAGCCGAGCGGCAGGCCGGCGAGCACCCACAGGACGTCGGCGGGGTCGGCCGCGACGACGCCGGTCTCGCCTTCGGAGCCAAGGAAGACGGCGTGCTGGTCGGTGAGTGAGAGCTCGGGGCGGGCCAGCCAGAGCGCCCACCTGGTCGTAGGACCGGGAGTCAACGTCTGCTCCGACTGCGTCGAACTGATCATCGTGATCATGAAAGAGGATGGCTACCAGCCCCCGGCCCGCTGACCGCGCGGCGCGGCCCCCGCGGCCCCGCCACACCGCCACCGTCCCTACCACCCGGCCTACCGGGCAGCGCCCCTGACGAAAGGCCGGCCATGACCACCGACCAAGGCCCCGCCCCGCACCACCGACCGCCTGCCCGGTACCGCCCAGCGGCTCGGCGACCGACGCTTCCAGTGCGACGCGACGGCCGTGCACACCACCGCCTCCGGCACGACCGCCTACGCACCCTCGTCGTACGAATCGGCCCCGGTAGCCGTCGACGGCCCGCTCGCTGCCGCTGACACCCCGCCAGGACCCCACGCAACACGACCCGCGGCCCCTGCAGTACCGACACGCACCAGACCACGCGATCGCCCCCACCCCGGCTGCGCCGCACCCCCAGGACCCCGTGAAGGGCCCGCCTCCGGATGGGAGGCGGGCCCTTCACGGGGTCCTGGAGGAATCCGGCCCTCGCCGACGCAACCGATCACGCCATGCCCGCTTGTCCCCGTCTGCACCATGTCCTGACAGAGCAGAGGCCTAAGCCACTCACGCGAACTCGATCGATCCGGCGACAGAGACCGTCCCCTCCGGACAGAACAAGATGATGGTGGTCTTCTCGGAGACACTCAGGCGGGTCCACGGACCGGTGACCGTCTGGTTGACGCCATCGACGTCTTGGCACACGACTGTGTTCCGCGCTCTCACCGCGTTCGGGGACGCCTCGCAGACGGCACTCATCCCGGCGGTTCCCAGATCCACCCGGCAGCTAGCCACAGGCACGATGGCCCAGGCCGCAGGCGACGTGATCATCACTCCGGCCAACCCCATGGCCGCCGTGATGGAAACGGCGACCGTAGTTCTCAGCTTGCGCATGTTCCGTCCTCTCCGCACAGCCCGGCAGATTTACGTCCGGGCGACGTTCCAGGCACCGACCGGCACCCGCAGTGACAGCGGACACGCTGCTCCAGAGCACAAGCAAGAACGCCCCCGGCGAGTCCCCCCGGATGGGCTGACGCACAACAGGCGCTCGGACTACACACAGGACAAAGGGCCAGCCCCGTAGCGTGCTGAAGACCGAGTGCGTGCGCCGCACGACGTTCGCAACCCGCACGGACGCCGACCTGGCGCTGTTCGCCTACATCGACGGCTGGTACAACACCCGGCGCATCCAGAAACGTCTCGGCTGGCTCAGCCCGGACGAGTACGAGGCGAAGTACTACGCCGACCAGGCGGCGGCCGAACCAGTGACCGCCGAACTGCCTACACCAGCCCTGACCAGGTAATCAGCACCTCCCGCCCAGCGGGGGAAGCTCACCGAGCAGCAGACCCCCGAGTGGAAGGCCCGTTACGCGGTCCGCTCCGGCATCGAGGGCACCGTCAACGAGTTCGCCCACGGACACGGCATGCGCCACTGCCGCTACCGAGGCGAGCCCGAGGCACACCTGCAGCACGTCCTCACAGCCATCGCGGTGAACATCGAACGACTCAGCGACCGGCCGGAGACCGAGGAAACCCCCACACCGAGACCACCGACCGCCTTCCAGACCTACCTGGACCAGCACGGAATCCCGCGGTCGAAGTCCTGGCGAACCCTCGGAACCTGACCCCAACCACCAAGATCACCGACAGAGTCAAGCTTAGCCGGGGTCGCGTACATCAGCTGGTTGTCTCTCCTCTTGTCCTTTGCCGGTCACTTGTTGACGCGCCTGCGGGCGCGGCGGCCGAATGTGGTGATGAGCCACAGTAGAACCAGGCCGCCGCCGGCGTAGATCCAGGGGAAGCCGCTGTCACGGTCGGTAGTCTTCTCAGGCGCTGCGCCTGGGAGCGGGTCGTGGTGGTCGACCGGGTAGGCGGCGCCGCCCAGCCACATTGCGCCCTGTCGGTCGGATGCTGGGCGTTGGGTCGAGGCGGCCACCGCGTCGGTTATGCCCTGGTGCTGGGCGGCGAATGAGGCCGGGGCCATCGGTACAAGGTCGACCTGGCTAAAGTCGACGCCGCCGTAGCTGTAGGTCACGTCGTAGAGGGAGCTTCCGACCTGTTCGGTGTGGTGGACGTCGAACTCCTTCTTGTTGTACGACTTCACATACGCATCGAAGACCTGCCGTGATGACCACGATTCGCGGGCTGGCCACGGGCTCACGTCGCCGTTGTCGATCAGCTTGGCCAGGCTGCCGTTGGTGTGCTTCTCGCGGTACCACTCTGCGGCGACTCGACTGAGGTAGACGCGGCGCAGGTCGGCGAAGTCGGCGCCTTTGTTGACGTCCTCTTCGACTTTGGGTAGCACCTTGGAGCGGAAGGTCGACACCATCCGGTCGTCCGACGTGGCGCAGTCCGAGTCGCCGCTCTGTGATTTGAGGTAGTCGGCCTCCATCTTCACCTCAAGTGGGGCGTCGACGATGTACAGGCCGCCGTTTTCCTCGTAGACCGTGGCTGGCTTGGGGACGATCCACTGGCGCATGGAGATGCATGACTGCTTGCCGGGGGTGAACTGGCCCCAGAACTCTTTACCCAGCTCGGTATCGGGGTGGATGAGCTTGCCCACGGTGGTCTTCATCCGGAAGTCGGCCTGGAGCAGGATCCGGCCGACGTCGGTGGAGCCGAGCTTCGGATCGACGATGCGGTCGGGCTCGGTCGGGTTGAGGTTCACCCAGAACGTCGACTCGGGCAGGCTGAGCCAGACGAAGAACGCGTCTGAACTCTGGTTAACCGATGTCTTACCCTCTGCGGCCTTGTGGTCAGGACTGGTCGTTGAGGCGGCGGCGAACGAGTACTGCAACCGGCCGTCGGCGCCCTCGTTGAGATACCGCAGCTGGAGCGTGGAGAAGTCGATGCCACCTGGGTCAGCGCCGTTCAGCGCGGCTACCGCGGCGCCCGGCGCGGGCGAATTGCCGGGCTTGTTGAACGGATCGGCCTTCACCAGGGCCGATGCCTGGCCGGTCACCTTCTTGCCGCTGTTCACGAACTCCTCGGCCAGGCGCATGCGTTCCTCGCGGATCACCTTCAGCCGCTCGCTGCTGGATACCGCGGGGCCGGACGTCGAAGAGGCCGGATCGTCGATGGCGTGTACGACCTTGACCACGTTGGGGAAAATCCTACGGGTGTCGAGCATCGTGTAGCAGCCCTTTTCGCTGTAGTTGCAGGGCGGTTGCTCGGTGGAGACTTGAGACGTCCGGTTGATGAGATCTTTACGCTCGGTGGGACGGCTTTTCAGCTGGCCTGCGGCGTACGCCTTTTCGGCCAGCTGATTGAAGTAGAACGCGACCAGTCCGTCGAGCGGTTCGGAGTGCATCATGCCTTCCTTCAGCCTCTCCTGGACCCTTTCAGCGGGCGCGTCCGACAGATCCCAGGTCAGGCTGGAAGCCGCCTTCGTTCCGGCCTCGGTCGGCGCCCGCCAGTCGACGGTCGCGTCGTTCTCGTCGCGGAGCGCCTCCAGGTCCCAGTTGACGAGCTGGAACGTCGTTGCGTGCGGATCGAAGAGCAGGAGTTGGATGAGAGCCGTGTTGGTATGGGCGACCCAGCCGTTGGCGCGGGTGGCTGGCGCGGCCCCGTCGATGCTTGCGGTCGTGATGGACAGGACCTTCCCGGGAACCACGTCCGGTATGAAGATCGTGCCGACGTTGCGGTCGTAGCTGATTTCGTACGGCACCTTCGAATGCAGCGAGCGGTAGATCAGATTCGGGATCATGAGAATCCAGTCCGAGTCTGCCTCAGTGACTCTGCGGAAGACCGGCCCCTGGTCATCCGCGAGCGCGGGCGCTGGAACCGCCAGCAGCGTTGCCAGCAGGGCGGCCAGTATCGCCAGGACACGCTGCACGAGGGTCGTCCGCTGGCCTCGGACGGCGACGATGATCACAGCTCGATCCCTTCGCGGAGGCCCCCGAGCAGACCAGGCCAGTAGGCGCCAGCCTTGACGGCAGCCGGATCGCGATCGGCTAAGACCCGCTCGAACTGTGCGCAGGCCGAGAGCAGATACTCGGCTGTCCTCGTGGCCGCTGGCGGCGCCCAGAGGTCGCGGCGCCAGATACCCAGGGCGACCAGGAACTGCGGCAGGCTTGAGCCAACGAAGAGCAGGCGTGGACTGCGGCCCCCCACGAAGGTGCCGACCTGACCGTCGATGGGATCCGCCACGAACGGTAACCCGCCGGTCGTGGCGAGAAGCAGGTAGCCGCGATCAAGGTGCTCGATCAAGTGCGACATCCGCTTGTCATGGACGAACGCGATACCCTTCACCTCGGTTGTGGGTAGTCCCACGACCGTCAGGAACTCCGCGACGTTCGGCGCCGCATCGCGAGGAATCCACTCGGCTGGAATTGCCTTGAGTTGATCGTCCCACAAGGCATTGATTTCACTGTTCAGTTCGCGATCGGCGTGCTCTGCCATGTTTGCCTCTGCCTCGGCTCATCGTGTGTGCCTGTAGGCCCATCGTGGCGGCTCCAGCGACGGCGCGGGGACGGTTTGCGGAACTGGGAGCGTCCGGCAAGGCCGGTCGCCGAGCTCTGGCCGGACGGTGTTGGTGGCTGTGCCTTTCATGAGCCGCGCCCCGCGGACCCGTGTCGCTGGGACTGGCACGGCGGGCGCCCCCGCTGCCCCCCGCAGTGAGGGGACCGGTTCGCGCCCAGGCCCCCGAGCGCGCAGTGGACCGGGTCTCCAGTGCCAGGGAACGGCCGCCAGAGCCGGGCCGGTCGGTCGCATCGGCGCTCTACGAAGCGGGGCCTTCTGCGGCGTTCGCCCCGGGATTGTCGTCGATGTAGTGGAGTCGGCTGCGGGCGATGACGCGGTCCTCGCCGGATAGCGTGGCCCAGTACCCGTCGGCCCACACCGCGTGCGAGGCCTGCCGCTCGGCCTCCTCCAACCGCGCGGACTCGGCCAGCTGCTCCTCACCCACCCCGCGCCGCGCGGCCTCCAGGTCACCGCCCCAGGACGGCAGCGTGGCCAGGAACGCCTGGCGCTCGGCCTGTACGGCCACCAGCGCGCGCTGCGCCGCGATCAGGTCGTCGGTGTACTCGAAGGTCTTCTGCTCTTTGTCCACGGCTGGGAGTCGTACGTGTGGCCGGATCCGGGCCCGGCCGCGCCCCGCCGGTGCCGACGTCACCCTGGGCCGCGAGATCCGGTTCTGCGCGGGCGCAACGAAGTGATCAACCTTGTGGTGACAACCAGGCCTATAACTCGGCCCACCCGCCCGCCCGCTGCTGCTGAGCGGGTGCCAGACCGGTGCGGACGGGCCGCGCTGGACCAGGCCCTCGATCCGGGCGGCGCCGGCCGGGACCGCGGCCAGCATCTCGGCGACGGCCGGGTTCTCCTCGGCGGCGAGCCGCAGGTCCGCCACCGTGCCGCGTACCCCGGAGGCCGCCGTGCCGACCAGGACCACCAGCAGCCGCGGGAAGGAGCGCCAGCGCCGCTCCCACGCCCGACCCCGGCCGGCCCCGGACCCGACCGCTCCCACAGGGCGGCGCAGGCCGCCAGCTGCGCCGCGGTCTCCTCGGCACCGACACCGGGGCGGTGCCGTTCGACGAACGCCCGCAGCCGGTGCCGCTCCTCGCCGGTCCCTGCGGTGTAGGCGAGCTCGGCGGCGGGCTGGCACACACTGCCGCCCTCGATCGGCAGCTCCGGGTGGGGGAGGAGGTCGAGCGGGGCCGCAGGCCTCGCCGCGGGTGCGGGCGTCGGCGACGAAGGCGGCGTGGATCCGGCCGACGTCTTCAGGCCCTCGCCCGGCGCGCGGGTGCCGCGGCCGCCTTCCTGGCCGGGGCGAGCCGCCGCGACCGGGTCGGTCCCCTGGCGCCCCGGCCCAACGGGCCGCCGGGGAGGGCGTGTTCGCCGCCGGGGCGAGCCGGTATGATCGCGGCTCTACCACAGGGGGCTGGATGGGGATCTTCGGATGGCGCCGGAAGAAGCGGCCGGGCGTACCGTCGGAGACAGCGCAGGTAACGCGTTCGCTGTCCCCGCCGCCCGCGGCACGGCGGCGCGAGGGAGAGGTGATCTCCTCCTCGGGTGACAAGGAGCGGGCCACGGAGATACTGGTCGCCGCCAGGGCGCGGTTGGACGAGGTGCTGAGGGCCTACGGCGGCAAGGTCTTCGAGGTCCACGGCTCACTGACCGCTCCCGGGATGACGCACTGGGACGGCGGCGAGCGCCTGTACGAAGAACTGGTCTGGGAGCTCAAGGGCGACTTCGACCACGATCCGTACTGGGTGGAACAACGGACCACGCTCGGGTACCGCTGGGACTGCGCGGACGAGTGGGGCTACCGCAGAAAGCACCTCAACTTGACCGTCGGCGCGGACGGCCTCGTGGAACTGATGGGCAGGGGCGCGTCGTTCCCGCTGACCGCCGAGGGCGTAGCGAGCTACCTCGGACCGCCTCCGCCCTCCGGCTGACCTCGGGACACCGGCCCCGGCACTCCACCCTTGGGACGCCATCAGCCCCTGCCCTCCGGGCGGTCGGAGGGCAGGGGCCAATCGGAGCGGGCCTAGCGGGTCGACTACCCGGGAGTGACGGTGGGGCTGGCGGCGATGCCGCCGCAATGCAGACGGCACCCGAAGCGTCCGGGCCCAGGACTGAGAGACACCTCGGCCTACCGTTTCGGGGCGGCCCACTCCCGTTGCAGCCAGTGGCCCACGCGGGAAACCCCTCCACCCTGCCGCGGGAGCAGCCGCCGGGCGCTCCTCAGCTCACGCCCGTCGTGAGCTCGTCGAACCCGTCGCCGGCCCAGGGCCCCGTCGTCGAAGACGGCCAGGACGTCCAGGCGGGTGGTGTCGATCTGCACCTGCTCGCCCGGGCGCAGCGCGACGGTCGGGGTGAACGCCCGCCCTTCCCGCGGCCCGGGGACGCCGTCTCCGCGCCCGGCAGGCCCTCGCGCGGGTCGGTGAGCGCAGCCACCAGCCGGTAGAAGGTGGCCTGTGAGCACATCGCGACCGCGTCCCCGTGCCGCTCCGTGAGGATCCGGGCGGCCACGGGGAACAGCGCCTTCACGGTCCCCTTGGAGCGCCCCCGCCGGCGTCGGATCGCCTCCTTCACCGCGGCCACCACCCGCTCGTCCGTGCGCCCGGCGGGGCTGGGCCCGCGGGTCGAACGGTGGTCGACCAGCCCCCACAGTCCCTGCTTGCGGTAGTCCAGCCGCATCTTCTGCACCGTGGAACGCGAGATCCGTCCGAAGCCGAGCGCGGTGAGCTCCTCTGCCTTGGCCCGCTCCCGCTGCGCCAGCGTGTACCGCTTCGGGTCGTAGCGCGCGTTGGCCACATAGCCCGCGCCCGCCCCGTCGGGGTGGCCGGTCTCCACCTCGCGGATGTGCCGGTGCCACGCCAGCGCCCGTTCCCTGGCCGCTGTCGGCGCGGTCTCGAACAGGCCCCACTGCGGCGCCGCCTGAGCCTTCTCACCCGGCTCGGGGCCGAGGAGAGCGAACGTGGCGTCCGCGAACAGGTGCCCGGCCAGCACCACTTCCTCCCGGCCCTCGGCAACCAGGTGGACCCGCTGGCCGGCCAGGGCGACCACCTGCCACCGCAATCCCCGGAAGCGGACCTGCCCGCCGACCGCCAGTACTGGCCGCCCACCACGCCGCCGCGACGCCGCGCTCACAGCCCGCCCCCGCCGAAACCGCCCGCCACGTGAACAACGCCGGTGCGGCGAGCCCCCCGGCGCCGACCCTGAGCCGGTCGGACGAGTCCTGGCAGGCGGACCTGGGGATGAACCTCCTGAGTGCCGTGCGCCTGGACCGGGCCCTGGTGCCGGGCATGGTCGAGCGGGGCTCCGGTGTTGTCGTGCACGTCTCCTCGATCGCCAGCCAGCTGCCCCAGCGCACGGAAGCCTCCTACGCCGCGGCCAAGGCCGCGCTGAACGCCTACAGCCGCGAACTGGCCACCGAGGTCGGCGAACGCGGGGTACGCGTGGTCTGTGTGCTTCCCGGCTTCGTCGTCACCGACGGCGCCACCGCCCATCTGCGGCACATGGCCGAGGAGCAGGGCGTGACCACGGACGAGATCACCCGCCGGATCGTGGGCCACCTAAATGTCCCCGTGGGCCGCCCCGGAGACCCCGAGGACGTCGCCGAGATGATCGCATTTCTAGCCTCCAGCCGCGCGAAGTGGCTCACCGGAGCACAGTTCCGCGTCGACGGCGGCATCCTCCCCACCGTCTGAACACCGGCCAGCACCAAGAACAGGAACACCGCCATGCCCCTCACCCTGGCCTCCGTGACCATCGACGCCGCCGACATCGAGACGGAAGGCACCTTCTGGCACCGCCTTCTCGGCGGTTCCACCACCACCCCCACCCACCACTTCATCCAGGCACCCGGCCTGCCCGTGATCGTCATCCAGTCCGCCCCCGGCCACACCGCCCCGGGCTGGCCGGACGGCGCCGCCCAGCAGATGCACCTCGACTTCGCCGTCGAAGACCTCGCGACCGCCGACCGCGCCGCCACCGACGCCGGCGCCACCCGCCTGCGCCCCACGGAGGAGCCCAGCTCGGACACCAGCACCGGCAGCCGCGTGTACGCCAGCCCCGCCGGACATCCCTTCTGCCTCCGCGCGGCCTGAGACTGCCATCGCTCATCGTGGGTGCCCGTCGTCAAACGATCGAACGACGACAGGTGCGGCGGGCATCCAATCAACCCGGTGATTCCGGGGCCTGACGGCGGCTCCGATCCAATGGGATCCGATGAGGGCTAACGACAGGGGAAGATGACAGCCGAGGTCCGATGCGGCGGCAGGAGCGGGAAACAGCGTGGCCAATCTCGTTCTACAAGCGGGTGTCGACCGACCAGGAGTCGAGCGCCCGCCAGGATCTCGTCCTGGCCGAGGCCAGTATCGAGGACCCGATCGCCTTCGACGAGGACCCGGCTACCTCCATCCGCCTCCACCCGCTCCAGCGCCCGAAGTTCGGCGGACTGCTCACCTACGCGCGCCCGGGCGACACCGTGCACATCTCCGATCGTCCTCGGTCGACGACGCGCTCACGCTCTCCGACGTGCTGATGTCCACGAAGCTGCCGGCGCGGGCGCAGCGGGCGGATATGAAGGAGAAGCTGCGGACCTGGCCGAAGCTGCGCAAGGCCGCGGCGAAGGTCGGGGCCGCGGTCGAGGTGCTGCTGGAAACCCCGGCCGAGGGCGTGGCTGGCCCGGTCGGCGTGGCGGAGGCGTGGGCGCTGATCGAGGCGGTGGTGACCCGTCAGGAGCTGATCGTGGCGTTGGCGGATCTCGCCGAGGTCCTCCCGCCGCCAGCCGACGGGGACGCCGACGCGCAGTGGCGGGCGCAGCTGGTGGAACGCTATGCGACGGTGCGCCCGTTCATTGCGCTGCTCGGGGACGTGGTGCCGTGGGACGCGACCGAGGCTGGTGCCCCTGGTGGTCGCAGTGCTCGAAGCCCTGCCGGTGTTGGTGGCGCGGCGCAAGCCGGCCCCGGTGCACATCGACGAGCGGTTGCCGAGCGACGGGACGTGGAAGCGGCTGGTGCTGGGCAACCCGGAGCTGGCGCCGGCCGGGCTGATCGACAAGGCGGCGTGGACGTTCTGCGTGCTCGACGCGCCGCACGGTGCCCTGGAGCGGCGCGACGTGTTCGCCGTGGGCGCGGACACGTGGGGTGATCCGCGCGCGAGGCCGCTGGCCGGGCCGGAGTGGAGCGCGGCCCGGGAGAAGGTCACGGCCGGGCTCGACCTGACCGGGAGCGCTGGGTGGCATCTCGGGGAGCTGCGGCTGCTGCTGGACGAGACCTACCAGCGCGTGGCGGGGTCTCACACGATCACGCAGAGCCCTGATGCAGCCGAAACGGAGCTCTGACGCTGTCGCAGTTCCTCCCGATAGCTTCTTGACGGTTTCCCGACAGCGTCAAGCTCCGGCGTCGTCGCGGCGGCGCCGTACCGTCGTGGCCGAGCGGGAGGGCTGGGCCCGTATGTGGTCGCGGACCCGCGCCATGATCTCGGCCAGCTGCGGCAGGTCGCCGCCGGTCAGCGAATCGAAGAGCAGGCGGCGGGCCAGTTCCACGTACGGGGGCAGGACCTGGTCCAGCAGCGCGCGGCCGGCGTCGGTGAGGGTGACGGCGGTCGCGCGGTCGTCGTCCGGGTCCGGGCCGCGGGTGATCAGCCCGGCCTTCTCCAGCAGCCCGACCTGGTACGTGATCCCGCTGCGGCTGTAGACCACGCCGTCCGCCATCTGGGTCATGGTCTGCGTCCCGCCCGCGTCGCGCAGCCGGACCAGGAGCTGGAACTGTACGAAACTGACGCCGGCGATCTCCCGCAACCGCTGCTCTAGCCGGTACTGGAGCAGGTTGACCGACTCCGTGAGCGCGATCAGCGTCTTCAGCTCGGCCGGGTTCAGCGGCTCGTCGCCACCGGGCCGGGCTTCGGGGTCGGGACGGCTCTCGGTCATCCGCCCAGCATAGTGCTCCTAATTCAAAGCATCTCTATGACGTAGGTCACTTCCGCATCCCCATTTCCTTAGAATTCGAAGCAAGCTACGGTGGGACTTGCTTCAAGTTCTAAGGAAATCTCGGAACTTCCAGCACCCTGAGCCCTCTGACCGGGAGAACGGCCATGTCCACGCCATTCCACGTCCAGTCCACCGCCGAAACTCTCCGCGACGGCTTCCCCTACTTCCCGCACCACGAGTCGGTATCGGCGCTGTGGGAGCAGAAGTGGCGGGGGCCGTGCGCCGCCGAGGTCTACCCGTTCGAAGACGGGCGGCTGGTGGACTTCGAGCCGATCTTCGCCGAACTGATCGCGGTCTCCGGCGACGACCCGGCCTTCCTCTCCCGCCAGGACGACTTCGCCCGGCCGTTCCTGCCGGTCGGCGACCGCCTCGCCGACGAGGCGCGGGCAGCGGCGGAGCGGGGCGAGACCGACCGGGCGCGGGAGTTGTTCCTGCGCGCGGCGGCCGTCTACCGGACCGCGCGCTTCCCCGTGGTCCGCTCGCCGCTGGGCCAGGAGGCGTGGGAGAAGGGCAAGGCCGCCTACGAGCAGGGCGGCAGATTGACGGAATCGCCGGTCGTGCCCATCGCCATCCCGTTCAAGCACGCCGACTTCGCCGCCGGCGACGACGACACCGACATCCCCGTCTACCTGTGGGTACCCCACGGCCCGAGGCCCGAGGCCGGATGGCCCGTGGTGCTGTTCATCTGCGGTCTGGACGGCTACCGGACCGACCAGACGCCGCGCGTCCAGGCACTCGTCGACCACGGCTACGCGACGCTGGCCTTCGAGATCCCCGGCACCGGGGACTGCCCCGCGGCGCCGAGCGACCCCGCCTCCGCCGACCGCCTGATGAGCAGCATCCTCGACTGGGTCGCCGACAGCGCCCCCGAGTCCGGCTTCGACCCCGCCACGATCCTCGCCTGGGGGGTCAGCACCGGCGGATACTACGCGCAGCGCGTCGCACACACCCACGCCGACCGGCTGTCCGCGGCGGTGGCACAGGGCGGCGGGGGCCACCGCATGTTCGACGCCGAATGGATCGGCGCGCAGAACCAGATGGAGTACCCCTTCGATCTGGCCGAGGCGCTGGCCCACAAGTTCGGCTATCGCAACGCCGACCCGGCGGCGGCGGTGGCCGCCTACACTGCCGACGCCCACCGGTTCAGCCTCGTCGACTCCGGCGTGCTGGACTCGCCGGCCTGCCGGCTGCTGGTCATCAACGGGACGGAGGACTCGATCTTCCCGATCGAGGACACCCTCCTCGCCGCTACCCGCGGCGACGCCACGCATACGGACCTGGTCGTGCGAGGCAGGCTCGCGCACATGGGAGAACCCGGCGCCGGGCCGATCGCCTTCGCGTGGCTCGATCAGGCGCTGGCGTCCCGGTCCTGAGACGACGGCAGCCACGCTCCCCACGCGGTGATCGCCCTGACGGGGCACGCACGATCTGACACCACTTAGCTTGATATTCAAGGTCATCAAGCCAAGCAGGTGGCCGGGCCGGTCCGAAGACCAGCCGGCCACCGTCATACCCACGGCAGCGCACGGCCCGCACCGCCGCACCCGCACCGCTCGGGTCAGACAGCGCCCTGGTCATACCTGGTTTCCGACAACTTCTGGACAAGGATCGGAACATGACCCTCATCGCCATCGAAGAGCACTGGCTCATCCCCGATCTGACCGCCGCCCTCAAAGCGATGCCGCGCCCGGACGAAAGTCTCGTCCTCAACGAGATGGGCGATAACCTTCAGCGCCTGGAAGACCTGGGCGCCGGGCGGATCGCCGCCATGGACGCCCAGGGGATCGACGTGTCGGTTCTCGCTCTGACGCCTCCCGGTACCCAGTCGTTGCCCCCGGAGCAGGCCGTGCGGCTCAGCCGTGCTGCGAACGACCTTGCCGCCGCGGCTGTGGCCGGCCACCCGAGGCGGTTCCGCGCGCTGTCGACGTTGCCCCTGTCCTCACCGGAGCACGTCGCCGCCGAGCTCGCCCGGGCCGCGGGAGCCGGGCATGTCGGCACCATGGTCTACGGCCGCTCCGGCAACCGCTTCCTGGACGACCCGGCGTACGAGGACTTCTTCGCCGCCGCAGCGGAGCTGGGACAGCCGGTGTTCATCCACCCGCAGATCCCCTCCGACGCACTGCGTGACGCCTCCTACCGCGGCTTCGACGCTATAACCGATCTGGCGCTGGCCACGTTCGGCTGGGGCTGGCACATGGACGCCGGCACCGCAGCGCTGCGCCTGATCCTGCGCGGCACGTTCGACCGGCACCCGAAGCTTCAGGTGGTGCTCGGGCACTGGGGCGAGATGCTGCTGTTCTGGCTGGACCGGACCAACAGCCTGTCTCGCATCGCAGGCCTCCAGCGTTCGGTGTCGGACTACATCCGGTCGAACTTCTACATCACCGCCTCCGGCATGCTGAACCCGGCGCTGTTGCGGCACGCCCTGACGGTCACCACTGTCGACCGGCTGATCTTCTCGACTGACTACCCGTTCCAGCACCCGACCCACGACGACATCACCGCCTTCGTCGGACACTTCACCTCGGAGGAGGACCGGCGGAAGTTCAGCTGCGGCAACGCCGCGGCGCTTTACCGCATCGAGCTCTGATCAACCTCAGGCAAGGTCCGCAGCAGGCAAAGACCGTGACAACCTGAAGTGCCCCATGACGTTGGTAACTGAGAGCCGGATGCTGTCGGGGATCTTGGGCAGCTGCGGGACGACCGGGACGATCAGCCACCCTCGCCCGAACGGACCCGATCGTGGTTGGTGTTTCTGAGGGATTTCTGGCGTTACACATTCGGGCTGTTGATGCATTTCTTGTGGCGGCCCAAAGGGGGCGAGTGCGGTGCATCGCCGCGGCCCCCGGCGGGCCGTTGTTCACTCCGCCCTTCCCGACCACCGGCCTGCCTTTCGTGACCCGTTTCGCCGAGTCCTGCAAACTGCGCCCGCCCCAGCCACCACGCGCAGGTCCCACACGACACAAGACGCAGCAACAGACCGTCTGGCCCCTGAGCACCGCTCACTACTACTATCCCTGGGCCGTCACCGAAGACATGCGAGGCTGTCCGCCCCTACCCCCGTCACACCGCGGGCGCACACTGCAGACCGGGCGACTATGGAACGGCCTTACCTTCGCCGAGGCCGCCCAGGGACGACGCCGATGACGGATTTCCGTGAGGGGCCGAAATCTGAGAGGACCGGATTCTGTAACGTCACTTCGCTTTATACGGAGGGAGCTGACGGCCTGACAAGTAACGAATGGAAAACTCATGACGTTACACAACTGACCGTGACACATCCGGGGCGGTGAAGTATTCCATGGTTGCTTCCGAATGAGGGGACAGAACATGGTGAGATCATCCGATGATGTGATTCTCATGCTGCATCGATGGCGTCATCAAGGCTGCACGGGGTCGCCGATCAAGGCCATGGGTCTAGACCACCTTGGCCGGGTGGCTGGCCACCTTGCCCCCTACGGGAGGGGTTGTACCGTTGGCCAATCTGGTAACAGAATGCAATGGCAGGTGAGTGGCCGGCCGGTTCGCCCGCAGCCACCAGGGGAAAGTCGAAGGCGAACCCCAGCCCCCTTCTCCCCAGATAGCTAGGCGCACGGAGTGCGCCAAAAACTCCAACTCACCATTAGAATTACCAAGTTAGACCAGCCCGAGACAGGGCCATAGAGCCCGGCGCGGACGCGCCGGCACCCCAAAGGAGGGGCACTGGACCGCCGACCGGAGCCACCCCCGACCAGCGGCGCGACGCGCCGCAACATCACTCTGTGCTACTGCGCCCCGGAGGGGCGCCACAACGCTCCGTCACGTAGTGACGGCGCGTCATGTCTGCGGAGCAGACGGCGCGC